>CAYSIC010000001.1:0-9803 GCA_964430985.1 uncultured Atopobium sp.
TGTATGAGACGCGAGAACACCGAGGTGGCCCGCTCGACCTCGGCGGCCGCTCCCGCGACCGTGATCTTGCTGCCCCGCACGTGTATGAGGACGTCAAAGCCCCCCTCGATGCGGCGCAGGAGAGAGTCAGCGGGGCCCATGAGCCTGGTCAGGTCGACTGAGTTCGGTATGGTGAGACGAACCTGGGTTGGCTCCATGCTCCTCCTGTGGCGACGCGTGAATCGTTACGCTCCCTGTGATGATAGCCGCAAACGTGCCGCGTTTCACCTCAAGACGCCCACGAGGGTGGCGTCTGGGCGAGCCTTGGTAAGGCGCACCGCCACGAGCGAGCCTGGCTCTACGCCTGCAGCGAGCTCGACGTCGAACAGACCGCCCGAGACGGCGCAGCCCCCAAACTCCACGAGCACGAGGTCATCTTTGCCCACCAGGTGCTCCGCCTCGGCGAGGCGGAGATCGCGGGCAAGGGCGCGAGCTCGTCGCGCGCGCTCGGCGCTCGTGCGCGGGTCCACCTGTGCATCCAAGGCCGCCGCAGGCGTTGATGGTCTTCGAGAGTAGCGGAAGACGTGCATCCGCGAGAAGCGCATCTCGGCGCAGAAGGCGAGCGAGCTCTCGAACTCGTCGTCCGTCTCGCCGGGAAAGCCCACGATGAGATCGGTGCCCAGGGCGACGTCGGGCAGGGCCTCGCGCGCCGTGGCGACGACGCTACGAAAGAGGCTCGTGTCGTAGGGTCGCCCCATGTGCCGCAGAGTCTCATCGACACCTGATTGCAGGCAGACGTGAAGGAAGGGGGCCACGCGAGCGCCGCCCTCGGCCATGACACGGCACAGCTCCTCCGTGACGTCAGGCGGCTCGATCGAGGAGAGCCTGAGACGCCCCACGTCGGTTCGCTCGAGCAGGAGCTCGATGAGGCTCGCCAGGTCCAGCTCGCGCCCACGCTCGTCTCGAGCGCGGTAGCTCCCGAGGTTGATGCCCGTGAGCACAACCTCGCGCCCACCACGAGCGCAGGCCTCGCGCACGAGGGAGATGACTTTCTCGGGAGCAACGGAGCGCGAGCGCCCGCGGGCCCGCCAGATGATGCAGTAGGTACAGCGGTTGTCGCAGCCATCCTGTATCTTGACGCCCGGACGGGTGCGCCCGGTGGGCGTGGGCCTGTCCGCGGCGAGGTCGGGCGCGCCGGCCGTGCGCAACGGCTCGAGCCGCGCGGCCACGAGGCCGGCTACGAGGCCCTTGTCGGCCTCGACGACCACATTGGGCGCCAGAGAGGTCAGCTCGTCCGGAAATAGGCTGGCGGCGCAGCCCGTGGCCACGACGAGAGGGGCCTGGGGTAGGCACGCCGCCCGGCGAACGACGCGACGCGTCTTGGCCTCGGCCGCGGCGGTGACGGCACAGGTGTTCACGATTACGACGTCGGCCTCGGCCTCGCCCACAAGGCGCACGCCTGCGCGCTCGAGCTCTTGGGCCATGAGGTCGAGCTCGACGCGGTTGACCCGACACCCGAGGTTGACGAGGGCCGCGCCCGAGGGCTCGGCGGACGGACTCACCGAGCGGCCTTGCCGGCACCCTTGAAGGGGTTCTTTGGCGCGCGCCAGCGCTCCTTTGCATGGTGCTCCGCGGCGGCAGCATCGGCGGCGACCGACCCGCCCTTGGTCTCGGCGCCGAGGTCCTGCGCACCGAGACCGCGCTCTGCCACGAGGGCCGCGACGTCGAGCACCTGCTTCTTGGTCAGGTTTCGCGGGGTCTCGACCTGGACGACCACGACTAGGTTGCCCCGGGCGATCATGCCCATGCGCGGCATGCCCCGACGCTCCACCACGACCTGCTGGCCGAACTGGCAGCCCGCCGGCACCTCGACGGTGGCGCGCTCGCCCTCCATGATGCCGTCAATCGTGACCGTCGTGCCGACGATGGCCTGCAGGGAGTCGACCTCGACGGTGCAGTAGAGATCGTCACCGTGGCGCTCGAAGCGCTCGTTGTCCGCCACCTCGACGCTTACGACGAGGTTGCCGCTCGCATCCGCGCGCACGCCGGCCTCGCCCTTGCCCTCTACCGTGAGGGACTGCCCGGAATGGATGCCCGCGGGAACCTGGACCTCGACCTTCTCACGCGAGGGGGTGCGCCCCTGACCGTCGCAGGTCTCGCAGGGATGGTCGATGACCTGCCCCTGGCCATGGCAGACTGGACAAGTCACCTGTGTCTGCATCTGGCCGAAGATCGTCCTTTGGGCCTCCACGACGCGGCCCGTGCCGTGGCAGCGCTCGCAGGTGCGCGCCCGCCCGCTCTCGGCCGCGCCCGTGCCGCCGCAGTCCTCGCAGGGGGCAAGTCGCTCGTAGGCGACGGTCTTGTGACAGCCTGCCGCAGCCTCCTCGAGGGTGATCGTGAGGCGAATCCCCATATCGCGCCCGCGGGTACGGGCGGGGCCGCCCTTGCTGGAGGAACCGCCGAAGAAGGAGTCGAATATGTCCCCGAAGCCGAATCCGCCTCCCCCGAAGATGTCCGAGACGTCCACGTAGTCCGATCCGAAGCCCGCAGGCCCGTTCGGGTCTCCGTAACGGTCATAGTTGGAGCGCTTCTGGTCGTCGGAGAGCACGGAGTATGCCTCGTTGACCTCCTTGAAGCGCTCCTCGGCGTCGGGAGCGTCGGAGACGTCCGGGTGCAGCTTGCGAGCCTTCTTCAAAAACGCACGCTTGATCGTCTTGGCATCGGCGTCGCGAGCGACCCCGAGCACCTCGTAGTAGTCATTCTTTGGTTCCACGTTCCCACTCCCGAATCACTCTGATCGTTTTACTCCGAGGGCCCCACGCGGACGTGCGGACCCCAATCGCTCCCCTAGTAGAAGCCGTAGCCCCCATAGCCCCCACGGCCGAGCCCCGAGCTGCACGAGAGCATGGCCACTAGGAACAGCGCCAGCACGAAGCCGTTGGAGGCGCCGTTGAGAAGCGCGATGCCAGCGTTTCTCCACCAGCGTCCCTGGTGACGCACGCCATCGCGTAGCACAAGGTACAGACCGACCACGAGCGGCAAGCCCACGATGAGGGCCATAGAGGACAAGGTCGAGGTGAGAAGACCAAGCACGGCGAAGGGTAGGGCGAAGCCTATGAGGTTGAAGCCACTTGCCTGAGTGCGCTCCAAGCGCTCCTCGGGCACGCAGACGCGACAGACGAAGTCTCCGGCCGACGAACCGTTGGTGCCTGCGTTGCCCATGCCAGCGACGCGGACCTCGTCGCCGTCATGGGAGCCGGCGGGCACGTCGACCATGACCTCGCTCGCCGTGAGGGTGCGCCCGGAGCCGCCGCAGGCGTGGCACGGGCTGGCCACGACGCGGCCCGTGCCCTCGCACTCGGGACAGGTCATGGCCATGACGCCGAACAGACCCGTGTCGACGGTGATGCGCCCGGAGCCGCCGCAGGTGGGGCAGGTCTCCGAGTGCTTCGCCTCGACCGAGCCGGCGCCGTGGCAGACCTCGCAGGTGCCGTAGCGCTGGTAGGTGACGCCGCGCCGAACGCCCTTGGCCGCGGCGGCGGCGTCGACCGTGAGCTCGTAGACCACGTCGGCACCCGCGCGGGGGTTGTACGAGCGCGAGCGACGTCTCGAGGCGGTCCCGCCGAAGCCCCCGCCAAACGGTCCCCACCCGAACGGGTTGGCCCCACCAAACGGGTCCGCACCGTAGCCCTGCGGGCTCGCGGGGGCTCCGTAGCCCCCGAAGGGGGACCCGGAGCGCATGGCGTCGTAGCGCTTGCGCTTGTCGGGGTCAGAGAGGACCGCGTAGGCCTCGGAGACCTCCTTGAAGCGCTCCTCGGCGTCGGGCTCCTTATTCACGTCCGGGTGGAGCTTTCTCGCCCTGGTCTGGAACGCCTTGCGGATCTGGTCCTGCGAAGCGTCCCTCTCCACGCCGAGAAGAGCGTAGTAGTCCTTGTCGTTCATGGATGCCATGAGGCGGGTCTCCCGTTGTCGGTCGGCACAGACCCAACAAGTATATCCCGAGCGGCACCTTCTCAAACTCAGGGCGCAGCCTTGTGAAAAGGCACATGCGACGGACGCGAACCCTAGCTCTCGGACAGCTCCACCCGACGGAAGCTCACGCCGCAGCGCGTGAGGATGTTCTTGGAGATGCGGTTGTCCTCGGTGCCGTCGTACTTGTCGTCGAGGTAGACGACCGCCCCGATGCCGGCCTGAACGAGCATCTTGGCGCACTCGTGGCACGGGAAGAGGGTGACGTAGACCGTGGCCGCTGCCATGTCCTTGAGAGAGCCGCGGTAGTTGAGGATCGCGTTGGCCTCGGCGTGGATCACGTAGTTGTGCTTGTCGTGTAGGGGGTCGTCGGTGGTGCCCCAGGGGAACTCGTCGTCGTCGAGACCACGCGGGGTTCCGTTGTAGCCTACCGACAGGATGCGGTTATTGGTGTCGGCGATGCAGGCGCCCACCTGCGTCTTGGGATCCTTGCTGCGCAGGCTCGCCGCGATGGCGGCCTTCATGAAGAACTCATCCCAGCTTATGACCTCGGTGCGCTTGCCCGGCATGGCACTCCCCCCTCGATACGTCTTTTGCTACAAGCCATCAGAGCATGCCGCAACGCCGGCGCCGTTTCAAGCGAGAAGTGACGGGCAAAGGCTTAGCCTGGCCCTCAAGTAATGAGTTAGGGACAGGTCGAGGCTTTTGGAAACCCACCGCATGGCCCAGGCGTCTCTTTTCCCAGTACGTCTTAAGGGGAGGGTCACGCAACGCCGAAGCGCTCGTGAAAGAAGGGCCGTGGCACGAGGAGGGGCCATCTGGCATGCCCCAGCCCCGAATTCTTGAGCATGTGCGGCGATGGCGTGCCACAGCCGCCGATTCATATGCTCAAGAGGGCGTTCGCAGCGGGAAGGCTACGCGGTGGCGAGGTCCCAGAAGAGGCCGTAGAGCTCGTTGCCCATGAGCCAGCCGCGCTCGGTCGGCACGAGGCAGCCGTCCTCCCAGCGGGCGAGGCCCCGCTCGACCGACGCGTCGATGGCCGCGTCGAGCGGCGAGGCTCCCATGACCTCGCGCGCGCGGGACAGGAGCCGCTCCCCCACGCCCTCGGTCATGCGCAGGCCGAGCATGAGGTCCTCGGCGAGCGCCTCGCGCCCGCTCAGCTGCTCGACCTCGAACGAGAGGTCCGCGAGATGCAGGGAGGAGGCGATTTCGCGCGTGGGGCTCGTGGTCGCGAGGCGGAGGCGCGCGGCATCCGGAGCGGGCGCGGGGAGCGACGGGCACGCACGTCGCAGCCTCTCGTAGCGCGCACGGCCGAGCATGCTCGCGGCAGAGGTGCCCAGCCCCAGATACTCGACGCCCGTCCAGTAGGCCACGTTATGCCGGCAGCGGGCCCCCGGCCGCGCGTAGCTCGCGACCTCGTAGCGTGCGAGTCCCGCTCCTCCGAGCACGCGCGCGGCAGCCTGCATGTCGTCGGCCTCGGTGTCGTCTGAGGGCCACGGGAGCTCGCCGGATTCGCAGCGGCGCTCCATCAGCGTGCCAGGCTCGATCATGAGCGGGTAGCAGCTCACGTGGTCCACCCCCAGCTCCACGGCCTGGGCAAGCGTGCGCTCCCAGCTCTGTGCGCCCTGGTACGGGACGCCGCACATGAGGTCGAGCGAGGTTGAGAGCCCCGAGGAGACGGCCGCGCCCACGCGCTCGCGGGCGAGCCCTGCGCGGTGCGCGCGCCCGAGAGCTGCGAGCTCGCGGTCGTCGAAGGACTGCACGCCCACGGAGACCCGCGTGGCGCCCTCCTTGCGTGCCGCCAGAAGCACTTCGTCGGTGAGGGACTCGGGGTTGGCCTCGAACGAGACCTCGGCGATCTCACGACCCTCGGTCACGCTCGCGAGAAGCTCTGCGAGCCCCTCGTCCCCCAGCATGGTGGGCGTCCCTCCCCCGAGGTAGGCGGTCTGAAGGCCGTCAAGAAGGCCGAGCCCCGAGGCCTCCTTGACGAGACGGGCCAGGGAGCGTGCGTACGTGCGCATGAACGGGTCGTCGTGACCGCGGGCCTCTGAGGCGAAGTCGCAGTAGGAGCAGCGCCTGAGGCAGAACGGGACGTGCAGGTACAGGGCGTCGATGCCGCTCACAGCGTAGCCTCGACCTCGTCGGCCAGGGCAAGGTAGTCCTCGACCCCCACGCAGTGCATGGCGCGCTCGCGCCATGCCGCAGCCTCGGGGACACCGCGCAGGTACCATCCGGCGAGGCTGCGCGCCCGGGCGAGATGGGCGCCCGTGGCCTCGAGCAGGCGGACGTGCAGGCGAAGGGCGGAGAGCCTGAGCCAGGGCGCTCGGGGCGCGGGTACGTCACCGAGGAGCGCCTCTCGGGCGTCGCAGAACACCCAGGGATTTCCATAGCTGCCACGCGCGACGAAGCACCCAGCGGCTCCCGTCTCGCGCAGGACGCCTGCGGCCCGCACGGCATCGAGCGCGTCTCCCGAGGCGATGACCGGCACCTCGACGGCCTCGACCACGCGCGCGACCTCAGTTGGGTCAGACGAGCCGCGATACATCTGGGACGCGGTGCGCCCGTGCACCGCCAGAGCCTCCGCGCCCGCGTCCTCCAGCACACGGGCGAACTCGGATCCCACGAGCCTGTCGCGCACGCGACCGATACGAATCTTCGCCGTCACGGGAACGTCGAGCTCGCCAACGAGGGCGCGCACGATCGCAGCCGCGCGCGCGGGATCATCGAGCAGGGCTGATCCGGCTCCGTTGCGCGTCACCTTGGGCACGGGGCAGGCCATGTTCACGTCCACGAGCGCGAGCCTCTCGCCCAACCGCTCACGCACCCCGCACGCTGCCTCGCGAAAGTGCTCCGGGTCCGAGCCAAAGAGCTGCACGGCGAGGTCGGGCTCGGCCGGGTTCGGGTCCACGAGGTCCCAGGTCCTCTCGCTGCCGTAGTGGATGCCGGCGGTCGAGACCATCTCGGAGTAGGCGAGCGGCGCCCCTCCCGCGCGGGCCATGAGACGATAGGCCGCGTCTGTCACGCCCGCCATGGGCGCCATGAGAAACGGCGAGGCCGCCAGGCGCTCGGCCATGGATCCCGTGCGGGGCCACAAGGTGAGCGAGGACGCGAGCCCCGCTGCCGGGGCGTACGCGGCCAGGAGCTCGGCGGCGTCTTGTCCCGCCCCCTCCGCGTGCGACTCCCGCACGCGCGAGCGCGTCACTGATCGTCCACCTTGAGGACGGCAAGGAAGGCCTCCTGCGGGACCTCGACCGACCCGATCTGCTTCATCCGCTTCTTGCCCTCCTTCTGCTTCTCCAGAAGCTTGCGCTTGCGCGAGATGTCACCACCGTAGCACTTGGCGAGCACATCCTTGCGCCGCGCGCGCACGGTCGAGCGGCTGATGATCTTGTTGCCGATGGCGCCCTGGATGGGCACCTCGAAGAGTTGCTGCGGAATGATCTGCTTGAGCTTGTCACACAGGGCGCGCCCCAGGTCGTAGGCCTTGTCGCGGTGCACGATGAAGCTGAGGGCGTCGACCTCCTCGCCAGCGAGCAGGATGTCGAGCTTCACGAGGTCGGAGGCACGATACTCATCGAACTCGTAGTCGAGTGAGGCAAAGCCTTTGGTGCGGCTCTTGAGCTGGTCGAAGAAGTCCAGGATGAGCTCGGCCAGGGGTATGTCGAAGCGCATCTCCACGGACTTCTCCGTGAGGTAGACCATGTCCTGCATGACGCCGCGGTGCTCGACGGCGAGCTGCATCACGGCCCCCGTGAACGCGGGCGGCACGATGACGCGGGCCTTGAGGAAGGGTTCCTCGATGCGCTCGATGCGCGTGGGATCAGGAAGGTCCTGGGGGCTTCTCACCTCGACCATCTGGTCGTCCGTCGTAAAAACGTGGTAGTCAACCGAGGGGCTCGTAGCGATGAGGCCCAGGCCGAACTCGCGCTCGAGACGCTCCTTGACGACCTCCATGTGCAGAAGGCCCAGAAAGCCCACGCGAAAGCCGAAGCCCAGGGCCACGCTCGTCTCGGGGTCCCATGTGAGCGAGGGGTCGTTCACGTGGAGCTTGTCGAGGGCGTCGCGCAGGTTCTCGTACTCCTTGTTGTCCAGGGGGAACAGACCCGTGTAGACCATTGGCTTGGCCTCGCGATAGCCTGGCAGGGGCTCGGCGCACGGCCGATCGACGTAGGTGAGAGTATCCCCCACGCGGACGGCATCGGGATCCTTGAGCCCGGTCACCACGAAGCCCACCTCGCCCACGCCGAGCTCGTCGACGGGGGTCTCGGCAGGGCGCCTCACGCCCACGCCGTCCACGAGGAAGTCCGTGTTGGCCTGCATCATCCGGAGACGGTCGGCGAACCTGATCGCGCCGTCGAGGACGCGCACCGTGGCCACGACGCCGCGATACTCGTCGAAGTAGGAGTCCAGAATGAGGGCGCGCAAGGGAGCGTCCGCGTCTCCGGTGGGCGGAGAGACCAAGTAGACGATGGCCTCGAGAAGGTCGTGGACGCCCTCGCCGGTCTTGCCGGAGATGCACACGGAGTCCTCGGCGTCGATGGCAAGCTCGTCCTCGATCTCTTGCTTGACCTCCTCGGGATGCGCGCTCGGCAGGTCGATCTTGTTGATGGCGCACACGATGTCCAAGTTGGCGTTCATGGCCAGGTTCGCGTTGGAGACGGTCTGGGCCTCGACTCCCTGGGTAGCGTCGACCACGAGCACCGCCCCCTCGCACGCAGCGAGAGAGCGAGAGACCTCGTAGGTGAAGTCGACGTGTCCCGGCGTGTCGATGAGGTTGAACTGGTAGGTCTGGCCGTCATCGGCGTCGTACATCACGCGCACGGCGTTGCTTTTGATCGTGATGCCGCGCTCGCGCTCGATGTCCATCGTGTCAAGGAGCTGAGCGGACATGTCGCGCTCCTCGACCGTGTGGGTGAGCTCGAGGATGCGATCGGAGATCGTCGACTTGCCGTGGTCGATGTGCGCAACAATCGAGAAGTTGCGGATATGTGAGGTATCGTTCGTAGACATAGGGAGAATGATAGCGAACTCGGGGGCATCATGCTATACTCACCGGGTTGACCTCACCGTGTCTCAGCACAGAGGCCTCACATACCAGGACGCGAAAGGAACTGCACGTGGCTAACATTAAGTCTCAGAAGAAGCGCATCATCACCGCTGAGAAGGCTCGTCAGCGTAACAAGGCCGTCCGGTCCGAGCTCAAGACTGCTGTCAAGGCTGTCCGCGTCGCCGTTGAGGCCTCCGACGCCCAAGCCGCTCAGACTGCAGCCAACAAGGCGGGCCGCCTGCTCGACAAGGCCGCTTCCAAGGGCATCATCCACAAGAATCAGGCCGCCCAGCGCAAGAGCGGCGTCCAGAAGCTTGCCAACACCGTCAAGTAGCTTCTGCCCTCAAAGAGAACCAGGGAGACCCGCGGCATTGCGCCCGGGTCTTTTTTTGTCGCTCGCGCCTGCGTCGCTCACCGCAACGTGGCTCCGCAGATGCGCACGACGAGGGGAACCATCACGGCATCGGAGTCGGCACCCGTCTTGAGCGCGCGCTCGGCGTCCGCACAGGCACCGAGAAGCCCCTCGAGCTCCCCGTCGGAAAAGCCACGCGCCCAGCGGGCATGGTTTCTGATCTGCCAGTCAGCCTTCTTGAGCTCGGCCGCCACGAGGTTGGACCGTCCTCGCGCCGCGAGCGAGCGGGCGCACACGAGCTCCGTGAGGCGCGTGGTCACAAGCGAGAGCAACCCCAGGGCCGACCCGTCGAGCAGGTGGTAGAGGGCGAGGGAACGTCCCACGTCGCGCTCCGAAATCCTATCGAGAAACTCCCAGGGCTTGACCTCGGCCACGCGCGCGACGTTGGCCTCGACG
>CAYSIC010000001.1:9813-130505 GCA_964430985.1 uncultured Atopobium sp.
GGCCACCGAGAAGCGCCGCGAGCGAGCGAATCTGGGTGTCGAGCATGATGGTGGACTCCCCCACCCGCGCCACGAGCTCGCGCGCGGCGTCCGCGTCGATTGAGACGGCGTGGGAGGCGGCGAGCTTCTGCACGTAGGGAGGCAGGTCGCGCCCCCTCTTGGCCGCGCAGGATATGATGGCCTTGGGGCCCATCTTGGCGACGGCCTTGTACAGACGGGTCGTCTTCGCGAGGGTCGTCGCGAGAAGCGCCAGGGTGCAACGTGGGTTGGGGTCGGCAAGATAGGTGACGAGAGCCTCCGAGACCGCCTTGGGCAGCTTCTCGGCATCCTCTATGATGACGACGCGCAGGGATCCTCCCATGGGCAACGTGTTGAGCGACGAGACCACGGCGTCGGGGCCCAGATCCGCCGAGGCCACGAGCTCCTCGACGTCGAAGGCGGAGAACGCCTCATCCACGCGGGCACGCAGACGAGCCGCGACCTGCCTGCGCTTGAGCTCGTCGGGGCCCACCGCCAGGTAGGCCGGAAGCAGCGCCGCGCCCTGTGCCATCTGTCCCCCCTCGCGAGTCGTGGGCCATCGGTTCATGAATCACCATGGTAGCACCTCCCCGGGGGCCTCCCTCTCGCAGCTCACCCGCGGCCCCGCGGCCCCCGGCTCGACGCACACGTCGCCGACGTCCTTGGTGCACAGGACGAGCGACCCCGCCCGCTCGAGAGCCTCCACGCAGACGGGGTCGGGATGGCCGTAGGGATTGTCCTTCCCCGCACTCGCCACCGCCACCTCCGCATCGAGCGCGCAAGCCTGCTCATGGGTGAGGGAGACCTCCGAGCCGTGGTGGCCCACCTTGAGGAGGTCGATGTCGCCGACGTCGGAGCGCGAGAGGGCCGCCCCCGTCTCGTCCTTCTCGGCGTCCCCGGTGAGCAGCGCCGTCAGACTACGCTCACCGTCATCGAAGGTGAGCACGAGCTCGACCGAGTCCGCGTTGTGGGTGCCGTCCACGGGCCCCGTCGGCGAGACGACCCTGAGACGAAAGCCCCCGACAACGAGCACGTCCCCATAGCCCACTTCCAGGACGGGAAGGTTCCACGCGCCGGCGGAGCCGCCCACCCCATCAGCCACCACGAGCCGGTCGACCCCCACGACGCAGAGCAGGTCGTCGAGGCCGCCCGTGTGGTCGTCATGCATGTGCGTGAGCAGCACGGCATCGAGATGATAGACATGGGCGCGAGCCAACGCCTCAACCACGGAGGCATCCGGCCCCGTGTCCACGAGCAACGTGTGCGCGCCGTCGGCGACGAGGATAGCGTCGCCCTGGCCCACGTCAAGAACCCGCACGCACGCGGGCGCGAGGAGCCTCCAGCGCAGGAACCAGGCAAGGACGCAGGTGGCTGTGACGCCCATGAGGCCGGCAAGGGCGCGCCGAGACGGTCGCGGCCACCAGGCGAGCAGAATCGCTGCCGCGACGACGAGAAGGGCCAGGGCGGCGCCCTCCCCCATCTCCACGGGCACCGCGGCGAGCGGCAGCCTGGACAGGGCGCGTAGGAGCCCCACGAACGCCCGACCCACCACGTCGCAGCATGCGAGCGCAATCCTTTGCGCTGGGGGCACGCCCACGAGACAGGCCGCCACGAGCCCCGCGGACAGGAGCACGGAGAAGAGCGGGGCGAGCAGGACGTTGGCGAGCGGGGCCACGAGCGACATCTGGGCAAAGACCGCGCAGGTGAGAGGGAGCGTCACGGCCTGCGAGACGAGGGTCAGAGCGAGGGAGTCGACGGTGTCAGCCGAAACGCGCGCGAGGGCGGTCGAGACCGGGATCGGGAGCGCTCCCGGAAGGGGAGCCCGTCCGACGAGGAGGCGCACGAGATGGCGGGCATAGGCCCCGAACAGGCAGATGCCGCACACACAGGTGACGGAAAGCAGGTAGCCAAGCTGACCCGAGACCCCCGGCTCAACCAGGGCCAGGGCGACTCCCACCACACTCGCCGACGAGAGGGGGTGGGCTCTCCTGCGTGCGAGCTCGGCGCCGGACGCCACGAGAGACATGCCCCAGGAGCGCACGGCCGAGATGGGGGCCCCACAGAAGGCCACGAAGAGGGCCGAGACGACGAGCAGCACCATCGAGCGGGCCATCGGCGTAAGGCGCGTCCGCGCGAGCAGGGATCCCGCCAGCGCGCACACGAGCACGAGATGACCCCCGGAGACCGCCACGAGATGGGCCACGCCACAGGTCGCGAAGGCGTCGTCGAGCCCGCGTGAGCGCAGGGCCACCGACGATCCACAGACCGTACCCGCGAGCAGAGCCCGTGCATCCGAGGAGCCCGCCTCGAAGCTCGCGAGCACCGCGCCCCTCAGCTCCTCGAGCGCCCCCGGCAAGCCCCCTCGCGGACGGGAGGAGAGGACCCGCGCGACGTGCACGCTCCCTGCAAGTCCCTGCATGCGCGATGAGACGCCCCATGCGTCGTCTCCGTTTCCCGAGAAACGACCGACGCACGTGAGTGTGGAGCCGCGAGGAAGCACCTCGGGGGCGCTAAGCCAGACCGCACCCGCCCGATGGCCGCCCACGAGCACCTCGGCGCGGCCCTGCCATCCCGAGGGCCCCTCGGACAGGTCCCCCGCGATCCTAAGCTCCCAGGCGGACACGGAGCCTGACGCGAGGGCGACCTCGACGGACTTCTGGCGCGCAAGCTCGAGGGCGCAGGAAAGCGCTCCGGACGCCAGGGCGCAGGACAGCACCGCGACGAGGGGGGCGATCGCGCGTGCCGGCGTGCGCACGAGAAGGGCCAGCGCACAGCCTGCGAGCACAACGGCGATGCCGGTCGCCCCCGCAAGCTCACCTGGATCGGGGGCCAGACGCAGCACAACTCTCTCGCAGGCGACAAGTGCCACAAGAGCCCAGAAAGCCAGTGGGATGGCCGGGCGTGGGGGCCCCACGGGCCCCTCAGACACAGATTCTCCCCTCCAGCTTGGCGTACTTCTTCTCACCGATGCCCGAGACCCGCATGAGATCCTCGGGGGTCGTGAAGGGCCCGTGGGCCGTGCGGTCCTCCACGATGGCCCGGGCGGTCGCCTCCCCAACCCCGGGAAGCGCCTGGAGCTCCTCGGCGCTCGCCGTATTGAGGTTCACGGGGGCAGCGCCCACCGACCCCGCGGCGCCACCGGTAGACCCGGTCGCTTCGGCCGCCGGGACGGCCTCCCCCTCGACGGGGACGTGAACCTTCTCCCCGTCCCGGAGCATGGCGGCGAGGTTGAGGGAAGATATGTCGGCCCCCTCGGAAAGGCCCCCGGCCGCGACCAGGGCGTCGTTCACGCGCGGCGCGCCCGCAAGCTCGTAGACACCCGGCGCGGCCACGGCCCCGTCCACGTGCACGACGAGCGTCGGCTCGGGCTCGACGATCTCCTCCAGCTCCGCGGCCGTGCCCGTCGGCTCCT
Organism: uncultured Atopobium sp.; assembly: GCA_964430985.1. Taxonomy (GTDB): domain Bacteria; phylum Actinomycetota; class Coriobacteriia; order Coriobacteriales; family Atopobiaceae; genus Thermophilibacter. Next base: position 13,244 of record CAYSIC010000001.1, read on the forward strand.
CCGCGGCCTCGTTCGTGCGCTCCACCACGAGGCCGCGCTGTCCCGCCGCGACCCACGCGAACGCGCCGACGCAGACCGCGAGCAACGCCACGAGTGCGACCGCCGTCGCGGGTCGCCCCAAGACGCCGTAGCGCCTCGCCAGCCGTCGAGCCCCTCTCGCACGCACCTGTGCCACGATCCCCACCTCCCATCTCCAGCATGCGCTGTCGGGAGGCCCCGTGGGCCGGCGACGTGAGAAGGCCCGTCGCGAACCTTCCCGCATTCTTCGGGGAGGCCGACGCAGAAGAAGCGCGCCCCTGCTAGAGAGGGGCGCGCTCGAGGTACGCAATCAGCAGAGGAGCTCCGCTCGCCGGCCGAGGGGCTACCGCTCGCCTTCCTCCCGCGCTCCGGCGAGCTCCGCGTGACGCGCGCGGTACGCCTCCGCCCGGGGAGGCCGGTAGGAGGGGCACTGCGAGAAGTCTCGCCACTCGGCTCGCTCCACGAGCTCGTCGACCATGGCGGCGTGGTCGAAGCTCTCCCACGCCTCGAGGACGTGCGCGATGCGCGCGTGGGTCTCGGGGCGGCGGGGCATGAAGAGCGTGCAGCAATCCGGGGCGGTCTGGCACGAGATGTCGTAGGTGCCGATCTCCTGCGCGCGGCGTATGATCTCCTGTTTGTCCGACCCTATGAGCGGGCGCAGAATCGGCATGCTCACCGCCTCGTCAACCGCCGCGATGTTCTCGAGGGTCTGCGAGGCAACCTGCCCGAGCGACTCCCCCGTGACGAGGGCCTTCGCGCCCTCGAGATGCGCTATGCGCTCGGCCACCTGGACCATGACACGACGGTAGATGATGATGCGCAGGCTCTGCGGCACCGCGAGCGAGATCTCGCGTTGACGCTCGCCGAACGGGACCACGTATAGCCGCCCCACGACGCCGGAGGGTGCGAGGGCGTCCACGATGTCCTGGCAGAGCCACTCGCTCGTATCGGCCGTCATGGGCCGCCCCGAGAAGTGCACGGGGACGCACGTGGCGCCGCGCCGCCCCACCATCCAGGTGGCGACCGGCGAGTCGAAGCCGCTCGACAGAAGCGGCACGACCTTGCCCGCGCTACCCACGGGAAGCCCGCCCACGCCCGGGGCGGAGGCGGCGTAGACGTAGGTCGACCCCTGGACCACGTGCACGACGACGGTTACGTCAGGATGATGGACGTCGACCCTCTTGTCCGGGAAGGCCTCGCACAGGGCCGAGCCCACGAGACGGTTCATGTCTATGCTGTGACGCTCATAGGTCGTCGCGGAGCGGCGCGCGTGCACCTTGAAGCTTGCGAAGTCACCGGACTCGCCAAGGGCGCGAATGGCGCAGGCGATGTAGTCGCCCTCGTCGAGCCCGCAGCGATAGGCGAGGCTGACGCGCGCAACGCCGGGGACCCGGCGAATGGCAGCCGCCATCTCCTCGCTCGCATGAGCGTCGGCCGCCTCGACGACCACGTATCCCGAGATGCGGGCAATCGTGACCACGTCGAACGCCTTAAGGGCGCGGCGCAGGTTCCTTACGAGCTGGTTCTCGAAGGTGGCGCGATTCTTGCCCTTGAGGCCAATCTCATGGTAGTGGACGAGGCAGAGTCTCTCCGTCATGGCACTCCTACAGGGGGATAACGTTGGAGCCCTTGATGTCCTCGTCAAAGTCTTCCTTGACGAAGCCCAGGGTGCCGTCCTCGATCTCCTGCATGGCGACGGACACGGAGTCCTTGCCGGAGACGACGGTGGTGATATCGTCGAAGTCCTGAATGGCGGTCACGCGCAGGTGCTGGCCGCGGACCATGTTATTGATGTCGCAGGCGCGCTTGGACGCGAGCGAGCAGAGCAGGAAGGGGTTGTGCTCGGTCTTCTCGAGCAGGCTGTCTATCTCAGGCTTTATCACTGACATCTTTTGAGGGACCTCCGTTTGTCTCGTATATTTCAATCACACGCGCCAGCTCCGTGGTCGCCCGCTCGACCTCGTCGTTGACGATGCGAACGTCGTAGCTGGCCGCGCGCCCCATCTCCTCGCGCGCGTCCGCCAGGCGGCGCGACACGGACGTCTCGTCCTCGGTACCGCGTCCGCGCAGACGGCGCTCGAGCTCGGTCATGCTGGGCGGCTCGATGAAGACGAGAACCGCATCGGGATAGGCCCTGCGCACGTTGAGGCCGCCCTGCACGTCAATCTCCAGAATGACGGAGCGACCCTGCTCGATGAGGCGGTCGACCTCCTTCTTGAGGGTCCCGTAGCGGTGGCCGTGGACCCAGGCCCACTCCAGGAACTCTCCCGCATGGACGCGCCGCTCGAACGCGGTATCGTCCATGAAATAGTATGAGGACCCGTCGACCTCTCCGGCACGTGGGAGCCTCGTGGTCGCAGAGACCGTCAGGCCCAGGCAAGAAAGACGATCGCGCACGCGCGAGACGAGCGTCCCCTTGCCCACACCTGACGGCCCCGAGACAACAAAGAGCCTGGCTTCTCTAGCCACTTACTTAGAGAGGGCCTCGACGAGCTGCTCACGCTGACGGGCACCGAGGCCCTTGACGCGACGCGTGGCGGAGATTCCCAGCTCGTCCATAATCTTGGCAGCCTTGGCCTTGCCGTAGCCCGGCAGGGACTCGATGAGGGTGGAGACCTTCATGCGACTGGCAATGGGATCATCGGAGTCGAGGACGCCCTCGAGGGTGACCTTGCCACTCTTGATTTGCTCACGAAGCTCGGCGCGCGCGTGACGAGCCTGAGCAGCCTTCTCGAGGGCAGCCTTGCGCTGTTCGTCAGTAAGCTGGGGTAGAGCCATATGTTCCTCCAAACATCGAACGTCTCAATAAGCTGCCTCGCCGAGGCGGATGGCAAACTCGCAGTGCTTAGTGTGCCCATTTAACTCTGGTTTTGCAAGTCATATCCATTAAAAGTGCAGGTCAGAGGAAGCCTCCACACGCCCTGGACCACGCGCGCATCCGAGTCGCGCGCGCTTGCGCGACTTGGAAGGAGGTCCCCGGCCTACGCCATGAGCTCGGCACAGATGGCATCAAAGGCCCCGGCCGGATCTGAGGCGCCCGTGATCGGACGGCCGATGACCAGCTGAGAGGCCCCGGCGGCCAGCGCCTGTGCCGGCGTGGCAACGCGTCTCTGGTCTGCAGAGTCCGAGCCGGCGGGGCGCACGCCCGGGCATACGATGAGGGCCCCGGGACCGAGAAGAGAGCGCATCTGGGCGGCCTCCTGCGGCGAGCAGACGAGGCCGTCGGCGCCGGCCGAGTGCGAGAGGGCGGCAAGACGGGAGACCTCCTGGGGCAGCGGGTCGAAGATGCCCACCTCCGCAAGGGCCACGGCGTCCATGCTCGTGAGAACCGAGATTGCCAGGAGCCTCGTACGCGCGCCGCCACGCTCGGAGGCGGCCTCCTCGGCTCCCGCTCGGGCCGCGCGAATCATGGCCGATGCACCCAGGCCGTGAATCGAGAGGAGGTCGGCACCCGTGAGCGATGCTGCACGAACCGCGCCCTGTACCTGGAACGGGATGTCATGGATCTTGAGGTCCAGAAAGACGGACAGGCCACGGGCGCGCAGGTCGTCCACGATGGCAGGCCCCTCGGCGTAGAACAGCGTCATGCCCACCTTGACCCAGCGCGCGCGTCCGTCCAGGAGCTCGGCGAGCTCGAGGGCCCGCGCGCGATCGCAGTCAAGGGCGACGATAACCTTGTCGCTCGCTTCCTTGTAGCTCAGCATTCGGCGGCTCCAATCAAGGCGTTGATGTCGGAGACCCCCTGCTCGACGGCCCAGGCCTCAAGACCGTCGACGAGGCGTGAGGCACAGATGGGGTCGTAGAAGTTGGCGGTTCCCACGCTCACCGCGGTGGCGCCGGCCAAGACCATCTCGGCGGCGTCCTCCACGCTCGCGACGCCCCCCATGCCGTTCACGGGAATCGAGACGGCGTGCGCGACCTCCCAGACCATGCGGACCGCGATGGCGTGGATGGCCGGGCCCGAGACTCCCCCTGTGGGGCGGGAGAGGCGGCTCCTGCGCGTGTGGATGTCGAGGGACATGCCGCTGATCGTGTTGATGAGGCTGAGGGCGTTGGCGCCGGCATCCTCGCAGGCGCGCGCGATCTCCTCCACGCGGACGGGAGCCATCTTGACGAGGAGCGGGCGACTCGTGCGCCCGCGTACGGCGCGAACAACCTCCGAGGCGTCCTCGGGCGTGCCGCCCAAGAGAGCCCCCCCTCGCGCGAGGTTGGGGCAGGAGACGTTCAGCTCGAGAGCGCTCGCCCAGGGAGCGTGCTCCTCCGCGAGCTCGACGGCGGCCACGCACTCCTCGACGGAGTGCCCCGCGACCTGGAAGATCACGCGGCAGCCGCGCCTCTCGAGGTCGGCGAGGTAGGCTCCCTGGTCCCGAACCACGCCACGGACGCTCGGGTTGGCCAGACCGACCGTGTTCATCATGGCCGAGGGGACCTCGCACATGCGCGGCGCGGGGTTGCCCTGCCAGGGCTCGGCCGTGCAACCCTTGGTCGTGATCGCACCGAGGCGCGCCACGTCGTAGAATCCCTCGAACGCGGAGCCAAAGCCAAAGGTGCCCGATGCCGTGCACACCGGGTTCTTCATTTTGAAGCCGCCCAGGTCAACGGCCATTGAGACGCGATGCGCGGCCATCACCAAGCCACCTCCTCGGCGTCGAAGACGGCCCCATCCTTGCAGGCGGAGGCGTAGCCACCCGCCGCGAGGGCCACGTTGCAGGTTCCGCAGGCGCCGAACCCGCACGACATCATGCGTTCCATGGAGACCTGACAGCCCACATGCGCGTCGTGGGCGAGATGCGCCACGGCGGCCATCATGGGCTCGGGCCCGCAGGCGTAGACCTCGTCGTAGGCGTGCCTGGCGAGAAGCTCCTGGAGCCCATCGGTCGTGAGCCCGCGCAGGCCGGCCGATCCGTCATCGGTCGTGAGGACCACCTCGGACGCACCGAGGGCGTGAAGCTCGTCGGCCCCCCACAGGCGGCTCGCGTCGGTCGCCCCCACAACGGCGTCGAAGGGCACGCCCGCGTCCGCGAGCATTTCCGCGCAGGCCACGATCGGGGTGACCCCCACGCCCCCGGACACTAGTGCCGCGCGCAGCTGCCCTGGTCGCATGCGCCAAGGGTTGCCGCACGGTCCCACGACCGTGGTGGCGTCGCCGGCCACCATGTGGCTGAGTCGGCGCGTGGCATCGCCCACGAGGGCGTAGACGATCTCGACCGAGCCCGTCTTCGCGTCGGCATGCGAGAAGGACAGGGGGACGCGCAGAATCTGGCTCGCGTCGCCGGGAACCGCAACCTCGAGGAACTGCCCCGCCTGGAGCCTGGACGCGAGATGGGGGGACGAGAAGACGATTCTGAAGAGCTTCTCGGCGACCCGCTCGTTGGAGACGACCGTAACGTCATGAAGACCCGTCTTGCCAGTGGACATGGGCCTCTACCTCCCCTGCGGCGTGACGACGCCGTTAGTGAGGGTGCGACGCCCGTTGACGAAGACGTCGGTGGCGACGCCGGTGAGGGTTCGTCCAAGGAAGGCCGAGTTCTTGGAGCGGCTCTCGAAGTAGTCGGCCGTGACCTCAATCGTGGCGGTCGGGTCGATGAGGGTGAGGTCGGCTGCCGAACCCGCCTCGAGGCGCACCGGCTCCAGGCGCAGAATCTTGCGCGGGGCCACGGCCATGGCCTCGACGAGACGAGACCAGCTCATTTTCTGCGGCCCGACGAGGTTCGTGAGCATGAGCGGCAGAGAGGTCTCCAGCCCTATGGTCCCGAAGAAGGCTATCTCCCACTCGCAGTTCTTCTCGTGAGGGGCATGGGGGGCATGGTCGGTCACGAGGCAGTCGATGGAACCGTCCGCGAGGCCCTCGACGAGGGCAGCCGCGTCGGCCGCCGTGCGCAGGGGCGGGTTCATCTTGAGGTTCGTGTCGTAGGTGTCCGTGATGTCGTCCTCGCACAGGAACAGGTGGTGCGGACAGACCTCGCAGGTCACGGGCAGACCCTCGGCCTTGGCAGCCCGCACGATCTCGAGGCCCTTGGCCGTGGAGATGTGCGCGATGTGAAGGGGGCATCCCGTGAGCTTGCACAGCTCGATGTCACGGTAGATCTCGAGCTCCTCGCCCAGAGCGGGCCAGCCGAACATGCCCAGGCGCGTCGAGGCACGCCCCTCGTTGATGGTCCCGTGGGTAGTGAGGGACTCAATCTCGCAGTGTGCGATTGCGACGCGGTCGAACTGCGAGACGTACTCCATGCAGGTGCGCATCATGCCGGCGCCCTGTACGCCGTGGCCGTCGTCGGAGAAGGCCACCGCACCCTCGACGACCATGTCTCCGATCTCGGCGAGCGACTCGCCCTTCTCGGCACGGGTGAGGGCCCCGATCGGGCGCACGTGGCAGAGCCCCGCCGCATGGGCGCGGTCGATCTGGTAGCGGATCTCGGCGCCCGTGTCGCTCACGGGGTCGGTGTTGGGCATCGTGGCCACATCGGTGAAGCCACCATGCGTGGCCGCGCGGCTGCCCGTCTCGATGGTCTCCTTGTACTCGAAGCCAGGGTCGCGGAAGTGCACGTGCATGTCCACGAGGCCGGGCACGAGATACTTGCCAGTGGCGTCTATGACCTCGGCTTCAGCAGGGCACGCGAGGTCCTCGCCCACCGACTGGATTCGTCCCTCGTCGATAAGGACGTCGCAGACGCAGTCGAGCGCCACCTGCGGGTCGACGACGTGGGCACCCCTAAGCAGAAACGCCATTGTTCTCTCCTCCCAGAAGCAGGTACATTGCGGCCATGCGCACGAGGACGCCAGCGTTCACCTGGGTGAGAATCCTTGAGCGGGCGCAGTCGGCCACGTCGGCGTTGATCTCCATGCCCCGGTTCATGGGACCCGGATGGCAGATGATGGCCTCGGGGCGCATCCGATCGACGCGGCTCATGTCGAGACCCCAGAGACGATTGTACTCGCGCCGGGAGGGAATCGCGGCTCCCTCCATGCGCTCGAGCTGGACGCGCAGCATGTAGACCACGTCCATCTCAGTGATCACGGAGTCTAGATCGGAGGTTTGGGGCACGCCAAAGTAATCGGGGTCGGCGATCTGGAAGGTCGGGGGCCCCACAAGCGTCACCTCGGCGCCCATTGTCTTGAGCGCGGGAACGAGCGAGCCGCACACGCGGCTGTGCGAGAGGTCCCCGACGAGGGCCACCTTGAGGCCGTCCAGATGGCCGAAGTTCTCACGGATCGTATAGAGGTCGAGCAGCGCCTGCGTGGGGTGCTGGTGCTTGCCGTCGCCGGCGTTGATGACCACGGCGTCGGTGTGCTCGGTGATCTTGTAGGGGGTGCCGGCAAGCTTCGCGCGACAGACGAACATGTCGACGTTCATGGCGTCGATCGTCTCGATGGTATCGGCCAGGCTCTCGCCCTTGACGACCGAAGACGTGGCACCTCCCATGGAGAGGCTGTCGGCCGACAGGCGCTTCTCGGCGAGCTCGAAGGAGCTCTTGGTGCGCGTCGACGGTTCGAGGAAGAGGTTCACGATCGTGCGGCCGCGCAGGGCCGGGACCTTCTTGATGGCGCGCTTGTTAACCTCGGAGAACGAAAGGGCCGTATCGAGGATCTGCGTGATGTCGTCGGCAGTGAGGCTCGTCGTGTCAATCAGGTGCTTGACGGATAGCATCTAGCGGACACCCCCTTCGTGCTGCTCGGTCGGCTTGGTCCAGATCTCGACCGAGGTCTTTTCGTCAAAGGGCCTCACGCACAGGCGCACGTCCTCCTCGTGGGAGGAGGGCACGTTCTTGCCCACGTAATCTGCCCTGATGGGAAGTTCGCGATGACCGCGGTCGATCATGACCGCAAGCTGAACGGTCCTGGGACGCCCGAGGTCGATGAGGGCGTCGAGCGCGGCTCGGATCGTGCGGCCGGTGTAGAGCACGTCGTCCACGAGGATGATGTCCGCTCCGTCGACGGCAAACGGGATGTCAGTCCTGAACATGACCGGCTGGATGACGCGCGTGACGTCATCGCGATAGAAGCTCACGTCAAGGGTGCCCACGGGTGGACGAACCCCCTCGATCTTGCCGATCTCATCCGCGAGCAGGGGCGCGATGATGGCACCTCTGCGCACCACGCCCACGAGCTTCAGACGGTCGGCCCCCTCGTTTCTCTCGATGATCTCGTGGGCGATGCGGGTGAGCGCGCGGCTCATGGCCTGCTCGTCCATGATCTGGGCCTTAAGCGTGGCCTGTTCCATGGGACTCCCTTCCTACAAAAAAAGATGCCCTACCGACTTGCGCGGCACGAGGCACCCGAGAAAGGCATATGAAGCGTCCGAAGACTGACCTTGAGGGTATCTCGTACCGACTTAAAGGTTCTTCTGAACTCTACGTCAAAGTCCCCCCGTCCACAAGGGCCAATCTCCCCTCTTCAAGGCGCCCACACGAGCCGCGTCCGAATGGAGGTCGCCTCTTGACGAACCGAGGCCTGGCGGGACCAGAAGGGACTTGTCGTGCTTTTTGCGGATGAGCCAAGCGACCCGTTTTTAGCGAAGCGCTGCCCTAATCCTTTACGAGTCAATCGAGGCTGGCTGCTCGAGGCGAGCCAAAAGCTGCTGAGCGTCAACCTCGCCCCAGCTCCCAAGCCCTCTCGTGGCCCCACGACGCGTTTGAGAGGCTGGCCGCGAGGCAGCCCTCTCAAAATCGGATACCGCTTGGGATGGCCTAGCCGAACTGGGCACGATAGGCCTGGCACACCTCGACGACCGGGCCATCCATGCGCTGAACGCCCTTTTCGATCCAAATGGCACGCTGGCAGATGCGCTCGACCTGCTCGAGCGAGTGAGAGACGAACAGAACCGTGACCTTGCCGGACTCGATGAACTCGCGGATGCGTCGCTCGCACTTCTCCTGGAAGAAGACGTCGCCCACCGAGAGGGTCTCGTCGACGATGAGAACATCGGGCTCGGTGACGGTGGCGATGGAGAATGCGATGCGCGCGACCATGCCCGACGAGTAGTTCTTGAGCGGCATGTCCATGAAGTCCTGGAGCTCAGCGAAGTCGATGATGTCCTGGAGGTGAGCGTCGATGAAGTCCTTTGGATAGCCCAGAAGGGCACCGTTGAGATAGATGTTCTCCAGGGCCGTAAGGTCAACGTCGAAGCCCGCCCCGAGCTCGATAAGGGGGGCGACGGTCCCCCTCACCCTAACGGATCCCTCCGAGGGCTCAAGCACGCCAGCTATGCACTTGAGCATCGTGGACTTGCCAGAGCCGTTGGTGCCCACGAGACCCACGACCTCGCCGGGGCTCACCTTGAAGCTTATGTGGTCGAGCGCTCTGAACTCCTTGAAGAAGAGCTCGTGCCTCATGAGCTTGATGAAGTACTCCTTGAGGTTGTTGAGCTGCTCGCTCGCGATGTTGAAGATCATCGAGACGTCATTGACCTCGATCGCGTACTCGGGTGAGGATTCAGCCATGCGCGGATAGCTCCTTGGACGCTAGATGTAGAGAATGAACTTGTGCTCAACCTTGTGAAAGACCAGAATGCCCACGAGAAGGGCGATGAGCGCCCAGGCGATGGCCAACACGATCACGGTGGCACCCGGGCTCGCCTGGTAGACGATGGCGCAGCGCATCATGTCGAGATAGTTGTACATGGGATTCGCCTTGATCACCGCGAGGACGATCCATGGCACATTGGGGTTGTCCGTCAGCAGGGAGAGATCCCAGAAGATGGGCGTAAGGTAGGTCCAAGCCGTGAGCAGGACGTTCCATAGGTGAATCATGTCGCGGAAGAAGACTGCGAGGGCGCCGATCAGCATGCTCAGGCCCATACAGAAGAGCATGAGCAGCAAAAGAGCAGGGACCATCCAGACGAGGTGCCACGTGGGCGCGACTCGAAAGAAGAGCATCACGATCACGACCGCGATGAGCGAGAAGACGAAGTTGACCGCAGCGGAGAGCACCTTCTGGACCGGGAAGACCCAGCGATCCACCTTGACCTTCTTGAGCAGGGGCGCAGCGTCGATGATGGAACGAAGCCCAGCGCTCGTGGACTCGTTCATGAGGCTGAAGGTGACGTTACCCACGATGAGGTAGAGCGGGTAGTTGGCGACCGAGGAGCCCTTGAGGAAATAGCTGAACACGAAGCTCATGATAATCATCATGAGCAGGGGATTCAGGACGCTCCAGACCACCCCCAGAACCGAGCGGCGGTAGCGCAGCTTGAAGTCCTTGGTCACGAGCTGCTCGAGGATGAAGCGGTCCTTGGCGTTTCGCCTCGAGGCGCGCGAGAGACCGTTCGTGGCGCTGATGTCCTGGCTCAAGATTCCTCCCGGTCGGGCCGAGCGGTGCTTTGCACAATCCAACGTGACCAGCAAATCCTAGCACAGCATGCCGAGGGTCATGAAAACGGCAGAGCGAACCGCATGCAAAAAAAGGCGAACCAGCCCGCATTGAGCTGGTTCGCACGGTTTCAAAATGGCTCCCCGGGCAGGATTCGAACCTGCGACACGCTGATTAACAGTCAGCTGCGCTACCACTGCGCCACCGGGGAATAAGTGCGCTTCCACGCAAGGAACCAGTATACAGATGCGCTCGATTGGTGCAAGGGAGAATCGTAGATTTCTCCGTGAACGTGCAAGGCTTACTCCTCCATGTAATCTTTCAGGCGACCGCTGCGGCTGGGGTGGCGCAGCTTGGCCAAGGTCTTGCTCTCAATCTGGCGGATGCGCTCACGGGTCACGCCGAACTCGCGCCCGACCTCCTCGAGGGTGCGCGGATGACCGTCCTCCAGGCCAAAGCGGAACTTGATGACCTTGCGCTCGCGATCCGCCAGGCCGTCGAGCACCTGGTCGAGCTGTTCGCGAAGCATGGAGTCGGAGGCCGCCTCGGGAGGGGCCACGGCGCTGGAGTCCTCTATGAAGTCCCCGAGCTGGGAGTCCTCCTCCTCGCCTATGGGCGTCTCGAGGGAGACCGGCTCCTGGCTGATCTTCTGAATCTCGCGCACGCGGTCGGGAGACATGCCCATCTCCTCGCCGATCTCCTCGGGGGTGGGATCGCGTCCGAGGTCCTGGAGGAGCTGACGCTGCACGCGGATGAGCTTGTTGATGGTCTCGACCATGTGCACCGGAATGCGGATGGTTCGAGCCTGGTCGGCGATCGCACGGGTGATGGCCTGGCGAATCCACCAGGTGGCATAGGTGGAGAACTTGAAGCCCTTGGTGTAGTCGAACTTCTCGACGGCGCGGATGAGGCCGAGGTTGCCCTCCTGAATGAGGTCGAGGAAGAGCATGCCGCGCCCCACGTAACGCTTGGCGATAGAGACCACCAGGCGCAGGTTCGCGCTGATGAGCTGCTGCTTGGCATCCAGGCCCACCTGCTCGATGCGCATGAGGCGACGCTGGTCGGCGCGGGTGAGCTCGAGCTTGCCGGCCTCGGCTGCCTCGAGCTTGTCCGTGGCGTCGCAGCCCGCCTCGATCTTCATGGCGAGATGGACCTCTTCGGAGGCCGTGAGCAGGTCGACCTTGCCAATCTCCTTGAGGTACATCCGCACCGGATCTCCCGTGAGCATGACGGTCGAGGTGTCCTGGCGACGGGCACGAGCGCGCGAGGAGCGCTTGGGCTTGGCTGCCTTGGCCTTGGGAACGGAGCGAAGGGCCTCCTTGACGGCCTTGGCCTCCTTGACGCTCTCCGACTCCTCTTCGTCATCGGAGGCCTCGTCGCGAGTGGAGTCCTCGTCGTCCTCGTCCTCGTCCTCGTCGCTCACGTCACCGGCGAGCGACAGGTCCGTCGAGGGGGCCTCGTCGGCGCCCGCAATCGCAATGCCCTTGGCGCGCAGCACCTCATAGACATCGGAGAGCTCGTCATCGTCGACGTCTACGTTGCGCAGGGCACGCTGTATGTCATCCTCGGTGAGGCTCGCGCTCTTCTTGGCGCTGCCTACGAGGCTCTTGACGGCCTTGCCGAGCTCGTCGGAAAGCTTGATGTCCTCATTGGTCTTCTTACCTGCCACGTATCTCCCCTTCGACGCATTAGTGCTCGAGACTATACCCACAAACTACTCGGTGGAAACCGAGGAAAGCTTTCTTACCAGCTCGTTGACCCTTTTCTGAAGCCTCGTCGCCTCCTGGAAAAGGCGCTGTGACTCGTCGCCGACCGCGTCGGGCTCCCCGTGCAGGCGCGCACGTATCTGGCGCACGCGCCGACGACAGGAGAAGAGCTCGACCGTGTCGACGATAAGGTCGAGCTTCTCGGTGTCGCTGAGCTCCTCGGCGCTCATGACGCGGCCCCCTGACAGGATGCGGGGAGCCTCGCCGACCACGGCCGCTGCGGCGTCCACAGCCGCCGACGGGCTCGTGCCCACGGGCGTCGAGAGAATCGCCCACGCCATGGCCTCGTGACGCTCGTCGGCCCACGAGAGGGAGGCGATGCGCTCCTCGTAGGGGCGCAGGGCGTCCGGTCGCTGCGCTAGGGCACAGAGGAGCTCGCGCTCCGAGGTGACCTGCATGCGCTCGTCGGACGAGAGCGCCGCGAGGGCCTCCCCTCTTGGAGCGGGCACGCCATCTTCGTAGGCGTCGGTCGGAACGTAATCGTCGGGCGCGACCGCGGCCTCGTCTGGCTGCGAAGGCGTCGACGGAGCTCGTCCGCGCGCAGGGGTAGGCACCTCACGCGACCCGCTATGGAGTCGCTCCTCCTCCAGTTCTGTGACCGGCGCCTCCCGGATGACGCGCTTGGTCTGATCGACGTCCATGCCCAGGGTGTCGGCCAGACGCGTGGCGTAGCCGTCGAGCAGAACGGAGTGCTTGAGGGGCGCGAGCAGCGACGCCATGTCCTCGAGCGCGCGCACGCGCCGTCCGGGCGAGGACAGGTCGTGCCCGGCGAGACGTCTCTCGAAGACGAAGTCCATGAGCGGGCGGGCGGACGCGAGGATGGGGCGCAGCGCCTCGGCACCGTGGGTGGAGAGAAACTCCATGGGGTCCTGCCCGTCGGGAAGGATCACGCACAGAAGAGCGGCCGAGGTCTTGTCGAGGTAGCGCACAGCGCGCTCGGCGGCACGCTGACCCGCGGCGTCGCCGTCAAATAGGCAGATGATCTTGCTCACCCGCTGGCGCTCCATGAGGCGGACGTGGTCAAGTCGAAAGGCGGTCCCCAGGGCGGCCACGGCGTTGGTGAAGCCGGCCTCGTGCATCGCGATGACGTCCGTGTAGCCCTCGCATACGATGGCGACGCCGGTGGCGGCCATCGTCTCCTTGGCGCGGTCGTAGGCAAAGAGGTGCTTGCCCTTGTTAAAGGCGGGAGTGTCGCGCGTGTTGACGTACTTGGCCACGTTGTCGCGACGCTCGAGCACCCGCCCGCCAAAGGCAATCGTGCGGCCGAGCTCATCGTGAATGGGAAACATCACACGATCGAAGAAGCGGTCGCACAAGCGTCCCTGGCGCTCCGTGGCCACGTCGGCGCTCACGAGCTCGGATGCCGAGAAGCCCCTATCGCGCAGGCAGGCCACGAGCGCGCCGTGCCCCGGTGCGAAGCCAAGCGCCCAGCGACGGCAGACGTCCGCGCCAAAACCGCGTCCGGCAAGGTAGCGCCTCGCCGCGTCCGGGCCAGAACCGCGCCCGCGCATGAGCATCATGTGATAGTAGCCCTCGGCCTCCCCGAGAGCCTCCATGAGGCGAGTCTTCTTGGGCCCGCGAGCGCCCCCTCGCTCCTCGGCCAGCTCGATGCCCGCGCGGTCGGCCAGATAGCGAATCGCGTCGGGAAACTCGAGCCCCTCGCGACGCTGCACGTAGGAGAAGACGTCGCCCCCGTCGCCGCAGCCGAAGCAGTGCCACAGGCCCGTGGCGGGGTTCACCTTGAACGAGGGGCTCTTCTCGTCGTGGAAGGGGCAGCATCCCCAGAATTCCTGGCCGCGCTGCCGAAGCTCCACGGTCTCGGCCACGAGTTGCACGAAATCGGTGGCCTGACGGACCTTCTCCTTGTCCTCGTCGCCGATCACGCTCCCTCCCCCCGAAGCACCATGCCGCACTCCCCCAGGGTGCGCCGCACCCACTCCACATTGCCGAGCACCACGCGCTCGAGCTCGTCCACCGATGAGAAGCGCTCGGGCGCACGCAGCCAGCGCGCGAAGACCACACGGACGTTCTCGCCGTAGAGGTCACCCGAGAACCCCAGGAGCGTGGCCTCGAGAAATGCCTGACCCTCGGCTCCCGGCTCGAACGTGAGAGGTTTGCCTACGTTGATGGCGGCGGGCCAGGCCACGAGAGCGCCCTCGTCGGGCACGACGACAAAGCCCGCGTAGACCCCCTCGGCCGGCAGGCACGCGTGCGCGTCCACGCGCACATTGGCCGTGGGAAACCCAAGGCCAGTGCCCTCCCCGCGTCCGTGCTCGACTTGCCCGCGCACGAAGTGGCAGCGTCCTAGGAGACCGGTCGCCTCCTCGACCTTGCCCGCGGCAACGAGACCTCGTATCCGTGAGGCCGTGACTGGGCCTCCGAGCGCGTCGGCGAGGCTCATGCCGACGACGTCGAAGCCACGAGCGCGCCCGAGCTCTGTGAGCGCGTCGACCGTGCCCGCCCCAAGCGCGCCGAGCCTGAAGTCCGAGCCCACGACAAGGCCCGTGAGCTCCACGAGTGCCTCGAGCACGTCGCAGACGAAGCGCTCGTATGTGAGGGCGGCGAGCGCGGTCGTGAAGTCCACCGTCACGAGCAGGTCAACGCCGCTGCCCAGAAGCGCGCGCTCACGGTCCTCGACGCACAGGAGGTCCCGTGCGGCGTCCGCGCCATCGAGAACGCGGGCGGGGTCCGGCGAGAACGTCACCACCGCGAGGCGCGCGCCCGCACGGTCGGCCTCCTCGCGCGCGCGGGCGAGGAGGGCTCGGTGTCCCCGGTGAAACCCATCGAAGGCCCCAATCGCGCAGGTAAAGCGCCGCTCGTGACCGATCGCATGAGCCCAGGCGAGCGGTCCGGCCCCTTGGTCGACCGCGTCTGAGGCCGGACGCCGGACAACGAGGCGACCGGTCGCGGCGCCGTCAACGAGGCTGAACGGCAGCTCGCAACCCACGTCCTCCCCGCGGTCGAGAAGCGAGGCGGACACGAGCCTGCGGCCAGCACCCGCCCCCAGCGGAGTCGCCGGCCCCATCTGGGAGAGGGTCGGTTGGACTCCCTCGATCGCCTGGGGGAAATTTGTCTCGCATGCCAGGCGCGCGCCGCGTCGGGCCCAGATGCCCGCCAGCGCCCCGTCCCAGACCAGGCAGACGCGCTCCTGGGGCCTGGGATCGCGCTCTGCGTGGCGATCCACCACGTGCCCGAGCTCGATCGGACGACCGTTGGAGACCGAGAGGAGCTCGGAGGGCGCAAGGTCGCGGCGTGCGAGGCCGAGCGCCCACGTGGGGTCAAGACACCGAGCGCGCACCAGGTCGACCCCACCGGCGACGAGCTCGTCGAGGCTCACGCAGTCGTCGAGGCCCACTGGCCCCGCAAAGGTTCTCTCGAGCGCTCCCACGTGCGCGTAGCATCCGAGGTCGCGCCCGAGGTCGCGCGCGATGCTGCGCACGTAGGTTCCCTTCGAGACCTCGAGGTCGATGACCCAGGCGCGCTCGTCGATGAGCACCTCTAGCAGAGAGGCGCGAAAGACGCTCGCCGGGCGCGCCGCGAGCTTGGGGTCCTCGCCGGCTCGGGCGAGCGCATAGGCTCTTTTGCCCCCTACGGAGATGGCCGAGTAGACGGGCGGGACCTGGTCGTAGGTACCCTCGAGCGACCGCACGACCCCGGAGGCCACGTGTGCGTCCAGGAGGCGCGCAGGTACCTCGGAGGAGGCTACGATCTCGCCCTCGGCGTCATCAGTCGTCGTCTGGGAGCCCAGGTCGATTCTCGTGCGATACCCCTTGCGGTCGAGCGTGAGGAGTCCCAGGAGCTTGGTGGCCTGACCGATGCCCACCACGAGCACGCCCGTGGCAGCCGGGTCAAGCGTGCCCGCATGCCCCACGCGGCGCTCGCCTACGGCCCGCCGCACGCGTGCGACCACGTCGAAGCTCGTCATGCCCGCAGGCTTGTTGACCGCTATGAGCGCCGAGAGCGCGCTCGGGCCACGGCTCAAGACCTCTCCACGTCGTCGAAGAGGGCGTAAAGCTTGGGCAGGACCGTCGAAAGCGCCTGGTCCACGTCACCTTCCAAGGTGAAGCCGGCGGCGGCCCGATGGCCACCTCCGCCCATCTCACGCGCGACGGCCGAGACGTCACAGTCGGTCTTGGCCCTGAGATTGCCGCGAACCCGACCGCGGCTGACCTCCTTGAGAAAGAGCGCCACCTCGGAGCCCTCCACACAGCGTACGAGGTCCACAAGGCCATCGCACTCGGCCACCGGGACGTCCGCGGCCTCGAGGTCGGCGGCCGTAGCGTAGCTGTAGGCGATTCTGCCCTGTGCGAAGGTGGTGATGCGACCCATGACCGTCGCCGAGAGATGCAGATAGGAGAGGCGATCGCTCTGGTACACGTTGAGGGCCACCTCCGAGGGAGACGCGCCCGCGTCCACGAGGGCGCTCGCGACCTCGAAGGCCTCCCCGTTGGCGTTCTGATACTGGAAGCGCCCCGTGTCCGTGACGAGGGCGCACAGGAGGTTCTGGGCCATCGTGGGGGTGAGGGGTCCTCCCAGGTGCTCGGCGTACTCGGTCACGATCACGCCGGTGGCGGCCGCATCGCAGCGCACGATCCCAGCGTTCCAGAAGGGCTCCGCCGAGGGATGGTGGTCAATCACGGCCACGCGAGCCGAGCGCTCAAGAACCGCGCGAGCATCGGCGAGGCGTCCTGGCTGGGAAAGGTCCACGCAGATAAACAGGTCGGGGTCCAGCTCATAGTCGCAGGCGCGCACAAGGCGCCCCGCGCCTGGCAGGAACCGATAGGTGCGCGGAACCTCGTCCGCGTCGGCGAGCAGACCATCCACCCGCTTGTCCGGCCATCTGCGCTCGATCAGCTCGCCCAAGGCGAGACCCGAGCCAAGAGCGTCACCGTCCGGCGAGGTATGCGCGCAGATGGCGATCGTCCGCGCGTCCTCGATGAGCTGCGTGATGGCATCGAAGCACTCCGACTGACCCTTAGTTGCCCTGAGCACGCTCCCCCCTACTCCCCGTCGTCCATCGCGCGGAGGGAACCGGTCGTGGCGTCGCCCACCGGATAGCCCCCCTCGTCCTTCTCGACGCCGATGGTCGGAGGGACGTCCTCGAGCGCCCGTGTGATGCGCTCAGCCTCGTCAGTCGTCGTGTCGATGCGGAAGTCCAGCTCGGGCGTGACGCGCCATCTCAACGAGCGACCCAGAAGCGTGCGTATGCGCCCCTTGGCGCGCGCCAGCGCGGCCGTGACCTCGTCGTAGCGAGCGGCGTCGCAGCTCACGAAAGCGCGCAGAAAGGACTTGTCGACCGAGACCTCCACACCCGTGAGGGTCACGAGTGCGAGGTCGGGGTCGGAGATCTCAAAGAGCAGGATGCTGGCGAGCTTCTCTCGGGCCAGCTCGTTTACCCTGCGCGAATACTGATTTTGCTTCATGTCTGCCTACTCCGTACGGGCGACCTCTTCGATGCGATAACCCTCAATCTGGTCGCCAGGCTTCACGTCCTGGAAGTTCTCGAGGCCGATTCCGCACTCGAATCCGGCCTTGACGCTCTTGACGTCGTCCTTGAAGCGCCTGAGCGAGGCGATCCTTCCCTCGTAGACCACGATGCCGTCGCGAACGAGGCGCACGGAGTCGTCACGAGTGAGCTCACCCTCCGACACCATGCAGCCGGCCGCGATGCCCACCTTGGGCACCTTGAAGGTGTCACGAACCTCGGCCACGCCAGTCTGAACCTCGACCTCAGTGGGCTTGAGCATGCCGATGCGGGCCGCGTCGATGTCCTCGATGGCCTTGTAGATGACGCTGTAGCTGCGGATCTCGACGCCTTCTCGCTCGGCCGCGGCACGAGCCTTGGCCTCCGGGCGCACACCGAAGCCGATGATGATGGCGTTGGAGGCGTCGGCAAGCGTGACGTCGGTCTCGGTGATGGCGCCAACGGCGGAGTGAATCGTGTTGATGCGGACCTCGGACTGGTCCATCTTGTCGAGCGAGTCCTGGAGTGCCTCGATCGAGCCCTGGACGTCGGCCTTGATAATGAGGTTGAGCTCCTTGACCTCCGCATCGGCCATGGTGTCGAAGAGGTTCTCGAGCGTGACGTGCTTGACGCGGTTCTGCTCCTCGATGCGCGCCTTGAGGGCGCGCTGATCGGCGAGGTCGCGAGCGTCGCGATCGTCCTGGAAGACGCGGAACTCGTCGCCGGCCATGGGGACGCTGGACAGGCCCAAGATCTCGACGGCGTCGGAGGGGCCCGCCTGCGTGACGGCCTTGCCCTTGGGATCAAGCATGGCGCGAACGCGCCCATAGGACTGCCCGGCCACGACGGCGTCGCCGACATGCAGGGTGCCGCGGGTCACGAGCATCGTGGCCACCGAGCCGCGCCCGCGGTCGAGACGAGCCTCCAAGACGTTGCCGGAGGCGAAGGTGTTGGGGTTTGCCTTGAGCTCGAGGACATCTGCCTGGAGCAGAACGGTCTCGAGAAGATCGTCGATGCCCATCTTCTTCTTGGCCGAGATGTTGACGAACATGTTCTGCCCGCCCCACTCCTCGGGGACGACGCCGTACTCGGTGAGCTCTTGGCGGACCTTGTCGGGGTTGGCGCCGGGCTTGTCGATCTTGTTAACAGCCACGATGACGGGCACGCCGGCAGCCTTGGCATGGTTGATCGACTCGACGGTCTGCGGCATGACGCCGTCATCGGCCGCCACGATCAAGATGACGATGTCGGTCACCTTGGCGCCACGTGCGCGCATGGCCGTGAAGGTCTCGTGACCCGGAGTGTCGATGAAGGTAATGCGACGACCCTTGATGGTGACCTGAGAGGCGCCGATGGCCTGTGTGATGCCGCCGGCCTCGCCCTCGGCAACGCCGGTGTGACGAATCGCGTCGAGAAGCGACGTCTTGCCGTGGTCGACGTGGCCCATGACCGTGACCACCGGAGCGCGCGGCTCGAGGTCGGCCGGGTCATCGTAGAACGTGAAGGAGTTCTCCTCCTCCTTGCTCATGACGATGACGTCTCGGCCAAGGTCATCGGCCACGAGCTCGATGAGCTCATCGGACATGGACTCGGTGAGGGTGAGCGGGGTGCCCAGCAAAAAGAGTCGCTTGATGATGTCGTTGGCGGGGACGCTGAGAAGCTCGGCGAGCTCAGAGACGGACGAGCCCTGGGGCACCTTCACGGTGTCAAGCTGTGAGATGTCCTGGTCGTTTGCCAGGGCCTCCTCGATGCGCTGCTCCTTTGCGGCCTCCTCGGCCTGCTGCTGGCGGCGCTCCTTGCGCCTCTTACGACGGCCCGAGGACTCGCGCGACGCCTCCTCGACGGCCACGCGCGCCTCCTCGACGACGTGGCTGTGCGGGCGAACGTGGCTGTAGGCCTCGGCCTCGCGGGCCATGCGGCTGTAGCGGTCCTCGCTGGCCCCCTCGCCGCGCCGTCCCTTCTTGGGGCGACGTCGGCTGCTCGAGGCCTCGTCCATCGACGGGGCAGTGCCGGGAGCCGCCTGCTGAGTCGTCGCAGCGACGGCGCTGGAGCGACGCGCGCCGCGCGTGGACTCCGTGCGCCGGGGATGCCCCTGGCTCTCAGCCTTCTTCTGCGCGGCCTCCTCGGCCTGCTGCTTCAGAACCACCTCCTGCTGCGCGATCTGGTCGAGCAGGGACGTAAAGGAGGGGATGGACTTGGGTGCGGTATCATGCACGCGGTTCTTCTCGGCCTCTTCGGCTGCCTTCTTCTGGGCGGCGGCTCGCTCGGCCTCGACGCGTGCGCGCTCCTTCTCGGCGGCGATACGGCGGCGCTCCTCCTCGGCGCGCTCACGCTCGCGGCGCTCCTCGGCGGCGATACGCTCGGCCTCCGCCTTTTTTGCAGCTTCCGCTTCCTCGGCGGCCTTGGCCTCTTCGGCGGCCTTCTTCTGGGCCTCGATCTGAGCGGCTCGAGCCTCGAGAACAGGTTCGAGCTGCTTGCGGACGATGGAGACGTAGGCATCCTCGAGCGTCGAGGACGCCGACTTGGCCGGAATCTTCATGTCCAGGAGGTGCCCAAGCATCTCCTTACTTGACATGCCGTATTCCTTTGCAAGGTCGTGTACGCGCGTCTTTGCCATGTGGCCTACCTTCCGAACGTGCGGGCGCGGGGCCCGCGGAACTGATTAAGCGAAGCGGGGGTTCTAGATGAGCGAGTCGGGGTCGGACGAGACCACGGCCGCCGCGAGCCGCTCGTGAACGCCGCAGAAGCGCGAGCCGGGCCGGGCCATGTTGCGACACTGGACGCCGTTGGGGCCCACGTACTCGCAGCGATGAGAGCCCCCCTCGTCGGAACTCACGCCGTCGCCTGCGGCATGCGGCAGATCGCGCAGGATTTCTGCGGCAAGGGACTCATTCTTGATGTCAATGTGCAGCCCCGTCAGGCGGGCGGCGAGACGGGCGTTCTGCCCCTCCTTGCCGATGGCCAGGGAGAGCTGGTCGTCGGGGACGATGACCGTCGCGTAGCCGTTCTCATCATCGATGATCACGCGAGAAACGCGCGCCGGGGAGAGCGCCGAGGCCACGCATCGGGTGGGGTCGTCGCTCCAGGCGACCACGTCAACGCGCTCGCCACGCAGCTCGGAGACGACGGTGCGCACGCGGCTGCCCTTGGGGCCCACGCACGCGCCCACGGGGTCGAGACGATCGTCGTTGGAGGACACGGCGACCTTGGAGCGGATTCCCGCCTCACGCGCGATGGAGCGAACCTCGACGATGCCGTCGTAGACCTCGGGGACCTCGAGCTCGAACAGGCGGCGCAGGAGGTCCGGGTGGGTGCGCGAGACCACGATGGGCGGACGCTGGCGCTCTCCGCGTACCACGGGCTGCGTGGAGTTGGGATCGCGCACCTCGATGATGATCGCCTTGAGGCGCTGGTTATGCATATAGCGCTCGCCGGCGGGCCGCTCGTTGCGCTCATCGGGGTAGCGGCGCTGGTCGAAGTGGGGCAGCTCCGCCTCGACGCCCTCGCGGATCTTGATGATCGTGAAGTCGGGAGTGGACTGCAGGACGGTCCCGGTGATGATGTCACCGACGCGCTGCGAGAACTCCTCGTAGATCTGGACGCGCGCGGCGTTGCGCACGATCGCCTTAATCTCGGACTTGGCGTGCTGCGCGGCGATGCGGCTCGTGCCGGGAGGGGTCACGTCGACCTCATCGAACTCGATGTACTCGTCGGTCTCAGGGTCGGGCTCCCCCTTGGGAACGAGCTCGTAGACGTAGACCTTGCCGGTGGCGCGGTCGATCGTGACGCGCGCACCGAACGGCAGGTGGAGCACGTCCGCATAGCTCTTGGCCAGTGACTGCTCAAGACGATCGAGCAGGTAGAGCTGGTCGATGTGCTTCTCCTGGCAGAGGAGCTCGAGGGCTTCCATCATCTCTGAGGCCATAGAAAATCCTTCCTTGCTTCCTTACTTGCTCTGCGTTGCGCCCAAAGCGGAAAAGTCGGGCTTTATGGTGCATTTCTTTATGTCATCCAGATCAAGGTCAACCTGCTCTGAGTCACAGTCGAGGCTCACCGTGGTCCCCTCGATGCCCAGAAGGACGCCCGTGTAGCGGCGGCGACCCGAGGCGGCCGTGGTGGTGAGGGAGACGCTCTGTCCCGCGAAGCGCGCGAAGTCGCGCGGGCGCCTGAGCGGGCGGGCGAGCCCTGGCGAGGAGACCTCGAGCGTGAAGGGCCCGGCGATGGGGTCGAGCTCGTCAAGGACCTCCGAGATCCACGTGCTCTGGGCCGCGACCTCGTCGAGCGAGATCGTGGGAGCGTCCTCGTCCGCGTGATCGATGCGCACGCGCACGCACGGGGCCTTGCTCGCGCCAACGACCTCGACGTCCACGACGTCGACGTCGTGCTCGGCGGCACGCGCCTCAAGCGCCTTGAGGATGGCCTTCTCGGCAGCTTCCTTGGGCATGTCTCCCCTTTCCGCTTCATACAGAAAGGAAGCGGGGCGAGAAACTCCACCCCACTTCCTACGATTGCAGCTTCGAATGCCTGCTCACTATACGAGTTTGCGCAGCTCACGTCAACGGGGGCCGCCTGAGGTGCGTGCAGCGTCTCCACGAGACCCACACATGCAGAGGGGACAGGAACGTCAGCCCTCCGCTGTCCCCTATTACTTTCTCAGCACCCCGCGTACGATGAGCGTAATCAGAAAAATGACAGCGGCGAGAAGAACGATTCCGCCAATCATCATCCCCGCGAGCTCAAGACCCGACAACCCCAGAATCATTGCTAGCCCCTTACGAAAATTCGGCATAGAAATCACCAACGTAAGTGGTCCACCCACCAAGTCCTAGAATTACCGCATGAAAGTACAGCGCAGCAGTCCTTCCACTATCCAAGATAGTGTGATTGTAGTTTGATTCACTGACGGATGATGCAGAGCAATGGATTGTGGCCCAATTGAATGGGGTAATGCACTTCGCGGTTGACGTCCCGTAATTTGCGGCAATCATTAAAATTACGCCTTGAAATTCCAGATTTTTCCACGTTCATTGCTCCTCCTATCGTCGGAAACTGACGTGCTCTGGAGTCACGCTATGAAATCAGCGCCGGCATGTCTGTAGCAAATCTGAATTGCCACACGTTTCCACAGTTCAGCGGGCATAAATGATTCACGAGCGGTCACGACACGGCAACGACGAGCTTCACGTAGGCGTTCCAATTGCCGCGCTCGTTGTAGCCAGCGGTGCAACCGTCGCCCCATGAGAGGGAGGACATGTCACCTGCAAGGCCCTCTAACTCATGTGGCGATCCAACCTCAAGGACAGTTCCAGCTGCAGCACCGCTTACGCACGCCTCGAACTCGGGGCACAAATCGGTATCCGCCACCAACGCTGCAGCATGGTCAGCGCGCATGCCCGCGACATTAGGCACGTCATCGTACTCGGATGCAATCGCTCCATGGGGCTGCGCGGAATACACATCGTGCCACGTCAGCATAATCGTTACCGCGATTCCCGCAAAGATGACAAGTGCGCTGCAGAGCAGACAGGCAACGAACAGGCGCGATAGGCTCATGGATGGTTTGCCCTGCGGCAACGCAGGGGTAAGCTCGACGGGAGCATCAGGTTTCTCAGCCAGTTCACCATGCGCAGTGAGGATCTCCGACCATGACGCTACTTCAGGAATCCGTAGAAACTCAATGCGAGTAAAAACAGTAAGTTTGGCATAAGCGCGTTATCGATAGCTGCCCACAGTGGAAGCACTCACTCCCAGCATCTCGGCCGCCTCGGCCGCTGTCTTAGACAAGACGATAGACCGCAGAGCCTGAGCCTCACGCTCCGAGAGTCCCGCATTCGCAAGGAGCCGCTCGAAGTCTTCGGGGCCCCGCGAAATGGAAGCATAATCGGCCATGTCGACACCGCCCTGTGTCCCGCTGCGATTTGAATATCACCTATGGTAGCAAGGCTGACGTCGAAAGCTTAAAGAATTAGATCTGTGGCACAGGACCGCCGCCGAGGGCTCCGAGAGGTGCGCGGGACAATGCACGGCTCTTTCGCTGCGCGGCTGCGTCGTGCCTGATTCGGCGGAAGTGAGTGTGAGATGCACCGGAAACAGGGGAAGTGAGCGTGCCGAGACGCTCACTTCCCGGGATTTAGGTGCGCTGAGCACACACTTCCGTCGAATCAGGCGCAAGATGACCGGGTGGGACGGCCGCCCTGGCGCAGACGGTCCTACACCGCCACGATGTTGACCAGACGGCCCTTGATCACGATGACCTTCTTGACGGTCTTGCCCGCGAGCTGGTCGGCCACCGCCGCCTGCGCCAGGCCGGCGACCTCATCGTCGGAGGCGTCGGCAGACACGGTCACGTGCGCACGGACCTTGCCCTTGATCTGGACTGCCATCTGAACCTCGTCGGCACGGGCGGCGGCGGCGTCGAACTCCGGCCACGCGGCGTCGTAGACCGAGCCCTCTTGCCCGAGCGCCTCGTGCCAGAGCTCCTCGGCCCAGTGCGGGCAGATCGGGGCGAGCATGCGCACGATCGCATCCGCGACGCGGTGGCTCAGCGCGCTGTCGCGCTCCCCCGGCTCGCTCACGTACTTGCTCGCGGCGTTCGTGAGCTCCATAACCGCCGAGATGGCAGTGTTGAACTGGCCGCGATCGAAGTCGCTCGTGCACTTAACGCCCAGCGCATTCAGGCTGCGCCAGAGCGCCCTCGAGCGCGCATCGAGCGCGCCTGCGTCCACGGCGCCCTCCCCGCCCGCATGGGCGAGCTGCCAGACCACGCGCCAGGCGCGCCTGATGAAGCGGTTGGCGCCCGCGACGGCCTCCTCGTCCCAGTTGAAGTCCTTCTCGGGAGGGGCGATGAACAGGATGGCCAGACGCATGGTGTCCGCACCGTACGGCCCGATGACGCTCGAGGGCGGCACGACGTTGCCCTTGGACTTGGACATGGTCTCTCCGTGCTCGTCCTTCACCATCCCCTGGCACAACAGGTTGGTGAACGGCTCGTCGGCGTCGATGAGCCCCAGATCGCGCAGGACCTTGGTGAAGAAGCGGGAGTAAAGCAGGTGCAAGATCGCGTGCTCGATGCCGCCGATGTAGTTATCCACGGGCATCCAGCGGTCGACCGCCTCCTTGGAGAACGGCAGCTTGTCGTTGTGCGGGTCGCAGTAGCGCAGGTAATACCAGCTCGAGCAGGTGAACGTGTCCATGGTGTCCGTGATGCGGCGCGCGGGCCGGCCACACTTGGGGCAAGTGGTCTCGTAGAACGGGGCATACTCGGCGAGCGTCTCTCCGGCCCCCAGGTCGAGGTCATCGGGCAGCGTGACGGGCAGGTCCTCGTAGGGCACGGGAACGTCGCCGCAGCAGTCGCAGTGGATCATGGGGATGGGGTTTCCCCAGTAGCGCTGGCGGCTGATGAGCCAGTCGCGCAGACGGAACTGCACCGTCTTGCGACCGAGGCCGCGCTCGGCGAGAGAGTCGATGATCTTGTCGACCGCCTCGGAGTGCTTGCCGCCCCTCATGCCCGTGAACGGCCCGGACTGCACGAGGTAGCCCTCGGCAGCCATCGCGTGGTCCCAGTCGACCGATCTCACCCGAAGATCGCGCTCGTCCTTGAGCTCATCGTAGAGGGGATCTTCGGGCGCACAGATGATGGGGGCGATCTCGAGGTCGTACTTCCGAGCGAAGTCGAAGTCACGCTGGTCGCCACAGGGCACGCCCATGACGGCGCCCGTGCCGTAGTCCATGAGCACGTAGTCGGCGACCCAGATGGGGGCCGGGCGGCCGTTGACCGGGTTCACCACGTAGCGGCCCGTGAAGACGCCGTGCTTCTCGCGCTCGGAGCCCTGACGATCCACGGAGGAGACCTTCTCGGCGGCTGCCTTGAGCTTGACGAAGGCCGGCTCGTACTCCGTGCCCGCCACAAGCTCTGCCGCCAGCGGGCTCTCGGGGGGCAGCAGGAAGAACGAGACACCGTATAGCGTGTCCGGGCGCGTGGTGAAGACGCTGATCGTGCGGTCCGTGGGGGTGTGGCCGTCCAGGTCCGCCAACGCGAAGTCTATCTCGGCGCCCTCGGATCGGCCAATCCAGTTGGCCTGCATCGCCCTCACGCGCTCGGGCCAGCCACCGAGCTTGTCGAGATCGTCCAGGAGCTCCTGGGAGTAGTCGGTGATCTTGAAGTACCACTGCGAGAGCTCGCGCTTCTCGGGAATCGAGCCGCAGCGCCAGCAAACTCCGTCGGTGACCTGCTCGTTGGCGAGCACCGTCTGGCAGGTGGGGCACCAGTTCACCGGCGAGGTGTCGCGATAGACCAGGCCCTTCTCCCACATCTTGAGAAAGATCCACTGGCCCCACCTGTAGTACTCGGGGTCACAGGTGTTGAACATGCGGTCGTAGTCGTACGAGAAGCCCATGCGACGCATGGTCTTGACGGCCTGCTCGATGTTCTTGTGCGTCCAGATGCTCGCCTGGGTGTGGTGCTTGATGGCGGCGTTCTCGGCCGGCAGGCCGAAAGCGTCAAAGCCCATGGGGTGCAGGACATCGAAGCCGCGCATGCGAGCCTGGCGAGCCATGGCGTCCCCGATGGTGTAGTTGCGCGCATGACCCATGTGCAGGTCGCCTGAGGGGTACGGAAACATCTCAAGGATGTATTTCTTGGGCTTGGCAGGGTCTTCCTCGGTCTTGTAGAGGTTCTCGGCGTCCCACGTCGCCTGCCACTTGGTCTCGATGGCCTCTGCGTCGTAGGCTGGTATCTCGAAGCTCTTATCGCACCTCTCGGACATGCGCGGCCCTTCCCCCTGTGCTCCCCGTTATCTGGCACGTCATTCTAGCAGGTCTGGGTTGGGGCGGCGTCGACAGGGGTCACAGACGGGCCATGCGGGGTTGCCTGACTTGGTGCGGTTCTGCGAGCCAAGACCCCTCGATTGGGAAAACACTCGACCATCTGCCCGCAATGGTGTGAAGGGGTGAGCCCTCGAAGCCGCGGCCCCTGCTTTTGTGGCCGCACAACCGCCAACAGACAGGGGCTCAAAGCGGACAATTCTTTATGTGCGAGCTGAAGCATACATAAAGAATTGTCTTATTGGGAAAGTCGCAGGTCGACGCGGTATGCATGAGGGCCAAAAAACTTTTATGATGGTCTGGGGAGATACATAAAACTTTTTTCGTCCACGCGAACGCGGACGCTCGAAACGCCCTCGATGACGACCTCAAGGCCGCAACCACCGCGAGGGGCGGGAGCGGTCCCCACGTCGAGGTGGACGCAACAAGAAGGGGCCCACGGCAGACGCCGCAGGCCCCGGAGCCTCTCTGAAGCTGTCGCTACGAGCGGAAGTTGACGCTCACCTGCTGGTTGGCGTCCTTGAGCACCACGTCGTGGGCGCCACCCTCCACGAGCGAGGTGGACGAGACGAGCGTGATTCTGGCCTTCTCGCGCAACTCGGGCAGGTCGAGCGCTCCGCAGTTGCACATCGTGGACTTGACCTTGAGCAGCGAGCACTCGACGCCCTCCTTGAGGGGACCGGCGTAGGGCACGTAGGAGTCGACGCCCTCCACGAAGGAGAGGGACTTCTTGTCGCCACCCAGGTCGTAGCGCTGCCAGTTGCGGGCGCGCGCGGAGCCCTCGCCCCAGTACTCCTTCATGTACTGGCCGTTGACGCTCACACGATTGGTGGGGCTTTCATCGAAGCGCGCGAAGTAGCGACCGAGCATCATGAAGTCGGCTCCCATGGCCAAGGCGAGCGTCATATGGTAATCGTAGACGATGCCACCGTCGGAGCACACGGGCACGTAGACGCCTGTCTCCTCGAAGTACTCGTCACGAGCGCGGCAGACGTCGATGAGCGCGGAGGCCTGGCCGCGGCCAATGCCCTTCTGCTCGCGGGTGATGCAGATCGAGCCGCCGCCGATTCCGACCTTCACGAAATCAGCCCCGCTGTCTGCCAGAAAGCGGAAGCCATCGGCGTCGACCACGTTGCCGGCGCCCACGCGCACAGACGTCCCGTAGCGCTCGCGCACCCAGGCGAGGGTTCTTCTCTGCCACTCGGAATAGCCCTCGGACGAGTCTATGCAGAGCACGTCGGCGCCCGCCTCCACGAGCGCAGGCACGCGTTCGGCGTAGTCGCGAGTGTTGATGCCCGCACCCACCAGGTAGCGCTTGTGCTGGTCGAGAAGCTCGTTGGGCTGGGACTTGTGGGAGTCGTAGTCCTTGCGGAAGACGAGCGCCACGAGGTGCTGGTCAGCGTCGACGATGGGCAGAGCGTTGAGCTTCTTGTCCCAGATCAAGTCGTTGGCGGCCTTGAGGGAGGTGGTGTCGTTGGCCACGATAAGCTTGTCGAAGGGGGTCATGAACGCGCGGACCTGGCGATCGCGCGGGTCACGGGAGAGACGGTAGTCGCGCGAGGTCACGATGCCGCAGAGCCTTCCGTGGGGGGTTCCATCCTCGGTGACGGGCATCGTGGAGTGGCCCGTGCGGCCAAGCAGCGACACGACGTCGTCGAGGGTCATCTCGGGAGTGAGCGTGGAGTCGGAGACCACGAAGCCAGCCTTGTAGCTCTTGACCTCGCGAACCATGGCCGCCTCGTCTGCGACGCTCTGCGAGCCGTAAATGAAGGAAAGACCGCCCTGCTGGGCCAGAGCCACGGCAAGCTTAGGTCCAGAGACCGACTGCATGATAGCCGAGACCATCGGCACGTTGAGCATGATCGGGGGCTTCTCGTCGCGCGCAAAGCGAACGAGCGGCGTCTTCAGCGACACATTGGCGGGAACGTTGTCCGCCGAGGAGTATCCGGGAACAAGCAGATACTCAGAAAAGGTGTGGGACTCCCCCTCGAAAAACGTTGCCATACGCGTGTGGCTCCTTTCGCCTACATGAGGCTCTTCACCTGGACATGATTGGAAGTCATTGTAGCATCCGCCCGCGGGCCTCAAGGGGCGAGTCGAACACAAAGGCTAGCTCTGGTCTCCGCCAGCCATGACGTCGTCCACGTTGACGACAATGTCATGCTTGGTGGGGACCCACTCGACCTTCTTGAAGAGAGCGACGACCGTAATAGGAACATAGGTCATCATGAAGAGCGGAAACGTGAAGAGGTTGGTCACGATGCGCCAGCGCTTCTGGGCGTGGATGTGCTTGCGCTCGGAGACGGTCGTGATGACGGCCAGCACGAAAAAGACCACGTACATGGAGGCGAAGGTCATGACGAGCGACCCCAGGCACATGGACAGCTCGGCCTGCGTGGCAATGAACCCGTGCGAGAGCGAGCCCACGGCAAGGTAGGTCGCGTTCACGAAGAACGACAGCAGGGTCAAGATCATGCCCGGCGCTATGGTCATGAGCATATCGTACGAGGCGAACCTCCCTTTGCCGATCCCCTTGACCAAATCGCGACCATACGAGAAGAAGACCTGATAAAAACCCTTGGTCCAGCGCAAGCGCTGAATCCAGGACGCCTTGAGGGTAACGGGCTGCTCGTCGAAGAACTCGGCCGGGGCGTAGCCGACCTGGATGTTATTCGCACAGCAGAACGACGAGAATTGGATGTCCTCGGTCAGTGTGTGGAAGCCCCAACCGTGCATGCCGCGCACGATGCGCTCGGATACCATCCACCCGGACCCCGAGATCGCGCAGCTCGTCCCCACCATCATGCGCGCGTTGTTGAGGAACTTCGCCTCGCGCATGAACCACAGCGCGTAGGCCGAGCTAATCCAGCTGGAGTCGAAGTTCTTGGAGTTGCGGTAGCTCGTGCAGACCAGGTAGCCCGCGTCAAAGGCCTGATTCATGATCGAGAGGTAGTTCGGAGAGACGAGGTTATCGGCGTCCATGACGATGAAGGCCTCGTAGCGATCACCGTACTCGTCAAGGATGCGGTTGAAGCCGTAGTCCATGGCCCAGCTCTTGCCCTTGCGCGCCAGATCATTGCGGTCCCAGACGATCGCGCCGGCCTCCTCGGCGCGCGCGTGCGTATCGTCGGTGCAGGCGTCACAGACCACGAAGACGTCCACGAGCTCGCGCGGGTAGTCCTGCGACAGGATTGAGCGGACAAGGTTTCCGATGACCAGCTCCTCGTTGTGCGCGGCGATAAAGAAGGCGTATCGATGCTGTCTCTTGGCCGAGGGGAGCTTCACCGTGCCGCGTAGGAGAACACGAATGATGTAGACCACCTGGTAAAAGT
This sequence comes from uncultured Atopobium sp., assembly GCA_964430985.1. Taxonomy (GTDB): domain Bacteria; phylum Actinomycetota; class Coriobacteriia; order Coriobacteriales; family Atopobiaceae; genus Thermophilibacter. The sequence continues at coordinate 42,955 of CAYSIC010000001.1, forward strand.
AGGCGAGCGTAAAAAACAGCCAGATGATTATGTTGAAGATGACGATCGGCGTGAACCCAAACCGGTTGAGCTGCATCATAAGAAGAGCATCCCTCGCAAGCCTCTACTCCACGCCGCCGAGCTGGGGGCAGACGAGCTCCCCCGCCTCCGTGCGGCCCATGGAGGTTTTTTTCAGTGAGTCCAGTATAGCGAGAAGGTCATCCGGCAGGCGGTCGACACGCTCGATGGTCTCGCCCGTCATCGGATGGTCAAAGCGGATGTGCCACGAGTGGAGGAACTGCCGCGTGAGACCGCGGTCGGTGCGCGTGTCGACGCGACCGTAGAGCTGGTCGCCCACGACGGCATGGCCGATATGGCGCATGTGCACGCGAATCTGGTGCGTGCGGCCCGTGTAGAGGTGGCACTCGAGCAGAGTGTAGCCCTCGTCTCGCCGGCCGGCCTCGAAGCGCTCGAGCGTGCGAAAGGTCGTGATGGCCACGCGAGCGCTCGGATCGTCGGTGACTGCCATGCGCAGGCGGTCACGGGTGGAACGGGCGATGCACGTCTCGATGGTGCCCTCGTCTGGGGCCACGTAGCCGTGAACCAAGGTGACATAGCGCCGGTCGAGCACGCGCAGGCGGATGAGGTCCTGCAGGGCCTTCTGGGTCCGATCGTCCTTGGCCGCCACCATGAGACCAGAGGTGTCGCGGTCCAGGCGGTGCACGATGCCGGGGCGCTCCTCGCCCTGAAGCATCCCCAGATGGTCGTAGCCACAGTGGGCCACCAGGGCGTTGGCCAGGGTGTCGTCGACGTGGCCGGGGCTCGGATGGCAGACGAGGCCCGCCTGCTTGGACAAGACGATCAGGCGCTCGTCCTCGAAGCGGATGTCCAGGGGGATGTATGGGTTGGGGGCGAGGGGGCCGTCCGCGGGCTCGGGGATGGCCACCGTCGCACGAATCCGATCCCCTAGGAGGACCTTCTCGGACTTGGAGGTGGCAAGTGTCTCGTTGATCGTAACCTGGCCCTCGTCTACGAGGCGGGCGCAAGCCGAGCGCGAAGGCATGTCAGGGCCAGCGGTCAGAAAGACGTCAAGGCGAGACCCGTCGGAGTCGGGGCCCACGAGCAGGTTGACGATACGCGTGGGCATGCGGGCTCCTCTCGACAGGACGGCGGGCGCTAGATGATGGCGCGAGCGACCCATCATCGTAGCACGCGTATGCGTGATTCACCTTATGCGCCGTTGCACGCAACTTATTTCCCCACAGCCTCGGCGCGCTCGCGGGCGTTGTCCCAGCGCACCCACAAGACGAAGCTCGCCACGACGCCGCAGGTGATGAAGATGTCAGCCACATTGAAGACTGCGAAGTCCATGAAGGCGGTGGCAAAGAAGTCCGTCACGCGACCGGCGACTACGCGGTCGATCGCGTTGCCCACGCCTCCTCCCGCCACGCAGGCGACCGAGGCAACGAGTGCCGTCGGCGCGTCCGTGCGCCTCCAGGCGAGCCACAGGCCGAGCGCGCAGATAGCCACGGCCACGAGCACGAAGACGGGGCCAGCCCCCTCGCCCAGCGAGAAGGCCGCGCCCTCGTTGTAGACGAGCGAGAGGTCCAGCACGCCCGGCACGAGCGGGAGCCGCTCCCCCGCCACGAGCAGGGCGCGCATGGCCGCCTTGACAACCTGGTCGAGCGCGACCACCGCGACCGCAAGGCCACAGAACAGGGCCAGCCGCCGGCCGCGCGAGGGGCCCGGACCCTGCGCCCGGCCCCCGTTCGTCGGCGACAAGGCCCTACTCCCCGTCCGCGCAGGCGGCCACGACGTCGTGGCAGCGTGCGCACAGACCGTCCTCGCCCAGCTCACGCCAGTTCCAGCAGCGCGGGCACTTCTCGCCGTGGGCAGCCTCGACGGCGCAGGAGAGCTCGGTGGCCTCCACGAGCTGGACCTCGGAGCACACGAACGGCTCGGCCAGGTCCACGCCCGAGGCGCGCAGGACCTCGAGGGTCCCCGCCGGCGCCGCGAGCGTGGCACGCGCGGCCTGCGGGGTCTTCTCGGCCACCGTGCCGTTGGCAAGGGCCTCCTCGTAGGACTTGGTGAAGGCTGCGCGGGCCTCGACCATGGTCTCGTAGGCCGCGAGCAGGGGCTCGTAGTCCTCGGGGGACAGCGGGGCCTCGTACCAGTCGAGCAGCGCGGCATAGGTCTGGCCGTCGCGCAGCGAGGCCGGAAGGTGACTCATGACCTCGTCAGTCGTATAGACGAGGATCGGCTGCAGATCGTGAACGAGCATCGAGAGGAGCTGCGCCCAGACGGTGAGCGCGCTCCTGCGCTCGAAGCCGTTCGTGGCGCCGCAGTAGACGCGGTCCTTGGTGGCGTTGAGGTAGCCGTTGGAGAGGTCTCCGATCACGTAGTCGTAGAGGGTGCGGTAGACCACGTTGAAGCGGTAACCCTCGTATGCCGCGCTCACCTGGTCGTGAACCTGGCACATCCGCGCGAGCGCGAGCCGGTCGAAGGGCAAGAGCTCGCTTATGGCCACGGCGTCGGTGGCCGGGTCGAAGCGGCCCTCGACCTCCCCGAGCAAGAAGCGCAGGGTGTTTCGGAAGCGACGGTACGCCTCGCCCACGTGGTCGAGGATCTCGTCGTCACAGGGAACGTCGGTGGAGGTGTCGACCGACGAGACCCACAGGCGCACGATGTCGGCGCCGCGCGTGGCGCACTCCTCGTTGGGGTCGATGACGTTTCCAAGCGACTTGGACATCTTGCGTCCCTGGCCGTCCAGGGTGAAGCCCTGCGACACCACCGAGCGGTAGGGCGCCACGCCATAGGCGCCCACCGAGGTCATGAGCGAGCTCATGAACCAGCCGCGGTGCTGGTCGGAACCCTCGAGGTACATGTCGGCGGGGAACTTCAGATAGGGCCGGTGGCGGCAGACGGCCGTGTGCGAGACGCCGGAGTCCCACCAGACGTCCAGGATGTCGCGGTTGGCCTTGAGGTGGTGGCCTCCGCACGCAGGGCAGACGCAGGCGTCGCCCAGATAGCTCGCCGGATCCTCAGTGAACCAAGAGTCCGATCCGCGCTCGCGGAAGAGCGCGATCACGGCGTCCAGGGTGGCGTCGTTCATGACGGTCTCGCCGCAGTCGGCGCAGGTGAAGGCCGGGATGGGCACACCCCAGTTGCGCTGGCGCGAGATGCACCAGTCGGGCCGGCCCTCCACCATGGACCCGATGCGCCGCGCGGAGTGAGTCGGGTAGAAGCTCACGCGGGAAAGCTCGTCCAGGGCGCGCTCGCGCAGGCCAGTCTTGTCCATCGAGACGAACCACTGGCTCGTGGCACGAAAGACCACCGGTTCCTTGCAGCGCCAGCAGTGCGGGTAGCTGTGGGTGAGGTCGACGGCGGCCACCAAGGTTCCCCGCTCGCGCAGCCACGCGATGATCTGGGGATTAGCCTCGTTGACCTCCATGCCCGACCACGGCCCGCCCGTGCCGATCTTGTCGCCCGCGAAGAAGTGTCCGTCATCGTCGACGGGCATGACCAGGTCGAGGCCCCACTTCATGCCGGCGTTGTAGTCGTCCACGCCGTGGCCGGGGGCCGTGTGCACCACGCCGGTGCCGTCATCGAGGCTCACGTAGTCGGCGGTGATGAAGCGACCCTCGTAGTCCGAGAAGACCGGCTGCTCGTAGGTGTTGCCCACGAGCTCTGATCCCGTGGCATGCCAGGGCTCGCCGTCCGCGCCGCGCACGAGCTCCACGTCCCAGCCCGCGATCTCGCAGACGCGCTCCTTCAGGGCGTCGGCCATAATCTGGGCGCGCCCGTCGTGGAGCACGGCCACGTAGTCGAAGTCAGGCCCCAAGATCACGCCGGTGTCTGCCGGAAGCGTCCAAGGCGTGGTCGTCCAGATCACGACGTCGATGGCGCCGGCGTAGGCCTCCAGGCCCTGGGGCACGCTCGTGAGCGCGAAGCGCACGTAGATCGACGGGCTCACCTCGTCGGAATACTCGATCTCGGCCTCGGCAAGCGCCGTGTGGCAGTGCGTGCACCAGTGAACGGGCTTGCGACCGCGATAGATCGCGCCGGAGTCGAAGATGGCCTTGAAGACCTCCACGTCCGTGGCATCGTAGTCATTGACGTAGGTGAGGTAGGGGTTGTCCCACTCGGCAAGCACGCCCAGGCGCTTGAAGCCCTGGCGCTGCGTGTCGACCTGCTCGACGGCCATCTTGCGGCACAGCTCGCGAACCTTCTCGGTGGGGAGGGCGTTGAACTTCTCGGTGCCGAGCATGGTCTCGACCTTGTGCTCGATGGGCTGGCCATGACAGTCCCAGCCGGGGACGTACGGCGTCTGGAAGCCTCGCATGGACCAGTAGCGGTTGATGATGTCCTTGGAGATCTTGTTCTGCGCGTGACCCAGGTGGATGGGGCCGTTGGCATACGGGGGCCCGTCGTGCAGGACGAACTTATCGTGCCCCTCGTTCTTCTTCAGCATGAGGCCATAGACGTCAGCCTCCTCCCACGCCGCGAGACGCGCCGGCTCGTTTTTAGCCAGGCTCGCCCTCATGGGAAAGCCCGTGCTCGGAAGGTTGGTCGTTTTCTTGTACTCGTTCGCCACGCTCGTTTCCCTTCGTCTCCGGGCACGAAAAAAGCGCCCGTCCCTCCTGCTGGGACGAAGCGCTCACACCATGCTTCGCAGCCACCCAGCGAGCGGATATCCGCCGTACTCGGCTGGCCTGTCTCGGCGGCCACTCCGGCGACGCCTACTCACCACACGGGGCTTTGGGGCCGCGGCTCAGGGGTGATTCTCGTCGGGACACGGCCGCGAGATCCCACCGTCCTCGCTCTCTTCTGACCGCACGACCCCGACTACGCTCCCCGTCATCGCCTTGGTCGAAGATGGTAGCACTATCATCGCGGGCAGCGACGCGCGTCACACACCAGCAACCGAGCCGTCGCGCCCTGGGCGAGAAAAGACGTGTGGGAACCGTGAACGCGCTCCGCGCACGCGACCGAGCGGCACCGAACGCCGAAAAGCCGCTTGCGACGCGCACGAACGCGGCGCATGCTTGAGGGTACGCCAGAAGAAGGGATCCGCCTGATGCCAGAGAAACTCTGTCCGCAGCGCAAGTACCTCGAGCTTCTGTCTGAGAAGTTCCCCACCGCACAGTCCGTCTTCACCGAGATCATCAACCTCGAGGCCATCCTCAACCTGCCCAAGGGCACCGAGCACTTCGTCTCGGACGTCCACGGGGAGTACGAGGCCTTCGAGCATATCCTCAACAATTGCTCGGGCGTCATCCGCGAGCGCGTCGAGACGATCTTCCGCCTCGAGCTCACCCACGAGGAGCAAGCAGACCTCTGCACCCTCATCTACTACCCCGACCGCAAGCTGCGCCGCCTCGCCGACGAGGGTCGCCTCACCGAGGAGTGGTACGCCATCACCCTCATGCGCCTCGTACGTCTGGCGCGTCACCTCTCCGGCTCCTACACGCGCTCCAAGGTGCGCAAGGCGATGCCGGTCGCCTACGCCTACATCATCGACGAGCTCCTTCACGCCTCGCCCGACGAGCAGGCCACCCGCCTGTCCTACCATCAGCGCATCATAGACACGATCATCGACACGGGCAGCGCCGACGATTTCGTAACCTCACTGTGCGCGCTCGTGAAGAGACTCGCCGTGGACCACCTCCACCTGGTTGGAGACATCTACGACCGCGGCCCGCACGCCGACAAGATCCTCGACCGCCTCACGTCCTACCACTCGATCGACCTCGAGTGGGGCAACCACGACATCGTCTGGATGGGAGCCGCGGCCGGCTCGGCGGCATGTCTGGCCGCCGTGATCAGAAACAACATTCACTACGACAGCCTCAAGATCCTGGAGGGGCCCTACGGCGTGAGCCTACGTGAGCTGGCCCTGTTCGCCGAGGCATCCTACCAGGACGGCGACGTCATGACCCCGGTCGAGAAAGCCATCTCGGTCATCCTGTTCAAGCTGGAGGGCCAGACTATCCGCCGCCATCCCAACTGGCAGATGGACGACCGTCTGCTCCTGGACAAGGTCGATCCCGCGCGCGGCGTGGCCGTGGTCGACGGGCACGCCTTCGAGCTGCGCACGAGCGACTTCCCCACCCTGGACGCGGCGGACCCCTACGCCCTGTCCGCCGACGAGGAGCGCGTGATGAGCCACCTGCTGGCCGCCGTGCGCTCCTCCGACAAGCTGCGCGCCCACGCGGGCTTTCTCTACGAGCATGGCAGCGCCTACCTCGTGCACAACGACAACGTCCTCTTCCACGCCTGCGTCCCCATGAACGAGGACGGGACCTTCTGCTCGGTGTCCCACCAGGGCCGTCTGCTGTCCGGTCGAGCCTACTACGACTACGCCGACCGCATGGCACGGCACGCCTGGCTCGAGCACGACCAGCTCTCCCTAGACTGGATGTGGTACCTGTGGTGCGGGCGACTCTCGCCCCTTTCGGGCCGCGTCGTCAAGACCTTCGAGCGCACCTACTTCACCGACCGCTCCACCTGGGTCGAGCCGCGTGACCCCTACTTCGCCCTCACCGATGACGTGGACGTCTGCCGTCGCATCCTCACGGAGTTCGGCGCCGACCCCGACCGCGGCCACATCATCAACGGGCACACGCCCGTCCACGCCTCATCTGGCGAAAGCCCCGTGCGGGCGGGTGGCAGGCTCGTGGTCATAGACGGGGGCTTCTGCCAGGCCTATCACTCCACCACGGGCATCGCGGGCTACACGCTCATCGCCGACCCCACGGGCATGCGCATCAAGGCGCACCGGCCCTTTGGCTCCATCGAGGACGTGCTCGACCTCAACGCCGACATCATGAGCGACGACGACCGCTTCGAGGTCGAGGTCCAGCCGCTCACCATCGGTGACACCGACACCGGCGCGGACATCCGCGACCAGATTTCGGACCTACGAGCGCTGCTCGACGCCTATCGCTCAGGCGAGCTCCCCGAACACCGAGCCTGAGCACGAAAGGAGCGCGGTCCGGGCTGAGGGACCGCGCCCTGGACACCCATGGAGTTTCTCCCCCTGCGACCGCGCGCGGGTAATTTGGGTATGAGAGACCCAAGGGCTCGCATGCGGGCCCATTACTCGGAGCGATGCGAAAGGTTTCCTACCGATGGACATGAACGAGAACAAACGGCGGCGCTCGATGCTGCTTTACATCCTGATCGCACTCGTCGCGTACCTCGCGATTAGCCAGACGCTCGGACCCAGCCTCACCTCGAAGCAGTCACAGGAGGTCGCCTACAGCGACTTTCTCAACATGGTCGATGACGGCAAGGTCGCGAAGGCCACGATAGACACGAGTGACGGCTCCATTACGTTTGCCACGGGCTCGGGCGACGACGAGAAGCTCTACACCACCGTCGCCTTCCCCGGCGACGCCGACCTGACGAGCACCCTCAGATCGCACGGCGTCACGATGGTGGCGGAGCTGCCCGACAACAACAGCAACGCCCTGTGGCTCTACATGCTCATCTCCTACGGCCTGCCGCTGCTTCTGCTCTTCGGCCTCGGATGGTGGTTTAACCGTCGCATGAAGAAGGCCATGGGCGACGACGGCCCCTCGATGAACTTCGGCGGGGGCGGCTTTGGCATGGGAGGCGGCCTTGGCAAGTCCAACGTCAAGGAGATCAAGGGGGAGGAGACCGGCGTCACGTTCAAGGACGTGGCCGGCCAGGACGAGGCCAAGGACTCCCTGGTCGAAATTGTGAGCTTCCTCAAGAACCCCGACAAGTACACCGAGATTGGCGCGCGCTGCCCCCGCGGCGCGCTGCTCGTAGGGCCTCCGGGCACGGGCAAGACGCTTCTGGCTAGGGCGGTGGCCGGCGAGGCCGACGTGCCCTTCTTCCAGATTGCAGGCTCTGAATTCGTCGAGATGTTCGTAGGCCGCGGCGCCGCCAAGGTGCGCGACCTGTTCAAGCAGGCCAAGGAGAAGGCCCCCTGCATCGTCTTCATCGACGAGATTGACGCCGTGGGAAAGAAGCGAGACGGCAGCCTCAACTCCAATGACGAGCGCGAGCAGACCCTGAACCAGCTCCTGTCCGAGATGGACGGGTTCGACAACCACAAGGGCATCGTGGTCCTGGCGGCCACCAACCGGCCCGAGTCTCTCGACCAGGCGCTCCTGCGCGCCGGGCGCTTTGACCGCCGCATCCCGGTCGAGCTGCCTGACCTCGCGGGCCGCGAGGCCATCCTCAAGATTCATGCCAATGACGTCAAGATGGAGGGCACGATCGAGCTCGGCGTCATCGCCCGCTCAACGCCGGGAGCCTCGGGGGCGGACCTCGCCAACATCATCAACGAGGCAGCCCTGCACGCCGTACGCTTCGGGCGCAGTCGCGTGACCCAGGATGACCTCGTCGAGTCCGTCGATACGGTCATCGCCGGCGAGAAGAAGAAGTCGACGGTCCTCTCCCCGCACGAGAGGGAGGTCGTCTCCTATCACGAGACCGGCCACGCCATCGTGGCAGCCACGCAAAAGGGCCGCGCGCCGGTCACCAAAATCACGATCGTGCCGCGCACATCGGGAGCGCTCGGCTTCACCATGCAGGTCGAGGAGGACGAGCACTTCCTGACCACCCGCAGGGAGGCCAAGGACAAGATTGCCGTGCTGTGCGGCGGCCGCGCGGCCGAGGAGCTCATCTTCAACGAAATGACCACCGGCGCCTCCAACGACATCGAGAAGGCCACCCAGATCGCGCGTGCCATGATCACCCAGTACGGCATGTCCGACAAGTTCGGCATGGTTGCCCTGGGCCAGCAGCGCAACCGCTATCTGGGCGGCGGCTCCGAGCTCACCTGCTCCGAGGGCACCGCTCAGGAGATCGACGCCGAGGTGCAGCGCCTCGTGGAGGAGGGTCATCAAACGGCCCTCGAAACGCTTAAGGCCAACCGCTTCAAGCTGCACGAGATTGCGCACTACCTCCAGAAGAAGGAGACCATCACAGGCAAGGAGTTCATGAACATCCTCACCCGCGACGACGGCTTCGCCCCCAAGATGCCGGAGCCGGCCGAGTAGCTCCACAGTCCGGCCCGTCCCCTCTCATCGCTCATCTTCGAGATCAGCCCCCTGCTAGCAGGGGGCTGATCTCTCAGAATGGCGCTCTTGAGAGGGGACGGGCCGTGTCGCGAGCCTGATTCGACGTTGCGTCCTCATGGGGCGAAAACGTCGATACGGGGCTTGGAACAGGGGGGGTTAGCGACGGAAGAGGTGCCAGAAGGCGACGGCGGAGCTGGCGGCGACGTTCAGGGAGTCGACGCCGTTGGCCATGGGGATGACCAGACGGTGGTCGCAGGCGGCGAGGACACGCTCGGACAGGCCCGGCCCCTCGCTGCCAAAGAGGAGCGCGCGCTTCTCGCCCAGCTCGAGAGTGGGGTCATCGATGGGCGCGGCATCGGGGCCCAAAGCCATCGCACAGCAAGAGAAACCACGTCCGCGCAGGTCAGAGAGGGTCTTATCGGGCCAGGAGCCCTTCTCGACGCGCGTCCAGGGAATCTGGAAGACCGTTCCCATGGAGACGCGCACGCTACGACGATTGAGAGGATCCGCACATCCCGGGGAGAGTACGATCGCGTCCGCGCCCAGGGCTGCGGCCGAGCGGAAGAGCGCGCCCACGTTGGTCACGTCCACGAGGTCCTCGAGCACGGCGACGCGACGGGCTTCGGCCAGGACCTCATGGAAGGGGCGCTCGGGCGGGCGACGCATCGCGCACAGGAGACCCCGCGTCACCCGGTAGCCGGTGAGGCGTGCCATCTCCTCTTCGGGCAACACATAGACGGGAACCTCCTCGTCCACGCGCCCCAGCAGGGCTGCGAGGGACGCGAGCTGTCGTTCGCTGACAAGAAACGCGAGCGGGACGACCTCCGCCTTGAGCGCCACCTCCACGACGAGGCGCGACTCCGCCACAAGGATTCCCCGCTCGGCCTCGAGCCTGCCCCTCAACTGGCGGTCGGTCAGGCGCGCGAACGCGTCGAGGCGCTCGTCATCGAGCTTTGCCAGCCGAAAGACTTGTGCCATTATTTTTCTCCTTTTGCCTTGCGAAGCCGATGCGGCGTCATCGAGCCCTCGCCTAGAGTACGATAGCCCAGTGGCGCTCATGCGTCCTGGACACGTTCGACGAGCAAAGTACGAGGTGCAAAGCATGCCCAACCACATGAGCGCGAAGCGCGCGACAGACCCCGCAAGCAGATCTCGCAAGAGCCACTGGATCGTTCCCGTCGTCATCGTCGGCATCCTTCTTGCCGTCTATCTGGGGGGCGTTGCCATCTTCAGCTTCGTCTTCATGCCCCGCACAACGCTTGACGGAGCTGACGTCTCCCTGAAGAGCGCCTCTTCCGTAGGATCCCAGAGAAGCGACGCCGTTGCCGGCCTCCAGACGCACGTCACCGGAAACGGCCTCGACCTCACCGTCCTTGGCTCCGACATCGACCTCACCTGCGACGGGGAGAGCTACGCTCTCTCCGCGCTCACGCAGCTCAACGCCTGGGCATGGCCGGTCGAGATCACCCGCACCCACGACCTTTCCGCCGAGGCCGGCGTCAGCTTTGACCACGACAAGCTCGCCGCCCTTCTCGCCCCCGCCATGGACGAGGGCCGCCAAGCGGCCCTCGAGGACTCCGGCAACGTGATCTCCTACGACTCCGCCTCCTCCTCCTTTGCGCTCGACGATCGGGTCGTCGCGCAGTATCTTGACCTTGATGCCGTCGCCGCCGTCCTGTCGACCACCTTCGCTCAGCATGAGGCCTCCGTGGAGCTCGGAGACGAGTGCCTCTCCACGGGCAGCGCGCTCGAGGACGCGGTCGCCCAGGCCAACGCCTACGTACAGGCAGCCACCACCCTCACGCTCGGCGGTCAGGACGTCTACGACGTCACCGCCGACCAGATCGCCGGATGGGTCACGATTGCCGACGACCTCTCGGCGTCTCTTGACACCAGCGCCATCGCGACGTGGTGCCACGGCGAGCTCTCCGAGCTCCTCGACACCGTGGGGACCGAGCGCACCTATACTCGCCCCGACGGCGTCACGGAGACCGTCAACGACGGCTCGGCGGCGTTTGGGGCGAGCGTCTACGGCTGGCTCATCGACGGCGAGGCCGCAGCCGACGAGCTCGCAGCTGCCATCCAGGCCGGCCAGCCCACAACCCTTGCCCTACCCACCCTGCAAGAGGCCGCCCAGGTCAACCCCGGTGGGCAAGACTGGGGCACTCGCTACATCGATGTGGACATCCCCGCGCAGCACATCTACTTCTACGATGCCGGAACCCTCATCTGGGACGCTGACACCGTGACCGGCCAGCCGAACCTAAACCGCAGCACCCCCACGGGCGTCTGGACCGTGACGAACCGCCTCTCAGGCGATATCAACCTCACGGGGCCCGTCAACGCCGAGACCAATGAGCCCGAGTGGGACAGCCACGTCCAGTTCTGGATGGGCGTCGTGCGGAACATCGTTGGCTTCCACAACGCACCATGGCGCTCCGCGTTCGGCGGTCAGATCTACACCTGGAACGGAAGTCACGGCTGCATCAACCTGAGCTACGCGGACGGCCAGTCGCTCTACGACCTCATCAAGGTCGGTGACGTGGTCGTCATCCACAACTAGCCCACGGCGCTCTCATCGGTACGTTCGCTCATCGGTACGCTCATGAAAAAGGGCCTAGGGCACACGACCGGTCGCTATCGTGTGCCCTAGGCCCGAATTCTTACGCACAGACCGCGTTGACGTGCCATGAGTCCATTTTTGTGAGCACCCGCAAGCGTGGCCGTGAGCACCGCCTGATTGAGGGCTGGAGAGACCGCTCGACCGTGAGCGCCCGCCGGATTGGCCTCGTGTGGCACGCGACGAGCGGCTCAGGGGACTAGTAGCGGCCGCCCATGCCCATGTTGCGCATCATGGACTGCATCGCGCGTCGGCTCTTCTTGCCGTTGGCGCCCTGCTGGGTGAGGCCACGAATCTTCCCCATCATCTTGTTCATCTCACCCCACTGCTTGATGAGCTGATTGACCTCCTGAACGCTGCGCCCGGAGCCCGCGGCAATGCGGCGGCGCCTCTGGCCGTTGATGGTCTTGGGGCGGGCGCGCTCATCCTTGGTCATGGAGTGGATGATGGCCTCGATGCGCACGAGCTGGCTCTCGTCAGCGGCCCCGGGGGCCTGGGCCATCGCGCGCTCCATGCCGGGAATCATGCCGGCGATCTTCTGGAGGCCGCCCATCTTCTTGATCTGCTGCATCTGGGAGAGCAGGTCATCCATCGTGAAGCCCTCGCGCAGCATGCGCTCGGCGTCCTCCACCTGCTGCTCGTCGGCGACCTTCTCGGCCTGCTCGATGATGCCCACGACGTCACCCATGCCTAGGATGCGCTTGGCCATGCGATCGGGGTGAAAGACCTCGAGCGAGTCGGGCTTCTCCCCCATCGAGACGAACTTGATCGGCTTGCCGGTGACCTCGCGCACGGAGAGCGCCCCGCCGCCGCGCGCGTCACCGTCGAGCTTGGACATGATGACGCCATCGAAGTCCACGCGAGTGGCAAACTCGGTGACCACGTTGACGATGTCCTGTCCGCCCATGGCGTCCACGACCATGAGGATCTGGTCGGGCCGTACGGCCTTCTTGATGGCGACGGCCTCGGCCATCATCTCCTCGTCGATCTGGAGACGCCCAGCCGTGTCCACGATCACGAGGTCATTCAGGTGGTCGACAGCCTCGCGGATGGCCTCGGAGGCCACGGCCACGGCGTCGACGCCATCTCCGCGGTATACGGGCACGCCGATCTCGCCGCCCAGGGTGGCCAGCTGGTCGGCGGCAGCGGGACGGTGCGTGTCGCAGGCCGCCAGAAGTGGGCTATGCCCCTGGCTCTTGAGCAGATAGGCCAACTTGGCCGCAGCCGTCGTCTTGCCCGAGCCCTGCAGACCCACGAGCATGATTACGTTGGGCGTGCGGTTCTGCGCGAGCGTGAGCTTGGAATCCGTGGACCCCAGAAGGACCGTGAGCTCGTCGAGCACGATCTTGACGACGTTTTGAGCCGGGGTGAGAGAGTCCATGACCTCGGAGGTGAGGCACTTCTCCTTGCAGCGAGCTACGAATCCCTTGACCACGCGATAGTTGACGTCGGCCTCGAGCAGCGCCATGCGAATCTCGCGCATGGCGACGTTGATGTCGTCCTCGGTGAGGCGGCCCTTGCCGCGCAGCCGCCCGAAGGTGTCCTGAAGGCGATCGGACAGTGAGTTGAACATGAACTACATCCCCTCTTCGCCCACAAGGGCGCGGCAGAAGTCGAGCGCGTCGAAGGTCTGGAGGTCATCGAGCGACTCCCCCACCCCGATGCGGTAGATAGGCAACCCCAGCTGGCTGGAGATGGCGAGCGCAATGCCGCCCTTGGCGGTTCCGTCGAGCTTGGTGACGATAAGGCCGTCGAGGTCGAGCGCGTCGTTGAACTCGCGCGCCTGGGCGAGGCCGTTCTGCCCCGTCGTGGCATCGATCACGAGCACCACCGAGACTGGAATCGTCGAGCGCTTGCGCGTGACGCCCACGAGCTTGGCGAGCTCGCGCATGAGGTCGGCCGAGGTGTGCAGGCGGCCAGCCGTGTCCACCAAGACGAGCTCGCTGGCGCGACGCTCGGCCTCCTCCACGACGTCGTAGCAGACGCTCGCCGGGTCGGCCCCGCGCTCACGCGTGATCACGTCGACGCCGGCGCGACCTCCCCAGACCTCGAGCTGCTCGATCGCGGCAGCTCGAAAGGTGTCGGCGCCCCCGATCAGGCAGCTCGTTCCCGCGTCCCTCGCGCGGCCCGCGAGCTTGCCCACGGTCGTCGTCTTGCCGGCCCCGTTGATGCCCACGAAGACCACGCAGCTCGGCAGGTCCTCGAAGGGGTCACGCGCCGCCGCGGGAAACTCCGCCGCCAGGCGATGGGCAAGGGCGTCCTTGAGCTGGTCGGCGCGAACGAGGTTCTCGCGGGCCGCCTGCTCACGCAGGTCATCGGTCACGGAGAGGGCCACCTCGGCGCCCATGTCGCCCATCACGAGCGTGTCCTCGAGGTCCTCCCAGAAGTCCTCGTCGACCTCACCGCCCATGTAGAAGATCTCGTTTATCGCCTCACGCGAGCGCTTGAGGCCCTTCTTCAGGCTGTCCATCAGGCCCATCTATGCATCAACCACCTTTCCCGTCGTGCGATCGAGTCGCTGGGAGACCACGTGGCTCACGCCATCAGCCTGCATCGAGACGCCATAGAGCACGTCGGCCTGCTCCATCGTGCGCCTCTGGTGCGAGATCACGATCAGCTGTGTGGTCTTCTTGAGCTCCTCGATCGCGTCGAGCAGCTTGGAGAGGTTGGAGTCGTCGAGCGCGGCCTCCACCTCGTCGAACACGTAGAACGGAACGGTACGCACCTTGTAGACCGCAAAGAGCAGGGCGAGCGCGGTCAGGGACTTCTCGCCGCCGCTCATGAGCATCATCTTGGCGATGCGCTTGCCGCGCGGCTGCGCCACGATCTCGACGCCCGTCTCGGAGAGGTTATCAGGATCAGTCAGCTCGAGGTGGGCCTGGCCCCCGGGGAAAAGCAGCGAGAAGATCTCCGAGAAGCTCTGGTTGACCCTGTCGAAGATCGTGATGAAGCGCCGGCGCATCTTGCGATCGATGGCCGCCGTGATCTTCTTGAGTGAGCCACGGGCGCTCTCGAGGTCCGCCACCTGCTCGTCCAGATAGTCGGCACGCCGCTTGAGGCGCAGGTACTCGTCCATGGCCACCTCGTTCACCGGTCCGATGGAGGCGATCTGCCTCGTGAGGGCCTCTACGCGTCGCTCCGAGGCCTCGCGGTCATCGGGTGCGGGAAGCGTGAGGGCCTCGTCGAGCACGGCACCGGTCGCACAGATGGCGTCGATGGCACCCTGGACCTGCACCTCGATCTTGGCGATGTCGACCTTGACGTCGGAGGAGGCTCGTTTGGCGCCCTCGAGCTCCTCGTTGGCCTCGCTCACGGCCTGGCGAGCGTCGCCGATGGTGCGCTTGAGCGAGTCCGAGTCGGCCTCTGCGAGCGAGGCCCGGTCCCTGAGGCGGGCCGCCCAGTCGAGGGCACGTTCGCGAACGGCATTGTAGCGGTCGTGCAGGGGGTCGACGCGCAGCCTCACGACCTCCAGGGAGCGCGACCCTCTCTCGGTGGCCTCGATGCGCGCATCCAGGGAGCGAAGACGGGGCTCGAGGTCACGCAGGCGGGACTCGAGGTTGCGACGGCGCTCGGTGACCATGGCCAGCTCGAGGCGGGCATCGGACAGCGCGTGGCTCGCCTTGCCCTGGGCGCGAATGGCCTCCTCGTGCTCATCCTTCTTCTCGGTGAGGCGACCGGAGAGCTCGTCGGCGCGCACGCGGGCCGCGCGGGCGGCGGCGCGGTGGGCGTCGATCTGGCCCTGAGACTCTGACGCGCGGGCCTGGGCGGCCTCGCGGGCCTTGGTGACCTGGGCGCGCTCGGAGGTCGCGTGCGCGAGCTGCGCCTCCAGTCGACCACGCTCGGAGGTAGCCGAGGAGAGCTCGGCGGCGAGCCGAGCGACCTCGCCCTTCGCCGCGGAGCTCTCGTCGCGCGCCGAGGCGAGCTTGGCCTCGGCGTTGGTCGCGGCGGCGGCCGCCGCGTCACGAGCTTCGGTGAGCGCAGCCATGCCTTCGTCGAGCGCGCGAATGCGTCGTTTGCGCTCGAGGGCGCCCGTCTCGTTGGTGGGAGCCGACCCCACGTGAACGCGGCCGTCAGGCAGGACGGCCACGCCGTCCGCGGTGACGTAGGTGAGCGCGGGGAGCTCCTCGTGGGCCGCCACGGCCTCCGAGGCGCTCCCGACGAGTCGGACGTCGCCGAGAAGGGCGCACAAGGTCTCGCGTGCGTCGTCGGCGATGCGCAGGTGGTCAATGAGGGCCGTGCCCGGGGCATCAGCCACGGCCGCCGCCCTCGCCACCCGACGCGATACGATCGCGGCGCGCCCGTCGACGTCGTCCAGTCCGAGCGCGAGCTCGACGAGCGAGGACGCTGTGGCGCCATCCGCGACGACGAGAGCCGCGAGGTCGTCTCCGAGCAGCTGCTCCACGAGCGCCTCGATCGCGGGGTCCGCATCGATGAGGTCGGCGAGGCGGCACTCCACACTGGCGGAGCCCTCATCGACGAGGGCCGCGGCGAGCGGGCTCGCCTGCTCCACGTCCGCATCAACCGAGCGCAGCGCGTCGAGCGTGGCCTGGGCAGACGAAAGGCTTCTGCGCGCCTCGGCCTCGGTGGCGCGCGCGACGTTGAGCTCGGCCGCGCGCGAGGAGATGGACGCCGCAAGCTCGTCGGCGCGCGCACGAGCGCCCGCAAGCTCCGCAGAGGTGCGCTTTTCGGCGGCCGCGCGCTCGGAGAGGGCCTCGGAGGTCGTGCGCTCGGACTCATCGAGCTGCGCCAAGCGAGAGGCGAACATCTGGTCCTCAACCTGGGCGTTCGAGACCTGGTCCTCGAGCTTGGCGTAGGCAAGCGTCTCTTTGTCCGCCTCCGAGCTCGCGGCGCGCTCGTCGGCTGTGAGGCGCGCGAGCTCCGCGTCCAGGGCGCGACGGCGCTCGACGGCATCGTGCGAGGTCCGCGCGAGCTCATCCGTGCTGCGCTTGAGGTCCGCCTCGCGCACAGACAGGTCGGAGCGCTTCGCCTCGACGCTCTCTTGCTCGCGCGAAACGTCGGCACGCTGCTTCTGAGCCGCCGAAAGCTGCATGCGCATGTCGGAGAGGCGCGAGACCATGTTCTTGCCCTTCTCCTCGAGCAGACGCATGTCGGAGTCCATGCGACCGAGGATGTCCTGCATACGACGGCGCTGCTCGCCGAGGTCGCCCACGAACAGCCCCTTCTGCTCGAGCAGCGACTGCAGCTTCTCGAGCTCGCGCTCCTTCTCGTCGGAGCGGTACTGCGCGAGCTCAATCGCGGCATCGGCCTCCCGGCCGCGCGCGGAGAGGCGTCCATAGTCATCCTGCAGACGGCGCAGGTCGTCGACGGCCAGCTGGCGGGTGAGGTCAGAGAGCTCGTCTTGCAGGTCGTGCGCGCGCTTGGCCTTGTCGACCTGGCGCTCGAGGGGCTTGAGCTGGCGACCTATCTCGCGGGAGAGCACCTTGGCTCGCGCGAGGTTCTCGTCCATCGAGGACAGCTTGCGCTCGCTGCGCTCCTTGCGGCGGCGGTGCTTGGAGATGTCCGCCGCCTCCTCGATGAGGGCGCGGCGCTCCTCCGGTCGGCTCGAGAGAATCGAGTCGAGCTTGCCTTGGCTGATAATTGAGTGGGTGTCCTTGCCCAGGCCCGAATCATGCAGGATGTCCTGGACGTCCATGAGACGCGAGGGGGCCCCGTTGATCAGGTACTCGGACTCCCCGGAGCGATACATTCGCCGCGTGACGCCCACCTCGGCAAAGTCGATCGGCAGGGTGTGGTCGGCGTTGTCGAGCACGAGGGTGACCTCGGCCACGCCCACCGCGCCCCTCGCCGACGAGCCAGAGAAGATCACGTCCTCCATGGCCTGACCGCGCAGCATCTTGGCGCTCTGCTCGCCGAGGACCCACAGAATCGCGTCGGAGACGTTCGACTTGCCAGAGCCGTTGGGGCCCACGACGACGGTCAGGCCAGGATCGAAGACCATCTGGGTCCGGTCGGCAAACGACTTGAAACCCTTGAGCGTGAGGGACTTCAGATACACGGGGGAAGGGCCTCCTCGACGTTAGTTGGTGGTTGCCGCACCCTCGAAGTCGTCCGCGTCGGCGTAACCGAAGCGCACGAGGGCGTCCACTGCGGCGGCGCTCTCGGAGGACTTCTTCGAGGATCCCGTGCCGCGCCCAATCCTGCGCCCCTCGACCAGGACGGCCGAGGTGAAGGTGGGGTCGTGCGCCGGGCCCTCCTCGGAGAGGAGCTTGTACTCGGGCCCGCAGTGCCAGTCGCGCTGCGAGACCTCCTGCAGGCGAGACTTGGGGCTGATCGGCTTCATGGCGAGCGACGCGGAGACCTGCGGCCCGAGCGTCGAGAGTACGAAGTCGTGCGTGACCCCGTAGCCCGCGTCCAGGTAGAGCGCGCCGACGATCGACTCATAGACGTTCTCGAGCGCGGAGTGCATGCCGCGCGCACCCGTGCCGAGCTCAGACTCGCCCATCACGATGAGCGGCCCCACGCCGAGCTCGTCCGCCACGCTCGAGAGCATCTTGCCCGAGACGAGCGCAATCTTGGCCTGCGTCAGCTCACCCTCGTCCATCTCGGGAAAGCGCTCGAACAGGTCAGTGGCCACGATGGCACCGAGCACGGAGTCACCCAAGAACTCGAGACGCTCGTAGGAGGCCGAGACGGGACGACCCTCCACCGCGGAGGGGTGCGTGAGGGCGGAGACGATGAGCTGCTGATTTGTGAAATGGTGGCCGCAGATCCTCTCGGCCTCGACCACCCTCTGGTGCATCTTCAACGAACGGCCCCTGCCTACTGTGCGCTCTCGACGGCGTCAACGACCTCGCCGATCGTGGCGATCGTGGCCACCGCATCGTCATCGAGGGTCAAGGAGAACTCATCCTCGAGCGCGGTCACGAACTCGAGGAGGTCAAACGAGTCGGCCCCGAGGTCCTTGAGGTTGGTGTCCTCGACGAGCTCGACGCCATCGGCGATGTCGAGCGTTTCCTGTGCGACGGATACGACCTTCTCGAGAATGGCGTCACGATCCATGCTGGTCCCTTCTGTGCGCGGGCAATCCCGCATCCGATGTTGCCTTGTCGCCTTGATTCTACCCGTATGGGCACCGGACGGCCCGCGAGCTAGCGGACGATTTCGCAGGCATCCGCGATTTGCGCGCAGAGGCCGGAACGCACGAGGCTCGCGGCGAAGAGCGTGCCCTGGCAGACGGCCCGTGCGCTCGTGGCCCCGTGACCCTTGACGACCGGCGCGCGCAGGCCCAGAAGGATCGCGCCGCCGTACTCGTCGCCAGAGAGGTCGCAGGCCATCTTTTTGAGAGGTCCCTTGAGCAGCGCCATGCCAATCTTGTGGGTGAGAGATTCCCCCATCGCAGCCTTGAGGCGGCTGATCACGAACTTGCCCGTGCCCTCCACCGACTTCAGGGCCACGTTACCGGTGAAGCCGTCGGCCACGATCACGTCGAAGGTCCCGGCCAGAAGGTCGGTTCCCTCGGCGTTGCCCGCGAATCCACAGTTGCCCGCTGCGAGCGCCTCGTGATAGGCGAGCGCCATCTCGGAGCCCTTGGTCTCCTCTGAGCCGTTGGTGAGAAGCCCCACCCGGGGCTCGGCCACGCCCAATACCGTGCGCGCATAAGCGCGTCCCATCTGGGCGAACTGCACGATGACGTCGGGCTTCACGTCCGCGTTGGCGCCCATGTCCAGGAACACGGTCGAGCGCCCCGAGATCCCGGGAAACGAGAGCGACAGCGCCGGGCGCTTGATGCCGCGCACGCGTCCCACGCCAAAGGTCGCAGCCGTGAGGACGGCTCCCGTGGAGCCGGCCGAGAACAGGGCATCCGCCTCGCCGGCACGCACGGCAGCGGCAGCGCGGACGATGCTCGCGTCCTTCTTCTTGCGCACCGCGCTCGCGGGATGCTCCGACATCGCGATGACCTCGGTGGTGACCAGGGCCCGCGCACGAGCGTGAGCGGCGCAGAAGGACTCTACGACGGCGGAATTCCCGGCCACGAGGACCTCGAGCTCGGAATCCTTCTCCAGGGCCGCGGCCACGCCCTCGAGCAGGACGGCAGGCTCCTTGTCGGCACCCATGACGTCGACGCAGATGGTGGTCATGCTTCCTCCTCGCTGGGCCCTCGGCCCGTGGACTGCTTCCCCAGTATGACGCAAGGGCCGACACGAGGCCCCTCCCGAGCCGCGTCGTCCCTCATGCGTGATGACCCTCACGTGGGCCCATCCTTGAAAGCAAAGAGGCCGACCCTGAGGTCGGCCTCGAAGGCACACGCTGAGAGAGCCGCTACTCGGTGACGATGACCTCGCGGTCCTTGTAGTAGCCGCAGTTGGGGCACACGTGATGCGGCAGCTTGGGGGATCCGCACTGGGGGCACACGGAACGAGCCGAGACCTCGAGCTTGCTGTTGGCCGAGCGACGGGTATGGGTGGCGCCGCGGCCCTTTTTCTGCTTGGGTACTGCCATGTCAGACTCTCCTGTTCAGTTCACGAACCAACGCCTCGCGCTCACGCGTAGGCGGGGCCATCGCCAGTCATGCGATGGAATACTATAGCACGCCTTTTGGAGGATAGCACCTCGCTCCGTGCCTTGTCAGCATTTTTTCACGCCCGCGTGCCGCCGCGGGGCCCTTCTCCGCTCCTTGAGCGCTTTTGGCAGTCGCAGTCAGGGCACGTCTTTATCGCCACCAGCCTCCGAAAGCGCTCAAAGAACCCAGGCGCCCTCGCAGGAGAGCCCCATGCCGGCCCAGCGAGAAGAACGCGGAGGGCGCGATGAGAGGGATGTCCCTAGTCCTTGGGCGCCTCGTCTGCAGTGCCGTCCTCACCCAAATCGAGCTCGGAAAGAGCCGCGAAGGGACTCGCCTTGAGCCGGTCCTCCTCGCGCTCGGCCTCCAGAACCGCGCCATGGCCGCAGTCGCCCTCGTTGAGGTTGGCTCCGCAGACAGGACAGAGCCCCTTGCATTCGGGCTGGCACAGCACCACGAACGGCGTCTCCATCACGAGCGCCGAGACGAGAGCGCCCGCCAGGTCGATCGTGTGGTCGTCGCCGACGAGCTCGTAGTCGGCCTCGTCCTCGTCATCGGAGAGCTCCTCGGGCTTCTCAAACAGGTAGTACTCGTCCACCTCCGAAGCCACGTCGAAGGCCGCCCTCTCCAGGCAGCGATCGCACGTCCCCACGACGTGGGCCTTGAGCAGGCCTGTGGCGAGAATGCCCTCGCCTGCGTTGGTGAGCACGACATCGTAATCCATGCCATCGGGCAGCAAGAACTCGTGATCGCCCAGGGTATAACCACCCTGGTCAAGATGACCCGCCACCGGCAGCGTGTCTCCAGGGCTGGCAAGACGCTCGTCAAGCGTGATAATCAGGGGGCTCATCGGCTACCAGGGAACGTTGTTGGTGGTGTTGCGAGAGCCAGAGTTCTCGTTTAGAGTCTGGCGCACGCGCGAAACGGAGCCCGTAAGCGACTTGAGGTTCTCCTCGAGGTGCGCGAGAACCGTGTCGGCGTACTCCTCGGCGTTGTAGCGGGTGTCACGCTCGTACTGAGCCGCCTGATCGCGCACGCCATCGGCCTGCTGCTGGGCCAGGCGAACGACCTCCTGATCGCCAGCGAGAATCATAGCCTGCTGCTGAGCGTCGGCGATGATGGAGCTGGCCTGCTGCTGAGCGCGGTCGAGCGTCTCCTGCTCCTCCTTGAGGATGCGACGCGCATCCTGGAACTCCTGCGGGAATAGCCGGCGAATCTCGTCCAGGATCTCGTAGACGTCCTGGGCGTCGACAATCTTCTTCTGGCCATTGTCCATAAGGGGCGACTTGCCCTCGTTCACGATCTGCTCGAGCTCGTCGACCAAGCTCTCAATTTCCTCACCTGGCTGCATCCAGGGCTCCTCTCGCGTAGCTCAAAGGACGCATGGCGTGCGTGGCATGGCCCCATTTACATGCATAGTAGCAGATTGGACAGGGTTGCACGAAACGGCCGAGGCCGTCAACGAGAACCCCAAGCGCGCTTTGATCAGTCCTCGGAGGCGTAGTGCGTACGCAGGCGAGCGTTGACGTTGGAGGGCACCAGGATGCTCACGTCGGAGCCCATCGAGGCAATCTCGCGCACGATCGAAGACGAGACGTATCCGTACATGGGGCTCGACATGACGAAGATGGACTCGAGGTCGGGGGCCATGTGACTGTTGAGGTCGGCCTGCTGCAGCTCGTACTCGAAGTCGGTCATGGCGCGCAGGCCCTTGACCACCCCACCGGCCCCGAGCTCGTGACAGAAATCCACGAGAAGCCCCGAGAACGGCTCGACCTCCACGTCATCCGGCAGGCCCTCGAGCGCGAGCGCCTCGCGGATCATCTCCACGCGGTCGGCAAGCGAGAAGGCCGTACCGCACCCATTCTTGTTGGCCGAACAGGCCACGGCCACGGTGACATGGGGAAAGAGCCGCCGCGCGCGGCGTATGACGTCAACGTGCCCGAGCGTAACCGGATCGAAGGTGCCCGGGACGACGACGTGCGTGATGGTGCTGCTCATTGTTTCCACCCATCTGAGTGAGAGACCAGAAGGTCAACGGTCGTGATGCCGTGCGTTTTGGAGCGCAGGACGGACAGGCCGGCCCCCACGAGCCCGGCCGAGCCCGCGGCATGCTCGTAGACCACCAGAGCGCCGTCCGCGAGCTGACCCATCCGGACGAGCGTCTCTACCAGCTCCGAGACACGCTTCTCCCCCACGGCGTAGGGAGGATCAAGAAAGACCACGTCGAAGGGAGCGCCTGCGAGCCCGCGGGCCGCCAGGGCGAAGACGTCGCCAGCCAGGACGACGCACTCCTCGGGGGCCGCCCCCAGCACCCGAGCGCTCGCACGCACGTGGCGAGCGGCCGCGTGGTCGCGGTCCACGAAGGTGGCGCGCGCGGCCCCGCGCGAGACGAGCTCGAAGCCCATGGCTCCCGAGCCCGCGAAGGCGTCGAGCACCGAAGCGCCCGAGAGGTCGAGTCCGGCCGCCGACAGAATCATCGAGGCGATGGACTCTCTCGCACGGTCCGTCGTGGGCCGGGTGGTCTCACGTCCCGCGGGCGCCGCCACGACCCTCCCGCGCCACTTGCCGCCCACGATCCTCATGCGCGCTCCAATTCCTCGAAGTAGGCCCCGAACCGGTCGCGTACCTCGAGCGCCAGGGCGCGGTGCACGGGCGCCGTAAGGCGCGGGTCGTCCTGGGCCAGGGCGCGAGCGTCCTCGTGGGCAGCCTCGACGAGGTCGCGATCCTGATCAAGATCGGAGATCTCCAGCGACACGCCACCGTGCTGACGATAGCCCAGGACCTCTCCCTCGTGGCGCAGACGCAGGTCCAGCTCGGCGAGCTCGGACCCGTCCGAGGTGGCCTCGAGCGCCGCCAGGCGCTGTCGGGCGACACTGCCGCGCTTGGCGGCGCACGACAGAAAGACCACGCCCGCATGGTCGCCGCGGCCCACGCGCCCCCTGAGCTGGTGCAGCGTCGCCAGCCCAAAGCGATCGGCGTCGAGCACGACCATGACCGTGGCGTTAGGCACGTCGACGCCCACCTCCACGACGGTCGTCGCCACGAGGACGTCCGTGACGCCCGTGCGAAAGCGCTCCATGGCACGGTCCTTCTCGGCGGCTGACATGCGCCCGTGGATGAGGTCCGAGGTCAGGTCCGGCAGCACGTGAGAGGAGAGGTCGGCCACGATCGCGGTGGCGGAGGACAGGCGGGGGGACGTCGAGCGCACGGACTCGGGAACGTCATCGAGCTCCGCGCCGTCGTCTGCGTCATCGACGAGGGGACACACCACATAGGCCTGGTGGCCCCGAGCACAGGCGTCGCGGATGGCGCCCCAGGCCAGGTCGAGGTTGTCGGGCGTCACGACCTTGGTGCTCACGCCGGCGCCCGCGCGGGGCCGCCTCTTGATCCGCGAGAGCTCGACGTCGCCGTAGATCGACAGGGCCAGCGTGCGCGGGATGGGGGTGGCCGTCATGGCAAGCAGGTCGGCGCCCGCGCCCTTGCGCCTCAGTGCGGCGCGCTGGTCCACGCCAAAGCGATGCTGCTCGTCGATGACCACAAGAGACAGGGCCAGAAACTCAAGGTCCTCCGAGAGCAGCGCCGTCGTGCCGAAGCACACCGTGAGCTCCCCCCTCGCGAGCGCGTCGGAGGTGAGCGCACGCTCGTCGGGGGGCGTGGACCCCGTGACAAGAGCCCAGCTCACGTGGGCGGAGTCGAGCACGGGACCGAGCTTCTCGACGTACTGTCGCGCGAGGACCGAGGTCGGAGCCATGATGGCGGCCTGGGTCCCCGTGTCAGCCACGGCCGCAAGAGCCACGGCGGCCACGGCGGTCTTACCGGTGCCCACGTCGCCCAGGAGCAGACGGTTCATCACGCGCGGGGCGGCCATGTCGGCCAGGATCTGGTCGGCGCAGACGCGCTGCTCGTCAGTGAGCGTGAAGGGCAGCGCGGCATAAAGCGCGGCGAGGTGTGGCCCAGACGTGACGTGCTCCTGGGGGGTCGCCCCCGCGAGCTCGACCGTGCGACGCGTGAGAAGGGCAAGCTGGAGACAGAGCAGCTCGTCGTAGGCGAGCCTCCTGCGCGCGGCCTCGGCTGCGGCCATCGTCGACGGGAAGTGGACCTCGCGCAGGGCGCGGGCGAGCGTCATGAGCCCGTGGGAGCACACGAGGCGGACGGGCAGCCAGTCGCACACGTCGCCCACGTCGGCCAGGGCCGCCGCCTCGATCCGACGCATCCAGGAGGCCGTGACGCCCTCCCCCACCGGGTGGACCGGGAGCACTCGCGCGTAGGAGCCGCGCTCGGACGGCGCGTCCAGGACCTCGTGGAAGGGGGACCTCATCTGTCTGAAGCCGTATGCGAAGCTCACCTTGCCGGACAGGGCCACCACGTCGCCGACCTTGACCTGCTCGGCGATCCAGGGCTGGCGGAAGAACGTGGCCACGAGGACGCCCGTGTCGTCCACCACCGAAAGCTCCACGATCTGCATGCGCGGGCGGGGCCGCTTGAGACCCACCTTGTCGACGGTGGCCACGATCGTGGCGTCTTGCCCCACGTCGGCATGGCTGATGGGAACCTGGTGGGTGAAGTCGAGATAGCGGTGGGGCACGTGGAGCAAAAGGTCGCGCACGCGCAGAATCCCCAGTCGCTCGAGCGCCTGGGCGCGCTGCCCCGAGACGTAGCGCAGCCGCGAGACAGAGTCAGAGAGGGCACAGGATCTCTGCACCCTCTCTGCGGCGGTCGCTATGGCAAGGCGCGTCCCCACGCGAACATCTACTCGATCGAGAAGATCACGGGGTAGAGGGGCTGCTCGCCGCGGTGCGGATCGACCTCGAGGTCTGGCTGGGCAGCCTCGATGGCGTCCACGAGCGTCGAGAAGGACGCGTCGTCCAGGTCCTTGCCGGCGAGGATCGTGAGGGAATCGCCCTCCTCGCTCGCCTGCATGCGGGCGATAAGCTCGAGCGTGACGTCCTGGATGGAGTCGCCCACGAGCTCGATCGAGCCGTCTTGGATGCCCATGACGTCGCCCGTGCGGATGGGTGTCCCGTCGGAGGCCACGGAGTCGCGCACGGCACGCGTGACCTCGCCACCGCGCACCTCGGCAATGGCATCGGTCATGGCCTCGACGTTCTCCTCGAGCGAGGCGTCGGCGTCCGTGGCGAACATGGCCGAGAAGCCCTGGGGCACGGTCTTGGTGGGAACCACGGCCACGCGAGCGAAGTCGCAGGCGGCAGCCGCGGCCTCGGCGGCCATGCGGATGTTGCCGTTGCCGGGCAAGACGATGACGGCCTCGGCATTGACCTCGCCTAGGGCGGCGAGGATGTCGGCCGTGGAGGGGTTCATGGTCTGACCGCCCGAGACGACCACGTCGACGCCGAGCGAGCGCAGAATGTCGGCCTCACCCGAGCCTGCGGCCACGGCCACAAAACCCAGGGGCTTCTTGGGCTGCGCACTCGGCGCGCCCGCCTGGTCGGCCGCGATCTTGGCCGTGCGGTCCTGGGACTCCATGTCCATGTTGTGGATGAAGACCTCGAAGATCTGGCCGTACTGCAGCATGTAGGCGAGCACGCGGTTGGGCTCGTTGGAGTGCACGTGGACCTTGAAGTCGGGGTAGGAGCCCACGACGAGCTCGCAGTCGCCGAGCGTGGCCAGGTAGGAGAGGGCCTCGTCGGCCTCAAAGGGCTTCTCGGCATGGAAGAGAAACTCGTTGCAGTAACGGTACTGAGAGCCCTCCCAGTCGTCGTTGATCTCGATGGCGACCTTGGAGGTGACGTCTGCCTTGGCGTCAACGGTGGTCTTGAAGTCGGTGAGGCCATCGGACTTGCCCAGTGCGGCGTTGACGAAGGCCTCAAGGAAGACGGCGAAGCCGAAGGCGCCCGAGTCCACGACGCCGTTCTCCTTGAGAACGGGCAGGAGGTCGGGGGTGCGCGCCACGGACTCGTAGGCCTCCACGACAAGCGCGTCGAGCATCTCTCGCGTGGCGATCTTGGTCTTCTCGAGCTGGTCTGCGCGGGCGGAGACGTCCTTCAGGACCGTGAGGATCGTACCTTCGACCGGCTTGCGAACGGCCTTGAAAGCCACCTTGACGCCACGCCTCCAGGCGTGCGCGATGTCGGCGGGCGTGGGGTCATCTTGGCTCTTGGCGTCGCAGAGTCCCTCGGCGATGCCGCGCAGGATCTGGCTCGTGATGACACCCGAGTTGCCGCGCGCGCCCATGAGCGAGCCGTGGGTAATCGCCTGGGCGATGTCCTCGATCGAGGCGCTCTCGGGCAGGGCCTGGACCTCGCTCACGACGGTGCCGAGCGTCAGGGACATGTTGGTGCCGGTGTCGCCGTCGGGGACGGGGAAGACGTTGAGCTTGTTGATGTCCTCGGCGCGGTCGGCCACGACCTGGGCTGCCACGGGAAAACACCTGCGGATGATGGTCGAAATCATCTTCGTAGAACCTCGGTTCCTTGGTCGATGCGGGTATCTAGCGCGCGTTGCGCAGACCCTCGATGTGGACGCGCACGTCAACGTTGGAGAGCTCGGCGATCTGCTTGAGCAGGAACCTGACGGAGCTCGTAAGGTTCCCCACGACCGAGGCCATGTTGACACCCTGTTCCACGATCACGTGGAGGTCAACGACGACACGGCCATCCTCGACGGCGACGTCGATGCCCTTGCGCAGGCGAAAGGACGGTAGAAGTCGCGCCACCCCAGCTTGCTCGTCGATTTCTGCCATGCCAACCACGCCATAGCACTCGAGAGCAGCATAGCCCGCGAGGTCGGCGATGCAGTCGTTGGATACCTTGAGCGTTCCCGGAACGACACCAGACATGTGTCTCCTCTCGCTGGAAAAGAAGAGCGACCATTCAGAATCCGATTCAGTATAGCGTAAATGGATTCCGTCCCCCGGAATTCGCAGAGCGTACGCAACGGCACCAGGCGCGGCGGACGATGGCTACCCGAGGGGGCGTCGACCGCTCGCGCGCTCATCCGAGGGGGCGACGACCGCTCGCGCGCTCATGAAACGGGGACTGTGGCTCAAATCGGCCTTCCGGCGCGTGCCCCAGCCCCCCATCACTGCGCAAACCGCCCGCCGGGCTGCCCTGGCCCACGATTCATGCGCAGCACTTCGTGAGCGGACGTCATGCGCTGCCAGCGCGCAACCTATCCCCTCTGCGCCGCAAAAAAGGAGGCCGCTCGTGGCGACCTCCTCTTGGGCATGCTCGATGCGGCGCTAGCTGCGCGCGATCTTACCGGACTTAAGGCAGCGCGAGCAGACGTTGGCCTTCCGACGGTGACCGTCTACGACAACGGTGACTCGCTGGATGTTCGGCTTGAACGTGCGGTTCACCACGCGGTGAGAGTGGCTGATGGAATGACCGGCAACGGCGTGCTTGCCGCAGAACTCACAGACCTTCGACATGACTCGTACCTCCTCGGGGGCGCGGGACTCGGACGCGCCCGCAACTTTCTAAAGCCGTATGAGCATAACACAGCGCCGGTCCTCTGCAACGAAAAAGACCAACTCATTGTGGACTTTCATGGCACAAGGACCTCACGCGGGAACACCGGAGGCCCGCCACGCAACACGCTAGGCGATCAGAAACGCCGCGACGGCACCCGCACGGCAGCGCACGAGGGCGTCGGGAAGGGTGACGACGTTCGACATGCCAAGGTCACCCAAAAGCTCCAGAGGCTTGTCGGCGAGGGACCAGCGCATCCCCTCCTCGTCGATGCGGGTGTCCGGCTCCAGGGCCACAGCCGAGAAGGTCCTGCCCACGGCGCATGGCCCGAGCTCCCAGACGTCCACGGACGCCGGAGACACGACGCGCATCTCGTAGCCGTCCTCGACGAGGCGTGCCGCAGCGCCGCCCCGCGCGGCGAGGGCGAGCTGCCCCACGACGGCCAGGGCGTGGTCAGGCCGGCCTCCCGAGGCACAGGTGAGGGTCACGGAGAGGGGCGCGTCCCTGCGAGCGGCCTCATGGCACGCGCAGTCCAGAGCGATCGCAAGGTCGGTCGCGTACTTCTCCGTGGGAAAGTCCACGGTCGTGGCGGCCGATGAGCGAGCCCACGCCGCCGCATCAGCCGAGACCGAGTCCTCGTCGCCGCAGAAGACGTCCGGGGACACGTGCGCCGCATGGCAGGCGTCGGCACCGCGGTCGGCGCAGATGACGTAGGCGGAGGCACGGGCGAGCTCAGCCACGAGCCCCGGCGAGCTCGGAGCTGGCGATCCGGCAACGACGAGCACGTCAAGTGGTTCGCTCGACGACGCGAAGGGGGCCGGTCGCTCATAGTCTCGCAGGCGAGCAAGCGAGATCTCGGGGAGGCCGTGCGCGAGGATGTCTGCGGGGGCAAAGTCCTCCTCGCGACGTCCGTCGTGGTCATGCAGGAGGCCGACGACGGCAAAGCCTGCCTCACGCGCCGTGCGCACGCCAAAGGGAGCGTCCTCGAAGACCCAGGTGGTCGTGAGATCCGAGCCGAGCCTGCGCGCCGCCTCGAGGCAGACGTCGGGACGGTCCTTGTCACGCCCGCCCACGTCCTCGGTGCTCACGAGGGTATCGAAGTAGCCCAGAAGATCATGGGCCCCCAGGGCGCTTCTCAACTCACGAACCGGGGTGGATGAGGCCACGGCCAGGGGCACGCCCGCGGCGACAAGCTCGTCCAGAAGGGCACGGACACCGGGCATGGCCTTGACCTCGTGCTCGTAGACGTCACGCAGGTGCGCGCAGACCTCCTCGTAAATGTCCTCCGCCGGGAGGTCTGCCCCGAGCTCGTCATGGAAGAGCGCGCAGGTGTCGCGCAGGGGAAGCATCTCCACACGTGCGAACTCGATGTCGGGCACGTCGTAGCGCTCGGACATCCATGAGATGACGTCCCGCCACATGCCCATCGAGTCGACCAGGGTCCCGTCGCAGTCAAAGATCGCCCCACTGATGTTCATTGCGCCCCCTCGCGTCCTTCCTGCATAACGTCACATGATAGCCCAGAATTTTCGCCCGGACTCTCGCCTGCGGGGCTCGGCTGGAGCCAGTCGACAAAAGCCCCGCACTCCAAGCCGCGCGACATTGGGTACAGTATCAGACGTTTGCAAAGCGGTATCTTCGGAGGAAACATGGCTCGTTATGACTACCACTGCCCGGCATGCGACGCGACGTTCGAGGTGGAGCATCCCATGAGCACGCGGCCCAAGGTCGTCTGCCCCAGCTGCGGAAGCGAGGCCGAGCGCCTCTTTGACCCCTCGGGCATCGTATTCAAGGGGTCGGGCTTCTACAACACGGACCAGCGCGACAAGGGCTCCTGCGCCGAGAGGGGATCGGGCGCGGCCTGTGACTCCTGTCGCCGGGAGTAGGCCCACGGGAGGGAGAGCCCTGATCGCACGGGTAGGTCGGTCAGGTTCTCATGGACGGATTGGCTCATTTTCCGTAAATATATTTATGTACGACCGCACTCGGTCATAAATTTTTTGACCCCTGATGGGATGTGCCCGCCATCAGGGGTTTCTCGGTTGGGAAAAATATTTATATCGGCTGCGCTCGCACATAAATATTTTAATATTGAATGGGCCCGGCTCAGCAAGCCCGACCCTATGCGAACTGGCTGCGATAGAGCTCGGTGTAGGCGCCGTCGGCCGCCAGAAGCTCGTCATGGGTGCCCTGCTCGATGATGGTGCCGCGCTCCATCACCAAGATGAGGTCGGCGTCCACGATCGTGGAGAGGCGGTGCGCGATGACGAAGCTCGTACGGTTCTCCATGATGGCTTCCATCGCGCGCACGATGGCCTGCTCGGTACGGGTGTCCACGCTCGAGGTCGCCTCGTCGAGGATGAGGATGGACGGGTCTGTGAGCATCGCGCGGGCAATGGTGAGCAGCTGGCGCTGACCCTGCGAGATGTTCTCGGCGTCATTGGAGAGCATGGTGTCGTAGCCGCGCGGGAGGGTGCGCACAAAGAAGTCCACGTGCGCGGCGCGGGCGGCAGCCTCGACCTCCTCGATCGAGGCCCCGGGCTTTCCGTAGGCGATGTTCTCGGCTATGGTCCCCTCGAAGAGCCAGGCATCCTGCAGCACCATGCCAAAGCGCCGACGCAGATCGCCACGCGTGAGCTCGCGCGTGTCCACGCCGTCGAGCGTGATGCGCCCGCCGCCCACCTCGTAGAAGCGCATGAGCAGGTTGATGAGGGTCGTCTTGCCGGCGCCCGTGGCCCCGACGATGGCAACCTTCTGCCCCGGCTCAGCCACGAACGACACGTCGCGCATGAGCTGGCGTTGCGGTGCGTAGCCAAAGCGCACATGCTCGAAGACCACGCGACCAGGAGCTGCGGCCGCAAGCTGGACGGGAGCCGGAGGATCGGGCACGATCTCATCCTCGTCGAGCAGCGAGAACACGCGCTCGGCGGCGGCTAGGGCGCCCTGCAGCATGTTCATGGTGAGCGAGAGCTGCGTGAGCGGCTCGGACGCCTTGAGCACGTACTGAAAGAACGCCTGGAAGACGCCCACGGAGAGCTGACCGGCCACGAGCATGCCGCCAGCGAGAAGCCCCACCGCCACCTGGCACAGGCGCATGAGGAAGCGAATGGCCGGCGCAATCGCATTGGTGAGAAAGTCAGCCGAGGCGGAGACCTCGGCGAGGTCGTCGGCAGCCTGGCGAATTTCCTCGAGACTTCGCGGCTCGCGACCGAAGGCCTTGATGACCGCGCGCCCGCTATAGGCCTCCTCGACGCGCCCCGTGAGGGTGCCGAGCAGCGCCTGACGCCGTGAGGCGACCCCGAGCGTCCGGACGCCCACGACCTTGGTCACCATGAACGACACGAGCATGAAGCACACGAAGATGCCCGCAAGCAAGAGGTCGTAGGTGCACATCACGGCAACGGAGCAGACCACGGTGACCACGGACGTCATAATCTGCAGAAGGCCGCGCTGCAGGACCTCCGAGATCTTGTCGAGGTCGTTCGTTGCTCGGCTGATCGCGTCCCCGGGCTGGTGGGCGTCGTAGTAGGCAAGCGGGAGTCGTCCGAGCTTGAAAGCAATCCTGGAGCGCAGGGCAAGATTGAGGCGCTCGGCAAAGCTCGCCATGACGAGGGTCTGGACGGTGTAGAACAGCCAGGAGCCCGTCCAGAGGCCCAGAAACGTCAGAATCTGAGCGCCACCGTTGTGGAGCGCGACCACGAAGGGCTCGCCCATCGAGAAGGACGCCTGGATGTTCTCCCAGAGCAAGTCCATCAGGTGGGCGCTGTAGGCCGTCGCGGCCACGCTTCCCGCCACGCTCGCGATGGAGCAGACGGCGGCAACGACGAGCCTCCAGCGTTGGTCGGCGGCCGCCTC
This sequence comes from uncultured Atopobium sp., assembly GCA_964430985.1. Lineage (GTDB taxonomy): Bacteria > Actinomycetota > Coriobacteriia > Coriobacteriales > Atopobiaceae > Thermophilibacter. The sequence goes on from CAYSIC010000001.1 coordinate 74,413, forward strand.
CCAGAGCCTGGCCACGGTTCCGCGGGCACTCGCGGAATCGGCCACGTGCCCCTCGGCGCCCGCTCCCCCAAGATTCCTATCGCTCGTCATGATCGCCCTCCCCCCTGGTCTGGGAGTCGGCTATGGCCCGGTAGGTGGGGCATCCGTCCATGAGCTCCTCGTGGGAGCCCCTGCCCACGACCGCGCCGTCCCTGAGGACTACGATCTGGTCAGCGTCATGGATCGTGCTCACGCGCTGGGCGATGATGAGCGTCGCCGCGTCGGAGAGCCCGGCCGCGAGCGCATGACGCAGCGCCGCGTCGGTCTTGTAGTCGAGCGCGGAGAATGAGTCGTCGAAGACGTAGAGGTCGGCCTCACGCACGAGCGCCCGGGCAATGGCGAGGCGCTGGCGCTGCCCACCCGAGAAGTTCGTCCCGCCCTGGGCCACGCGCGTGCCCAGCCCCTCCGGCAGCTCACGGACAAAGGAGGCCTGGGCGACCTCGAGGGCGTGCCAGAGCCGCTCATCGGAGGCCTCGTCGTTGCCGTAGCGAAGGTTCTGCGCGATCGTGCCCGAAAAGAGCCACGCCTTCTGAGGGACGTAGGAGATGCGCGAGCGCAGGTCCTCCTGGGCGAGGTTACGCACGTCGATGCCGCCAAAACGCAGGCTGCCCGCCGTAACGTCGTTGAAGCGCAGGAGCATCTTGGCGATCGTCGACTTGCCGGAGCCGGTGTTGCCGATGATGGCCGTCACCTGGCCTCGTCTGAGGGAGAAGCTGAGATCGTGCAAGGTGTCCTCGTCAGCGTCCGAGAAGCGCAGGCCCACCTGGTCGAAACGGGCCACCTCATCGGCTGCGGAATCGTCCGCCGGAAAGCCCGAGGCGAGGTCGCGAATCTCAGGTGAGAGGTCCAGGACCTCGGAGGCGCGCGTCAGGCATGCCAGCGCGCGCGGCACGGAGAGCAGGGCGAACTGGGCCATCATCATGAAGGTCATGATGAGCATCGCATACTCCACGAGCGCCGAGATCGATCCGATCTGCATCGCATGGGCCCCCACGCGATCGGCACCGAGCCACATGATCAGGGCCTCCACGGCATTCATCAGGAAGAAGGTCATGGAGTCGGTGACCGCAAAGATGAGGTTCACCCTGATGGCGTTAGAGGCGTAGTCCGTGAAGGTCTCGTCGAGGCGAGCGCGCTCGTGGGACTCCTTGCCAAACGCGCGTATCACGCGCACGCCAGTCATGGCCTCGCGCAGGCGCACGTTCATCGCATCGATGAAGCCCTGGAGGCGTGTGAAGATGGGCGCCGAGTGAAGCACGGCCGCCACCGAGATCGCGAGCGATGAGAACGTCACCACGAGCAGGGCCTGTCCCATGACGGTATCGGTCGTGAAGCCCAAGATGATCGAGATCGCGCACATCAGCGGCACCGGCACGATCATGAGAATGGACATGAGCAGCGTCTGTTGTATGACGTTGACGTCGGAGAGCGTGCGCGTGATCATGGACCCCGTGCCAAAGTGGTTGAAGTCCGAGCCCGAGAAGGACAAGGAGGACTCATAGACCCCCATGCGCAGGTCACGACCCACCTTGGCGCTCAGCTGCGAGGCTAGGTAGGTCGACGATATATAGCCTCCCGAGCCCACGAGCGCCGCGATGAGCATGGCCACGCCGTGGTGCATGAGCGCATTGACGTCGTGCGTGGTAACGGCCACGTTGATGATGGCCGAGAGCTGCGTGGGAACGTAGAGCATGCCCACCGTGTCGCACAGGAGCATGAGAAGCGTGGCCGCGACAAGCGCCTTGTAGGGAGAGAGGAGGCTCAGCAGCAGCCGCATCGAGGTGCGCTTGCTATAGCCTTCGGCCACGCTCCCCCGCTCTTCATCAGCTGAAGACGCCGCCGTCCGAGCCGCATCTTCCGTTGGTGCACCGCTGTCCATCGCTTCCCTTCTCGGCCGTATGTGAGGGCAATCTAATCTGAACTTGAGCTGCTGTCAAGGACGCGGTCTCTTCGAGCAAGGCACATTAAAAAAAGAGACCCACCTGCGTGGGTCTCCTCTCAGCTCTCTATAAGTAAATAGGGCTTAGATCTTGTGTACGTGAGACGCCTGGAGCTTGCCGTTCTGACCGGTCGTGATCTCGAACTCGACGGCCTGGCCCTCGTCCAGAGTCTTGAAGCCGTCCATCTCGACCTCAGAGTAGTGGACGAACAGATCGTCACCATCCTCACGAGAGATGAAGCCGTAGCCCTTGTCCGGATTGAACCACTTAACAGTACCCTGAGCCATGTCGTGCCTTTCTTTCTTTGTCCCTCAGGACAAAAAGCTGCGCTTGCGCGCGATACCCGTGGCCGAAAGGCCACAAGAGACATAATACCCCGAAAGCCTATCTATAGCCAGAACAATCCGCTGGGAGTCAATTTAGTACCAGTCAAGGATCACAGAGTCTACCTCTGGGCGAGGAGGCTCATCACCTGCAGGAGCTTGGACGCATAGGCTGCGTCCATTGCCCACTTCCCACTGCCAAGATCCTCTACCAGCGGAGCGGATCCGCGAGTGACGGAGCTGAAGCGTGGGTCCACGCAAGTGTTGTTGGGCTCGGACGTGGAAGCATACGCCTTAAGGTGCTGCGTCTGGGCGCGCAGCCCCATTCGAACGGATTCAAACGAGTTGCCGGGTTCTCCATCGCCAGTGGCTCCCAATCCCCCGAAATTGCATTGGTCGACCTTGACATCGCCCCCAAACTGCAGGTTACCCGTCTCGACCATGGCCTGGGCGAAGAGGACCTCGGCGCGAACGCCCTCGGCGTTGGCTTCCTCTAGGAGAATCGAGCAGAACTCGTCAATGGTCGAAGCGCCATACTGCGCATAGACGGACGAGGGATACGTAGCTCCTGTGCTCTTGTAGTAGGAGACCATCTGGGCGATCGTCGTGGTCGTAGTGCCCATGATGGGGGTCCTAGTTGTTGGTAACGTGACCGCTGCATACCACGCCACACCCTCCTGCTTCCAGCCAATACCCCCCAGCGTGGAATATTCGTTTGAGTCCATAGTGTAGTGGTGATCGCCACTGTTAGGATTATAGAGACGGTAGACCGCACCCTCAATCTGACTCAGACCATAGTAGTTCGCTATGCCCTTAGCATCGGAAACACCCAATTTATGAAGCTTCGAGTCGCTGTTCAAATAGGCGTAGTAGTCACTCTTATTATTGATAAAAGCGTGCTCGACGATAATAGCGGGGAGATTCGACTTACGGGCAAGCCGAACAATGCCATACCAGTCGCCAAGGTCGCCGTTTGCATAGTCCTTTTCGGTGTGATCATCATTGTGCTTTTCCATGACTCCGCGACCATGGATCCCCAGCTTCTTCAACTCGGCAAGAATCTTATTTGCAAGGCCTTCCCCAACCACGTGGGTCTGGTAGTTATAGTCCGACGAATAGGGTGCCCAGACCTCAGCTCCGTAGGCGGTGCCCGACGAGCCTCCTGCGTCGGTTGAGTTCAAATGGAGGCTCACCAGGACGTCGGCACCCGCATCGACCGCACGCTGAACGCGCACCTTGAGTTCCGTTTCGACGTTAACTTTCTCATTCCGACTCACGGTGAGGACGACGCTCACGTTCTGGTAGGTCTCGAGCTCGGCCTTGCAGTACTGAGCGATCTTCCACGTGCACGACGCCTCAGTGGTACCGTTAACCCCCACGGCGCCGGAGCTCGTCGCCACATGTCCTGGGTCAAGAGCGACCACAAGATTCCCGGGAGCAGATTTGAGGCTCCTCGTGGTCACAGTCGTAGAAGTTTCGGCCGCAGAGGACGAAATGCCCTCCTCGATGGAGTCGAGCTGTATGGTCTCGCCGCTCTCGTCAGCTGAGTAGATCTCGAGCGTCGGTTCGGAGTCATCCCCAGTTGAGTCGACCTCGAGCGACAGCGCCGCTATGGCCGAGATCGCCGTGAAGGACCGATACGAGCTATCGCAGTCGGAGAAGTCCACGAAGCTCTGCCCCTCATCTGTGACGAGCGTGAGGCTGGAGACCACGTACTCCCCCACCGTCTCGGGCACGAAGGTGAACAGCAGCGAGACGTCTGTTGTACCGGACAGAGTGAGGGCAAGGTCCTCATCGGCGGAGTCGTCGTGCACCTGCAGCGACGCATCCTGAAAGCTCAGCCCTTCCTTCAGGGAGACGACGACGTTTTGAGCATCCCCCACCGTCAGCGTAGAGCAGTCTATGTAGAGAAAGTCGACGACGTCCGACGAGGCGAGAAGCTCATCCGCAAGGGCTCTGACCGGGGTCGAGATGGCAAGCCCGGCGGCGACAGCCGAAGCAGACAGAAGAGCATTTCTGCGCGTGATGTTGGGGGACGATAGCGCCATAGGGGAAACCTCCGGGGGGATGCGAATAAAATACGTTTCATGCCCACTCTCTCAAATCATATGGTCTATGAAACTATCATATTTCCCACGTGCCCATGGGTCCGCGAAGAAAAGTACACACTGCTCAACTGACGGGGTTTGCAATGCGTCTTCATCTACGACTTTCAACGGTCTCTTGAGTTCTCCGCGGCTCGTCTACATTTTCAATCATACCCGAGCGCCTGTTTAGGGGCTGCTTCACCCTCAAAAGAGGCTTTCGGGCATGGTCGAGGTTCTAGCGCTCGTCATAGGGGCTTCGAGCACCCTTGCGGACCGTCCTACATAAGGCCCTCTTGAGCCAGGGGTGTCGTGCGCAGCGCCAGAGGCTCCGTTGCCTCAGCGGAAACGGTCACCTGATAGGTCAGGGTGACGGTCTCGCTGGCACGCGCGTGGATGTGGGCGTTTATGACCTGCAGACCGTAGATCTCGTGGTCACTGGGAGCGACGTCTCCCACCAACCCCCCGTCGCTCACCGAGAAGTTCGAGATGGACCCCCCGGCCGGCGCGTAGAGGTACACGTAGTCAAGCATATCGGAGACGTTACGCTTGTTCTCGTTTCCGCCTGAGATGTACCTGGGAGCCTCGGCCGCCTCAGCCGAGGTGATGGTGTTGGTCACCATCGTGGTCACGTCGTAGGTGGTGGTTCCGTCAGCGTTCTTGGTCCCTTCGCCCAAGTCCGTCTTCGCCGACGTGTACCAGCTGATCTTGCTGATTGTGTCGTCGTTGAGGTAGACGCCCAAAACGGGGGTCGCGGGGTCGGAATCGAGGGCGCCGGAGAAGCCCAGCGTGCCCACCACGCGCTCCTCGTCGTCGGCGGCCATCCAGACCTGAAGGCGTCCCTGGTCGCCCGCCTGCTCGATTGTCGTCCAGAGGTCCTTCATGTCCGCCTCGCCCAGGTTATCCATGACGTTCTGGAAGGAGAGAGCAGCCACAGAGGAGAAGTAGGCGTCCTGGGCGTCCCCGTCGTTTCCGTACTTCCAGTAGGTGTCGCTGAGCAGAATCGTGGCCGCGTTGGTGCCGTCGACCGTCGTGCCATCGGGGGCCTCGAAGCCGCCCGTCAGGGCCAAAAGGCTCTGGAGGAAGACTGGGTCCAAGGCGATCACGCCGTCGACCGTGCCGTAACCCGCCTGCTCCCAGTACTCGCGGGAGAGCTCGCCCACGCGCGTGAAGTCGGGGGTGAAGTTCACCTGTGCCGGATCGGTGTGGATGGTGGCGCAGACGTAGTTGATCTCGTCATCGGTGGCAGACACGTTGAAGTTGTCACCGTGCAGGATGGTCTGGAAGTCGTCGCCCATGGAGATCTTGCCGTTGGTGACGGTAAGGGTGCCCCATGATCCCGGCAGACCACCGGTGGAGCGCAGCTCCGCGTTGTTCTGCGCGATGATGAGATAGGTCCGCGTCTGGCCGTCCGCACCGAGCATCTGCGGAAGCACGTCCAGGATCGGCTGCGCCTCGTCGATGGCGTCCTGGGCCCTGCTCAGGGGCTCCTGGATCTTGGTGAGAATGCCCGCGAGCTGAGATATGTGCGCCTCAGGCAGGCCGGCGATCGTGTCCGCCGAGCTCTTGATCACGGGAGAGGCGTCGGACAGGGAGGTGGAGAGAGCCCGAATGAGCTCCACGTTGACGGTGTCATCCTGCAAGAGGTCGGAGAGCTTCATGCCCGAGATGCTCTTGGTGACCGGAACCAGCGCTCCGTTCACGAGGTCTGAGGCCGCATCGCCCAGGGTCTGGACAGACCTGACATCCTCCCCCACCACCGGAGCGAACGTGGCGAGGTTCCACAGAGGCGTGTGGACCTCGGCGTCTATGGACGCCGTCTTCTCCACGATGGTGTCGACCGAGCTGGAAAGCGCCTCGGCGTCACCATCCTTGAGGCTATCCGTGAGCGAGGAGGCCTGCGCCATGATCTCCGACGCCTGCGTCTTGACCGTCATCGCGGAGCGGTAGAGGAGAAACCCCGCCGTGACGCCCGCCACGAGCAGCACGGCGAGCACGACGCCCACCACGATGGCGATGGTACGACCGGTGTGGTGCCCACGCGGGCCCCCGCCGCGACGAGCCGCGGCGTACGCGACAGCGTCCGAGCGAGAGTGGGCAGACGAGAACGACGGGCTCTGCGAATTGCTCTGAGTATGATCATCTTGGGGGGCGAAGTGCGATGCCATAAGTTCTACCTTTGTTCTCTCGACTCGTTTCGCGGATCTCTATACCCACGATAATATTCTAAAGCCCATAATACGCGCTGTTCACGTTGAGGTTAGGGTTGCTGTATGGATCTCCCTTAACAAAGACCTTGGGCCAGCGCTGCATGAACAGCGCCTGCTCCCGCTTCCAGCGCACGAGCTTGTCCTGGTCTGCGACCTCTCTGCCCCGCGAGACGAACTCGTAATGATAGAGCTCCGCATACGGCGTGAAGGTTACGAGCCTCCCCGTAGCACGAACACGGAAGCAGAAGTCCACGTCGTTAAAGCCCACGGCGAAGCTCTCATCGTAGCCGTCAACCTCCTCGAAGACCTCCCTGCGCACCATCTGACAGGCTCCGGTGACCGCCGAGAAGTTCCCTGGGCGCACGGCATGGGAGAGATAGCCCTCTCGCTGGGGCGGAAAGTCCTGGTTGGGATGGGCCACCGCGCCGTGGGGACCCACGAGCATCCCCGCGTGCTGCGTTAGGCCGTCTCTAAAGTAGAGCTTGGCACCCACGATACCGACCTCGGGACGCTGCAGATACCCGAGCATCTCCTCAACGAAATCGGCCGAGATGACCTCTGTATCGTTGTTCAGGAGCAGCAGATAGGATCCATGCGCGGCGGCGACGCCTGCGTTGACGAGACGCGAGTAGTTGAACTCCCCCACCTGGCTCGAGGCGTCGATCACGCGCACGAGCCCAGGATGTGAGACTTGGACGTCATGATAGTAGGTGTGCGTCTCGGGCAACTCGCTGTTGTTCTCCACCACGACGACCTCAAGGGCGTCATAGGTCGAGCGCCCGAGGAGCGAGTCTATGCAGGAGCGCAACATGTCCACATGGTCGCGCGAGGGAATGACGACGCTCACAAGCGGGTGCGGGTCCGGCAGCGCATAGCGCACCCGATAGACGAAGGGATGCTTGGTAAGAACAACCTGAGCACCAATGCCGCGCGACTCCAGGTGGCGGGCGAGTGCCAGTCGTCCTGCCTCCTCAGCGTACGGCTTGCTCTGTGCGTGATCTCCGCTCGTGGATCCCTCGTGTTCGCGCCAGTGGTACAGGACGTGGGGCACGTGAGCGAAGCGGGCTCCGTGCGCGAGAGCACGCAGGACAAGGTCGTAGTCCTGGGCCCCCTCGACATCATCCGAGGAGATGCCCATCTCGTTCATGAGACCGCGACGGACGCACAGAAGGTGCGTCACGCAGTTGTGGCTATAGAGCAGGTCCACGTTCAGATTCGTCTTGAAAATGGGCTGACGATAGGCGCCTCTCTCCGAGAAAAGGTCCTCGTCGCAGAAGAGCACGTCGGGACGATCGGGGGCGTTGAGGGCGTCCACGTACCAGAAGAGGGCATCCGGCTCTAGGAGGTCATCGTGATCCAGAAAGGCGACGTAGTCTCCCCGCGCGACGGCGACGCCCGCGTTGGTGTTCCCCACGATGCCCCTCGTCGCGCTGGTGTCCAGGACGCGCACGCGCTCGTCGGAGAGAACGGGTCCCTCGGTAGCCGCACGAACCACGCCGTCATCGGGCGTGGAATCTAGCAGCAGAAGCTCCCAGCTCTCATAGCTCTGCGCACGCACGGACGAGACGAGCTCACCCAGATAGCCCGCGTCGGAGCGGTAACAGGGCACCACCAGGCTCACGAGCGGCTCGTAGGAGAAGCGCGCGTGCTCCTGCACCTCAAGGTCCCCGCCTCTGGCGCGATGCTCCTCGAACCAGCGCGCGTAGCGGGCATCGTCGGCACGGGCGTCACACATGTGGAGCCACGTCTCGTACTCCTTGTCCTTCCAAAAGCGCTCGTCCGAGGAGCAGAAGCCCTCGCGCGCGAGACCTCTCTCATCGCGCACGCGCAGGATGAAGCAACGGCATCCCTTGGGTAACTCGACCGAGAAGAAGCTCCTGTTGACGGATACGCCTGCAGGCGAGGGCACGTTCAGCTGCCGCTCGAAGGGGAAGACCCTTCCCTCGAGGGGACGGCCCCCCTCGTCAAGGAGCTCCAGCGCGGGGTCCGTCTCGTCGGAGCCCCGCCATGTGACGCTCACCCGCCAGACGTCGACGCCGTCGCCGGCCAGAAGACGATCCAGAGAGGGGCGCAGGCGGTCGTAAAGCCATCCGTCCTGGACGCCGCGCAGCCGAGGAGGCAGGTCCTTGCGCAGGCGGTAGACGAGGCTCGACTCCCAGCGCGCTCGAGCGCAGTTCACGTCGAAGGAGCCCCGCTCCTCCCCCGCCACGAGCGTAACCCGCAGGCGTGCCCGGGCAAGAAACGGCAGGACGACGACACAGGTGCCATCCGTCCCGCCGCGGGCGCCTCTCACATAGGGGTAGAGCTCCGCGGGAATTGGAAGACCCGCGAGCGAGGCCTCGATCGATGCCTTCGCGACCGAAACGTCACCCACACCCTCCAGGTCGACGATACAGTAGAGTCGGCCGTCCGCTCGGCAGCACGCGCGGCGTCTGATGTGCATGGGACGCCTACCCCCTGAGCAGACGCCTGAGCGCCGCCCTGCGCCCATGCTGCTGCGTATAGTAGCCCAGGGCGAGCCTCTTTCTGCCCATGCTTCCCAAATCCGTGCGATAGCAGGCCCTAAGGGCCATGCGCTTCGTGGCGGGGGCGAGATCCATGCGAGCGACCTCCTCCACGCTCCAGTAGCGCCCTAGGACCCCGGCGAGGGCGTCCGCGACGGCGCGATAGCCCGCATCGTCCAGCTTGATCGCGTCGTAGAGCGCGAAGTCCATCGAGAAGGCCACCATCTCGGCCGGGTACCGTACCAGGAAGCCGCCCTTGTCCCAGTCGGAGAGGATGCGGTCGATGATCTTCACGTGCTCGAGCATCTTGGCGCCAAAGTCATCCTTGAGTCGATCCATGAGCGAGCCCGCGCGCGAGACGCGGTAGTCGTACAGCTTGGCCGAGCTCAGGGCGACTCTCTTCGCCCGGGGGTAGATGGCGAAGTCGAAGACCTGATCCTCGCCAAAACGCAGTGTCTCGTCAAAGAGGATCTTGTGGTCCACGAGAAATCTCATGCGACACGCCGTGCGCCATGCGAAGGGACGCGACTTCTCCTTGAAGAGGATGTCCGGGGTGAACTCCTCGAAGAGCGCGTCACGGGGGCTCAGCACGTCGACGAGCCACGGATAGCCCGCTGTCTCGGGGTAGCAGGTGGCCCCGAAGGTCAGGACGTCCGCGCCCGTCTCGTCGAGCAAACGCACCATATCCTCGCAGGCCGTGGGATGGAAACGGTCATCGGAGTCGAGGAAGCAGACGTAGTCCGTCCGTGCGGCGGCAATGCCGGCGTTTCTGGCCGAGGAGAGACCGCCGTTGGGTTTGTCTATCACCCTGATGCGCTGGTCTCGCTCGCACCAAGAAATCAGTTTCTCACGCGAGCCGTCCGTGGAGCCGTCGTTGACGCAGATGATGTCGATGTCCTCGAGCGTCTGCGCCTCGAGGGACCCCAGGCACCAGTCGAGGTAGCCCTCGACGTTATAGACCGGGACGATCACGGAGATACGGCTCATGCGGCGCCCCCCTGCTCATTGGTCCTACGAACGGAGTGGCGGAAAATCTTGTAGGCCATGACCTTGAGCACGAGGGGCATGCCGCCCAGGCTAAGGTAGTGCCTGAACGTGTTGAGCTTCCCCGGGGCAGTGAACTTCGAGCGCGAGGCGTCGAACTCTGTGGGATCCGCGACGAGTGCCCTGAGGTCCGCCTCGGCCCACGGCTCGAAGAGGCTCATGTCCACCTTGTCGGCGGCAAGAGCCTCGGAGAACTCCTGCGCCGCGTGTGCTATGAACTCCTCACGCAGATTGTCGCTCAGGCGATCGTAGTTCCACATGTAGCTGTCGAACTTCATGCGCTCGAGGATGCCCGTGAGGACCTCCCGATCCTCGCTGAGCATGTCGACAAACGCCTCCATGGAGGCGTACTCGTCGCACACGCAGAACACCTTGGCCGCCGAGTTGACCGAGGATTTCTCGTTGTCCTGACGGTAGGACAAGATGGGGTCCGCAATGAACGTGGTGCGCCGGGCCGAGGCCCAAACCTTGAAGTTGAATCCCGCGTCTTGGTAGGACGCCCCCGGCGTCTCGAGAAAGCGGATGCCCCTCTCCACCAGAAACGAGCGACGGTAGAGAGCCGACCAGATGGACGGCTTGCGGAAGAATATCGCGGGGTCCTCGAGCGGCCGCAGGGTGCGCCCGGCCTGCGTGGCGTCCACGATGTGGAAGAGCTCGCGACGCTCTGCGGGCTCGGACCAGAAGAGCCAGAAGTCTGCCTTGACCACGTCGGAGTCGTTCTTCTTGGCAGCGTCGAGCAGTTTCTGAAGGGCATCGGGCTCGTAGAAGTCATCGGACTCCAAGATGGCAACGTAGGTGCCACACGCCGCGTCAAGCCCCAGGTTCATGGAGGCCCCGTAGCCGGAATTGGGCTTGTCGATGACGCGGAAGCGCTCATCTGCGTCGAGGTAGCGCTGTATGATCGCACGCGAGCCGTCCGTGGAGCCGTCGTTGATGCAGATGACCTCGAAGTCAGAGAAGGTCTGCGCGACCAACGAGTCGAGGCACTGGGCAAGGTATCGCTCCACGTTGCAGATGGGAACGAGGACGGAGACGCACGGGCGCGCGATGCGCGGCTCCGAGACGCTGAGGGCTGTGGGGGCTTCTACCACGTTCTATCCAACCTACTCGAGGGCGGGGAGAGACGCCCCTCATCATAGCGCACGGGCCTGGGGCAGGTGAGTGCTCCCAGGCCCGTGCACGTCGACAGACGTCGATGGTGCCGACTACTCCGCGAGCAGCCGGTCGAGGTACTCGTCCAGCTGCTCGACCCAGTCGCGCGGCGTGAGGCCGGTGGCCTCCAGCTTGGAGAGGTCCAGGGCGGAGTGGGCCGGGCGCGGGGCGACGGGCCCCTCGGCGCCGGCGTAGTACGCGGCCGTGGAGACGGGGCGCACACAGGACCCGTTGCCGTTCGCGCGCTCGAAGACGCGCGCGGCGATGTCCGCCCAGGAGGCCACGCGGCCGGAGCCGGTGCAGTCGTAGGTGCCGAAGGGGGCGGGCGCGGACGGCCCCAGGTCCCCCTCGCGGTAGCCCAGCAGGTGCAGGATGGCGTCGGCCATCTGGTCGGCGAAGGTGAGGCGTCCCAGCTGGTCGCTCACCACGGTGACCTCGGAGAGGCCGTCGGCGGGGTCGGCGCAGCGGTCGGACAGGGCCCGCATGGTCCTGACGAAGTTGCGCCCGTCGCCGATGACCCAGCTCGAGCGCACCACGTAGTGGGCGGGGCACCCCGCCACGGCGAGGTCGCCCGCCGCCTTGGACTGGCCGTAGACGGACAGCGGCGAGAGGGGCTCGGACTCGTCGTGCAGCTCGCGCGTCCCGTCGAAGACGTAGTCGGAGGAGACGTGCACGAGCGTGACGCCGCGCTCCGCGCAGGCCCGGGCCAGGAGGGCCGGCCCCGTGGCGTTGGCCGCCCAGCAGGCCCTGCGCCCCTCGGGCGTCTCGGCGCGGTCCACGGCGGTGTAGGCCCCGCAGTTGATCACGGCCCCGTAGGACGGCCAGTCGACGCCCGCGTAGGCGGCGGGGTCGCTCATGTCGAAGGTGTCCACGTCGCAGTAGTCGAAGCCGGGCAGGCCGCGCGCCTCGGCGGCCGCGCGCACGGCGCGCCCCAGCTGGCCGTCGCAGCCGGTCACGAGGGTGCGCCGGGGGGCCATGGGCAGGGCGTCGGCCAGCGGGGGGTGGCGCAGGTCCGCCTCGGACAGGGTGGCCTCGGCGAGGGGGATGGGCCACTCGATGCCCAGCTCGGGGTCGGCCAGGCTCACGAAGGTGTAGGTCCCCTTGAGCTCGGCCGACCAGTGGGCGTCCACGAGGTAGGTGTAGGCGGTCCCGTCCTCCAGGGCCTGGTAGGCGTTGCCCACCCCGCGCGGCACGTAGATGGCCCTGGAGGGGTCGAGCGTGCAGGTGAAGACCTCCCCGAAGGTCGCCCCGGGGCGCAGGTCGACCCAGGCGCCGAAGACCGAGCCCGCGGCCACCGAGATGAGCTTGTCCCAGGGCTCGGCGTGGATGCCCCGGGTCACGCCCCTGCGGTCGTTGAAGCTTATGTTGTTCTGGACGAAGCGCACGTCGGGCAGGCCCAGCGCGCGCATCTTCTCGCGCTGCCAGTTCTCCTTGAACCACCCGCGCCGGTCCCCGTGCACGCTCAGGTCGAAGACGAGCACGCCGGGGATGTTGGTCCCCTCGGCCGCGAGCTCCTTCTCGAATTCCATCGTCATCCTCCCGTGACCCCCTTCCGCCTACTGGCCCTGCGCCGCGTACTTGGCCTCGGTCGCCTGCTTGGCGCCCTCCCACCACCCGCGGTGGTCCGAGTACCAGGCTATGGTCTGATCCAGCCCCTCCGAGAAGTCCGTGTGGACGGGCTCCCAGCCGAGCTCGTCGCGCAGCCTCGACCAGTCGATGGCGTAGCGGCGGTCGTGGCCGGCGCGGTCGCGCACCCAGTCGAAGTCGTCGGGGGACCTGCCCATGCGCTCGAGGATGGCGCGCAGGACGTCCAGGTTGGAGCGCTCCCCGTCCGCGCCGATGAGGTAGGTCTCGCCGATGCGGCCGCGCGTCAGGATCTCCCAGACCGCGCGGGAGTGGTCCTCGGTGTGGATCCAGTCGCGCACGTTGGCCCCGTCGCCGTAGAGCTTGGGGCGGATCCCGCACAGGACGTTGGTGACCTGGCGCGGGATGAACTTCTCCACGTGCTGGTAGGGGCCGTAGTTGTTGGAGCAGTTGGAGATCGTGGCGCGCACGCCGTAGGTGCGGTGCCAGGCGCGCACGAGCAGGTCCGAGCTCGCCTTGGTGGAGCTGTACGGGCTCGACGGGCGGTAGGGGCTGTCGGGCGTGAAGCGCGCCGGGTCGTCGAGCGCGAGGTCGCCGTAGACCTCGTCGGTGGAGACGTGGTGGAAGCGCACGTCGTGGGCGCGGCAGGCCTCGAGCAGCCGGTAGGTGCCCTCGACGTTGGTGCGCACGAAGGGCGAGGGATCCAGGATCGACCTGTCGTTGTGCGACTCCGCCGCGAAGTGCACGATGGCGTCGTGGCCCGGGACCACGCGCCCCAGCAGCTCGGCGTCGCAGACGTCGCCCACCACGAGCTCGACGCGGTCGGCGGGCAGGCCCGCTATGTTGTCCGGGTTGCCCGCGTAGGTGAGCTTGTCGAGCACCGTCACGTGGCACGCGGGGTGCTCGCGCGCCACGTGGTGGACGAAGTTGGACCCGATGAAGCCGCAGCCCCCGGTCACGATGATGTTGGTGGGCTCGAAGGCCTCTTCCATGGTGTCTCCCTCTCCTGGTCGCTAGCCCCGCTGGCGCCGGTCGGGCACGATGCCGCCCTCGGCCACCACGCGCAGGTGCCTTCCGTAGTTGCTCTTGCCGTAGCGCCCCGCGCAGGCCAGGAGGCGCTCGCGGGAGACCCAGCCGTTCTCGTAGGCGATCTCCTCGGGCACGCTGACCGGCAGGTCCTGGGCGGTCTCCACCGTCCTCACGAACTGGGACGCCTCGAACAGCGACTCCATGGTCCCGGTGTCCAGCCACGCGTAGCCGCGCCCGAGGGTGATGACGTCGAGCGAGCCGTCCTCGAGGTACATCCGGTTGAGGTCGGTGATCTCGTACTCCCCGCGCGCGGACGGCCGCACGGCCGCCGCCATGTCGCAGACCCGCCCGTCGTAGAAGTACAGGCCCGTGACGGCGTAGCTGCTCTTGGGGCGCTCGGGCTTCTCCTCGATGGAGACGGCGTTGTAGTCCTCGTCGAACTCCACGACGCCGAAGCGCTCGGGGTCGTCCACGCGGTAGCCGAAGACGGTGGCGCGCCCGGAGGACTCGGCCGCCTCGGCGGCGAGCCTGAGGTGGCGCGACAGGCCGTTGCCGTAGAAGATGTTGTCGCCCAGGACCAGGGCGCAGGGCTCGCCGGCCACGAAGTCGCGCCCTATGACGAAGGCCTGGGCGAGGCCGTTGGGCTCGGGCTGCTCGGCGTAGGAGAGGGAGATGCCGAAGTCCGACCCGTCGCCCAGCAGGCGCTCGAAGTTGGGCAGGTCGGAGGGAGTGCTTATGACCAGGATGTCGCGTATGCCCGCGAGCATGAGGGTGGACAGCGGGTAGTAGACCATCGGCTTGTCGTAGACCGGCAGCAGCTGCTTGCTCGTGACCGTGGTCAGCGGGTAGAGCCGGGTGCCGGATCCCCCGGCCAGGATGATGCCCTTCAACGTGGCCCCCTAGAGTTTGAAAACAAGCGTGACATTTGGTCATCCGATTATATACACAAGGCGGAAGTCCATAGAAACCGCTCGCGCATAACCTCCACCTCCTCACCACTATAGTTTTGATGAGTTCCCCCTTGCTCAGCACTATCCTATCGGTAACGATAAAATGGATTGGTTTATACGGATGAACGAGGAGAAACATGCGTGCCAAATCCCTTTGTATCTGCCGAGGAAGCGGAAAGTGCTTCATCCTTTTTCAGATTGAAGATTTTTTGAACGATCGTCTGCTTGCCGTTGAAGCAGATTTGGCAGACGGGACCAAAGTTCCCTGTGCGGCATATAAATTTACCGATGGAGCGGACGGACCGCTTCGCTACGTTGTGACAGTACCCTCCCTTCAGGCCACAAGCTGCTTGCTCTCCCTAAACGAGACAACCAAAGACGACGAGGTGCTAGGCAGCGCCCCCTTCACCCTCAACTTCTCCTCCGCTAAATGGCAATCTCGTCTTAACTATCGAATACGCAAGTCGCTCTGTAAAAAAATTCGCAACTATGATGAGACAGGCCAATATGACCACGCTG
Organism: uncultured Atopobium sp.; assembly: GCA_964430985.1. Taxonomy (GTDB): domain Bacteria; phylum Actinomycetota; class Coriobacteriia; order Coriobacteriales; family Atopobiaceae; genus Thermophilibacter. The sequence continues at coordinate 89,791 of CAYSIC010000001.1, forward strand.
CCATTAAATTCCAAGATTGCATAGAAGATGGCGATGGGGTCATTCTCAGGTGCACCGTCACTGTTCCCTATAGAAGTGATAACGATTTGTCGCTCTCATGTCTTTCGGCTAGTCTCAGTCCCATAGAAATCAAGCCCATTGTTATTGATGATGTAGAGACTCCTCTCTGGTTCTCTTCGAATAAGCGCCGCCGCGAAATACAGTTTTCTCTGCGCCTCCCCAACATCGTGCAGCCCTATATCTTTCTTATGACTGATAGGAGCCATCCTTCTTTCTCGAGCTTTGACGTACTTGATGGTCCTATGTTCGCCGACCTTCGTCTCCATACCTCCAACCGCATGCGACCCGTGTCGTGGGACATGGCTGGATACAAAAAATGGTTTGACCATAACCGTGTTGACGAAAGCGTCCTTGCCAAGCAAAGAGAGATTTCAAGCGAGCTTGCTACTACGTTTAGCATCGTAGTGCCTCTCTTTAAAACACCGCTCACCTTATTTGCCGACATGTGTCAATCCGTCACACAGCAGAGCTATACCAATTGGAGGCTCGTCCTCGTCAACGCGAGCCCCGAGGATGAGGGGCTCGCCTCTGCCATAAGCGAGGCATGCACACGTGACTCTCGCATAAGCTGTGTGGCCCTTGATAGGAACTACGGCATATCGATTAACACGAATCGAGGCATAGAGACCTGCACGGGTGACTTTATCTGCTTCCTTGATCATGATGATCTTCTTGAGCCCAATGCGCTCTTTGAATACGCAGCGGCGATCTATGAGAAAGGCGACATAGACCTCATCTATAGCGATGAAGACAAGATGACTCCCCAAGGAAGGCTCACCGATCCGTTCTTCAAACCAGACTTCAGCATCGATCTTTTGAGAAATGTGAACTACATCTGCCATTTCCTTGCCATACGCAGGACGCTTCTAGCATCACTTGAGCCGAGCGGGGCGGAGCTTGATGGGGCGCAGGATCACAACCTCACCTTGGAAGCCGTTGAAAAGGCTCGCCGCATCCACCATGTTCCCAAGATTCTTTATCACTGGCGCATGGCGGAAAGCTCCACCGCCCTTGATCCGGACAGTAAATCGTATGCCTCAGAAGCAGGCATTCGTGCCGTACAAAATCATCTTAATCGAATGGGCATAGCCGCAAAGGTATCTGCGAGCAGACAGCCCTTTAGCTACCGAATCACCTACGAGATTCCCAGCCCCCATCCGCTTACGTCAATCATAATCCCCTCCATGGATCACATAGAGACTCTTGACACCTGCGTGCGGTCCATTCTTTCAAAATCAACCTACGATAATTATGAGATTCTCATCATTGAGAACAACAGCACGGACCCCGCGACCTTTGATTACTACGAGCAGTTGAAAATGGAGCACCCTGACATTGTCCGGGTCGAGCGCTGGCCCGCCGAGTTTAACTTTTCGAAGCTCATGAACTTTGGTGCCGAGAAGGCGCGGGGAGATTATTTTCTTCTTCTCAACAACGATACCGAGGTTATCACCCCCAGCTGGATTGAAGAAATGCTTGGAATCTGTATCCGCGAGGACGTGGGTGTTGTTGGCGCGCGCCTCTTTTATATCGATGATACCATCCAGCATGCAGGAGTTACCGTAACCGGTCTCGCGGCCGGCCACCTTTGCACCGATCTTCCTCGTGGCAACTGGGGCTACTACGATCTTTGTGATAGAAATCAAGATCTCAGCGCCGTAACAGCGGCGTGTATGATGACTAAGCGCTCCGTTTTTGAAGCTGTGGGTGGGTTCAGAGAGGCCTTTAGTGTCGCATTCAATGATATCGACTACTGCCTCAAGGTGCGTAACAAAGACCTGCTAGTCGTTTACACGCCCGAGGCAGAACTTCATCACTATGAATCGCTATCACGTGGCTATGAAATTGGTGATGATAAGAAGGTGCGATTTCATCGCGAGGCATCTCTGCTCAACTACCTCTGGCCGGAATACTACGTACAGGGTGACCCCTATATCAATGTCAACATCGCACCAGGAAATGGCTATTACCAAGTTCATATTGGCTAGCCCCTGTGCCACAAACGCCAGACATGGAAGAGAGCATGCCCATGAGTCAGGTCGTCGCGAAACATAATCCTGCCAAACGAGAGATACCGCGCTGGCCTCTTTTTCTTATTCTGGGCCTCACTTTCTTGATAGAAATCGTGGCTGGAGTAGTTAGCCTTCGGCGCTATGGCCTCTCTGCCTTTTCGATATACCTGCTTGTTGCGGCCGGCGCTCTGGTCATGATGACCTACTCCTGGAACACGTTTTTCTCACGGCCCAAGACGTGCGTGCTGGGCATGACGTCCCCAGCCCTTCTTGGGAAAATCGTCCTTGTTGACTTTGCCTGCGCCATCATTCTCGAAATCGGGACCCTCATTGGAGCCCTGACGTTCTCTCCCCTTCGCATCGAGGACTGGCACGCGGGGCGCATTGCGGTCTTCTTCTTTGCTGCGCTGGTGGTCTCGCTGCTGGTAGTGGAATACGCGCCCACTCGAGAGAAGAAAACAGGGACGGCCATCGTTGCCAACAAGGCGCAAAAGTCCGTGAGGGGGATTGCTCTTCGCGCTATCGCTTTTATGCTCGCGTGCGCGCTGGTTGTGATGCTCGCTCGTTTCCTCTCGCGCTCAACGAGCATATCCTGGTTGTCGCTAGCGGCCTTTCTTCTTGCCGCTCTCGTTATTGTGCTTGCACTCGTGAACTTAGCAAGAGATGCTTCTTGGCGTCCAGAACGTGCTTTTGCCTGCATTTCGCTCGCCGTAGGGCTCGCCCTCATCATCCCCTTTCCCGCAACCAACCTCAACTCGTGGGACGACGAGGTTCACTTTCGCAACGCGAATGCGCTCTCCTATATCACTAATGTCGAGCAGCCATCCTCAACACGTATGATGGAGACTATTTATGCATTGGAGCCTGGCTTTTCTCAGGACGCCGCCTTTGGAAGGTACTGGCAGGGTGCCGAAAGCTGGTCGCAGAGCCAGATTACTGAATTCTCGCACGAGCTCGACCAGAACAACACTGCCGAGACCACCGATGTGACGGGCGGCCTGAGCTACATCCTCATGCAGTTCAGCTTCATTGGATACATCCCTAGCGCCATCGCATTGTGGTTGGCACGTCTGCTGCATCTGCCCTTCACGATGGGCTACGCCCTCGGACGCGTTGCTAACCTCGTGTCCTATACCTTTGTCTGTAGTCTGGCAATACGCAAAATTCCCTGTAAGAAAACGCTGCTGATTGCCGTGGCATTATTGCCTACCAATATATTTCTAGCAGCAAATTATTCCTATGATGCATGGCTCACCTCTTGGCTCATGCTTGCCGTAGCGCTCACCATAAGAGAGCTCAAAAGCAGTGAGGTTCTTACTATCTCACGGTGGGCGGCACTGCTACTTGTTTATCTTTTTGCTCTTGGTCCTAAGGCTGTTTATTTTCCTCTTATTGCTCTTCTGATGCTTCTGCCCAAACGCAAGTATGCCTCACGGCAACAGAAGACCGCTTTTTACGCTGCAGCCATTATCGTTGCGCTTCTTGTGGTGGCAACCTTTGCTCTTTCATTTGTGGGTACGTCGGGAGGCTCTTCTGGCGACACGCGCGGCGGAAGCGAGGTGAGCGGAGCCAATCAGCTTGCCTTTATTCTTGCTAACCCGCAGCGATTCATACATATACTGGCTCACTTCATGTTCAGTGTCTATCTCGTACCAACAAGCCTGTCATTCGCCTTTACTTCACTTGCCTACTGGGGCAATCCCTCGGAAGTCTATCCGAATATAATGCTATTCCTCGTAATTACCCTTTTTATCCTCGCCCTTTTGGAAGGAGTAGCAGATTTAAGTCCCGCACGGAGAGCTAGGGAGATTAGCTGGAGCTTCTTTCTTTGTATCGCGACTGTAGCGCTTTCCTGTACTGCTCTCTACATTTCCTTTACTCCCGTAGGATCAGATGGAATTTCAGGAATGCAGCCACGCTATTTGCTACCTCTTGTGTTTCCCTTTTGCTCATGCACCCTTAACGTTCCGCATCGAGGGAGCATTAATAAAGAAATTCTATCTAGAGCAGTGCTCTGCATCTCGTCTTTCTATTTGATGGGGTGCATGTGGCCTCTTATTTTCTCAAGGATTGTTCTGTAATCCCCAGAGAGGCGCGCCGTGGCTACATCAATCACGCTTGCGAACAAGTCGTGCACCCACAAACATCGCAAACAGAAACAAGGTTGAAAGCAGCGCCATGGAACCGTCATAGAGGAGCACGGCACCCATGATTCCCTCTGCCGCTATGAGCGACGAAGAGACAAGGTGAGCGAATATGGCGGCAACCGCATAGCCCACCACCACAAGCCTTTGGAGCCTCATAGTGACGAGAGAGTAGTACAAAATGATACTGAAGGCGTTAAACGCACCTCCCACAAGCAAAACCATGAGCTCGGTATGATAGGAGCTCAGGTCAACCCCATAGAGCCAAGAGAGCACCGGGATTCCCAAAGGCCACGCCACAACACAAACAAGAATTGTCGCAGCGATAATTGCCAGAGCCCCCTTTGCTAGAATTCCAGCGAAGGCATGATGCTCCCCCGCATTCCACCTCTGCGCCATCGTCGTAAGCAAAGGTTTGAATAAAAAACCCACCAGCATGTTAATCACAAGGGCTGGCATATAGATGATCGCGTATACCGTCTGATCATCCCTGGTGAGAGCCCCCTCTATTCCGTAGCGAGGAATATTAACAAGATCATTCAGAAGAAACGCACTCAGAAACAGGGGCGCGCAGGCAGCCAACAAACGAAGGATTGGACGAAAGCTGAAGTCTGCAGAAATCTTCTCATAGCTGCGTGCCAAGGGAAAGTTGGCAAGTACCACGGTAATTAGCGACGCGAACAGAGAGACGAGGCAGGCGACCAACAGGCTGCGCGTAAGGAAGGCTGCCATAAAAAACGAGACCGTCGTTATTAGCGAGCGAAGAAAGAAAGCCCTCCCTGCAATGTCCAGACGACCATGCTGTTGAAACATCCCATGGAAGACGTCCTCAAAGGCATCGAACAGCTTAAGTAGGCCTACCAGAAGCAAGAGCAGGGCATCATAGGTAAGTCCGTTAGAATAGATGGCATAACCCACCAGTCCCAGAACCATCGCCGCACAAGTCAAAACCCGCGACGCCAAATACGTCCCAAAAGAAAAACGCCCCTCGACATCGGTCGCCTGAAACGGCCTCATCTCAAATTGGCCGAGTGTCTGAAACTGCTGTCCCACGGCATAGGCGAGCGAGAAGACTCCCGCCATATTGGTCCCCAGGAGTCGTGTGACGACCATGAGGAGCAGAACGCTCGAAAGCGAGCTCATGAGGCTTCCGAGCGTATTCCAGAGATAATTCCTTTCCAGCTGCTTACTCTCGCTCGTAGCCACTATGCGTACTCTCCAAAGTCAAGCTTCGACGGATAGTGGTTCTTGCGTTCGCCCTCTGGAGGAAGCTCCATGTAGTCCCCATAGCCCCGTCGTAGCAGTTTGTCGCTCTCACGTGGAAGCTTTACGGTGAGGCCTTCAAAGGTAACGTCTTGCAAGGGGAAGACATCGTCACGAGTAAGTGCCCAGTCAAGGGGGGCCTGATCAGTGAAGTCAGCCCAAGTTTCTGTCTTCTCATTCTTGGCAAGGAGCGCGGCACGCTCCCAATGGCGATGAATCCATGCTGGAGATACATGAAATAGCTTCATCGCGCCGTAGGCCACGTAACAGGATGCGCTCACGAGGGCCCGACGCCAGCCCTTTATAAACAGCTGAGGCGTGGGTGTTGCTCGCAGAAAAGCAAGGCGTGCCCAAAGCCAGGTGCCATGCAGCTGCTTCTTTCTTGTCCGCGGATTGTCAGAGACCTTATCGAAGGCATAGATTCCGATTCCAATGGGATACTGGAAGGGACAGGAAGAGAACTCCTCTGGAACGCATAACGTGCTTTTAAGAGCAAGGTTAGAGTTGCACGCGGGAAAAAACGGATCCGTTCTCCCGTTAACGACGAAGAAGTCGCTCCCCACAACCGCAGGAGCCTCTTTCAAGAAGCGCTCATAATCCGGCCTCAACATCCCTACGTCTATGTCATCGTCCCAGGGAATAAACCCCCCATGCCGAACAGCCCCAATCGCCGTGCCAGCATAAATGAAGTAGGGCGTGTCCAAGACACCGCACGCACGATCGAATTCCTTCAGGATTTTCGTCGACACAAGCTGAAGCTTTCTCAGCTCTTCTGGCTCGTACTGCTTGTAGGCCATGGGGCTCCATCCAAAAATGCAACATAGGTGACTAGGATATAATACTCAAAAGCATGATAGTAATCCGATTGGGAAGAAGAAACACATTGCCGACCCCGGCCGATCACACCTTTGTAGTATGCGCATACGGTGAGAGCCCCTATCTCGAGGAGTGCCTTGCGTCGTTGCGTTCTCAGACGATTACTACCAATATCATCCTCTCCACCTCGACATCCAACGAGCTCATCAAACGGGTCTGTGACAAGTATGAGGTTCCTCTTCACATCAATCCAGGCCCCGGAGGCATCGCCGGTGACTGGAACTTTGCCGTCTCTCTTGCGAGCACGCCCCTCGTGACCATCGCCCACCAAGACGACGTGTACCTTGATCGGTACGTGGAGGTCATGCTCACCTTCCTCTCGAACCGGTCAGATGCCACGCTGTTCTTTTCCGATTATGCCGAGCTGAGACAGGGCGTATGCGTAGACAAAAACAAGCTCCTCGACGTCAAGAGGGCACTCCTGCTTCCTCTGAAAAGCAAGACCCTCTCGAAGTCGAAGTTTGTCAGAAGGCGCACGCTCTCACTCGGGTGCCCCATCTGCTGCCCATCTGTCACCTTAGTGAAGAGTGCCTTTACGGAGCCCCTCTTTGATGTTCACTTTGGCTCGAACCTTGACTGGCAGACCTGGGAGAAGCTTGCGGCTGTTCCCGGAAGCTTCGTGTATGCGCCCGAGATTTTGATGATGCATCGCATCCATGCAGACTCAGAGACGAGCCACCTCATCGAGAACGACAGTCGCACGCAAGAGGATTTGGAAATGTTAAGCCATTTCTGGCCCATGCCCATTGCTCGTCTCATAAACAGGGTTTATGCAGGCGGCCAGAAGGGCAACAGCACCAACTAGATGGTTCCTCTGAAAATGACAATGCACTCCCTTATACCGCCAGATTGCGACAAAGCGTCTAACCTTCAGCTATCGCTTTCCTGCGGCGCGCGATAGCACCCAAAATCCCTCGCTCAACAATTGCGTCGCTAATCGCGCCTGCGCCGCAAGCCAAAATGCATCCCATGAGGGCGTTGACCAGAGGCCACATGGTCTGCCATGGCCAAAAGCTCACAAGCAGCTGCTGAATGGGCCATCCCCAGAGATAGATGCCGTAGGAGCGCTCCCTTGTACGAAATCTTGCGCCAGCGCTGCATAGGCAAGGCGCAAACACTACCCATAGGCATACGTAAGGAAAGAAGACGAACATTGCGAGCACATCAAGACGAAGCAAGATAAAAACGACGAACAGAATCAAAGCCATAATGCTCCCTCGCGTGCTGAGTGTGAGCGAACTCCTGTAGACCCAGCAGAGAATGCCTACGTAAAAGAGGAGAACTGCGCGTGCGACACTCAAAAATGCCAGGTGAAAAACACCAAAATAGACCGCCGTCGCCGCTGCGACAAGCGCCGACAGCAGTGCGACTTTGCGCTTGTCAAAACGCGTAATGCGAAACCCCACATAGCAACAGGCGTAGCAGACGAACTCAACTGGAAGCGTCCAGAGTACCCCGTTGACATCCGGTCCGTACGGCGTCGATGCGAAAACTCCGGGCAGCGCGTGAACGGGCACGAGCACGATGTTGAGCAGATAACGATATGTCTGAGAATCAGTAAGATACGACATCAAGGGAAGCGTGGTTATCAAAGGACCCATCACAAACGTGCTGAACAGGATGACGAAGACGAGCTGAGGAAAGATGCGTCTGCACCTCAAGGAAAAAAATTGGAGAGCGTGCGGATGGGACTCGCAGCTCTTCGCGATGAAGAAACCGCCAAACAAAAAGAAGGCGCCCACCGCCATTCCCCCTGGACTAAGGCGGCCGTCAGTAAACTGTGAGAGATAGCTCGCTGCGTCAGGCCCTAGGCACAGTGTGTACGAATGGGAGTAAATCACCGCAAAAGCCGCCATGAGCTTAAGCAGATTCAGATTATTCTCGCGAGAGTGGCAGACCTCATCGAGGCAAAAAGAACGCTGAGATGTAGAAGTCATTTCTAGCAGGGCCCAAAGTCAAGTCGCGCAGGGTAGTGGTTCTTGCGCTTATCTTCGGGAGGCAACTGCATGTAGTCACCAAACATATCCTTAAGCTCGGCGTCAAGATTCTTAGAGAAGCACATCTCGACGTCCTCAAAGGGGAGCTTCTGAAGAGGTAGCAAATCGTCCCAAGCATAGGTCTGCGAAAAGCGGTCAGTATCACAGAGATATGCAATGCGCTTCGTCTTTTGCCCGACATAGCGCTGTCGGGCCTCCATCTCATGCTCATAGACACTCTTGCATGAGACACCGAATAGCTTAAGCAGCAAATGCGCGAATCGGCACGCGACTCTAATGGCTCTCCCTCGCCGTCCCGACACTAGAATGACCGGATTGGGAATACTTATGAGTATGCGTATATGTGCCCAGAACCATGCGTCCAACGCTTGGCGACGATACGCGCGCTCGTCATCTGGAACGGAATCAAAAGAGTAGACATCGAGAAAGATGCCAAGATCAAGAGGAAAGCTCTCAAGCACTTCCTCGCAAAACTGCGTCCCTTTGAGCATGATGCGAGTCGTGGCAAAAGGGTAATCAAGATTGTCAGCTGAATTCATGACTTCATACTTGTCCGAATAGTCTCGTTTCACAATCTCAAGCAGCCTATCGTGATCCCGGGCCGGAAGCCCCACATCAATGTCATCATCCCAGGGGATAAATCCTTGATGTCTGAGCGCTCCGATGCCCGTGCCGGCAAGGCCGAAGTAGATTAGGTTATTTTCGTTGCAAATATATATAAAATCTTTGAGTATAGTCAGCTCGCACTCCTGCAGGTGCCGAAGTGTCTTATCATCATAGGTTTTCATCTTATAACGACTCGCTTCCCCGTCATAGTCAGCTTGCAGGCCTAGCATACAAAACTTGCCAAAGAATATTGATGCCGTTCAGAATAACCTCAGAACCATAAAGTATTCTATAGGCTTGATTCTCCCAAAAGGTCCTTTTAAGTAGCTATTGAAAGCCTCCACCTCTGACGTTAAGCTTTCCCTCAGCTCATTATCAGAGGGAGAAACGATTATGACTCCAATTCCCGTCAGAGAGCTTACTCAGGGACAGTTCCGCATGCTCAGCGAACTGCGCGCGTCTCCAAATGAAGCGCGGCATGTCATCGCCAAGCAGACGAGTCTCTCACTTGAAAGCGTCGACGCCCTGATGTGCGAGCTTGAGGAATCGGGCCTCGTTGCCGAGGGCCGGCTCACGCCTGCGGGCTTCGAGTCCCTGCACCCCTACAAGGTGGACAACGCCGTCATCCTGGCCGCCGGGCTCTCGACTCGCTTCGCCCCCATCTCCTATGAGAAGCCCAAGGGGCTCCTCAAGGTGCGCGGCGAGATTCTCATCGAGCGCCAGATCGAGCAGCTGCAAGCAGCTGGGATTACGAGCATCACCGTGGTGGTGGGCTACAAGAAGGAGTACTTCTTCTACCTCGAGAGCACGTACGGCGTTTCAATCGTGGTAAACGAGGACTACGCCACGCGCAACAACAACGGCTCGCTATGGTGCGTGCGGGACCGTTTGGCCAACACCTACGTCTGCTCGTCTGACGACTACTTCACCCAGAACCCCTTTGAGCCCTATGTGTGGAAGGCCTACTATGCCGCCCAGTGGTCCGAGGGGCCCACGGACGAGTGGTGCATGGAGACGGGGCCCCAGGGGCGCATCACCGGAATCAAGGTAGGCGGGGAGCACTCTTGGTACATGCTCGGCCACGTGTACTTTGACCGGGAGTTCTCTCGGCGTTTCGCCGCGATTCTGAAGGCGGAGTACGAGCTGCCCGAGACGACAGACAAGCTCTGGGAGGGGCTGTACGCTGAGCACGTCAAAGAGCTCGACATGCTCGTGCGTCCCTACGACGAAGGTGTCATCAACGAGTTCGACTCCCTCGACGAGGTGCGCCTCTTCGACCCTCAGTTTATCCAGAACGTCGACTCCGACATCTTCGACAACATCGTCGGCGTGCTCGGCTGCACCAAGAACGAAATCCACGACGTCTACCCCCTCAAGCAAGGGCTCACGAACCTCTCCTGCCACTTTGCCACCAGCGAGGGGGAATATGTCTACCGTCACCCCGGCGTGGGAACCGAGCTTCTCATCAACCGCAAGGGCGAGGTCGCCGCACTCAAGGCGGCCAAGGGGCTCGAGCTCGACGACACCTTCATCCACGAGGACCCCGAGCGCGGCTGGAAGATCTCACGGTTCATTCCAAACGCTCGTAACCTTGACTCACACGATGCCAGCCAGGTAGCCGTCGCCATGAGAATGGCACGCTCCCTCCATGAGAGCGGCGTCGAGGTCGAGAGGCGCTTCGACTTCTACGAGGAGGCCAAGCGCTACGAGTCTCTCCTGCTCGAGAAGGGCCCCATCGAGATTCCCGGCTACGCGGAGATGGCCGCCAGGGTCGACCGGCTCGAGGCGCACGTCAAAGCAGACGAGGCCCCCACGTGTCTCAACCACAACGACTTCTTCGAGCTCAACTTCCTCATCGATGAGAACGGGAAGTACTACCTCATTGACTGGGAATACGCCGGCATGAGCGACTACGCCAACGACTTCGGAACGTTCTGCGTCTGCTGCCAGCTCGACGAGGACGAGGTCCTCTCCGCACTCGAGGCGTACTTCGGACGAACCCCCACCCGCGCCGAGACTCGCCACAATCTGGCCCACATCCAGCTCGCTGGCTGGTGCTGGTACCTCTGGTCGCTTCTGAAGGAGGCCGAGGGCGACCACGTGGGAGAGTGGCTCTACATCTACTTCCGTTACGCGGAGCGGTATCTGAACAAGGCCCTCGCCCTGTACGAGGAGGGCTAGCCTTGGGGCGCTCCCCAGGGTGACATCCACCACAGAGCTTTAGTCCGTGCAAAGAGAAGAGGGCTCCCGTGTCCCCAACAAGAGCCGAGTTTGACGCCCTACGTGCTTTCGCCACGAGTGATTCTGAGCTCTGTTCCCAGCAGGTGGCAAATGCAACGAGCCACCCTCATGAGGTGGTCGAGCAAACGCTAGACACCCTCACTCGCAACGGTCTCATCGCGCGTGGACGCATCACCAAAACCACCCACCCCTTTGAGTGCTACGTGTATAAGGCCCACTATACCTCCGTCTACGCCGAAGGCCCCACTGATGAGTGGTGTCTTGGCTCCGATGAGAGCGACCGCATCGTCTTGACGAGCGTAGGCGAGCATGACTCTTGGGTGATGGCTGGGCATGTCTACTTTGATCAGGCCTTTTCAAGGCGCTTCGCGCCCCTTCTCGACAACATCACGCAGGCGCTCGGCTGTTCTCGGGCTGACATCCACGACTTTCTCCCCGTAAGCCAAGGCCTCATTGACCTCTCCTTTCACTTCTTGGTCAAGGGACAGGAGTACGTCTACCGTCACCCGGGAATAGGCACGGAAAAGTTCGTGAACCGCGATGCCGAGGGAGCCGGCGTGGGCGAGTGGGAAGGCATTTATGAGAGCCACGCGGTTGATCAAGTCGACCGCGTGCTGGCGTGGCACGAAGATGGGGAGTAACCATGCCTTATGGAATAGCGGCAGCTCTTACCTGGGCTCTTGATACAGTAATCCTAAGCATTGCACTTTCAAACTCAGTATTTGCATCCTCCGCGCAAGCTGTTGCGCTCGCCGCCTTTACGAGCACATTCCTGCACGATACTTGCTCCGCGCTTTTTGCCCTTGGTTACATGCTTCTTAAAAGAAAGGCCTCCCAAACGCTCAAGGTGCTACGCACGCGCAAGGGACTTGTCATCCTTGGCGCGGCTCTCATCGGCGGACCCATAGGCATGACGGGCTACGTGGTGGCCATCAACAACATCGGAGCATCTTATACGGCCGCAATATCCTCCTTCTTCCCTGCCTTTGGGGCCTTCCTCGCCACCGTATTTCTCAAAGAACGCATGAGGCCCTATCAATGGGTGGGTCTTTTCGCCTGCATTCTGGGTGTAGCCTATCTAGGCTACACCCCCGCCCCCAACATACCCGGAGACTGGACCACGGGCATTGCGGGTGCCCTGATATGCGTCTTTGGTTGGGGATCCGAAGCGGTCCTCATAGACTGGGGACTCCGCAACGCAAGCATTGACGACGAGTGCGCCATGCAGATTCGTCAGACAACCTCCTCGCTGGCCTACGCACTCATCATTCTTCCACTGCTTGGAGGGTGGGAATCCGCTCTTGCTATCATTTCTAGCTCGGCTCTGCCCATCATTGCACTGGCAGCACTTGCGGGAACCGTTTCGTATCTCCTTTATTACAAGGCAATCGCGCGAATCGGCGCATCGCGGGCCATGGCTCTCAATATCACCTACTCCGCATGGGCCATCCCCTTCTCTCTTCTCCTCCTGGGAATGTCTCCCGAGCCACGCGGGGTCATTTGCGCGCTCATCATTATCATTGGTGCAATCGCAGCAGCAACTGATTTCAAAGCGCTTCTGGGGAAGACGCCCGACTAGCAACGGCTACGATCGCCATACCTATCGAATGCGTGCCAGTCGGCCTTCTGAGTGTGCTTGATAAGAGCATCAATCTCCACGACCAGAATGACGATACGCCCCGCTGGAAGCAAAGCCGCCACCGACCAGCAGGCTTAGGGTGACCCCCTCGAATCGACAGCATCAGGCTGATCGATAAAGATCGAAGGGAGGGCCCGCTCATTTACTCGGTTCGTCACATGAGCGGATGCCCCCCCCGAGCTCGGCACTGCTACAATCCGTCTGTTCGCCTTCTCGTCCCCAACCATAGAAGGAGCCCTCTCGCATGCTCGACGCGCTCGCCCAACTCTTCTCGCTGGTCGTACAGCCCTGCTATGACCTCACGGGAAGCTGGTGGATGGCCATCCTGCTGTTCACCATCATTATCAAGATCGTGCTCGTGCCACTTTCCCTGTGGTGCCAGTGGAACAGCATCGTGATGGTAAAGCTCATGCCGGACCTCAACCGCGTCAAAGTCAAGCACTTTGGTGACCAGGCGACGATCGGAGAGAGGCAAAACGAGCTCAACAAGAAGTACCACTACCACCCGCTCCTCTCGCTCATCCCCCTCGTCGTCCAGATACTTATTCTCTTTGGCCTCGTCGAGGTCATCCACGGCATCACCGACGGAGGTGCTCCCGGCACCGAGTTCCTTGGCCTCGTGCCCGCACAAGACGGCGGGCTCTCGTGGGTCATGCCGTTTCTGGCGGCCCTGTCAGCCGTAGTCATGGGCGTGGCGCAGAACCACATCAACCCCCTCCAGCGCGAGCAGAGCCGCGCGGAGAAGAACTCCACCAATGGCCTCTCCATCCTGCTCTCGCTCGTCCTGGGCGTCTACGTAGCGACAGGGATGGCATTCTACTGGATCTGCTCGAACCTCATGTCTATCGCGGTCCAGGCCCTGTGCAACCTCATCATCAGGCCCGAGCGCCACGTTGACTACGACGACCTGCGCGCCAGCCAGGCCGCGCTCGCCGAGCTCAACGCACTCTCTCCGCGCAGGGGTCCCTGGTGGCGTCCTGACCCGCTCGCCCGCCGGGAGAAGGCCGACTACAAGCGCTTCTTCGAGACGGTGGACAAGCACCTCGTGATCTACTCCGAGTCGAGCGGATTCTACAAGTACCTCCAGGGCGCGATCGAGTGGCTCCTGGCCAACTCCGACGTGCGCGTTCATTATGTGACGAGCGACCCCGACGACCAGATATTCAAGATCGCTAAGGAGAATCCCCGGATCTTCCCCTACTACATCGGCGAGAAGCGCCTCATCACCCTCATGATGAAGCTGGACGCGGGTGTGGTCTTCATGACGCTCGAGGACCTGGACAACTTCTATCTCAAGCGCTCCTACGTACGCAAGGACGCCAAGTACGTCTTCACCTTTCACCACATGACGAGCACGCACCTCGTGGATCGCGAGGATGCCTTCGACCACTATGACTCCATCCTGTGTGTGGGGCCCCACCAGGTGCGCGAGATTCGTCGCGCCGAGGAGCTTCGAGGCCTTCCTCCCAAGGAGCTCGTCAAATGCGGCTACGACCTCCTCGACCGTGAGATTGCCGAATACGCCACACGCAAGCGCCCAAGGGGCGTGCGCCCCATCGTGCTTCTCGCGCCCTCCTGGCAGGAGGGCTGCATTCTTGACTCCTGCGCCGACGAGGTCATCAAGCCTCTTCTTGGCCATGGCTACCACGTCATCGTGCGACCTCACCCCGAGTACGTAAAGCGCTACCGATCTCGTTGGGAGGCACTGATGACGCGCTACTCCTCCTATGCGGACGAGGAGCTCACCTTCGAGCAAGACTTCAGCACAAGCGACTCCATCTTCGACGCCGACGTCCTGATCACGGACTGGTCGTCCATCTTCTGCGAGTTCTCCTTCACCACCTTGAAGCCAAGCATCTGCATCGACACCCCCATGAAGGTCGTCAACCCCAACTGGGAGAGGCTTGGCATCGACCCGACCGATATCACGTTGAGAAGCGAGGTGGGCGCCTCGCTCGCACTCGAGGACCTCGAACGGCTCAGCGAGACCGTAGAGGATATGGTGGGCAACCCCGAGCGTTGGCGTGATCGCATCGAGGACGTGCGCTCACGGACCGTGTTCAACCCCGGTCGGGGTGGAGAGATTGCCGGCCGCCACCTGCTCGACTCGATTCTTTTGCAGCAGAGCAAGAGAGAGGAGGCGAGCATCCATGGGGCTCGCTAGACGTATGGTACTCGCGGGAGTCGACTTCCTGTTTGGCGCGGCGATGGTCGCGCTCGCGCTGGTGGCGACCACCGAACCCGCCTGGGGATACGTCGACCCCTCGGTCATGACCTACACCATCCAGGCGCTCGCCGGGGTTGCCGTAGCGCTCTCGGCACTTCTAGGCGTGGTGTGGCGCCGTGTGCGCAGGGTCCTGCTGCACGCCCTGCGCATCGACGAGAACTCTGGCAAGGTCGTCGAGCCCGCCGTGCGTGAGCTCGACGCCAATGACTCCACGACCCCCCGGAAGCTCTCAGACGCTGAGATGTCCGCACGCGAGGCGCGACGCCTGCTTGACCACCCTCGTCCTGAGCGACTGCGCCCGCCTGCGAGGATCTTCTTTGCGTTTCTCGCGAGCCTTCTTCTCGTCTTTACCATTTTCGTGGATGCCCCGCTCGAGATTGTGGCCTCGAGCTCGGCGGACCTCTTCTTCGGCGTAAAAGACGTCTGGAGACCCCTGGCGGTCTTCTCCCTCATCCTTGTCGTGGTGCTCACGCTGGTGCTGTCTCTCCTGCGCGGACGAGCCTTCAACGTGGGCCTGGCCCTCGTGGTTGCCATAGGCGTATGTGCCTTTCTGCAGGCGGCCCTGCTCAACCAAGGGCTGCCTGCCGCCGACGGTCGGGAGATCGACTGGTCCAACTACACTAAGATCACGCTTGGCAGCGCCGCCATGTGGCTAGGCATCATCTCATTGTGCGTTTTCTTCTCGCTGAGGAAGTCCCTTACCTTTAAGGGAGCGGCCTCCTTCGCCTCGATCGTGCTCCTTTTGACGCAGGCAGTGAGCCTAGGCACAACGACGGCGCATGCGGCCCCAACGAACACGGATGGCGGGGGGGAGCTCTACCTCACCATGCAGGGAATGCTCGATGTTTCCGACAAGAACAATGTCGTGGTCTTCGTGCTCGACACCTTTGACACCCAATACTTCGAGTCACTGCTCGATGACCATCCCGAGGTCGCGCATGACCTCACCAACTTTACGTTCTATCCCGACTCGGTCGGCTCGATGATTCCCACGCGCTATGGCGTCCCCCCACTCGTCACGGGAGAGAATCTGATTGGCCCCGACGACACGGAACTCAGCCCCCAGCTTATCAACACCCGCGTCAGTGAGCACAATCTGCTCGACGACCTCGGCGCACTCGACTACTCCGTTGGCATCTACACCGCTGACATGAACTCCTACCTTGGGGCACTCTCTCAGAAGACCATCAACGTCCACGCCCTTGGCTCAATCGACGTCGACGGCCCGGGCGCCGTCCGTGCGCTGTGCACGAGCGGACTGTACCGCGTTCTTCCCTGGGCCCTGAAGCCATCCTTTCGCCTCTACACCGACGAGGTAAACGGCGCCGTGACGGGAGATTCACAGGGACTCGCAGACACACCCTACCAGTCCGACGACGCCGCCTTCTACCAGCTCCTCACGCAGCACCGCCTCTCGGTCGACGACGAAGGCGCAGGATCGTATCGCTTCATACACCTCGCCGGGGCACACTACCCCTACACGCTGAGCGCAGAGGCGACGCGTCTGGACGAGGAGGGCTCCCTAGAGAACCAGCTTCTAGGCTCTCTGAAGATTGTCGAGGAATACGCGCGGCAGCTCAGAGAACTTGGTGTCTATGATCAGACGACCATCATCGTCACGGCCGACCACGGCGAGTGGTACCTCACGCCCGATGACATCGACAAGGTGACGAGCCCCATCCTACTGGTCAAGCCCGCAGGCGCGAACGAGGGGGAAACGGCCCTGCAGGCCTCGTCCACGCCCACGGGCCACCTTGATGTGCCGGGGACCATCCTCGCCTCCGCAGGAGGGGATGCGAGCAAGTACGGAAGGGCTGTCTTCGACGACCCACTTCCTGACCGCATGCGCTACTACTGGGCGACCTCGAGCGATGGCACCCAGGACACCTTCGTTCGACTCTGGGCCATAGATGGGGACGCGCTCGACTGGTCGAGCTGGCATCGCGTCGACCGAGACATACCCGTTGTCTCGGAGTCCGACGGTCAGGGTCGAGAGTAGCCAGAGGGTGTCGGACCGGCACTGGTGAAACCTGAGTGTTGAAAATTGCCCCGCGATGCCCCGATATTTTATTGGGGCATCGCGGGGCCTTGAGCAAAGTCACCTCGGCGCCTAGAGAAACGGGGCCCGAAGCATCATGCGGGGTGTGTCTAAGCGTAGATGCTGTCCAGCTCCTGGAGCTCTCGAAAGGTGTCAATCTCAACGATGTCATCATGCGAGCATTCCCGCACGTAGACGTCATAGTGATCGGCGCAGTACGTGAGAGGGACCTCGTCCCAGTAGCGCTCCTTGCCTCCGGGCATGGAAATGGTCTTCTCTATGTCCCCAACGAGCTTATGACCGTCCTTGTCAGTCCAGTAGGAGATGCCAACCATCTGCCATACTCCCCCCTCGCCACCCACGTGTACGCTCTGGATGCGGTCACGCTTAACATCGAAGCACCAATCCTCCGAACGCTGCATGGGAATACCCAGGTAGTTTGAACGATATTGATACTTCTGAATGAGGGCCGGATTGGAGAGCAGGAGGTCGGACTCAATCACGTACGCATTGGAGAGCAGATATCGAGCGGCCATGAGACTCGAGATGTTATTTGACTCGTTATACATGGGGTTCTCAATGAACTTGATTCCCGGATATCTGTAGAGAAGCTGATCGAATTGCTCCCCGTAGTAGCCCCGCACAATGTAGATCTCCTCGATGCCCGCCGCGCTCACCGCATCGAGCAGAGAGTCGATGATTCGCTGACCACGAACGCGAACAAGAGGCTTAGGCGTATTGAGGGTTATGGGTACCAGGCGGCTACCAAAGCCTGCCGCGATGAAGACTGCGCGACGAACGCGATAGGGCTCGAGCGCGGCCAGACCGGCACTGGTGAGCGTGCCCTCTGCGACCCAGCCCTGCTCACTTGCTACCGCAACGACACCGTTGACGCTGCCCACCGACATGCCCGTGAGCTCGGCAAGCTCGCGCTGCGTCAACGTGTGCCCCTCGGACCCCTCGAGAGCAGAAAGGACGAGAAAATCCTTGTACTCCACCATAACCTCCCCGCCCTCTCCACGTGAGAGGTACGTCTTGTCGCGCTTGAATGCATCAGTATCGCAGAACCGATTCTATTGCGGACTCCTCAGCAAGACAAGCAATGAGCGCGCCCTTCTTGACGGAGCGCCCGATCTTGGCGCAGATGTGTTCCTTACTCATAGATATTTGTTCATAAGAGAGTATGAACACTCAGTCTTGAGCAAATTTGCTGACTCTTTCCTTGTGAATATGAAATAGATGATCATGGAAAGTGAGTTTCATGATAGCCTTGAACAGATTTGCAGCAGCGGCCCGAAAGCGTACGCCTCTATGCTTACCAGAAGAGAGCTACTCAGATATGGTCGCGGAATCTTCGCGAGCGCAGGACTTGCAGGGGCTGGCGCCCTCGCGGGATGCGGAAGACAGCCCGATCGCGACAGCCAGGTCATCATCTACTCGAGCTGCGAGGGAGAGCGCAACGAAGCTCTCATGGTCGCCTTGCGGCAGGATCTCCCCGATATAGACGTCAGGCTCCACTACCTGTCTACGGGCAACCTGGCGGCACGTCTTCGCATCGAGCGCGAGCAGACGGAGTGCGACATTGCGCTTGGTCTTGAGGCAGGCTACCTCATGGCCGTCGAGGATGTTCTCGTGAATCTCACTGACATCTTTGACCTCGATGTTTTCGAAGACGATCTTCACATCAGCGATGCCATCATGCCTCTTACCCGCGAGTGTGGCTGCTTCGCCCACAACACCGAGGTCCTCAGCCGCGCAGGCATTGAGGCCCCCGACAGCCTTGACGACCTGCTCGACTCACGCTTCTCTGGCAAGATCTCCATGCCCAACCCCAAGGCATCAAGCACGGGATATAACTTCTACTATAGCGTGGTCAACCGACTCGGCCAGGAGGCGGCTCTCGACTACTTTGACGAGCTTGCGCAAAATGTCTACCAGTTCACCTCCTCGGGAGGCGCTCCAGCATCTGCCCTCACGCAGGGAGAGGCGGGGATTGGTCTCAGCCTCGTCTTTCAGCTCGTCGCCGAGAAGAACGACGGCTCGCCGGTCGCGCTCGACCTCTTTCCCGAGGGCGTTCCCTGGACGATGAACGGAATCTCCGTCGTCTCGGGTCATGAGCACGAGCAGGCCGTCTGGGACGTGATGCGCTGGTTTTATGAAAGGGGCATCCTCCTCGACAAGCAGAAGTTCGTTCCCGACAAGGTCTTCAAAGACCAGGACACGCATATCGAGGGTTATCCCACCGACCTCGTCTACGCAGACATGGACGGTCTTTTTGACCTCGATCGCAAAGAGGAGCTGCTGGCAGCATGGAAGTACTAACGAGCGACGGCCCCAGCAAGAGCATTCTCGAGGTCACCGACCTCAAGAAGAGCTATGACGGGAAGGAGATTCTTGCGGGAAGCACCTTCTCCGTTCAACAAGGCGAATTTCTCTCTATCCTCGGCCCCTCGGGATGTGGGAAGACCACCACTCTGAGAATCCTCATTGGCCTCGAGACGCCCACCTCGGGGACCATCCTTTGTGATGGCCGAGAGATCACGCAGCTGCCTCCCTCAGAGCGCGGTATGGGCATCGTGTTCCAGGACTACGCGCTCTTTGAGAACCTCAGCGTCCTCGACAACGTCACCTACCCGCTGCGATTCCGGGAGGACCTCAAAGATAACCGAGAGCAGATCGCACGAAGCCTGCTCGAGCGCATGGGCCTCTCCGATCAGGCTGACAAACGTATTGGCCAGCTCTCGGGAGGGCAGCAGCAGCGCGTCAGCATCGCACGAACGCTTGCCTTGAATCCCCACATCATTCTCTTCGACGAACCCATGAGCGCGCTCGATGTCGAGACGCGCCTCGCGCTGCGCATCGATCTCAAGACCATCCAGCGCGAGTTCGGCACCACCATGATCTATGTCACCCATGACCAGGAGGAGGCCTTCGCCCTCTCTGACCGTGTCATGGTCATGGGTGGAGGTCGCATCCACCAACTCGCGACTCCCGAGGAGATTCTCTCCCATCCGGCCACCGATTTCGTGAGCAGCTTCGTCATAGATAACCTATCCAAGAAGATGAGCTCTCTCAGCCGCTTCGCAAAGTTCATTGGCTAGGGGGCGTCCTATGACCGCTACGCTCACGACACGACCCGGGCGCTTGCACGGCTTGAACGCTCTGCGCATTCTGCTTGCGGCGTTCTTCCTCGTGGCAGTGCTTGTTCCCATCGTCAACCTGGGAGCGGGCCTACTCAGACCCGGGGCCTTTCAGATGTTTGGGACGGACGCCTTCACCTCCGCGCTCGCTCACTCCGTTGTGTCCTCGTTGCTCGGAACGCTCTTCTCGCTCGTGCTGGCTTTAGGAGCCGCGCTCACGCTGACGCGCACAAGGACGAGATTTCGTGAGGCATGGGTCATCGCCCTCACGCTCCCCATGCTCATCCCCTCCATCGCGCACGGGATGGGGCTCATCTACCTCTTTGGGTCGAACGGAATCGTGACGAATCTGCTCGGTGCCTCCTGGAACGTCTACGGGTTGCCGGGCATCGTGCTCGGCTCTGTCATGTACGCGTTCCCCCCAGCGTTTCTTATGATCTATGACGCTCTGCGCTATGAGGACTGCACCGTTTACGACGCCGCCGACATCATGGGCATTCCCAAGACGTCCCAGCTCGTCACCATCACGCTCGGTTACCTCAAGAAGCCGCTCATCTCCGCCGTCTTTGCCACCTTCACCCTCATCATCACCGACTACGGCGTGCCCATCATGATAGGCGGAAAGTACACGACCCTCTCGGTTCTCATGTACAACGAGGTCATCGGTCGTCTCAACGTCGACTCGGGCGTTGCCATTGGATCGGTGCTCGTTCTGCCCGCCATCGTAGCCTTCATCGTCGACCTCGCGAGCAAGAACCAGGCCAATCTCGGATACGGCGCCCATGCCAAGCGTCTCGCTTCGCGTCCTCTTCTTGACAAGCTGGGCCTCGCGTTTCGTCTTCTTCTGGTCGCGTTCCTCCTCGCCCCGATCCTTGCATTCGCCGTCGTAGCCTTTGTGACGAAGTATCCCGTCAACATGGACTTCACCCTGGACAACATCGGACGCGCCCTCGTGTTTGGCATGAAGGAGTACTGGCTCAACTCACTTGCCATTGCGATTGTCGTCGGCCTTGTCGGCACGCTCCTGGCTTGGCTCGCAGCCTACGTTGCCGCACGTACGCCTGGGCGCTTTGGCCGTATCCTGCATCTGGTCTGCATTACCACGATGGCTGTTCCTGGCGTGGTCCTTGGCCTGGCTTACATGCTCTTCTTCAAGGGATCACCCCTCTATGGCACCTTGGGGATCCTCATCCTTGTCAACCTGATCCACTTCTTTGCGAGCCCCTATCTCATGGCCTACAATGCCCTCAACAAGCTCAACGCCAGTCTAGAGGCGGTGGGGCTCACCTTGGGAATTCCGCGCCTCCACATGATCAAAGACGTTCTTCTCCCCCAGACCAAGGACACGGTTCTGGAAATGATCTCCTACTTCTTCGTGAACTGCATGGTCACCATCTCCGCCGTCTCCTTCCTCTCCAACGTATCCCACATGCCGCTCGCACTGCTCATCAGTGACTTCGACACGCAGATGCTCATCGAGTGCGCCGCCCTGGTGGCCCTTGTCATCTTTGTGACGAACGTTGTCGCAAAGCTCGTCCTTTATGTCCTAAAGAGGTTCGTGCTCTCCTCTCTGTCGTAAAACAAAACCTATCGCCTATAATCGAAGGTTGAGTCTAGCCACAGAAGAGGTTGCGGGGTTCATGAACGTTCTTGCGATAATCCCGGCGTACAACGAGCAGGACTCGATTGTGCCCACGATCGAGGAGTTCGTCTCCGCCCGCACCGGCTGCGACTACCTCATCGTGAACGACGGCTCCTCCGACGCCACCGAGGCCATCTGCCGAGAACGCGGCTACAACCTCGTGAGCCACCCCACCAACCTCGGCCTCACGGGGGGTTTCCAGACCGGGGTCAAGTATGCCCTGGCCCACGACTACGATGCGGTCATCCAGTTCGACGCCGACGGCCAGCACGTCCCCGACCACGTGGCCCAGATGGTCGACGAGATGGACCGCACAGGCGCAGACATCGTCATAGGCTCGCGGTTCGTGAGCGAGCAGAAGTCCCTCTCGGCGCGCATGATCGGGTCTCGCCTGCTCACGGCCATCATTCGCCTGACCACCGGGCAGACCCTCTCCGACCCCACGTCGGGCATGCGCCTGTACAACCGCAAGATGATGGAGGAATTTGCGCGGCGCTTCGACTTTGGCCCCGAGCCCGACTCCGTGGCCTATCTCATGCGTCACGGGGCAAAGGTGCGCGAGGTCCAGGTGCAGATGCGCGAGCGCCAGGCCGGAGAGAGCTATCTCGGCCTGCGCCGGTCCGTCTCCTACATGGCGCGCGCCTGCACATCCATCCTCCTCGCACAATGGTTCAGGTGATGACACATGACCGGTCCTCTTAGAGTCTCTCTTCTCTTGTTCTCCGTCCTCGTTCTTGTCGTGGTCATCCACCGGATCAGGAGGGCGAGGCTCGAGATTTCGGACTCCATCTTCTGGCTGGGAATCGCTCTCGCCCTGCTTGTGGTCGCGGTCTTCCCTCAGATCGCCTACGGAGCCGCAGGTCTACTGGGCTTTGACTCCCCCTCTAACTTCATCTTCTTC
Source organism: uncultured Atopobium sp. (assembly GCA_964430985.1). Taxonomy (GTDB): domain Bacteria; phylum Actinomycetota; class Coriobacteriia; order Coriobacteriales; family Atopobiaceae; genus Thermophilibacter. Next base: position 112,577 of record CAYSIC010000001.1, read on the forward strand.
TGCGGCATCATAGTGCTGCTCGCGCGCACTCTTACGCAGGACCAGAAGATCACTGCGCTCAAGAAGCAGCTCACCACCCTCACGCAGGCCGAGGCGCTCCGCAACACGGACGAGCGCGAGGCCCGCTAAGACACCCCCGGGCTTCTCCGGCGCCCAGCGCCGCCGGCTCCCTACTGCGCCTACTGCGCCTCTTGCGCCCCCACGATGCGATACAGACGCATGCATCCCTGCGACAGGAGCACCTCGAAGCCGGGCGTCTCGTCAGAGACCGACTCGATGCCAATCCACTGCGCTGGGTCATAGGGCGGAAACTGTCCGCCCAGGTCTCCGTACTGATCCAGAATCATGAGATAGTGAACGTCGTCCCTGGCGAGCGCGGCGGCGACGTCCGGACGCGAGAGGTCGCAGAGCTTGGACAGCGCCAGGCGAAGCGACCTGCTCAGGCTGGTCTCCTTACTCGTGCCGTAACCGGACATGTAGCGATAGTAGACGTTGAGGCCATTCACGCCGTAAGCGTACACGGAACCGTCATAAGGCTCGTTGAGCACCACCGCGTCGGGGCCCACGAGATCCAGGACCTGCTCCACGAACGCAATCTTCTCGGCGTTGTAGCCCGCACGGCCCCCGGCGTAGTTCTTGTGGGCCATCTGCTTCGAGATCGACGCCAGTTCGTCGGTCGCGTCGTCCACGCCGGCCTGCGTGGTGCTCAGCGCGCCCGCGGCGGCAGCCCCAAAGACGACTACGACGAACAGGGACGCAAGGGCTACGGACACCCCATACTGGGGAGTGATGCGGGACCCGCCCGAGAAGAGGCGGTCGGTCAGCGCCGAGACCGCCCACCCCACGCCGTCGACGAGCACCTGCAGCCCCAGGGACGCCAACGGAACCGCGTAGATGGCCGTCATCGCAGCCACACGATAGGGGTCGGTGTACCAAAATCCCGCGAGAAGATGCTTGACCAGATCGTCATCTCCCGAGACGGCGACCACGAACAGCGTCGCAGAGAAGACGAACGAGACGACCAGCCACCGGTTACGAGGAAGAGCGCAGCCCGCGATAACCCCCAGAAGCAGCAGTAGGGCGAGCGCGCCCTGCGACTCCCCTCCTACGAAGGACGCATTAAGAACGCCCTCGATGGAATCACCGAGGCTCATCATAGGCTGCCAGAAGTACTGGACCACCCCCTGCATGAAGGGAGCCTGGTACATCGTCACCCAGACGAGCGCTGCCAGGCCTAGGAAGAGAACGACATAGCCGAACGCTCTGGGGCCGCCGATGACGGGCGCGTGATGCTCCCAGAGACGCCAGGCCAGATAGGGCACAAGAAGAATAGCCACGGAGAAGACGGCGTTTGGTTGCGTCAGGAAGAACGTCGCCGCACCGCTCAGCGAGACTATCGCAGCGATGAGGCGGGTCCGCGCAGAGCGATCAGGGCCGAACAATGCCATGAGCGCCGCGGACTCAGCCGGAAGCATCGCGAAGGACATGAGGTTGGGATAGAGCGTCCAGCGCACGATCACGTTCCAGGGAAAGGACGCGAAAGCGAGGCAGCACAGGGCCCCATACGCGACAACGCGTTGACGCCGGGGGAACGCGGCCCGCAGAAGAGCATAGACGCTGAGGGGGTAGACGAGGGCCACGACCACGGCGTTGGTCGCGTTGGCCGCGAGCGTGACCGAGACCCCCAAGACGTCGACGAGCATGACCGTGACGAGGTGCCATGCCATCGGATAGTAGGATCCCGTGGTGCTGCCGAAGGGATCGATTCCCGCCATGGCGTCAGGGTAGTACGTCGCCGTGAGGGTCGACCAGACGTGCGACTCGGACATGCTGCGCACGAGGTTGAAGTGGGCAACGTTATCCCAGGCTTGGATGAACGAGTCGGGGCCGTCGAGGTTTGAGACGAGCATCACATACGTCACGACGATGCCCATGACCACGTAGAGCAAGAAGATGGGCAGCTCGTGGACACCGGGGGCGAACAGCTCCGGGACCTTCGCGACGGTCGCTCCTGCATGGTGGTCGGAGCCTCGGCGGCGATGCGAGAGGACTGCGAGCAGCACGAGGGACGCTCCAAGAGGCAAGAGCGCGACGGTCGCCGTCGTGGCGGAAATACCCGCCCACGCGAGAACCATGCCCATAGCTCCGTAGGCAGCTATCGAGAGCAGGGGTGCCAGGGCGAACGAGGGGGCAACGGAGACGCGAAAGGCCCTGAGAAAGACGAAGCCGGGGGCGAACAGCAGGGCGCAGCAAAGCGTGCACGCGCCCCAGAACTCAGTCCACATGGCCTCGTCTCCTTGACATGCCCCCGCACGAATCTTCGACAGCCTAGGATACGCCATGTGCATGGTTCCTGGGTGGAGTTGCCTCTCGCGGCCCTTGACCTTCTTGCGTCTCCCCCTCTCTCGCCTCGGCAGGGAATCGTCTCTTTGATATTCAGGCCCCCCAAAGCCATATTTAAGAAATACTCGAGTCCCTGATCTGGAAAAGCGCACCGTGTCCGCAGATCTTCAGGCATCAAGGACATTCCCCGACTCCCAAGGGGTCGTTTTGTGGAACTTCTCATTACTCATACAAAATTTGGGGACCGTCATGTGCAGTTTTGCTCTTCGACACACGTTTTTCAAAAACTGAATGTAGTTTGGCCTTTCGACACGCTCAAAAATGCTCCCCATTGCGGAAAACCAATAAAATAATGCACTAAAATCAGCGTTTCCCCTGTTGGCAAAAAGGCCGCGTCCGGCCCGTGCCCAAAAAAGAGCGTCTCGAAAGGCCAAACTACATTCGAAAATTCAAAAACATGTGTTGAAGGCCCAAACTGCATCGATGGGCTCGCTCCATGCGTGCCGCGTCACGCTCAAATCCGGCGAGCCTGCCATCTTTCACGAAACGAGGCCTCTAGGGGACACTTCCGTGCAAGATGGCAGGCTCGCCGAGAATCGATCGCAGCAGCAGCTAGACGCCCGCCCGAACTCTACGAGAAGAGCTCTTTGTCCAGCGCGGCGAGCTCGCTCGGCACGACGGTAGGGTCGCAGGCAAACGACTCGGCGACTGCGGTAGCCTGCGCGCGTCGCAGACCCGCTAAATCAGCGTCACCCTGGCGCTCGTAGACGGTGCCCAGACGATCAAGCGCGTAGCAGACGTAGGCGGCCACCGAGTCCCCCATACCGGAGAGCACCATCATCGTTACGAGAGAGTCGGGCGCAAGAGAGAGCGCCGTCTCGTGATCGAGCTCCAAGAGGTCGCCTATCTGCTGCTCAACGGCCTCGACACCCCCTGCGCGTCCGGCCTCCTCGCCAAAGGCACGCCTGAACGCGTCCGTTATGCCCTCGACGAAGTCCCCCACGATCTCCAGGATATAGTCCCTCTGAAGCATGCACGCCCCTTCTCTACCAACGTCTCCCCTGCCGACCCATGCTACTCGCTTCTGAGTGCCTCGACGGGATCACGACGGCTCGCAGCCGAGCTCGGAATCAAGCCCGCGACGAGCGTGAGCACGACCGAGATCGCTATGAGCCCCACGGCAGACTCCCACGGCAGACTCATGATGTTGGGAACGCCGTGGGTGGCTAGAGCCCAGGCGTTTATCGGCACCGACGCAACAAGCACGATGGCAATTGCGAACACGCCCGAGACGAGGCCCTCGATGAAGGTCTCCGCGTTGAACACGTTGGCGATGTTGAGCTTGGACGCGCCAATCGCACGCAAAACGCCGATCTCCTTCTTGCGCTCAAGCACGCTGATGTAGGTGATGATGCCAATCATGATAGAGCTCACCACGAGCGAGATGCTCACGAACGCGATCAGGACGAGCGTGATCATGTTCACGATGTCGGTGACGGAACCCATGATGACCCCCATGTAGTCCGTGTAGCTCACGACTGAGTCGTCGTTGCCAGCGACGCGCTGCTGGTCGTTATAGCCGTCGATGATGTCGAGCACGCGTTGCTTGGCGGAGAAGTCCTTAGGGTAGATCATGATGGCAGCCGGGTCGGATGGCTCGGCATAGCCGAGCGTCGCGAGGTTATTGTCATAGGTGAGCTGGCTCGCATTGGCATAGCTCTGCATGAGCGAGGAGAGGTCCTCGGCGTCCATGTTGAAACTGATTGCGCCTGCGAGCTTGGAGACATCCACCGAGAAGGCGCTCTGCAAGCTGGAGAGGCTCGTGGCCATCTGATCGGCGTACTGCATCATCACCTTAGTCAAGGAGGCTTGCAGCTGCGCGGACACGGCGGCGCTCACTTGGGACGACATGCTCTGCATAAAGCTCTGCAGGTAGGGGGCGAGGCTGTCGGACACGTAGGCGCGCACGATCCGCTCGACGCGCCCGCGCACGGGAGACCCGGCCACAGCGTCAATCTGGGCCAGGATGCCCTGCGCGTCTTCGGTAGCGAGGTACTGTTCGAAGTAATTCGAAATCTTCTTTACAAAATCAGAATCGGGCGGGTCGGGCACGTCAGCGGCGTGCGTGCCCCACCAGCCCACGAAGTCCTGAATGAGCTGGCCCCCGAGCTGGGCGGTCTGCTTGAGCTGGTCGGTGGTGAGGGGTGGGTCGGAGATAGTGTCGTCCACGATGGCCGAGAAATCTGGCGACGGAACGCCGGCCACGAGCGACTCGACGTCAATCGAGGAGGTCACGCCCGAGAGGTCCACGCTCACGCCGGACAGGTCGATTGCGGAGGGGTCGATGCCGCCAGCCAACCCGCTCGTGTCGAACGAGAAGGCCGAGCGCAAAGCGTTCTCGTCAATCGAGAAGAGACTCGAGAGGTCAACGCCCTGCTTGGCCTCATCCTGCAGAGTCGAGAAGCTCTTTGCCGTGAAGACGTCAGTGTCCGAATCCGCGAGCTGCTGCTGGACGATCGCCGAGTCGGCAGCGCGCTCCATGAGCTCCTCGGTAAGCCCGGAGGTGTAGGCTACCCCCGCCTTGAGAGCATTGGCGCCGCCGCTCCCATTGGGGCGTACCACGCCAACGATGTGCAGGTCAAGGCCAGAGTCTACGGCGCCGCGCATGAACTCGTCGTCATCGGACATATCGGTCCAGCCACCGGTGTCGTTGTTTTTGCGATAGGTGTCCGACGGGCTCAGCACCTTGAAGCTCAGGGCGAGCGCGTCGTCGTAGGTGAAGTCGACGTCGCGACTTTCCACGTCAACGTCTTCCGACGTGGCGCTCATCGCCGAGGAGACCATCTCCTGAAGGTCTACGGGGTCGAGCACGCCGAGGCCGTAGAGCGTGTAGTCGCTGACCTTGCCGCTCGAGGAGAGCACGAGCACGCACTCGTCGGGTGCCGTGGCCCAGCGTCCAGCAACGACGTCATACTGATCGTCAAGGAGGTCCTGGTCGTCGATCATCTCGTTGAAGATCGACCCCGCACCCATGCCAGCTGTCGCCTTGCTCGAGGCGCCTCTCGTCATGGCCTGAGAGAGCGCGTCGGGACTGAGCTGGGTGACCCCATCGGTCGTGTCGGAGGCGTAGACGAGCGGCGTGATGCCGTAGTCGTACTGAATCGCGTTGACGTCTTCCTCGATGCCCGAGGTCCCCGAGTCGAGGTAGGCCTTGAGGCTCGCAAGGTCGTTGGAGCGCACGGAGGCAAACATGTCCGTGAGCATATTGAACTCGGGGATGGTCCCAGAGGAGTCGGCGGTGGCGTCAGAGGTCGCCGCGCCGGAGGGGGCCGAGGAGCCCGTCATCGACGAGGCGTCACCGCTCAGCATGCTCGTGAGGTCGTAGCTCTGCTTGGTGATGGACAAGGGGTAGCTCGAGAGCGTGTCCTCCTCCACCTTGGCGATGTAGTTGTTCACACCGTTCGACAGAGCGAGAATGGCGGCGATGCCGATGATGCCGATCGAGCCCGCAAAGGCCGTCATGATCGTGCGGCCCTTCTTGGTCATGAGGTTGTTGAACGACAGGCCGATCGCCGTGAGGAAGCTCATCGAGGTCCGGCGGGCGGCCTTGGCCTCGCGACGCGGAGCGGCCTGGACGTCGAACGGGTCGGAGTCCGCCGTGACGTGGCCATCGGCGAGCTCTACGATGCGCGTCGCGTAGCGGTGGGCGAGCTCGGGGTTGTGCGTGACCATAATGACCAGGCGATCCTGCGCGACCTCCTTGAGCAGGTCCATGACCTGCACGGACGTGGTCGAGTCGAGGGCGCCCGTAGGCTCGTCGGCGAGCAGGATCTCGGGATCGTTGATAAGGGCGCGCGCAATGGCCACGCGCTGCATCTGGCCACCGGAGAGCTGTGAGGGCCTTTTGTTCACGTGGTCGGCAAGCCCCACGCGCTCGAGCGCGGCCAGGGCCCGCTCGCGCCGCTCGGCGCGACCCACGCCCGAGAGGGTGAGGGCAAGCTCCACGTTGGAAAGAATCGTCTGATGGGGAATCAGATTGTAGCTCTGGAAAACGAAGCCGATGCGGTTGTTGCGATAGGCATCCCAGTCTCGGTCGCGATACTTCTTCGTGGAGACGCCGTCGATGAGCAGGTCGCCCTCGTCGAAGTGATCGAGACCGCCCACGACGTTGAGCATCGTGGTCTTGCCCGAGCCCGAGGGCCCCAGGACGGCGACGAACTCGTTGTCCCTGAACGCCACCGAGACGTGGTCGAGGGCCACCTGCGTGAACGAGGCCGTCTTGTAGCGCTTACAAATGTCATTGAGCTCGAGCATGGGCCCTCCAGACCAGTGAGAAATACCTGTATACGGTACCCGAATATGATTCCTGGCATAACGGCGGGAGACTTTTTCAGCACCTGCTCAAACATGGCGCGGGACTTCTCGTCATTGCGACCGCGCCTCATGCTCCGCACAGTCGTATATATTAGTAATGAATCCTATTTTTGATAGATAATCGCGTTGATCAAGCGACCCCTTGAGTTTTTTGGCAAAATAGTGCGAAGGGACGTCTGAGGGGCGCTTCTCGAAAGGGAGGGAGGAACCATGCAGCAGAGACGAAACACACACCAGCGACAGCTCGTGCTCGAAGCGGTGCGGGGCCGCTGCGACCACCCCACCGCCGACGACGTCTACCTTGAGGTGCGCGCGCGTGACCAGCGTATCAGCCGTGCGACCGTCTATCGCAACCTTCACCTGCTCGCCGAGGACGGACAGATTACCTCGGTGCAGGTCACCGGGGGGGAGCGCTTCGACCGGCGCCGTGATGACCACACGCACGTGGTCTGTTGCGAGTGCGGCGCCGTCGCGGACGCGCCGCTCCCCTGCCTCGACGAGCTCGACGCAGACGCCGCGCGCGCCACGGGCTACGAGGTGATCTCGCACGAAATCCTCTTCGAGGGAATCTGTCCGACGTGCCAGAAGGCCATGCGAGAAAAACCATCCGACAAGACGCGGTAGGAGAAGCGCCCGCGACGTCTCATCGCGTCTGCGGGCGCTTACGGAGCTTGGGTTCGAGGGCGACCACCCCACGGGTGATCGCCCTTCTCGTTTTCGAGCTTCTGCGGGGCGCATCGGTCCAAGCGCAGAAACGAGGAGCCCAAACCTACCCGGGCAGGGCTCGGCCCCGCTCGACTCTGGAGCGGGGCCGCCTCACTAGCGGACGAGCTCGCCAGCGAGATACGCCGCGCGACCGGCTTGCACGAGAAGCTCCTGAGAAGCTTCGCCGGCACCGAGTGCGGCGAGCGCGTTAGCCAAAAACACGTTGACGGTATCGTCTGTAGCGCCCATGCTAAGCGCTCGCCAGGCGTCCGCGCCCACGCCGCGCACCGCCGCAAAGAGCAGCGCCACCTGAGCCACCTCGGGCACGGGGAACACCGCCACGCCCTGGCGCGCGTCGCGGTGGGTGGCCACGTGCTCGCTACGCAGACGCACGCGCTCGGCAAGCTCGCCAAGCTCGGCGGGATCCTGCGATACCGTGACGCCGTGGAGCCCCTCGATGAGCTCTCCGAACGCATGCCCGCACGGCATGAACCCTGGGTCCGCCTCCATGGCGGACGTCATCGTCGCTCCTAGTCCACAGAGCTCGTCCTTAAGTCGAGAGCGAGCCTGCTCGACCTCATCCGCCTGGGCCTTGGTGATGGTAGCCGCGACGGGACCATGCTTTACCTGAGCGTTATCCTCACTCATACGCACTCCTTTCGATTGAGTTCCCAGATAGTCTACAAGACCGGGCTGGGCGTGTCCCCCGATACTTCGCAAACGCCCTTGACGAGGCGGCTCGATCGAACCCTCGCTCACGAGCAGACCCCTGAAGCTCCCCTATCCCAGGGCAACCGACGACCGGCTGCCTCCCGGGGAAAAGTCACTTTTATAATTTATCAAATTTTATACTTATAGTTTACACATATGGAGGCTCTATACTATTTCTTTAAGCGCAAGGCCCAATACTGCGGTCAAGCAGATAGCAGAAAGGACGGGCGCAATGAGCGAGATACATCTGGGCATAGGGTTCGCTACGGGTCGTAGAAACTTTCGAAAGGTCCTCTCGGCCTACATACACACGTGGAGGGCAACTAAATGCGACCTGCCCCAGGACATGGAGGTCAGGCTTCATCTCTTTGTGGCCTACGACGTGGAGTACCGTCATACCAAGTCGACCGACTACACGAACCTGCCCCAGGACCTCGTTGACGCCTTCGAGAGCATCACGTTCGTCGGCGCCAAGAACTCCTATGGGCCCCTCGAGTGGCTGCGGAACAGCGGGGACCTCACCCACACTGAGCTGGCGAGCGTCTTTGGAGCAGGATATGCCGGCAAGCGCAATGCCGTGCTGTTTGCGGCCCTGGCGAGCCGCATGGACTACTTCCTCTTCCTTGATGACGACGAGTACCCCATGGCCGTGACACAGATGCACGAAACCTGCATCTGGTGCGGGCAGCGCGTGCTGACCACCCACCTCAAGGAGATTGCGAACGCGGACTATACCAACGGTCTGCACTGCGGCTACGTCTCGCCAATACCCCAAATCATGTTCAACGACGTCCTGAGCGAGCCGGACTTCAGGAGCTTTATCGAGGCGATCAGCAACGACATCGTCAATTGGGAGAGTATCAGATCCCTCATGAAGTCGGGCGGCGTGACGTATGCCACGGCCGACCTGCTGGTCTCCCAGGAAGCCCAAGACGTGCCGCTTGTCAACGGCTGCAAGTTCATCTCGGGCGCGAACCTCTGCATCAACCTGCGCGACCCGCACCGGACGCTCCCCTTCTTCAACCCACCGGGCGCTCGCGGAGAGGACACCTTCCTGTCCACCCTGCTCGAAGACCGAACGGTGCGCCGGATACCGACGTACACGTTCCACGACGGCTTTGCGATCTACCAACACCTGCTTGATGGCGTCCTACCCATACACCTCTCCGAGATCAAGGCGGGTTCGCCATCAATAAACGCGCGCTTCATGAACGCGTGCGTGGGGTGGGTCCGCTACAAGCCCCTGCTCACCTACCTGACCCAGCCGCAGGGCTACGAGGAGGAGATGCGCTCGATGCACGAGGCGCTCGATCAGGTGCTGCCCGCCCTGGCGGAGTACTTCCAAGACCCTCGGTTCTTCACCATTACCAGGGAGCTGGATAAGTACGCCAAGAACGTGGGGAAGCACGCGCGTCGCTTCGAGCTCTCCCAGAGAACCTGGCAAAAGATCGTGGACCACCTCTGATGAGGCCCGTGTGGGCGGCCTTCGCCATCCTCGCACGCCGCAATCCCGTCCAGTTAGCATCTGCGGAGAGAATCGGGGCTTTCGACGGTGCTTTTTCTCCGCAGATGCTAGCTCGATGCGATAAGAGGGTCCGGACGCTCTGCGTCGACGTCTCACAGGGCCGCACATGAGCGATCCGACGTCCTTCGAGCTGTACGTCGGGGGCATTCCCGTGGAGGTGAAGCGCACCTGCGTCCGCCGACTCAACCTGCGCGTGCGATCGGACGGCACGGCGCACCTAAGCGTTCCCATGCACGTAGGCCCGGCCGAGGCGCAGCGCTTCCTCGACGCTCACGCCGCATGGCTGCGCAAGAGGGTCGAGGCCCATCTGACCCCGGAGCCCAACGACGCCCTGGTCGCTCTGTGGGGCGGGCTCGTGGACCTGCCAGACGCGATGACCCCCGACAAGCTATGGCACCGTGAGCTCTCAGGCGTTCTGCCCGCAGTCGTTCAGCGCATGGAGGAGACCACGGGCCTCTGCGCGAGCGGCTGGCAGCTGCGAGCCATGACGAGCCGCTGGGGCTCGTGCACGCCCGCGACCGGACGCATTCGCCTCAATGTACGCCTGGCCGCCTACCCGCCGACCTGCCTCGACTACGTGGTCGCTCACGAGCTCACGCATCTAGCCGAGCCCAGCCACAACGCTCGCTTCCACGAGCTTCTCGCCCGCGCCTATCCCCAGGAGCGCGCCGCACGAGCCCTCCTGCGCCAGAACCCACGCGCCTTAGCCACAGCGCCACTGGACAACGCGCCCGCCTGACCTGACGCTCGTTCATTCGGCGGCTCTTTTATTCACAGTAGGCCCGGGGGACATCTCGCACGCTGCAATGAGCTCGCTAGCCACCGGCTCGTCAGCGGCTCGTCAGCGGCTCGGCGGCGTCTTGAACCAGGTGGTCCCGCACCAGCACGACATTGACCTGGAGAGTCACGGGGCGCTCGACGAGCTGGTCGAGCGCCCCAACGTCATGATCGGCTGAGCAGGCGGCGGACCCCAGACGCATGCTCTTGTCGACAAGCTACCTTGCCAGCTGGGCATCCGTGGGCTTGGAGGCGGGCACGTCACGCTCGGTGGCCGCGGCGCAGTTTCTGCGGCCGAGCTCGCTCCACTCGGGCTCCTCGTCGGGCATCGAGCCGGCCTTCTTGGTAAAGAGCTCCTTCAGGCAACTATAGGCCACGATGAGGCCGAGCGCCACGAGCAGTATCGCAAAGACGAGCTGCAACCCGGAGGTGGCGATGACGGCCGTCCCGCCCGCCGCGAGCGCCTTGGCGCAGTTCACGATGCTCATGACGAGCGAGGTGAACGTCGAGCACAGCAGAAACGCCACGGGCGCGTAGAGCATGAAGCCCTTGCGACCAGTGCACTTGCAGAACACGGCGAGTGTGATCATGCACATGCCGCCGAGCAGCTGGTTGGATGCACCGAACAGCGGCCAGATCGCAAGGTAGCCGCCAAAGGTCAGGGCCACGCCCGGGACCAGCGTGACTACGGTGGCAAACCATGGGTTGCCGAGCACCCTCATGGCACCGGCACGCGCGCCCTCGGAGGAGGTGGCCAGGGCATCGTTGGTGGAGGCGAAGAACTCGGAGAAGGACGTACGGGCGATGCGCGCCACGGCGTCGAGCGAGGTGAGCGCGAGCGCAGAGACGTTCATGGTCATGAAGACGGTGGCCACTGCAGAGGAAACTCCGAACGAGGTCATGCCGCGCGCGACGCCGGAGGCAAAGATCTGGAAGGGGGTCGAGGCCACGCCGTTGTTGAGGGCGCCAGTACCGGCAGTGTTCATGTCAGAGAACATGATGCCGGCCACGACGATGGCGAGGATGCCCACGAACGACTCAAGCACCATGGCACCAAAGCCCACGGGGAGCGCATCCTTCTCGCTGGCGACCTGCTTGGAGGAGGTGCCAGAGGACACGAGGCTGTGGAAGCCGGACAGGGCGCCGCAGGCCACGGAGACAAACAGGACTGGGAAGAGGTAGTTGCCCTTGGAGGCCAGGGCGTCGAAGGCCTCGGACGAGGCCACCATGGGCACCGTCATGGTGGCCTGCCCGTTGGCTCCCATGACAAAGACGCCGATCACGGTGCAGACGATCATGGCGACCATCATGATCGTGGTGAGGTAGTCGCGCGGCTGCTTGAGCGTCTGGATGGGCATGCCGGCAGCAAAGACCACGTAGATGGTCACAATGGCGATCCAGGCGTTCATGCTGAGCGCAAGCGGAAACGCCATGCCGAGCGCAAACATGACCACGATCAGAGCCACGGCCAAGACGAACTGAGGCGCGCCCGAGAGCTGGAAGCGTCGGCACGCCCACCCGAAGAGGATGGCCACGAAGGTGAAGAGAATCGAGATGGTACCTGCGGCGGCGGCTGCATAGTTGGCAGACGCGCTCGCGGCGTCGGACTGCGCGAAGGTCCCGCAGACCATCGAGGTGAAGGCCGCGATAACAATGATGCAGAAGAGCCAGCTGAACAGCAGGAACAGACGGCGTCCCGTGCGCCCGATGTACTTCTCGACGAGCTGGGCGAGCGACTTTCCATTGTTCTTCATGCTGGCGTACAGAGCGCCGAAGTCATGCACGGCCCCGAAGAAGACGCCTCCCACGAGGACCCACAAGACCACGGGCAGCCAGCCGAACATCATGGCAACGATGGTGCCCGTGACGGGGCCCGCCCCGCAGATAGACGAGAACTGATGCGAGAAGACCGTGAAGCGCGAGGCCGGCGAGAAATCCTTACCGTCCTCCATGCGGCGCGCGGGCGTGAGCGCGTCAGCGTCTATACCCCACGTGCGGGCGAGCCACCGGCCGTAGACCAGGTAGCCCGCGAGCAGCGCCGCAGCCGCGACAAGCATCAATACGATTCCGTTCATTCTCTCCTCCTTGCGGAGCCCACAACAAAAAGGCGGAGGCCGTCGGGATAATCCCAGACGGCCTCCGCCACATTAGCCGCCCGCATTACCCGGGTCGGCTCTGCCAACCCGCGTCAGATAATGATGCTGCTAATAATGGATAGCTGACGTGCGCGCATGTTGTGAGACTTCCTCTTGGGGCGCTTCGGCGCCGTTACGTGACGCCACCCATGATGCTCCAGCCACCTCCATGCGGCACCCACGTTCCCGTTTTTATAATGCGATAGAAATATATCTTTTTTTGCGCACCACCTAACGAACGCTCATCCACAGGCAATCAACTCCACGCGTTGGCCAAAGAACATCACTCTGCAAATCGGTTCTTATGATCCCAGCTCTTCACATAGAGCTTGTCGGAGACGAGATACTCATAGATGTCGTCAACTATCTCGATGCCCCCGGCGACGTCACAGGCATGCTTGCGCATCAAGGCTCTCTCACCAGGGTAATATACTCTGTCAGACTCCGGACCCGGCTTGACTTGGGCAAGCTCGTCAAGCGTCTCCGACATATGACGCTTGAACTCGTCAAGGCCGCAGAAACGCGATGGATCGATGCAAATATGCAGGTGCCCAAGGTCTCGTCCTTCGGAGAGATCGTGGTACATAGATGAGACGTTTTTTCCTGAGGGCACGCCAAGCAGCACTCCGGACAGAATGTCGACCATCATCATGAGGCCGTAGCCCTTAGCTCCCGCTATGGCCACGAGCGCGTTGACGTCGTGGGGGTCAGTGACAGGATGGCCGTCAGCGTCGACCGCCCATGTATCGGGAATCATGCGACCTGCAGACTTGGCGTCCAGAATCTTGCCCCACGCCTGAACCGTGGTCGCCATATCAAAATTCACGAACCGCTCGTCCGCGGTGGGAGCTCCAAAGGCAAGGGGATTGGTTCCGTAGAAGGGCTCTGCCCCGCCATAGGGGATGACCATAGGGTCAGACTGGCACACGGTCAGCAGGCAGAGGTCGTTCTTGGCGGCAATCTCGGCATAGTATCCCAAGGCCCCCGTATGAGAGACACGCCTGACTCCGACGACTCCAATGCCGTTCTTCTTGGCGAGGCTCATAGCGTATTCGAGACCTTTGATGGCAAAGGGATATCCGCAGCCATTGTCTGCGTCCAAGATGCCCGTGCAAGGTCCCGTTTCTTTCCACGTCCACTGAGGATCGATGGTCATGCCCCCCTTGGAGATACGCTCAGTGTAGTACTCGACACGCACCTCACCGTGACTATGCAAACCTCGCTCAGAAGACCAGGTGAGAACCTCGGCCTGAGCTTCAGCATGGTCTTCATGCAGACCAGCTGCCATGAACTTGCGCTTCATCAGGGACTTGAGCTCTTCTCGTGAAACAAGCATGATAATCTCCTTGGAGTTGAAAATGGACCTCTCTTGGCCCGTCACTTAGGGAATCCGTCCGAACTCATTTCGTCGAATTGAATATTTCATAGTCAATCGCGTTCTCACTTCTGGCGACGAGAAGGGCGCAGAAGACATCCGAGTTAACATTGAGCGTAGTGCGAATCGCGGCAACCAGATACTCGAGCCCGCCGAGAATGGCCACCGCCTCCAGAGGCAGTCCAAGAGCGGGCATGAGCATGGTAAGGGAGATGAGCGTCGCCCCTGGTGCGACTGCGTTGGCAAGCGACAGGAGCCAGCAGATGACGCACGCATAGACCATCATGCCGCCGCTCATCTCAATGCCATACATCTGCGCGACGAACAATGCGGTTACCGCCATGTGAAGGGCGCTTCCGTTGGAGTTCAGGGGCATGCCCAGGGGCAGTACTAGATTCGCCACTTCATCGCGCAGGCCGATCTTATTCTTAGCGTCCTCCATCTCAAGGGGCAAAGTCACGGCGGATGAGATGGTTGCGGCTGCCATGACCGACATTGGGATCATCTTCCGAAAGAGCTTCCATGGCCCCATCTTGCAGGTAGCAGCGACTACGAGCAGCCAGATAAAGGTGAAGACCGCGGTGGCCCCCGCAAGCACCAGCAGGTACTTGCCTATAGGAGCGAGGATCGAAAGTCCAAGAGTACCTACGGAAGCAGATACATATGCAAAAACACCTAGTGGGGCGATGTTCATTACCAGACGGATGATGGTGAGCAGAATCTCATTGATCTCACGAATTGTCCCGTACACACCGCAAACTCCCCCATTTCGCTCCCGAAAGATACCAAGGGCGACACCAAAAAGAATCGAAAACACAATGCAGGGAACCATTGCCCCCGACGCCATCGAAGAGATGATATTGCTCGAGAAAAACCCAGACAAAGTATCTTGTATGGTCATGGTAGACGCCTCGAGATCAGTCGTCGCAGACATCACAAGATCGGTTCCAGCAAGTCCCGCCCCAGGTTGAAAGACGCTCGCGGCGAGCAGTCCAAAGACAGATGCGAGCAGCGAGGAAACCAGGAAGGCAACAATGGCCTTAATGCCAATGCTGGTCAGCTCCTTGGCGGTAAGGCCCCCGACCGCCTCGATGATCTGTCCCATAACGAACACAATTATGCATTGCTGAATGAGCTTGAAGAAGATGTCGCCCAAAAACTGAATCTCGCTCATGACGGGGCCAAGGGCCAGACCGGCGATCACGCCGGCGACCATCGCAGCGGCAATGGCAAGTGTAGGGTTGTACGTAAACTTTCTCTTGTCCATAAAGGACCACTCTCCTGTCCTCCTGAAGCATTTGGTAATAACAGCGCTCTCGCGTTTTCTATGAAATCTAGTAATTAGTGAAGGCACGAATTACGAGGCCGAGTGGGGCCTACTCCGCTTCAGGGCATTTTTTAATAAATCAGGCTACGATCTCGGTACCAACGCCCTTGCCTATGTCCTCAAGTTTTTCAAGCGAGGTAATGATGGCCTGCTTATCGGGGTTACTACGCACGAACTGCATGCACGCCAGGACCTTGGGCAACATGGATCCCGAGGGAAACTGATCCTCTGCGATATAGTCTTCGAGCTCGCGCAAGGTGACCTTTCCGAGCGCCTTCTCCCCAGGCTTGTTCCAATCGACATACACGTTGTCGACACCAGTGCAGATGACGAGCAGGTCGGCGTCAACGACCTCGGCGAGCTTCTCCGCAGTGAAGTCCTTGTCGATAACCGCCTCCACCCCTTTGATTCCCTCGGAGGTATTAATGACGGGAATGCCGCCACCCCCCGTGCAGATGACCACCGTCCCACCTTCGACGAGGGAGATGATGCCGTCGGCTCCGGGTATGTCAATCGGCTTGGGAGACGGGACCATCTTGCGCCAGCCCCTCCCTGCGTCCTCTCTATACGTGCACCCGTCCTCGACCGCGGCCGCGTGGGCCTGTTCCTCACTTAGAAAGGGACCTATGGGCTTGGTGGGATTGCGAAAGGCGGGATCATCGGGATTGACTGCCGCAGTGGTGACAAGAACCCCTACGTTCTTGTTGACCCCCTGACGAGCGAGCTCGTTCTTAAGCGCCATCATCGTCCAGTAGCCTATGGACCCTTGAGTCATGGCTCCACAGGTGTCAAGCGGCATGGCAGGATTCTCCTCAGAACAGGCGGCCTGCTGCTGAAGGAGAAGATTTCCTACCTGAGGGCCGTTGCCATGCGTGATGATGACCTCGTTGCCCTCTCTGATGAGGGGCACGATCATGCGACAGGTACTTACGAGTGCTTTCTGCTGAGCTTGCGCGGTTGGATCCTTGGTGAGGATAGCGTTGCCGCCAAGGGCGATGACAATTCTCTTGCCCATGTCAAGAGTCTCCAATCTTTTCGCTCAATACGCGAACGTGAGGGGCCAGACGGGCTTGGGGGCACCATCTAAGACACCGCCTGGCCATGTGCTAAGTGGGGCTACCTGCGAATACGACAAACCATGGGGCTAAGAGCTATTCCTGACTCGACCCATCAGCCTCCTGGTATTCCTTCTTTCCGTCAAAGATGTCGTGGTCAACGCCCTTGCTGCCGGCCACGAGAAGGGCGGCAAAAACATCTCCGTCAACGTTAAGCGTGGTACGAATGGCGCCCGTCGGATATTCGAGCCCTCCGAAGATGCCGATGGCAGCCATCGGCAGGTTGAGAGCAGGGACGAGCATCGTGAGCGAGAGAAGGGAGGCTCCCGGAGAGACCGCATTGACAAACGAGAGCATGGTGCAGATAAGCCATACGTTGAGGAGCTCGTTCACTCCGAAAGTAATTCCATAGATCTGAGCAATGCACAGAGCGGTGACGGCAAGGTGCACCGCGACGCCGTTGGAATTGAGGGGCATACCAAGAGGAAGCAGGACATCGACGATGTCAGGATCGCAACCGATCTCCTTCTTGGTGTCCTCCATAGCCGTTGGGAGCGTGACGGCGGAGGATATGGTCCCGAAGGCAAGGATGGTCATGCGGCCCATCTTGCTCATAAGCTTGAAGGGATTAAGCTTGCAGCGAATGGAAACGACGACAAAGTAGCCTAGGAACATGACGAGCATACCGACAGCCATGACGATCAGATACTTAGCCAAAGGAATGAGAACCTCGGCCCCAAGGTTGCCAATCATAGAGGACACATAGCAGAAGATGCCCACAGGAGCGAACCTCATGACCCCACGGATAATGTTAAGTAGCAGCTCAGAAAGCTCGGTGCAAAAATCGTAAACCATGCACTCCCCGTTGTGCGTGGCCCGCCAGAAGGTGACTACGAGACCAAGGGCAACTGCGAACACGATGCACTGAATCATTGACCCGTTGACAATAGATGCCACGATGTTGTTGCCAAAGAAGCTCAGGATGGTGTCCTGGATGCTCGTGACCGCAGCGGCTTCGCCATCGAAGGTAGCCCCCTGGACCAGAGCCGAATTCTCCAGCCCAGCACCAGGCTGCAGAATGGTAGCGCAAGCGATACCTACCGCAGCGCTAAGAGCAGAGGTCACGATAAAAATCGAGATGCCCCTTAGCCCCACACCAGAAAGCGTCTGCGGGGTCAACCCGCCAACGGACTTGACGATGGTACAGATGACAAACGGGAAGATTCCCATCTGAATGAGACGAAAGAAGATATCTCCTATGAACTGAATCTGTGTCATAGATTTGCCGCCCACGATGCCGGCGATAACCGCAGCTACCATCGCGATAACAATCCACATGGAGGTGCTAATTTTCTTTTTTTGAGTACCTTTTGCCATGGGTGGTTCCTTTCCTAAGAAGTTGTATGCACAGGGCAAGTCCCACATGACGCAGCAAACCCAAGGAGCCCGTCACTTCCTGACGTGTGTCCGAATCGTTGGAGAGACCTGAGCGTTCCTTCGAGCTTCTCCCGCTCACCTTGACGTAGAGATTGGGCGAGTGCGCAATAGCCCTCATTCGCATAGCCGCTCATCATCGCGACGAGATACGCACGTGAGATGTCA
>CAYSIC010000001.1:130515-136452 GCA_964430985.1 uncultured Atopobium sp.
CGGAGGGTTTCGACGAAACATCTAGCGTCCCCACGCAAGGTGAGGCCAATTCCCACCCCGACAAGGATGTCATCCCCACTGGGCGTGAGGCCAGGCCCCCGTCCGAGCAGCCAGGAAATCGGAGTGGACAGCTCCGTCTTTGAAGACTCCCGTGCGCACAGAACATGCAGGCACGAGCAAAGCCTATTGTCGAGGGGAAGTCCGACACGCTCCGGGAGACAGAGATGCCCAAAGAGCCCTTGCAGGAGAGCCAGGTCGCTCGAAGCAACGGGGTCTCCCAGGAAGAGGTCGCGGGGCTCCAGCGCGCCCACGTCCAGCACGCTCACGCCCTCCCAGTCATAGATGCGTAGGCGACCTTCCTGAATAACAACACCATCGCCCACCCTGATCCGTAACAGGAGCTCGTTCATCTCGCGCTCCGGGATACGTGCGCCGTAACATGAGAGAGGTGACCTGCAGGTGCCCACATGCAGGAGGAAACCTTCCGCCTCGATGTTAAAGCTATGCGCAAACACGCTGTGCACCCGCCCCGCCGCCTGACGGGGAAGCTTTTCGAGCACGTAGGTGCTCACGGCGGGAACGGGTGCCATCTGCGCCTACTCGATGCCCAGGCTGGAGCAGTAGGCCTCGAGCGCCTTCTCGAAACAGCCAAGTGGAGCACGAACGGTGCCAGCGCCCACCTGACCAATCCCCGCCTCCCGGTGAGCGATGCCCGTGTTGATCAGGGGCGTAATTCCCGAGGCAACGACCTTGCGCACGTCTATGCCCAGGCACGTTCCCTTGAAGTCCCACGTCGGAATTGTCCAGTTGGGATTGTGGGTGACGCAGACGCGCTCCATCTCTTCTGAGACATGTAATGCATCCTCGAAGCCCCCCGCCCCAACGAATCTGGTGACACCGGGCGCGGCTATCATAGCCATTGCGCCTACTCCAACCGTCTCGGTAATTGCCGAGTCGCCGATATCAGGGTTGCCGTCCTCAGCAGTAAAGCCCGTGAAGTAAAGGCCGCGAGGAGTGTTGACCGGCGCAGTGAACCACTGGTCGCCAAGGCCTGAGATGCGCACGCCAAAATCCACGCCGTTGCGCGTCATCGTCGTAACGACGCACCCCTCCTGGTCCTTACGGGCATAATCGACGATGGACTTGCCCATGGCCATCATGATGTTCAGGTAGAACTGATCGGTGTCAGCCAAGAACCGCATGACGTCTTGCTTCTCCCTCTCGTCCCAGTCAAGAGAAACGATGAGAGGGGCGACCTCCTTGAGGAAGCACAGGCTCGCGGCGATGTTGCGCTGATGGAACTCGTCGCCCATGGTGATGGCCTTGGCAACGAGCACGTTGAGATTAATTCCCCCCTCCTTCTTATTAAGGGCAGCGGAAAGCAGGGGCGCGAGGACGTTCTTCATCCAATGGAGGCGATTGACGACTTCCTCGTTATAGGCCCCAAAACGGAGCACCTTCCCGATTCCCTCGTTCATGGTGCAATATGCAGTGGTGCCATCCACCCTGTTCTCAACAACGAGGACGGGCATGTTCATGGAGGTGATTCCCCCCATGGGCCCGACGGCATGGACGTGGTGGCAGGGTATAAAGGTGACCTCGCCAGCTTCGAGCAGGGCCACAGCCTGTTCCTCGGTCTCTGCCCAGCCCTCAAAGAGGGCGGCGCCGATACAAGATCCCTGCATCGGATTGGTCATGTCCTGGTACGCGAGGGGAGGGCCAGCGTGAAGGAGAACCTTACCGTTGATTTCGGGGATGACGGACTTCGCGGGAACAACATCAACAAGAAACGGCTGGGAGTCGCGGAACCGAGCGCAGACACGCTGGTTCATCTCGTCGATGCCCTCCATTCGGGAGAGCTCGGTCAGGAGATGAATCATGCGCTTATTACCACCCGCCAGGGGCTTCCAGTCAAACTGGACTGACTTCGCCCCATACGCGACAAGGGGATCGTTGAAGCTCTCAACGCCAACGTTGATGACACGCGGCTTGGTAGTGAGAAGCTCCATCGTGGAGGCACTCGGCTCGGAAAGCGGGCTGTCATCCTTGACCTCATAGGCCTGCGTCTCTCGGTCCTGCTCGATGTAGTGGACACCCTTGAGCTCGAGCGCGACGCGCACCGCGCGCGCATTCGTAGGCTCCATGATTGCCCCGGCCTCTTCGAGGATCTCCACAGAGCGATCGTAGTCCTGAGGGTCCTGACGCGTGCCGACAACCGTGCCCACGAAATTCACCTCGCGGCCCTGCGCGGCGGCAGCAGCCTTGCACTCGGCGATAACGGGAGCCAGGGCGGCTGCCATATCAGGATGGCAACCATATCCCAGGACACAATCAAAGAGAATAACTCCCGTGCCGTCTTTGGATGCGTATTCACGCATCATTTTGACACGGACGTCTGGATCGATCATGGGATGAGGGCGCCCCTGAGTGTAGATGTCGTCACCAAGGTCGATGACGTCGTAGCCCCCATGGCGTAGCATGTAGCCATCTTCCTTGATGATGGATCCAAGCTCGAGGGCCTCGGCGATCATCATGGCCGCCTCACCCGCGAGGGTGCCTCCCGAGTAGAGGCCCACCACGGTCTTATCCTTCCCGAGGGGGCTGTCGCACGTGATATCCAGAGGCTCGCTGTAGTTCTTTTTGACGGGAAGGCCGCGGGCAAGGTCAACCGCAATCTGAGCCGTCTCCTCGAGGGTGTGCGCCAAGTGGACCTTACCCTGATGCGCGACGGGCTTTTCGCCAATGAAAATAGCGACGACCGGCTTGCTCACCTTCTGGAGCAGGTCAACCACTTCGTCGCGAACGGCGGGCGCAGGCGGCTTGGAAATGACGCAAATCACGTCGGTGGGATCATGATGCTCGAGAGCAACGATGGCATCCTTGACGGTTACGGCGCCGACCTTCTCGTTGAGGTCGCGGCCTCCCGTCCCAATGGCGTGCACGCAGCCGCCCCCAAGGCGATCGATGGCACATGAGACCTCTTGGATGCCCGTGCCGGACGCACCCACGATGCCGATGTTGCCTGGATTGATGACGTTGGTGAACGCGATGGGAACGCTCGACACGACACCGGTGCCGCAGTCGGGACCCATGAAGAGCAGCCCCTTCTCGTGCGCTCTCTCCTTCAGGCGAATCTCATCCTCGAGAGGCACGTTGTCCGTGAAGGAGAAGACGTGAAGGCCCAGGTCGAGGGCCTTCTCGAGCTCGGGAGCCGCATACTCACCGGGAATGGAGAAGAGAGCCATGTTGGCATCAGGGAGAAGGGACACTGCCTCTTCCCATGAGGTTGCCGTGGCATTGGAGACAGAGCTTTCCCTTTTCACCGAGAGGTCGGAGAGGAAAGTCTCAACTTCATCCATAACGACGTCGACAACCTTCGCATCATTGGAGTCAACGACGATGACCATGTCGGCGGGGTTCGCTTCCCGAGCTTCGTCGGTGAGCAGACCCGCAGACGCATAGATGTCCTTATTCGCTTCGGTACCCATCATTATCTGACTCTGGATGACGCCCTCAAGAGCATTGACGCGATTGGTGAGCAGCATCAGATTGATCGAATCCTGGTAGCTATTTTTCTTGATGACGGTATAAAGCATGCGCGTCCTCCCTTTTCTTTTGGGATTCATCTTTTAGGGTGGGCGTCGCGATCGCCCGCCGCAGGCTTAGTATGGGTCGACGCACATGCGCCGAGCCTTCCTCGAGAGGACAGATTAGGTCCTGGCTCTCTCCACTTCGGGATAAACGCCTGCTCACAGCTTCGATATAAATAAAATACTTGAATCGCTTTGAATCGCTCGCGGAACAAGGGCCCGACGAGCGGCATGCGTGACTACGCTCACGGACGTTTTTCTACCGTTTCCGAGCTGGCACACGTTCTCGCCTTGTTTCCCACCTCTTCCTCCTGATTTCTTAAATAAGATAAAGAACGGCATCTTCTCTTCCCCTAGAGGAAAAGCACTTTTAATCCCGCAGGCTACAATGAAGAAATAGTCGGATAGGGAGGTGCGACTCATGGAACAGGTACCTGAGCCTCCTCTGACGGTTAGACAGACGCTTCTCCTACCGTCCCTTTCGACCGCCAGAGTCGTCGCTGGAGACAGTGGGCTCGAGCGCGAGGTGACAAGCGCCATGGTCCTTGAAGCTCCCGATATTGAGAACTGGGGCCGTCGCGGCCAGCTCATCCTTACGAGCTTCTTCGCCCTGCAGGACCTTTCGCCTTCGGAACTGGAGCGCTTCTTCGAGAAGCTCTCCCAGATTGGCATCAGCGGCCTCATCTTTAAAGTCACCAGACTTGTCGACGAGCTCCCCAAGACGTTCCTAGGTCTCTGCGACCACTATGCGCTCCCGCTTATAAAAATCAGCGGAGCAACCAAATATGAGCCCATCTTGCTTGATGTCATGGGTCATGTCATCAATACGAACGTCACGCTGCTCAATCGATTCTTCGATGTCCATGAGCAGACGATGGCTCTTTCGCTCAAGCAGCCCAGCAAGTACGAAATCCTCATGAGCCTGAGAAGCTTCATCAATGCCGAGTCTACCGTCCTTGACGTGAGCCAGAAGCGACGCGTGAGCAGCAGCGGCGCGCAAAGGCAGGGAGACTTCCTGTCATTTGACCTTGAGGAGCTTGAGGGAAATCGCTACCAAACGCATACTTACTACCACGCACGCCTTACCTACGAAGACCATGGCTCTGATGCCCTGGCCGTTTTGATTCCGAGCTCCGACAGCTGCGTCTACTATCTCTTCGTCTATCGAACCACCTGGCAGCTCAGCGCCCTGGATATCATGGCCATCGAGAGCGTCGTCAATCTCCTGCAAATCGAAATTCTTAAGAAGAATGCCATCGATCAAGAGATCTTCATACAGAACAACAACGTCGTCCATGATTTGCTTCTGGGCCGCTTCACGAGCCACGAGAAGATTGACGCCGCGCTTGTTAAGCTCTCATTGGACACAAAGCCACTCTATCAGGTGCTTCTCGTCAGAATCGACCTCACGGACCAGCAGAGCCCTATCCATCAAAATGATGTTCGTCGCGCGGTTCAAAAGGGGTTGAAAGCCATCTACCCCGGTCTCGCCTTTTTTTCCAGCAATGATCGCTTGGTCTTCTTACATAACTTCCGCACCAAGCGCGGACAGCTCTCGCTTGAGAAGATTCAATCGGTTCTGCGGGATCTCCACACCGATCGGTCTATCCCCAGCTTTACTCACTTTGCTGCTCTCAGCCACAGCTGCGACCGCTATTCCATAGTTCAGCGCAACGAGGAGGTCCTTGGCATATACAAGCTCCTCGACAATGCACGCTGGACAAATCGATGCATAAGTTACGAAAATCTCGGCATATATAAGCTCTTCCTGCAAGTTGATGGGAGCGACAACCTCACGAGCTATGTTGATCCTCGCATCCTGAAGCTTCGCGAGCGTAGCCCCGAGCTCCTAGAAACGCTCGTAGCCCTTGTCGAGAACGGCCTCAGCTACCAAAAAGCCGCCAAGCTGCTCTTCCTTCATCCCAAGACGGTCCACTATCGCATCGAGCGAGCCAAGCAGCTTGTGGGTCTCGACGTCCTAGACGCTGACGACTGCCTGCAGCTCATGCTTTCGAGCAAAATCTTCAACCTCATGAGTGACCAAACCTAATCTGAGGAGATGCATCCCTTGCGCATCGAAACCATTGAGACCACGGGCGGAAGAGTGCTCTGCACCGTCTATGAGCCCATCGAATCGTGCAATCGTCACGTTGCCATTGTTTATCTGCACGGGGGTGGCCTGCTCTATGGCGAGCGCGACGACCTGCCAAAAATCTACCTCGAACTTATCACCAAAGCGGGCTACACCCTTTTTTGTCTTGACTATCCCCTTGCTCCCGAAGCCCCCCTCCCCCTCATACGCGACTCCCTCATGGATTCCTTGCATTGGATTGTGCAGAAGGATATG
>CAYSIC010000002.1:0-60879 GCA_964430985.1 uncultured Atopobium sp.
CCTCTCGGTGATCGAAGACGTCGCAGACCTTATTTCCGGCCTCGAACGGGGGCCGCGCGTCTGTCCGTTTTCAGGGAAAGGGGCGGTCTTCCTTTGGGAGTCCTCGTGGACTCCCGTACGTCGTGCGCAGGGGAGCTGCTCGCATTTGCCTGGCTGCGGATATACCGCTCACCTAATTATTTGGCAGAGGGTTTGCTAAAATGCCTGTTCGTGTATCTCAGATGTGTCGCTCACGGTTTTTTCGTGGACATTTGGTGCGCATACTTGGTACAACAGGAACATTCCGCAAGGTCGTCACGTCCGAACGGGAACGTCCCTGCAGGGGCGTGACGCATTCGATTCATGAGGAGTATGACGTGGAGACTCTCGACGCCAGTCTATACCTGAGCGATTACGACCTCTTTCTGCTCGCGGGGGGGCAGTGGTACCAGAGCTACGAGAAGCTTGGCGCGCATCCGGCGGTGGACGCGAGCGGAGCGGCAGGCTTTCACTTTGCCGTGTGGGCTCCGCGGGTGCAGAGCGTCCATGTCATCGGCGCATTCAACGGATGGGACGAGCAGGCCAACCCCCTTGTCCAGAGCTCGACCGGAGGCGTCTGGGAGGGCTTCGTCGCCGGTGTCGAGCTCGGAAGCCTCTACAAGTACCTCATCGTGACCGCTTCGGGCGAGAAGCTCTACAAGGCCGATCCCTACGCCTTCTTTGCCGAGGTGGCTCCGGGGACGGCCTCGCGCACGACCGACCTCTCTGGTTACGCCTGGGGCGATGACTCCTATCTCGCCCGCCGCGCCGCGCGTAACCCCCTCAAGGAGCCCCTCAACATTTTTGAGGTGCATCTGGGCAGCTGGAAGCGGCACGGCGACGAGCCCCAGGGCGAGCCTCGTGCGGATGGAACGTATCCCGGTCCGGGAGACCAGTTTCCTGCCCAGCGAGGGACCTTCTATACCTACAACGACCTTGCTGACGAGCTCGTAGCCTATGTGCACGACATGGGCTACTCCCACATCGAGGTCCTGCCCGTGAGCGAGCACCCGTTCGACGGGTCCTGGGGCTACCAGCCTACGGGCTACTTCGCCGCCACGTCACGCTATGGCACCCCCCAGGAGTTCATGCATTTCATCGATACCTGCCATGAGGCGGGCATCGGCGTCATCTTGGACTGGGTCCCCGGAGGCTTCTGCGCCGACGCTCAGGGCTTAGCCACCTTCAACGGGGAGATGCTCTACGAACATGAGATCCATCCCAACTGGGGGACCCACAAGTTCGACTACGCGCGCGGCGAGGTCAGGAGCTTCCTCGTCTCCAACGCGTTGTTCTGGGCGGAGCGATTCCACGTCGACGGCATTCGCATGGACGGCGTGACGAGCATGCTCTACATGAACTTCGGCGTCGATGACCCCAGCCACAAGCGCTTGAACAAGAAGGGCACCGAGGAGGACCTCGACGCCTCGGCCTTTATCCGGCAGACCAATCTGGCCATGGGCAAGGCCCATCCCGACGTCATCATGATCGCCGAGGAGTCTACCGCTTGGCCGCTCGTCACCTATCCGCCCGCAGACGGAGGCCTGGGCTTCCACTTTAAGTGGGACATGGGCTGGATGAACGATACCCTTCACTACCTGCAGACCGACTTCCCCTGGCGTCCGGGCAACCATCGGATGCTCACGTTCTCCTCGATGTACCAGTTCAATGAGAACTTCATTCTGCCGCTGTCGCATGACGAGGTCGTCAACGGCAAGTGCTCTCTGATTACGCGTCAGCCCGGGGATTGCTGGCGACAGTTCGCGGGCATGCGAGCGCTCGCGCTCTATCAGATGACGCACGCGGGTGGCAAGCTCAACTTCATGGGCAACGAGATCGCCCAGTTTATCGAGTGGCGCTACTACGAGGGCATTCAGTATTTCCTCGTAGAGGAGTTTGAGACCCACCGCAATCAGCAGCTCTTTGTGCGGACGCTCAATCACTTCTACAACGAGCACCCGGCCTTGTGGCGGTGCGGCTATGAGCCCAATAGCTTCTCGTGGATCGACGCCGACAATGCGGATCAGTCGATTATCTCGTTTGTGCGCCGGACCGACGATCCCGCGGACGACCTCGTCATACTCATCAACTTTGACGTCAATGCCCATGAGGATTTTCGTATGGGCGTGCCGGCGTGGGGAGTCTGGGAGGAGCTTCTCAGCTCCGATGACGAGCGGTTCGGCGGATCGGGCGTCACCAACGCCGCCAGGCTCGAGACCGAGGACGAGCCCTGGAACGGCTGCGAGCAGTCCGTCGTCGTGCGGGTCCCACCGCTGGGTGGCATGATTCTGGCCCGTACGGGGGCGCTGAAGCGCCCTGCCAAGAAATCCAGCGAGGCCGCCGAGCCATCCTCGCCCGAAAAAACCGAGCCATCCTCGCCAGAAAAAATCACGCCAGTCACCGCAGCCAAGGCCGCGACCAGGCCGAAGGCCTCGACAAAGGGTAAAGGTAAGTCAAGAGCCAAGGGCAAGAGCGGTAAGAGCGGCAGGTCCAAGGCCTCCTCAACTAGGAGGAGGACCTCCCGGTAGCCCTTCGCCTTTCAGCAGCATCGGATTTGAGGAGCTTGTTTTGCCTACTACTACTTCCAAGATCTTCGAGAACGAGCAGGACTTCGTCGAGCAGTATCGCAAGGCTTGCCTTGCCCAGTACGGTGAGTCGTTCGAGGAGTGCACGAGCCAGGAACAGTTCTCCGTACTGGCTGGTCTCGTTGCCAGCAAGTCGCGTGCCGCCCAGATTACCTCGCACTCGAAGGGCGCCAAGAAGGTCTATTACTTCTCGCTCGAGTTCCTGCTGGGCCCCCTGCTCGACAATTACCTCATCAACTTTGGCATCCGCGACCTCGTGGACAGGGGCATCAAGTCCATGGGTGCCGACCTCGACACCATCTGTCGCCAGGAGGTCGATCCCGGCTTGGGCAACGGTGGCCTGGGACGGCTCGCCGCCTGCTTCCTTGACTCCATGGCTCACGAGGGCATCGCCGGTTACGGAAACGGCATGCGCTATCGTTACGGACTGTTCCGCCAGAGCATCGAGGGCGGGCGCCAGGTTGAGGGTACGGACAACTGGCTCGCCAACGGCTTCGCCTGGGAGACGCGCAAGGACGACAGCTCAGTCGTCGTGCAGTTCGGTGCGCAGGTCGTGCGGCACGAAGACGAGGGCGGCCACTTCTGGTTTACTCAGGAGGGGGGCGAGAAGGTCCGCGCAGTTCCCTACGACGTACCCATTGTGGGCTTCGGCGGCAAGGTCGTGAACAAGCTGCGCTTGTGGAGCGCCGAACCCTTTGCCGAGGATTTCGACCTCGACGCCTTTAACGCCGGCGACTACGCGCGCGCCAACAAGTTCCGCTCGGACGTCGAGGCCATCTCCACGATTCTGTACCCCAACGACTCGGGCGAGCACGGACGGATGCTACGCCTCAAGCAGGAGTACCTGTTCGTCTCCGCAGGCCTGCAGACCATTCTGCGCACTTACGAGCGCGACTTCGGAGACGATTGGGAGCACCTGGGCGACCACGTGAGCATCCACACCAACGACACCCATCCCGCGATGTGTGGCCCCGAGCTCATGCGCCTGCTCGTGGACGAGCACGGAGTGGGCTTTGACATGGCCTTCAAAATTGCCCGAGAGGTTCTCTCGTTCACCAACCACACGGTCATGCCCGAGGCTCTGGAGAAGTGGCCCATAGCCACGTTTCGCGCCCTGCTTCCTCGCCTCTACATGTTCGTCGAGGAGATCGACCGCCGTTTTCGCGAGGATCTCTCGAGCAGGCTCTCTCCCACGGATGGCAACTGGACCAACGTCCTCAAGAGCACGGCGATTCTGTGGGATGGTCAGGTCCGCATGGCGAACCTCTCGATCATCTTTAGCCACTCGGTCAACGGCGTCTCGGCGCTCCACACGCAGATTCTCAAGGACAGCGTCTTCCATGAGTTCTACGAGCTGCGTCCCGAGGCGTTCAACAACAAGACCAACGGCGTCTCCCACCGTCGCTTCCTACGCGAGGCCAACCCGGCCTATTCTCGGCTCATCACCGACGCCATCGGCGATGGTTGGCTCGACGACGCCATGGAGCTCGAGAAGCTCGAGGCCTTCGAGGGCGACGCGAGCTTCCTCGACGGCATGGAGAAGGCCAAGCATGCGGACAAGGAGCGCCTGGCGGCCTTTGTCAAGGAGGTCTCGGGCGTAGAGCTGGATACGAGTACCGTCTTTGACGTACAGGTCAAGCGCTTTCACGCCTACAAGCGCCAGCTCCTCAACGTGTTCAAAATCCTTGATCTATACAATCGCATCCTGGCTGATCCGAACCTCGAGATGCAGCCGACCTCGTTCATCTTCTCGGGCAAGGCCGCGCAGAGCTACACCTTTGCCAAGGAGATCATTCGCCTCATCAACTCGGTGGCCGACGTCGTCAACGCCGACGCGCGCGTCAACGACAAGATTCGCGTGGCCTTCGTGCCCAACTTCGCGGTCTCAAATGCACAGCTCATCTACTCCGCTGCCGAGATCTCCGAGCAGATTAGCGTGGCGGGAGCGGAGGCCTCGGGCACCTCGAACATGAAGCTCATGATGAACGCAGCCATTACGCTGGGAACCCTCGACGGCTCCAACGTCGAGATCTCCAAGCTCGTGGGCCCCGAGAGCATCAAGATCTTTGGCCTCCACGCCAACGAGGTCGAGGAGCTGCGCACGAGTGGCCGCTACTACGCCTGGGATCAGTACAATGCGGACCGCGCCCGCCTGGGTCGCGTGGTGGATGAGCTCACCGACGGTACGCTCGCACGTCTCTCGGGCAACTTCGACAGCGTTCGCGACTATCTCATGGCCGACAACGATCCCGATTTGGTCCTGCGTGACTTCCCCTCCTACGTCCAGGCGTTCGACGAGCTCAGCCGTGACTATGCTGATCGGCGTCGGTGGAACAAGGTGGCTCTCCACAATACCGCCAAGGCGGGATATTTCTCCAGCGACCGAACCATTCGAGAATACATGGCCGAAATCTGGCACATTGAGAGCTAGGAAGCAGTATGTTTTTGGGGCTCCATGCCCTGTGACGGGTTGTGAAAGGAGTGGGGGGGGTATGAGCAGAAAAGAGTGCATCGCAATGCTCCTGGCAGGAGGTCAGGGCAGCAGGCTCGGCGCCCTGACGGAAAACGTCGCCAAGCCGGCGGTCTCCTTCGGAGGCAAGTTTCGCATCATTGACTTCGCGCTCTCCAACTGTGCGAACTCTGGTGTTACTACGGTGGGGGTGCTGACGCAGTACCGTCCGTATCTGTTGCACAGCTATATCGGCACGGGGGAGGCATGGAACCTCGACGATCGTGAGGGCGGTGTCTCCATCCTACCGCCATATGCCACGCAGACTGGCGGTGCCTGGTACGAGGGCACGGCTGATGCCGTGACCCAGAACCTGGGCTACATTGAGCAGAATGACCCCGAGTACGTGCTCATTCTCTCCGGCGATCAGCTCTACCGGATGGACTACGCGGACATGCTTGCCACCCATCGCGCTCACGACGCGGACCTCACGATCGCGGTCATGCCCGTACCCTGGGAGGAGGCCTCGCGCTTTGGCATCATCACGCAGGACGACGACGAGAAGATCCTGAAGTTCAGCGAGAAGCCCACCAAGCCCGACTCCAATCTCGCCTCCATGGGCATCTACATCTTCAACACGGACCTTCTCGCCTCGTCGCTGAAGGAAGATGCCATAGACCAGACCTCCGAACATGACTTTGGCAAGAACATCATTCCGAAGCTTCTGGAGCAGGGCAAGCGTCTCTACACCTACGAGTTCAACGGCTTCTGGCGTGACGTGGGCACCATCTCGAGCTATCACGAGACGAGCATGGACCTTCTGGGTCCGAATCCCGCCTTTGACATCTTCAGCGACACCTTCCCCATCATGAGCAACGCCTCCACCCGCCCGCCGGCGTTCGTAGGCAAGAACGGCAACATCGATGACTGCCTGGTCGCTAACGGCTGCCAGATTCACGGTACCGCCAAGCACTCGATTCTCTCGACCGATGTCTACGTTGGCGAGCGCGCCACGATCGTGGACTCGGTGCTTTTGCCCGGAGCCGTGGTCAAGGACGGAGCTCACGTCGTGCGCGCCATCTTGGGAGAGAATGCCGTGGTGGAAGAAAACGTCAACCTCGGCAGCGTGGACCAGACTAAGGATACGGCCGTTATCGGCAACGACGTCGTCGTCGGGAAGGGGGAGAACTAGCCATGGAGAAGACCATCGGCCTCATCACCTGTAACTATTCCGCCAAGGAGTCCAGCCCGCTCAACGAGAGCCGCCCCGTGGCGTCCCTGCCCCATCTGGGACGCTATCGCCTCGCTGACTTCGCGCTCTCTAATTTGGTAAACAGCGGTATTCGCACCGTCGGCATGATCATGCCGTACAATTACCGCTCGATTATCGACCATGTGGGCTCCGGCAAGGACTGGGACCTCGACCGCAAGAACGGTGGCCTGTTCATCTTGCCCGGGTCCGCCTTTGGCACTTCGCGCACGGGCGCGCGCTTTCTTCTGCGCGACCTTGTTCACAACCGGGTCTACTTCACGAGGAGTACGGCAAATTCCGTGATCTTCTCGACGGCCAACTTCGTATACAACGCCGATCTCGGGCAGGTTTACGAAGCCCACAAGGCCTCTGGCGCAGATATCACCGTCCTGACCAAAATGGCTTCTGAGGCCGACGAGGACGTCACCGCATTCGACGTCGAGGACGGTCGCGTGAGGGGCGTCCACCACGGCGTGAGCTTTGGCGAGACGATGTTTCTCGATTGCTTCATTATCGACCGGCAGCTTCTGCTTGACATGTTCGACTGGTACGCCCCGACGGACTATCTCGATTTGTTCGAGGCCATGGCAGGTGACTTCGGCCGAGTCAACGTTCGCACGTACAACTTTGAAGGCTACGCGGTCCCGGTCTTCAACAAGCGTTCCTACTATCGCTCTAACATGGACCTGCTCGACCCGCACGTCTCGGCCGAGCTCTTTCCGAGCGACCGCTCGATCAAGACTAAGGCGCACGATACGCCCCCGGCCAAGTTCGAGGTCGGATCTCGCGTCAGCAACTCTCGCATCTCCTCGGGATGTCGCATCTACGGAAGCGTAAGCGAGTCCATCTTGGGCCGCGGCGTGGTCGTGGAGGCAGGTGCCACGGTGCGCAGCTCCATCGTGATGCAGAACTGCATCGTGAAGAGCGGCGCGCGCGTGGAGAACGCCATCGTGGACCGAGGAAACGTTGTGCCGGCGGGCACCGAGATGAGGGGCACTCCTGAGGACGTGCTTATCAAGGAGAAGGCCCGCGACTAGGAGTCAGAGAGAAAACCATGTCAGCCATTGCAAAACGAAGAAAGATGAGAGTGCTGTTCGCGTCCTCGGAGGCCGTCCCGTTTGCCAAGACGGGCGGTCTCGCGGACGTCGCCGGATCGCTCCCCCGCGCCCTCAAGCGTGCTGGTGCCAAGGTTGCCGTGATTCTTCCCAAGTACGGCAGCATCGCCCCGGAGTACCGCGATTGCATGAAGCATGTCGCCGATTTCAACGTGCCCCTTGCCTGGAGGAACGACTACTGCGGCATAGAGAAGCTGACCCTGCAGGGTCTCGACTTCTATTTTGTGGACAACGAGTCCTACTTCAAGCGCGATGGGCTCTACGGCTACTATGACGACGGTGAGCGCTTCGCCTTCTTTTCCAAGGCAATCTGCGAGGCTATCGCCCAGGTGCCCGAGCTCGCCTGTGACATCTTGCACTGCAACGACTGGCAGAGCGCGCTGTGCCCCGTGTTTCTGCGCGAGTTCTACCAGGAGGTGCCGGCCTGTAACCAGGTCAAGTGCGTCTTTACCGTCCACAACGTGAAGTTCCAGGGTCAATACTCGTTCACGGTTCTTGACGACGTCCTGGGCCTAGGGCATATTCCGGCTGCGCGTGACCAGCTCTACTATGACCGAGATTCGATCAACTACATGAAGGGCGCCCTGTGCTATGCCGACGCTCTGAGCACGGTGAGCCCAAGTTATGCTTACGAGCTCCAGATGCCGTTTTACGGTGAGGGGCTTGACGCGCTCTTCCGCCGTCGCTCGAGCATCTTGTCTGGCATCCTTAACGGCATCGACCAGAGCATTTGGAACCCAGTTACGGACCCGCTGATCGAGGAAGGATACTCGGCAGCAGACCTTTCGGGTAAGGCAGCGTGCAAACGTGCCCTCCAGGCCGAGCTGGGCCTGAACGAGGACCCCACGCGTCCGCTCGTCGTCTTCGTGGGACGTCTCACCGACCAGAAGGGTCTGGGGCTGGTGCGCTATGCCATGGACGCTCTCATGCGCCGAGGTGTTCAGGTGGCCATTCTGGGTACGGGTGATGCAGAGCAGGAGGACGCGCTGCGCTACTTTGCCGCCGCCTATTCGGGTCAGATGTGCGCGCGCATCGCATTTGACAACGAGCTCTCGCATCGCATGTACGCGGGCGGGGACATCCTGCTCATGCCATCCGAGTTCGAGCCCTGCGGCTTGTCGCAGATGATTGCCATGCGCTACGGCACGCTCCCGCTTGTGCGTGAGACCGGGGGGCTTGCGGATTCGGTCGTGCCCTACAACAAGTTCACCGGCGAGGGGACTGGCTTCACCTTTGCCAACATGAATGCCGACGAGATGCTCGATACCCTCCTGGGTGCCTGTGAGATTTTCTGGACTAATGCGGATGCGTGGACTAAGCTCATTCGTCAGGCCATGGCGGCGGACTTCAGCTGGCGCCGTGCCGCGAACGACTACATGGACATCTACCATGATCTCCATCCGGAGGTCATTCGGTATAATAAGAGGAGAGACAGGTAACGCTTGAAGGCTCGTCATGTAACCTCCGAGAGAGAGTATCGAAATCCCTTTGGTGCCGTCCAGCTGGGCGGCACCGTCGCGTTGGGCATCGACGTGTGGGAAGACGGGGTCGTCTTCTGCACTCTGCGCGTCTGGACGGATGCCCACGGCGAGGAGCTCGTGGAGATGTACGGCTCCAACCAAGGGGATCATCTGCACTTCTCGACGACCTATCGTCCCGCTGAGACGGGCGTGGTGTGGTATAGCTTTGACATTGAGGCCCAAGACGGCTCTGTGTGGCGCTACGGCGCGCGCGAGGGATGGACCACGGGAGAGGGTGCCTTTTCCTATGCTGAGCCGCCCTCGTTTCAGATCACGGTCTTCTCGCCGCGTGCCCAGCAGCCGAACTGGTATCGCGAGGGCATTGCCTACCAGATCTTCCCCGATCGCTTCGCGCGCGGGAAGAACTGGGAGAAGCGTGCTCACCTCGCGCTTGCGAGGCCACGTGGAGACGCCGAGAGAGTCCTGATCGAGGACTGGGACACCCCGCCCACCTATGTGCGCCGCGAGGATGCGAGCATCGCGCGCTGGGACTTCTACGGGGGGACCCTCGAGGGCGTGCGCGAGCATCTGGACTATCTGGAGAACCTCGGCGTGAGCGTGATCTACCTCAACCCCATCTTTGAGGCGGCGAGCAACCATCGCTACGACACGGCCGACTACCTGCGCATAGATCCCATGCTCGGCGACGAGGAAGATTTGCGCATGCTGTGCGTGGATGCGGCCGAGCGGGGCATGTCCGTCATCTTGGACGGCGTCTTCAATCACTGCGGGGCCGACTCGCGCTACTTCAACCGCTACGGGACCTATCCCGAGCCAGGCGCCTTCCAGAGTGAGGACTCCGCGTATCGCGACTGGTTTAGCTTCAACGCGGACGGCACCTACTCGAGTTGGTGGGGAAATCCCGATTTGCCCGGCCTCAACGAGAAGAGCTCCTTCCGCGAGCTCGTATGCGGCCGCAACGGCATCGTGCGCCGGTGGATGCGCGCGGGCGCGCGCGGCTGGCGCCTCGATGTGGCCGACGAGCTCTCCGACGAGTTCATTGTCGACATCAAGCATGCCATTCTCACCGAGCGACCTGACGCCGTGCTCATCGGTGAGGTCTGGGAGGACGCCTCCAACAAGCTCGCTTACGGAAAGCTCCGCCAGTACTTCCAAGGTCAGGAGCTGGACGCGACGATGAACTATCCGCTGCGTACGGGGCTTCTCGCCTTTCTGCGAGGCACGATGGGCGCCTCCGAGCTAGTTGCCAGGCTCGAGCAGCTGCGAGAGAACTATCCGCGTGATGCCTTCTACTCGGCCCTCAACCTTCTGGGGAGCCACGACCGGGAGCGTCTGTTCACCGTTTTGGGGGGCGCTCCTGACTCCGACAGCCTCTCGGAGGACGAACGCGCGAGCTATCGGTTGGATGAGGGCCAGGTGGGCCTTGCGAAGGCTCGCCTGTGGGTGGCGGCGCTGCTCCAGATGACACTTCCGGGCGTGCCCTGCGTCTACTATGGTGACGAGCGGGGCCTCGAGGGCTTCCGTGATCCCTATAACCGGGCGAGCTTCTCCTGGGATGGCTCGCGTGGGCAGAGGGACTGTGCGAACAGCTATCGCAATGCGATAGCGCTGCGCAGGACCCTGCAGGTGTTCGTGGACGGGAGCTTCGAGCCCTTCTCCTCGGGAGAGGACGTCTTTGGGTTCTGGCGGAGAAGGGACCACGAGAGCGTGTGCGTGCTCGTGAATCGTAGTCTCTCCGAATCCCACACCGTTAAGGTTCCCTTGGTGGGAGAGGTAGTCACAGACGTGGTCTCGGGGCGGGAGCCGCGAGTTGATCATGGGCAGGCCGAGGCCTTCCTGTGGCCGCTCGGCACCGCGGTTCTCTCCTTCCGGAACAAGATTCGTCTCCAGAGGCCCCTTGAGCGGGGGATGGGCGTGCTGTGCCACATCACGTCGGTTCCCAACGGCGGGGCCCCGGGTACGCTCGGCGCGCCCGCGCGACGCTTCGTCGACTGGCTTGCGGCATGCGGGCAGAGGTACTGGCAGGTCCTGCCGGTGAACCCAGCCGACGAGTTTGGGTCGCCGTATGCGGGCCTCGCAGCGTTTGCGGGCAACACCGACTTGCTCGAGCAGTCGGCCGAGGCCACCCTTGCCTCTCTGGGGAAGATCGGAAACGATCCGGACTATCTGAGGTTCTGTAGTGAGAACGAGTATTGGCTCACGCCGTACTGCACGTTTCGCGCGCTCAAGGGGCTTCTGGGCGAAGGACCCTGGCAGGGCTGGCCCGCACGCTACCGTCACTGCGCTCCCAAGCTGGCCGGCGAGGCGTCACTGCGCCCCGCGATAGAGGAGCAGCGCCGGTTGCAGTACGCGTTCGAATGCGCTTGGGATGACCTGCATGACTACGCGCGTGCGCATGGCGTCCAGATCATCGGCGACATGCCGATGTACGTCTCGGGGGACTCGTCAGACGTCTGGAGTGAGCCGGACCTCTTCGACCTGGACGAGCGGGGGTACGCACGGCATCAGGCGGGCGCGCCCGGAGACGCCTTTGCGCCCGAGGGCCAACTCTGGGGCAACCCCACCTATCGGTGGGACATCATGCGCGAGCAGAATTACGGCTGGTGGCTCAGGCGCTTCAGTCGTGCGTTCTCGCTCTATGATTACGTGCGACTTGACCACTTCATTGGCTTCTCATCGTATTGGATGGTGCCCAAGGGCGTGCCCGCTAGCGAGGGCTCGTATGCGTTTGGGCCGGGGGTCGACCTCTTCGAGGCGGCATACAAGCAGTTTGGCTCGCTGCCGTTTATTGCAGAGGACCTGGGGGCGCTCACGCCCGCCGTGCGCGCGCTCGTGGCCGAGACGGGTCTTCCCGGCATGGACGTCATCCAGTTCTGTGACGCTGACGTGCGCCGCGCCTACGAGCCGCCTGCCGGAGCGGTGGCCTACACGGGCACACATGACAATCAGACCCTTGTGGGCTTCTGCGAGAAGCGCTTTGACGTTGCGGGGGACGAGGCCGTTCGGCTGGCCGACTCCCTCATGGAACGTGTGGTGGGCTCCAGAGCTGACGTGGCGATCGTAGCCCTCCAGGACGTGCTTGGCCTGGGCGACGAGGCGCGCATGAACGTGCCGGGCGTGGCTGAGGGCAACTGGAGCTGGCATGCGGACGGTGCGGCCGTGGAAGCCGCGGGCCCGCGCCTGCGCGAGCTGGCCGAGAAGAGCGAGCGGCTGGCGTAGGGGCCAGCGGGCGGTCTTCTCGGTTGCCGCCCGCGCGTGCCCCCGGCCGCGGCTGGGGTCCGACCACCGATCCCGCGCCGCCTGCGATCCTCGTCGTTCGGTTCTTTGAACGCTATCGGCAGTTTGCATCGGAAAAAGTGCCTTCAAACTGCCGATAGCGTTCAAAGAATGGCAAGGCTGACGTGTCGCCGTCCTCTACACGCCGTAGACCTCGACGGGCACGACCTCTGAGACGGGAGTCTCCTCTCGTGAGGGAATCTCGATAAGCGGCTCGTGATCCCTGGGCACCCCGTAGGTCTCAAGGAGGGCGTTAAAGTACGCCGTGTCGCCCACTTCTTCGAGCGAGAACCGCATGATGGCCGGTCTGTTCACCGAGATGCGCGACTCCCTTCTCCGCTCATGGCGCATGGCCCACAGAGGGTTGCCACCGTTCATGGCGGGATCGGCGTATTTCTCGCCACCGTCGAGTTCCCCGAGGACGACCTTCCCGTCTGGGAGAACCCAACGATAGTCGACAAAGTACACGCGTCGACGCTCGAGGGGATCGACGAGAGGAGCCTGGAGTTCGGGTGTTTCAAATCCCAGTTCGAACATAGCGGCACGCGCGATGGACTCGCCACCGTTTTGGCTCCGAGCGTTCGCATGGGAGAGCGTCATCCGCGCCTGATTGATGCCGTGATAGCGACCGCGGCGCATGACTTCGAGCTGGGACGTGAGTTCCTCGGGGGAGAGAAGGCGTTGGTGCAGGCAGGAGTCCACGACGGCAAGACCCTCACGAAAGCTAAGAACCCGGGCGCAGTCGCACACAGTTCTCTGGAGCGAGGTGACCGGAACACCGTTTGTGATGACAGGCGCTTCGCCCCGCATGTGTCGCCACAGGATGTGTGAGGAACCACGACTGCCCGAGCCCGCCTTGCTGCAGACTTCGATCGGGTCCTGGAGGTAGTTAGAGACACTCATACCATAGG
Organism: uncultured Atopobium sp.; assembly: GCA_964430985.1. Taxonomy (GTDB): domain Bacteria; phylum Actinomycetota; class Coriobacteriia; order Coriobacteriales; family Atopobiaceae; genus Thermophilibacter. The sequence continues at coordinate 13,088 of CAYSIC010000002.1, forward strand.
CGATGGCGGCAGACGTTCCGCAGAAGATCCACTCCGGATGCAAGACGTGCAATCCACGCATGATGTGCAAGGTTTTTTCGGTGACAGGCAAGGCGGCCCAAGTGGATGCGCGCGCGTAAAGATGAGGCAGGGGAGAGACCAGCAGGCCCGAGCGCACGCGGGTCTCGAGCATGCGATGAGAGTGACCCGGCACGGATTCGAGGCAGGCACCGCGCGACTCTGCCTCGCTTAGGAACAGCTCCACTTCACGGTCTATTTTCTTGCGCATGCCTTGTCCCCAGATTGCGTCGGCAGAGTTAGCTCTCTTCGACCATAGTTGCGGAGAGCACGAAAAAAGGGGGATTCCAAAATTTCCCGTCACGCACCTGGCCGATATCTGACGGATGACCGACTAAGAAGCCGTGTACCTGCACGAGGCTCCCGACCCAGTCGCCGTTCTTTGAACGCTATCGGCAGTTTGAAGCTAGAAAAGAGGCCTCGAACTGCCGATAGCGTTCAAAGAATGGTGAGGCAGCGGAGACGAGCGGAGAGCTGCAGAGCGGAGACGAGCGGAAGGGCGATTCGCGTGAGCGGCGGCCGGGAGGGTCGTGCCACGGGTACAATGGAGCGTAGGTTTTGTTCGCACAGCCGGCTCCTCGGGGGCTGGCGTTATCGCATGTCGAGGTGCCATGCTCATCAACCGCGTTTCTCGCCAGCTTCTGTCCGCACCGGAGCTGGAGCCGCTGCTCCGCGAGCTCAATGCGGGTCACGATGCCACGCTCGCCGTGGCCCAGAGCGCCCGCCCGCTTGTGGTCGCCTCCCTCTGGGCGCGCGACCCCCGGCCCTGTCTGCTTGTGGTCTCCGGCGAGGAGGCGGCCGACCGTACGGCCCGCGCGCTCGCAGCATGGCTGGGACAGGACGTGGTGGCTCGCTATCCCGAGCGGCGCGACCGCCCGTGGGCGGAAACCGCCCCAGATGACGCGGTCATCGGGACTCGCTGCCAGGCCGTTTCTTGCCTTGCGTCTGGCGAGAAGCGCCTCGTCGTGGCAAGCGCCCATGCGCTTCTGCGTCGTGTGCCGCCCAAGGGCTCGGGCTACTTCGCCTCGAGCGCCTTCTCCGTGGGCGACGAGGTCCCCTTTGACGAGGTCCCGGCCCTGCTCGTGGGCATGGGCTACGTCGATGCGGGTGAGGTGGACGCGCCGGGCACCTTCCACGTGCACGGCGACGCGGTCGACGTCTTTCCCGCTCAGGCCACCTCTCCGGTGCGCATCGAGTTCTTTGGCGACGAGATTGACCGCGTGCGCCGCATGGTCTCCTCGACGGGCCAGACCATAGGCGAGCTCGAATCCGTGACCGTCGTTCCCTGTCGCGAGATGGCCCTCACGGATCAGAGCGTGGCTCACGCCGAGCGCGCCCTGTTCAACCGCGCTCGCGATAACGTCAAGGTGGCTGCCGACCTGGAGCTCATCCGTCAGCGTGCGGCGCAGCCCGCGCTCGAGCGCTATCTTCCTGAGCTCTATGGCTCCACTGCCTCGCCGCTTGATCATATCTGCCCCGAGGCTCTCGTGGTCCTTGCCGAGCCCCGCGCTCTCTTTGACGACTGCACCCGCGCCATGGACGAGGTCCAGGTTGCCGCCAGCGCCGCACACGTCTCGCTTGAGGGGCTCTACACGACTCCGCGTGACCTCGACTTTGGACGCCAGCAGCGTCTGTCGCTCTCGTCCATCCTGCGCGCGGGAACCGCCGCCACCACGGCTGAGCTCCCCGTGCGCCAGCCGCAGATTGCCGGTTCCGACGTCAAGCTCCTGGGCCGTACCCGACAACTCGTCGCCGACCGGGCGGCCGTGCTCTTCGCCGTGCCAGACCGTGCGGCGCGCGAGGCCCTTGAGCTGCGCTTCACCGATGAGCTCATCCCCGTGGTCGAGTCTTTGGGCACGGCTCCCGAGAACTGCGAGCCCGAGCCTGTGCCCCTAGACCGCGGACGCGTGACGTTCGTGGATGCGCCGGTTCCCGCTGGCATCGTGATTCCCACGGCGCAGCTTGCGGTCTTCTCGGTCTCGGACCTTACCGCGCGCACGGCCAAGTCGCATCGGCGCGCGCGACGCGTGGATCCTACGAGCGTGACCTTCCCGTTCAAGCCCGGCGACTACGTGGTCCACGCCACGCACGGCATCGCGCTGTTCTCACAGATCGTGCGCCAGGAGGTGGGCGGCAGGGAGCGCGACTACTTCCTGCTGGAGTACGCCGGCGGCGACAAGCTCTTTGTGCCGCTCGAGCAGGTGGATCGCATCACGCGCTACGTGGGGCCGGACGGCAACAGCCCGCGCCTCACGCGCCTCAACACAGCAGACTGGTCGCGCGCCACGGGCAAGGCTCGCAAGAGCGCTAAGAAGCTCGCCTTCGACCTGGTCGACCTCTACACTCGTCGCTCCTCGGTGGCGGGCTACGCGTTTGCCCCGGACACGCCGGTGCAGCAGGAGATGGAGGCGAGCTTTCCCTACGAGCTCACGTCCGATCAGGCTAATGCGACAGTGGACATCAAGGCCGACATGGAGGCGCGACGTCCCATGGACCGCCTGCTCTGCGGCGACGTGGGCTTTGGCAAGACCGAGGTGGCCCTGCGTGCGGCATTCAAGTGCTGCCAGGACTCCAAGCAGGTCATGGTCTTGTGCCCCACCACGATCCTTGCGCAGCAGCACTTCGAGACTTTCTTCTCGCGGTTTGCGTCGTTTGACCTCAAGGTGGCGGTGCTCTCCCGCTTTGTGACGCAGGCGCAGCAGCGTCGCGCGCTCGAGGGATTCGCGGACGGCTCGGTGGACGTGCTCATTGGCACGCATCGACTGCTCTCCGCTGACGTAAACCCCTATGACCTGGGCCTCGTGGTGATCGACGAAGAGCAGCGATTTGGCGTCCAGCACAAGGAGCAGCTCAAGAACATGCGCGAGCAGGTCGACGTGCTCACGCTTTCCGCCACGCCCATCCCGCGCACCATGCAGATGGCCATGAGCGGTGTGCGTGACATGAGCCTCATCATGACGCCACCTCCTGGGCGCCTGCCGGTCAAGGTGAAGGTGGGGGAGTACGACCCCGACGTGGTCTCGGCCGCCATTCGTGAGGAGCTGGGTCGCAAGGGGCAGGTCTACTACGTCTCCAACCGCGTGACCACGATCGAGGACGCGGTTGAGCGCGTGGTCGAGGCGGCACCCGAGGCGCGCGTGGGGGTGGCACACGGTAAGATGAGCGCACGTGAGGTGGAAGACGTCATGCTGCGCTTCTCCGAGCACGAGATCGACGTGCTCGTTGCCACCACGATCATCGAGAGTGGCATTGACAACCCGCACACTAACACGCTCATCATCGAGGACTCTCATCGCCTGGGCCTGGCCCAGCTCTACCAGCTCAAAGGGCGCGTGGGGCGTGGCCGCATGCAGGCCTTTGCCTACTTCATGTTCCCTGCCGAGCAGCCGCTCACGCCCGAGGCAACCGATCGCCTCACGGCCATCAACGAGTACCAGGACCTGGGGAGCGGCATGAAGATTGCCATGCGGGACCTGGAGATTCGCGGTGCGGGCTCGCTCATGGGGGCCGAGCAGCACGGCAACCTCTCCAGCGTGGGCTTTGACCTCTTCACGCAGATGCTCGGCGAGGCCGTGAGCGAGGCGCGCGGAGAGACGCGCGAGGTGGAGCAGGCCGAGGTCACCATCAACCTTCCGGCTGACTTCTTCCTGGCAGAGGAATACGTGCCCGATGTGGACAAGCGCGTGCTTGCGTATAGGCGCCTGGCGGCGGCAGTTGACTTGGCCGAGGTGGACGCTCTCCAGCGGGAGTGCGAGGAGAGCTTTGGCGCGCTGCCGCTTGCCGGCCGTAACCTTTTCGACCGGGCGCGCGTGCGCATTCGGGCACAGCGCCTGGGGTGCACGTCTGTCTCGCTGGTGAACGGGCGGCTCATCTACCAGGGCATTGAGGTGGCCCGTTCCATGGCGCTCAAGCTCAAGGGGCGCGGCGCGCTCGTGTATCCTAAGACCAAGAAGGTGGCCTACCCGTTTCATCGCGGCGCGGAGGAGGTCATGCCGGCCGCACTCGGCGTGCTCGAGGAGATCGGTGGTGACGATGAGGTTGACGCGGCGTAGGGGGGCATGAGCTAGCGAAATTTGACTTTTGCGAGAGCGAACAAGTGGATTTTGCATAGAGGGTTTTATGAACTGCTCGCCTTTCTTTATCGGTGCATAAAGTCATGCGTCACTCTCACAAAAGTCAAAATTCAAAATCGTTGAGAACAACGTACGATGCCGGTTGGAGGGCCCCTCCTGCTCACAGTTCTTCCGTAGCAGTTACGAGGCCTTAAATTCCCACAGCAAGTACAGTGTCGTCCCCCTTCTTTGTTCGTACGTGAACAGGGAGCCTCCCTCCCGCCGTCAGTCTATGTACGGATTTTCGTCACCAGCCCCCTTTTAGTTAACGAGAGTTGTTTAGACGTAAACTACCAGCTATACATTGCGACGTTATTCGAGCTAATGGATTGGCTATCAGAGCACTTAACAAACTTGAAGAAGTAGTTTCCAGAACCAACATTGCTCCAAGTTGCCTTGCTGAATCCATTGCGTTTACATGCGGCTGATCCGATATAGGTATCCTCAAATGGGTTATTCCCACGATGAAGCTCCACGCTGAAATATGAGTCACAGGCAGAGCCCCCTGCCGTGGAGCAGGTCATTTCGATTCCAACGCTGCTGCCATCGTAAGAGCGGGTCTGCCCATTGTGGGAAGTCACTCCATACATGTAAAAAGAAGAACCATACCAAGACCGAGGACCGATGCCCTTGAAAAAGCTATCGTTTGGATCATAGGACATCTTGGGAATCACGAGGGCCGTCGAGGGGTCAGCAGCCGGCTCATTAATGGCAGGGTTGTCAGCATCAATGTCATTGGTAACGCTAAGCGCATAGGCATTCTCTGGCAAAGTTAATGCTAAGGGAACAAGTGCAAGAGAGAGCTTCAGAAACTGACGGCGGGATACCTCGATATCATTCTTTTTACTCGTGATGTCTCTTCCTTTCGTTCTAAAGATATGAATGCGACCCGCGTTCCTACTTCGTTCCCGCCTCCCTTCTGAGGAGCTCTGAAAGTTCGGCCTTATTCTCGACCCCGAGCTTTTCGTAGCCTTTTGAGCGATACGACGAAACAGTCGAGGTAGAGATGCTGAGCTTGCTCGCAATGCTTTTAGCGTCAAATCCAATTGTTGTGAGGAGGGCTATGCGAGCCTTGATTTCGGAGAGGACTCGTCCCATGAGATAGGCTTGCATGCGCTTGCGGCCTGTCAGAACTACGTCAGCCACTTCGAGGCGTTTCTGTCGCGCATTCATGGGGGCGAGAAGGATGAGAAGCGCAAGAGAGGACATGAGCAGCAGGACAGGCAGCGTCATGTCCGATGAGGGTCTTCCATCTCCGATTGAAGTAAGCGCCAGTCCCATCGAGCCAGCGGATGCAAAGCCAGATGCGCGCGACTGGGCGACCCTCGTTCGGGGTTCCCGTGAAACGATGCCCAGCCTGCAAGGAAAAACAGAATGCCAATCAGATTCGACTTGATTCCGAGTGATGCGACAAGGAGGTCAACTCCGCCAGCTATGAGAACTCCCTCCAGAGAGCTCTGGAGAAGCATGCTCGCCAAGTCTTCCCGACCCTTATCGCTCAGGGCAATCTGCCAGATTCCACAAAGGAGCAAGAGGCCCCAGAAGCATCCCGTGACCCATCCGGCAAGAGGGTGGGAGGGGCGCCCGTGGGAGAGGGAGTCTTGGGAGAGATAGATGACGCTTGGTCCGTAGCGATCTTCCAGGCTGCATGGGTCTTGAGCCAGACGATGGCCCCCACTAGAAGCAGGAGCGACGCAAGTGCGGAGAACGAGACCACAAGCTGCGCGGCCTTTGAGTCTGGTGCGAGAGACGTCGCGGTGAGCCTCATCGCAGTATTCGCATATTGCGAAGGCGCATACATACCAACTCGCCCCGGCGGCAAGGCAGAGAATAAGGGGTGTCGTCACCGTTGGAGAAGAGATTTCCGTCTCTGAAGCGGATTGGGGGACTATGACCACGATAAGAGCAACCGCGACAACCACATGGAGCGTCTGCTCAACAAAGTCCATCGCAGGGGAGACGCTGAGATAGTTCCAGCTGGACCAAACGTCACGTACCAGGAGGCAGGCTCCCTCAAAAACAAGGAGCGCACATGACATGAGCAAGCTGACTATACGGACACGTTTTCTGGAGGAGGCCCGTTGGTAGAAAAGGGCAATCAACGAAAGCAGGAGAGCTGCCACGAGAGGAGCGATGCGCATGATTCCGGGCGAGGATGCCATGTAGCTTGTCGTGGTTGCGAAGTTCGGCATCGCAAGGGCGGCAGAGCCCAGAATGACGAGGCATACGGTACGGGCGCTGGCTGTGCGCTCTAAGAGCTGTTCGGCAAAGAGGAGAATCTACATACCTCTGGCAGTCGAGCCTTTTATGTATGTGCTGAGCCTAGCCTCTTTGCGCTGAGGAGTCTGTCGGTTAAGGACACATTTCTTGCCGACATAGTGTCTACCTGCGAAAATGTTCTACAGGCTAGGCCCACCTCTATCTCACGAGACCGCCCACGCGCTAGAATGACCTCACCCACCGAGAGGAGCCCCATGCCCGAGACCGACAGCGCTTCCGCCGCGGAACGCGTGGACGCCCAGAACTCCGTCCGACCCGGCGCGCCGACCACGCACCCCGAGTTCGACCGGCTCGTGCGCACCATCTGGCGCTTGCGCCAGCCCGACGGCTGTCCGTGGGACCGCGAGCAGACGCACCGCTCCATCACCAAGAACATGATCGAAGAGGCCTATGAGGCCGTCGACGCCATTGAGGCCGGCGACGTCGACCACCTGCTCGAGGAGCTCGGCGACGTGCTCGAGCAGGTGGTTCTCCATGCGCAGATCTCCGCGGACGAGGGCACCTTCGACATCGACGACGTGGCGTGCGGACTCAACGAGAAGCTCGTCCGCCGTCACCCGCACGTCTTCGGCAATCTTGCGGCGGCTACAAGCGGCGACGAGGTCATGGACATCTGGGACGACGTCAAGCGCACCGAGCGCGCCGCGACGAGGGAAGCCGGGTCCGCCGAGCCAGGGCTTCTCGCCTCCGTGCCGCGCTCGCTCCCCGCCCTCATGCAGGCGCAGAAGATCTCCAAGCGCGCGGCCAAGGCGGGCTTTGAGTGGGAGACCGTGGACGATGTCTGGGACAAGGTTGCCGAGGAGCGCGCGGAGTTCGAGCGCGAGGAGCCCGGGACCGATGCGCGCTCCCTCGAGTTCGGCGACCTACTCTTTGCCCTGGTAAACGTCGCACGCCGCGAGGGGATCGACGCCGAGGAGGCCCTTGCCTCCTCCAACCGCAAGTTCCGGGCGCGCTGGTCGCGCATGGAGGAGCTCGCGCGCCAGAGCGGGCGCGAACTTGACACGATGGGCACGCCGATGCTCAATGAGCTCTGGGAGCATGCGAAGCAAGAGGAGATAGCCTGACCTTCTCGCTGCGCGCGGATGCGTCTGATATAAAAGAGAAGGGCGCGATCTCGTCGCGCCCGGCCTTGCCCAAACGATCAAGAAACGAAGCTGTGGCATGAGCGAGTCTTCTTCAAAAATTACGTCAGGCGCGCGCGTCGGTCGCGGCGCTGTGCGCCCTTCGCTTGACTCGACGGGGCGCATCCCAGCGGGGAGCACGCGCGCGTCGAAGCCCCCGCGCAAGAAAACCTCTCGTGCAGGCGAGAAGGTCGGAGACCTCTCTGGTCTGGCCCAGCGCTTTCGGGTGCCCCTTATCGTATTTGCGGCTCTGGCCCTGGTCATCGTGTCTCTCTACGGCCCCGTCCGGGGGTTGTACGCCGCTTGGCGAGATGGGCAGAGCCTGGGGTCTCAGATCTCTGAGCTCGACCAGAGCAACAACGAGTACCAAGGCGACATCGAGCGCCTGCAGTCGCGCGAGGGGATCGAGGACGAGGCCCGTAAGAAGGGCTACGTGAGCGAGGGCGAGACCAGCGTGGTCGTGGAGGGGCTGGACGAGGGCGACTCCACCAGTCAGGGCACGACCGCCACGGAGCTTCCCTGGTACCTGAGCGTGGGCGACTTCGTCTTCCAGTACCAGGCGCGCTGATGCGGCGCATCGCCTGCATAGACGTCGGAACCGTGACCGCTCGTCTCGCCGTGGCCGACGTCGAGGGCGGGCGCGTGGTGCGCCTTGCCAAGCACTCCGAGATCTGCAACCTCGGCGAGGACGTGGACAAGACGGGCGTGCTCAAGCAGGAGGCCATGGAGCGTGTCTTCGCCTGCGCGCGGGGCTACGTCGAGTCCGCTCGCGAGGCAAAGGCCGAGGCCATCTGCTGCACCTTGACGAGCGCGGCGCGTGACGCCAGAAATGCTCCCGAGTTGGGGGCCGCACTGGACTCCATCGGGCTCGAGCCGGTGATCATTCCTGGTGAGCTCGAGGGCGCCCTCACGTTTCTGGGCGTGGCTCAGGACTTCCGTGGCAGGCGGATTCTGGTGGCCGACAACGGAGGTGGTTCCACCGAGCTCGCCCTGGGCTCTCTGGGCACTGACGGTGGCCTCGAGCTGTGCTTTATTACATCCGTAGACGTGGGGTGCCGCCGCGTTACGGAGAAGTACCTCTCGGCTGGGCCGCTGCCTTCTGCGGAAGACCTTGCTGCTGCTCACGAGTTTGCAGCTTCGGCCTTCAGGGGTGCCGTCGAGAAGGGCGGCCTGCGGGCTGCGGAATCTGCGAGCGGCGGCAGCGGGGACACCGCCCCCGAGGAGCTCGTCGTCTGTGGGGGCACCGTGACCAGCCTCGTGGCGATTGACGCGCGGCTCGACCCCTACGATCCCGCCCGCGTCCACCTGGCCACGCTCTCGCGAGATCGGGTCGAAGAGCTCGAGGCGCTTCTCGCCAGCTTGACAGTGGAGGAGCGCGCTGCATTGCCGGGTCTGCAGGAGAAGCGTGCCCCCGTGATGCTGGGAGGAGCCGTGGCCGCGGCGGAGCTCATGCGCCAGACTGGCTTCGGGCGGCTGGTGGTCAGCGAGTCCGACCTGCTCTTTGGCCTGGCGCTCGCAGCGGCCGCCGAGCTCTGCGACGTCGAGTCTCCCGTGATTTGGAGCCCCGTGCTGCGCCCGCTGCGCTAGGATGTTTACAGTCACGGGGGCGTGGCGGAATTGGCATACGCAGCGGACTTAAAATCCGCAGCCGAAAGGATTGTGGGTTCGAGTCCCACCGCCCCCACCATCACCTCTTTTCGGGTTTGGGTTCTCGGAACAGGCTTTTTGGGAGCCTGGCTCGATTCATCCATATTTTCTGAGGTAGCGCCATCAAATCGTTACTGGGGCGAACCCAAGCTCGAAGTTGAGTTTGGGTTCATCGGAAAGGCTCGGCGGATATAAGGGCATCTGCCACCTGGTCTTTTCTCGATTTGCTTCTCGTATGGTCTGCCAGAGAGAACTCAAACCCAAAAAGGGGCCCTGCGCCGCTTCGAAAAGATGCCTCGCGAATCCTCCGACGAGCGTCTGATATACTCTGCCCTGCGTCCCCATCGTCTAGTGGTCAGGACACCGCCCTTTCAAGGCGGTAACACGGGTTCGAGTCCCGTTGGGGGCACCCGAATCGCATTGCACGAGCACTCGTTCTGGAGTGTCCGTGCATTTTTCTAGAGTGCGTAGGGGTGTGGCTGCATTCCCCTACCAGTCCAGATCGTTTTCCTCGGCAAAACGCTCAGCGGACTGGACGAGCCAGTCATGATCTTGGCACCAGCCGATGAAGTCGGGGATGTCGGCGATGATCGGCTCGGCTTCGCGCACGGCAAAGGTGCTTTCCTCGAATCCGCCAGGACTCACCTCGGGTCGATCGGGAAGATAGACCTCGACGAAGGTGGGGCGCAGCAGCGCATAGGCGCCGCCCGTGCAGAGACCGTCAAAGCCGCGCAGTGCGCGGCGGGCGGCGGGCATTCGATTCAACTTGTAGAGCAGGATGACGCGCGCAAGGTGCACCCAGGGGCTTCCCTGGCGAGAAAACCGTGCGTCGAGCGCATCGAACCCGGGCTCATCCTCGAGGCGTGCCAGAGCGAGCGCATAGGTGTGACGTGCGCCTATCGGGTCACTTGGGGAGGCGTCGATCACAGAGGCCGCCGCGCTTGCGGCCATGCGGAAGCGCGCCCCGTCCAGGCAGGTCCGCGCCACGGCGGCGCGCAGCCTGAGGCGCGGGCGGCAGAAGACGTCAGACCAGGCGTCGGAGCCTGGCGCGGCATCGATGGGCAGGTCCTTGGCGATTGCGTGCTCCAGGCCGATGAGCTCTTCGAGCAGTTGATCGGGGTCGAGGTCACCTGCGAGGATTTCCACAAGGCGGACGTCCGGGCACCCCTCGTCAATCTCGGCCAGCTTGGAGCAGCGCTCGGCAAGGGCCGAGAGACGCCGGATTCGTGCCGCCTGGTAGGCCTCGTCATCTACGGGGGCGTCATCGCGCAGGCTCTCGTAATAGGCATCGAGCGCCTGTGCGAGCCCCAGAAACGCCCGGTCGGAGGGATCGTCGACAAAGAGTGCGGGGTCCTGGCGCACTGCGAGTAGAAGTTCGGCATAGGCCTCGTCGGAGAGGGGCCCAATCTTCTCGCGCCGATGTATGGCGCAGCGCTCCACCAGCTCATCCCAGGTATTCATGAGGCCTGTGTCCCCTCGTCGCGACTCATGCGCAGAGCCTCCCCGGCGGCGCGCGGATCCATCCGCGCTACCTCGCGCGCAACCCAGGAACCAAGGACTCCCTTGCCGCTCCTTTCGTTGCCCTCCTGCAACAAGACGACGCCCTCGCTCACGGCAAGGATGAGCTCGTCCTCGCTGTAGGGCGTCACGCGCAGTCGTGCGAACTCGCCGTCAGGAAGCTCGCTTTGTCGAATGAGGGCCGATCCAGCTCCGGGATAGGCCCCAAGGAGCCGCGCGAGCAGCTCACGCGCGGAGGAGAAGTCGCAGCGCTTGTGAGCAAGGGAGATGCGTGCCAGCATGATCCAGGCGTCATCGGCCGGGCGTAGCGCGCGAAGAGAGGCGTAGCGACGGGAGAGCTCGCTGACCCCCTCCTCGTCCTCGAGCTTGGCGAGCGCGTAGGCGAGCGTGAAGCGAACGTCAGAGGTGTCATGGGGATCCTCCGCGAGGAGCTCCTCGGCGGCGGCGATCGCGTCATGGTTGCGTCCGCAGATCAGGGCCTCCTCGGCCATTGAGGCCAGCCAGCGCCAGTAGGGGCGAAGGGCTATGTTGGCCGCGAGTGTGGCACGTTCGGTGCTCAGCCCCTCGCGAGCCTGGTCGCGGGCCTTCTCGCATGACGTGCGAACCTCCACGACGTGCTCCGCAAGAAAGTGGTAGCGGGCGTCGACGCTTGGGGCCTCGGACGAGGAGAGCATCCTCAGAGCATCGTGGCAGGAGGGGTCGATTCGAAGCGCCTCGTTCAGGAGGTTCTTCCCGCGCTGGATGAGCTTCTCGGCTGCCTCGTCGGTGGCAAAGGGGAGTTCGTAGTCGATGACCTCGGTCGCCATAACAACCAGATGGAAGGCCCGGTCGGCGTCAGACTGAGGAAGGCTGTCGCGATCCTGCGCGAAGCGGCGTCCGAACGACGCGAATGCGCGCGTGGCGGAGACTGGGCCACCTGCGTCAAGCTCGCGGGCGAACCGTAGGCTCAGCCGCTGGTAGTCCTCGCGTTTTGGATCGTGCGCCATCGAGCCTCCCTTCGGACCTCCTATGGTAGCCGAGTTGTCCCGAACGCGATCCGTGACCCTTCGGAGAACGAAAAAAAGGAAGGTCCTTTCCAAGAAATTCTGGTATTCTAAAAGAGTTTGGGATGATGGTGCATCTGGATTTGCCTACCGTACGTCGAAGGCCCAGAGGTGGGCCTTCTCGTTTGCCGAAAACGGGGGAGCCATCCCCGTTTTATATTCCGTCGCGGGGGCGACGGCAAGGAATCGGAGGAGAGTTATGGGACAGTTCACCAATCCGCGCGACCTGTACTTTGGCGAGGGGTCTCGCCACGAAGTGAAGAACCTCAAGGGCAAGAAGGCGCTCATCGTCTCGGGTGGCGGCTCCATGCGTCGCGGAGGCTTCCTACAGGATGTCGAGGCAGACCTCAAGGAGGCGGGCTTCGAGGTTCAGCTTTTTGAGGGCGTGGAGTCCGATCCCTCCGTTGACACCGTCATGCGCGGCGCCAAGGCAATGGAGGAGTTTGGTCCCGACTGGATCATCGGCATCGGCGGTGGCTCGCCTATCGATGCAGCCAAGGCCATGTGGCTCTTCTACGAGTATCCTAACGAGACCTTCGAGGAGGCCATCGTCCCGTTCAGCTTCCCTGAGCTGCGGACCAAGGCCCACTTCTGCGCCATTTCCTCGACCTCGGGCACCGCGACGGAGGTTACGGCCTTCTCCGTGATCACGGACTACGAGAAGGGCATCAAGTATCCTCTGGCCGACTTCAACATCACGCCAGACGTGGCCATCGTCGATCCCGAGCTCACCTACACCATGCCTACCAAGCTCTGCGCCCACACCGGCATGGACGCTCTGACGCACGCCATCGAGGCCTACGTCTCCACGGCAAGCTCCATGTTCACCGACGCCAATGCCCTGCATGCCATTCGCGAGATTGTCCAGTGGCTGCCCGCATCCTATGAGGGCGACCACGAGGCCCGTGCGCACATGCACGAGGCTCAGTGCCTCGCCGGCATCGCCTTCTCGTCGGGCCTGCTTGGTATCGTGCACTCCATGGCGCACAAGACGGGAGCCGCCTACTCCGGCGACCACATCATCCATGGTTGCGCTAACGCCATGTATCTTGGCAAGGTCATCCAGTTCAACGCCAAGGACGCAGCGGCCAAGACCCGCTACGCCTATATCGCCCATGAGGTCCTGCACCTTCCCGGCGAGACGGAGGACGAGCTCGTGGCCGCGCTGGTCCAGAAGATTCGCGACCTCAACGATCAGCTCAACATTCCGCAGGGCATCAAGAACTACGGAAAGGGCGGCGTGAAGGCCGACGAGTCCATCATCGATCACGACGAGTTCGAGGCCAAGAAGGCCGACGTCGCAGCCAATGCCCTGATCGACGCCTGCACGGGCTCCAACCCGCGTCAGCCCTCCCAGGAGGAGATGGAGAAGCTCCTCGAGTGCGTCTACAACGATACGGACGTGGACTTCTAGGTCGTACGCCAGTTTCGTTTATGCAGGGGGCCGGAGCCTACGGGCACCGGTCCCTTTTCTTGACGCCTGCCCCTCGATGCCGTAGCGTACCCCGATTGAGATTTAGACTTTTGTAGGAGCCGTCGGTTATTTCATGCATCGCATCTGGACCCTACGCAGATGGCAAGAAGACCGCATGCGCTCCTGCTGCGAAGGCTCTCACAAAAGTCAGAGACGGGGGGCGGGCGAGGGCTCGCGCTTACGCTCCGGCCCCGTCCTTCGCGGCATGCGCGCGGACGGCCTCCTGGAAGAGGTCGGCATCGGTGCGGCAGGGTACGAAGGCGTCGCCCACATGCTGGCGGGTTTCATCGCCCTTGGCCAGGAGGCACACGAGCGCGCGGCCCTCGCCGTCGTAGCCCAGCTCCACGGCGCGATGTACGGCAGCGGGTCGATCGTAGATGACCTCGAAGGACGCCCCCTGCGGCGTGGCCTCTGCCATCTGCGCGCAGATCTCCTCGAGGGGGTCGTGGGCGGGGTCCTCTTCGGTGTAGATGAGGTGATCGGCCCACTTGGCCGCCTCCTGAGGCAGTTCCTGTCGACGCTCGTAGGCCTTGCCGCCCGGCGCCCCAAAGAGAGCGATAATCCTGAACCCGGGGAACTCCTTCTTAAGGGAGGAGAAGAGCTTCTGGTAGGAGAGCTTGTTGTGTGCGTAGTCGACCAGGCCCACGACCTTCTGGTCGGGCGTCAGGAGCAGCTCCATGCGGCCGGGGACCTTGGCGCGGACGAGTGCCGCCTGAATCCGCTCCCTGCCTATGCCCAGGAGCTCGCAGATGGCGATCGTGGCAAGGGCGTTATCCACGTTGAAGAGGCCCGGCATGGCAAGGGCGATGTCCCCCTCCCAGCTGGGAGTGTGCGCGCGGAACTGCACGACGCCAAAGGAGGAGCGGACGTCGGTCGCCCACACGTCGGCCTCGGGGCGTGCCTCGGCGGAGAAGCTCAGCACACGCGCACACTTTTCGGAGTGGGCACGTATGATGTTGGCATGGTCGCAGTCGAGGTTGATCACGGCAGCGCGGGCGTGATCGAAGATGCGTAGCTTACTGGCAAAGTAGTCCTCAAAGTTAGGGTGCTCCACGGGAGAGATGTGGTCGCGACCGATGTTGAGGAAACAAGCCACGTCCAGGTTGAGGCCCAAGACGCGGTCGTACTTGAGGCCTTGGCTCGAGACCTCCATGTCAAGGTAGGCCAGGTGCGCGTCGCGCATATTTGCGATGTGGCGCCAGAGGTCGGGAGCCTCGGGAGTCGTATTGTGACTCTCGAGAGTCTCGACGCCGTCAAAGGTCTCGATGGAGCCGATGACGCCCGCCGCGGAATAGGGCTCGTCGCCGTCGAGCACGGCGCGCAGCATGTAGGAGACCGTGGACTTGCCCTTGGTCCCCGTGATGCCAATGGTCGCGAGGTCACGATCGGGATGGCCAAAGGTCTCAACCGACGCCACAGCCATGGCACGCCTGAGGTCGGAGGCGATAAGGGCCGGCACGCCGGGTGCGGCCGCGTCGAGCTCATCGGCATTGCCCTCGTCGCAGAGGTAGGCTACGGCTCCCTGTTCGAGCGCGCTCATGAGGTAGGCAGGCGAGAAGGCCCGACCCTTGCACACAAAGAGGTGACCTGCGCACGCGGTGCGTGAGTCGCAGTCGGCGCCGGTGACGGGCGTGGCGCCCGTTTCGGCCGTGAGGTTGTGGGTGCCTGCGAGAAGGCCCTGCTCGGTGAGGAGCGCGGCCAACGAGGCGAGCGTCATCGTATTCATGCGACTAAGTATAGGCCACGGAGCTTCCGAAGACGTCACGCCGTGGCGCTCCGTGGTAGACTTCTTGCGTCTGGGCGATTGGCGCAGTGGCTAGCGCAGGTGCTTTACACGCACAAGGTCGGCGGTTCGAACCCGTCATCGCCCACCATGCATACGCTCAGGGGCTCTTTGGGGCCCCTGATCCTTTCTTGCTCCTAGCGTGGCCGCTTCGGCGGCCGAAGGGACGTTCATGACTGTCGGCTCCGCTTCCGCCCCCGCCCGTTCAGAGAATCGCGCCGTCTCCCAGATGCGCGTTGTTACGCTCACGCCGAACGTGATGAAGAACGCGGCGGGATCCTGTCTGGCCGAGTTCGGAGACACGCGCGTGCTCTGCTCGGCCACGGTCGAGGAGGGCGTGCCCTCTTGGCGCAAGGGCAGCCATGCTGGCTGGGTCACGGCGGAGTACGCGATGCTTCCCGCCTCCACCAACCATCGTACGTCGCGCGAATATCGAGGGCGCAAGGGACGTTCGATGGAGATTGAGCGTCTTGTCGGACGAAGTCTGCGAGCGGTCTGTAGGCTCGACCGGCTGGGGGAGGTCACGATCACGCTCGACTGCGACGTCCTTCAGGCGGACGGTGGAACGCGCACCGCTTCCGTGACGGGGGCTTGGGTCGCGCTGCATGCGGCGCTCCTGTCCCTCGTGGAGAGAGGACGTCTGCCGCGTCTTCCGCTGACGGGCCAGGTGGCGGCCGTCTCTGCGGGAATCGTGGGCGGTAGGCCCCTGCTCGACCTGGACTACCCCGAGGACTCCCACGCAGACGTCGACCTCAATCTGGTGGGAAACGAGAAGGGCCAGATTGTAGAGGTGCAGGGCACCGGCGAGCGGGCACTTCTGGACCGTGCGCAGCTCGATGACCTCCTTGACCTGGGCCAGGCAGGCATTGCCCAGCTGACCGAGCTGCAGAGCGAGGTAACGGGCTTTCGCCTTTAGGTCTCGTAGGGCGTATCGCTCGGTCATCGCCCACTGATTCGGCATGAGGATGTACGACATCATCGAGCGGAAGCGCAACGGGGGTGTGCTCACGGATGATCTTACCGAGACCTGCGTGGAGCTTGCGGCCAACATGCTCCTCCTCGTTGAGCTGGATGACTTGGAGACGTGCCGCAGTGCGGTACGCGTGCGACATCCGCGATGAGCAGGCAGAGCCCGCTCCCCACCTTTTCGCACGCGTCTCGCGGAGGGGCGCGGAGCGTTTCGATGCCTGAATGAGGGGCGCCTTCATCAAGACCGCAGTAGACGAGGATAAGCAAGGAGACGGCATGGCAACCATTGACATGAAGAGTCTGGACCCCACAAGGACCGTGGTCGTGGCCACGGGCAACGCGCACAAGGTGGTGGAGATCGAGACCATGCTCTCAAAGTCCCTTCCGGGGGTGCGCTTTGTGGCCCTCGGCGAGCTCGGGAATTTTGAGGACCCCGTCGAAGACGGCAAGACCTTCTTTGACAACGCGCTTATAAAGGCACGCAATGCCCAGGCCCTCACGGGGTTGCCCCTGGCCGTGGCCGACGACTCCGGCCTGTGCGTGGACGCGCTCGACGGCGCTCCGGGAATCTTTTCGGCACGTTGGGCGGGCGCGCACGGGAACGATGACGCAAACAATGCCAGACTTCTGTCCGAGCTCGAGGGCGTCGCGGATGCCGACCGCACGGCGCGCTTTCACTCGACGGTGGTCTTTGTGCGCGCAGACGGGGTGCTGCGCGGAGATGGCGACTGCGAGGGTGCGATTAGCCACGAGGGCCGTGGGCGGCACGGCTTTGGCTACGACCCTCTGTTTCTGCCTGACGCGACCCCCGGACGCTCCATGGCCGAGCTCGCCCTTGACGAGAAGAACCGCATCTCGCACCGCTTCCATGCCCTCGAGGACCTGGTTTCCAAGCTCTAGGCTGGGCCGTTCTGCGATTATCCGCCGTCCGGAGCATCTTTTCTCACAAGGACATGCCCTTCGCAGGGACTGCGCGCGGTTGTCGGGAGATCTTTGGATTGCTTAGCGTGATTGAATCGTCCGTTCTCGTAAATTTCGACGCCCCTGGGCCGCGGACGCGCTAAGGTAATGTGGCGGGGCGGTTGCCTCGCAATCTCCGTGGACGGGCAGGGGCCTCGACACGGTGAGCCTCCTTGGGCTCTGCGCGACCGCGCCCTGGCGGTCGCCGTCGAACGAAGGGATGGACCATGAAGATTCTGCGCACCAAGGACTATGCCGATATGAGCCGCAAGGCAGCCAATATCATATCGGCGCAGGTCACGCTCAAGCCTGACTGCGTGCTGGGGCTGGCGACGGGATCGACGCCCATGGGCGCCTACCAGCATCTTGTCGAGAGGTACAAGAAGGGGGACCTCGACTTCTCACAAGTCTCGACCTACAACCTGGACGAGTACCGCGGGCTCTCCCACGACGACCCGCAGAGCTACCATCACTTCATGCGCGAGAATCTCTTTGACCAGGTCAACATCGACGCGGCCCATACGCACGTGCCCGACGGCTCCAACCCTGACGCTGATGCCGCCTGTTCGACCTATGACCAGGAGGTGGCTGCGGCTGGCTATCCTGACCTGCAGCTCCTGGGCATTGGCAACAACGGGCACATTGGCTTCAACGAGCCCGACGACCACTTCTCCAAGGGGACGCGCTGCGTCGATCTGACCGAGTCCACCATCCAGGCCAACAGCCGTCTGTTCGCGGACCCCGACGAGGTGCCCCGCCAGGCCTATACGATGGGCGTGCGCACAATCATGTACGCTCGCCAGATTCTGATAATCGCCAGTGGCGAGAAGAAGGCACAGGCTGTCTACGACATGTGCTACGGCCCGATCACGCCTGCCTGTCCTGCCTCAATACTGCAACTGCACACCAACTGCGTGGTGGTCGCCGATGAGGCCGCGCTGGCTATGTGTCCGGCTGAATAGCTCCTCAAGGGGCGGAGGAATAGCCCCCCGTTCTCAAACAGCGCTGCGCGAACTGCGGGCGGGGGTTATCCCTCCGCCCGCAGCGGTGTCTCTGGGCCGGACGCGCAGCTGGCGCGTCCTCGTCGGCGACGAGGATCTTGGGGCGCGACCTTGCCCCCTAAAGAAAAAAATCATAAATAATAAAAACTCAAAAGAACAACCACTAAAGAACGGTGAGGGACTTTGGATAGCGGTTGAGGATCTCGCAGCCGGTCTCGGTGACGATGAGGAGGTCCTCGATGCGCACGCCTATGTCGTCGGGGAGGTAGATGCCCGGCTCGATTGAGAAGCACTGGCCGGGTTGCACGGGCTCGTCATGGGTCGCCGAGACGTCGCCGGGCTCGTGGTCCACGAGGCCGATCTGGTGACCCAGGCGATGCGTGAAGCACGGTCCCCAGCCAGCGTCCTCGATGATGCGACGGGCGGTGAGGTCTATCTCGGCGAACGTCACTCCGGGGCGCACGACCTTCTCGGCGGCCTCGTTCGCGCGGCGCACGGTCTCGTAGACGCGGCGCTGGTGGTCGGTGGGCTCGGCGGTGAAGAAGGTGCGCGTCATGTCCGAGCAGTAGTCCTGCTGGCGGCAGCCCACGTCAAAGAGGACCACGTCACCTGGCACGAAGGCGGTGTCGTCGGGTTCGTGGTGCGGATCGGCTCCGTGGTCGCCAAAGCTCACGATAGGCGAGAAGGAATGTCCCTCGGCCCCAAGCCGGCGGTACTCCCCGAGCAGGGCGTCGGCGATGGCGCGCTCGGTCACGCCGGGTTCAACCTGCTCGACGAGCCATGCCATAGCCTGGTCGTTGGTGGCTGAGGCGGAGCGCATAAGGTCCTGCTCGTGGGCATCCTTGAGGGAACGGGCGTTATCCACGGCGTCCGAGGCAAGCACAAAGCCGGAGGCTGCGCCAGACTCCATGAGAGGCACGAGCCAGCGGGCCACGAGGGCCTTGTCGACCCCCAGGGGCAGGTCGTGTGCGCAGACATGGGCCACGAGCACTACGGGGTCGTCGGTGTCGGAAAAGCTCACGATGCGCGCGCCACAGCCGCAGGGGTCGGGGAAGAGCTGGTTGACAAAGAGCGTCGGCATGCCCCGCGCGGGCACATAAAGCGCAAGAAAGCGTTCGTAGGGCTCGGTGTAATAGCCGCAGAGCCACTTGATGGAGACAGGATCGACCACGAGCATTTGCGCGAGGCCTCTCTTGCTTAGGTTCTCGCGTACGCGTGCGAGGCGCCTTTCGTCCATGGGCGCTCCTTTCTGCCGCAGGGCGGCGTGGGGTTTCGTGGGCAGTGTATCACCGAGGTGCCTCAGCGCATGGTCTTGTCGTGTTAACAGGTTGCTGCAGATTGTGGCTAGCGTGATGGCAGCGTATGATTGAATTTCCTGTATTCTGCACTTTTTGCCCCTAGGGCGCATGGAGGTTTACATGGAGAACGACATTTCGCCCGTCAATCGAATCGACGAGATTCGCGACGAGCTCAGCGGGCTTGAGGGTAAGCGTTTGAGGGTCAAGGCCAACATGGGCCGTTCGCGCATCATAGAGCGTACAGGTACGCTCGTGCACGTGCACCCCTCCCTCTTTGTCGTGGAGGTCGAGGAGCGTCGCGGGCGCACCGCACGCCAATCCTATCAGTACGTTGACGTCCTCACCGGCACCGTCGAGCTTTATGATGCGGAGACTGACGCGCGGCTTTTTGACTTCATCGAGTCGGCCTCTGACTAGGCGTCGTGGCTAACATGACGCACCGCGAGGTCGTCACCATACCCTGCAAGGTTAACCTTCACCTAGGCATTCATCGCGAGAAGGACGCGCGTGGTTATCACCGCGTCGACTCCGTGATGATGCCGGTTGGGCTTTTTGACACCGTGGTGGTCGAGGATGCATCCAGCCTGAGCGTGGTGCATGAGCCTGCGCTCGAGGTGCTTCCCGAGAAGACCACCGTGTGGAAGGCCGCCACGCTCCTGGCCAAGGAGATGGGCGTGGATCCCGCCGTGCGCATCAGCGTGACGACGCGCATTCCCGAGCGCGCGGGGCTGGGGGGGTCGTCTGCGGATGCGGGTGCCACCCTGCACGCCCTTGCACGGCTCTGGGGCGTGGATCCGCTCGACGCGCGCGTGGTCGGCGTGGCGCGGCGAGTTGGTGCGGACGTGGCCTTCTTCTTGCGGCCGGTACCTTCTTTGTATCTGGGGGCGGGGGATGTGCTCAAAGAGACCTTTCCCTCTTTTGAGGTGCCCATTGCCATCGCCTTGGTCATGCCCGCCACGGACGGCGTATCCACCAAGGCCGCCTACGACGAGTTCGACCGCAGGGGGTCCGAGCCCGCGGGCTACGAGGCTCTGTGCGCGACGCTTCGAGCGGGCGACACGCGGGGGGCCGCAGCCCTTCTCTACAACAATCTGGCACCTGCAGCGAGCAGCCTGTGCAGTGAGGTCGCGCGTGTGCAGGAGTGGCTGCGTGACCAGCCGGGAGTGCTTGCGTCTCAGGTGACGGGCTCGGGCAGCTGCTCGTTTGCGCTCTGCGAAAGAGCGCAAGCTGCCCAGGCGATTGCGCGCATCGCTGCGGAGGAGCGTGGATGGCGTGCATGGGCAACAATGTCGGTTGGTTTGCCTGGTAAAATCTGCTAGACTTTCTGAGCTTCGGGTTGTGGCTCAGCTTGGTAGAGCGCTCGGTTCGGGACCGAGAGGTCGCTGGTTCGAATCCAGTCAACCCGACCATTAAAGTGCAGGTCGTCGGCAGCGTGCCGGCGACCTTTTTTGTTCGCTCGATCGACCGTGGCCCTTGCGTCTCGTCGTTCGTTCTTTGAACGCCATCGGCAGTTGAGAGCCAGATTCTTGGCCCCAAACTGCCGATGGCGTTCAAACAATCGGAATCGGACGCCGTACCCTAGTGCT
Organism: uncultured Atopobium sp.; assembly: GCA_964430985.1. GTDB lineage: Bacteria > Actinomycetota > Coriobacteriia > Coriobacteriales > Atopobiaceae > Thermophilibacter. The sequence goes on from CAYSIC010000002.1 coordinate 33,937, forward strand.
GCTGCAGATGCTCGCGCGCCGCGCTGGCGCTCCACGAGGCTCGACACGTTCATCTCGCGCAGAATCTTGCCCACGCGCCTCTCGTCATCCTTGGTGATGGCTCCCTCCAGACGCATGTGGCTTGCATTGAAGCGTGGGAAGAGGCCCAGGTTCTCGCTCTTGTCGATAAGGGATTCGTAGGTCGTAAAATCCTTCTTGAGAAGGGCATCGGTGAGCTCGGAGAGAGCCTCGTCCGTCTGTTTCTTGCGCTTGCGGGCCTTCCACGCGTCCACAGAGATGAGGAGGACCGCAAGCAGAATCGTGACCAAGAGGGGGATGTTCATGGGAAGCTCCAGACTCGTCGTCGCCTAGAAGGAGGATAGTCTGGCCTTTGCCATCAACGAGATCGTGGTTCTCAAGTTTGCCGATTGGACCGCACCTGCCATCCAGGAGGCGTATGGGCTTGGGGGAGTCTCCACTCCCCACGGAAATGCCGTCATCTTCGCGCCCGTGGGCATGGCCGTGAACTGGGCCATCGAGAAGGTCTCCGCCCTTGCCAAGATCGACTGGAGCCCCGATGCCCTCGAGGAGCGCTTCGGCGGATTGGTGCAGCCTTCTACTATCGGCTTCATCATGGGTATCGTCTTGGGCATCGTGGGTGGTCAGGACTTCGGTCAGACGCTCTACCTGGGAATTATCATCGCCGCGTTCATGATTGTGTTCCCTCGCGCGGAGAATGTCCTCGTCGAGGGCATTACTCCCGTTGCCGATGGCATGCGCGAAGTCTGCGGCAAGCGCTTCCACCGCACTCTATTGGCCTCGACGCGGCTGTCCTCATCGGCATGCCCGACGTTATGGCGACCGGCATCCTGCTTACCCCCGTCGTGCTCCTTCTCGCCTGTGGCACAGGCGGAGTCACGTCGAAGAACATCGCCATGAAGATAGAGAAGTTCCTCAAGTCGAAGCAAGTTCCCTGTTCGGTTTCGACCTGCCGCGTCCTTGAGGTTGAGACCGTGGTAAATCAGATTCACCCCGATGTGGTTTGCTCTGCGACGCAGCTTCCCGCGCTCGACGTCCCCACCGTCAAGGCAACGGCGCTGCTCACAGGCGTGGGAGCCGACAAGGTGCTCGCGCAGATCTACGACCTGTTGGTGTGAGATGGCAGTTCTCGTCGGACAACTATCTCCGGCAGGCGTGCCCCAAGACGGGAGGGAAGGTGCATGGAGAGCACGATAGAGATATATCCCGGTCTGGTGATACCTGATCTGAGAGTCTCCTCGTGGGAGGATGCGCTGAGCCAGCTGAGCGACCGCCTGGTGCGGAGCGGATGCGCGCGACAGGGCTACGGGGACGCCGTCATTGAACGTGAGCGGGCCTATCCGACTGGCATTGCGTTTCCCTCTGCGGGTGTGGCGATTCCCCACGCGGACGCTACGTGGGCGAACAGGACCGGTGTTGCCGTGGGTCGTTGTGAGAAGTCGGTAAGCTTTCGGAGCATGGAGGACGCTTCGCAGACCGTGCCGGTACGTCTCGTATTCATGCTTGCGGTGACGAATCCCGATGCTCATCTTGTTGTGCTCGGTCGTCTGATTGAGATGCTCTCTCAAGCCGAACTCTGCGAGGCGCTCTCGAACGAGAAAGACGCTACGCGGGTGGCGCAATTCGTCGACACGTACGTTAACCAAGGGGACGATCCTCAATGAATACTATGAACGAGCAGCTTCTCGCAAAGATGCAGCAGGGAAAATAGATTCTCGTCAGCTACTTCGCCCTGAGAGATCCCTTGATGGGAGACTCCGTCGAGAGGGCGGGGGAATTTCTGGATGCGGGAGCGGACGTTTTGGAGCTGGGAATTCCCTACGTCGACCCCAGCTTGGACGGTCAGGTGGTGCGGAGTTCGATGGAGCGCGCCCTCTCCACCATGACCTCCGAGGAGGCACTGCAAGAGGTCGCCCGTGTGCGCTGGGTTTGGCGTGTCTCTCCCGTCGCAGGCAGCTACGCTCGTGGAAATGGGCGCCGATGGCGTTATCGTGGGCAGCAGAGTCATCAATGCCGTTCTGGAGAAGCGTGCCGCGACGTATGTCGCGTCGCTCAGGAATGCCATGGACGAGGTCTGAGGGGAAGGCAGAATGCCGTGACCATCAGCGCGCGCTGCGCGGACATACTTGACATTCTTGTGAGGGACCCCTTCGAGGCGACGACGGTTTCATGGATTTCTCGGCAGCTGGGCGTGATCGAGACCTTGTGGACAAGCGGTTCGTGAGGGTGCGGGTCCACGCCAGCAGCTGGAAGGGGGCGCTTCTGCTCGCCTGCCGCCCCATGATCGACGCGGGCTGCATGACTGAGGACTACTGCCGTCAGATGGTGGACTTCTACGATCGGCTGGGTCAGCATGCCGCTGTCGTTGCCCCTCCGTGTGCGGCTCGCACGCCTGCCGAGGCCTTGTCAATCCTGTGGGGATATTGCGACAGATTGGCTGGGTAGCCGACCCGTCGCACTTGTCTGCCTGTGGTGGCCTGTCTCGTTCGTGGGCTTTTCGTCTCGTCGTCTGTTCTTTGAACGCTATCGGCAGTTAGCAGCCAGTTTTTTGCTCCCAAACTGCCGATGGCGTTCAAGGAATGAGTGGGGGAGGCGCCTGGCGTTGCGTATTCGATTGCCGTGGAGGCGCCGTCTATCCCAGCGGACCCTCTCGGCGTACGGTCCGCAGCAGGTGGCGGGGCACGGCGTGAAACGCGCATGAGCCCAAGACGCTCCCGGCCGCGCGCTTGGCCTCGTCGCTGGCGCTCCGGGTGGCGTAGGCGTGCTCGAAGCGCAAGAGCATCGCCAGGTCGTTGCCGCCGTCTCCATAGACGGCAACCTCGTTCTCGCCTATGTCAAGATGGCGCGCAAGCCAGGCAACGGCCGACCCCTTGTTCACGCTCGCGTCGGTGAGCTCGAAGAGGTCGCCGTCAAAGGAGGCGTTGGTGATCGTGTCTGCATGCTCGGCGACGAAGGCGTCGAGTTCACGTCTGAGCCCCGGGTCCTTCTCGCGCACATTGACCTTGCATACGTCTCTTCTCAGGACGTCCGAGGTTGCCTGATCAAAGCGAAACTCGTCGCCTTGCGCATTGTGCCGCATGCGTCGTTTGATGAGAGCGTCCACGATCCCGCGAGGCTGGAGGTATCCGGAGGCGAGCTGCTCCCGGCTCCCTCTTACGTAGGTTCCGTCAAGCGCGACGCAGCTTGCGCAGACGGTGGGGAAGCTGTCGAGAAGCTCTTCGAGCGTTGCCGGGTCAAGGGGGACATGGCGCAGGAGCTGTCCGCGCGGTCCCAGGATGAGTGCCCCGTTTGCGCAGACAACGTCAAGGGGGAGCGCACCAAAGCCAAGGTCGGAGGTCGAGCGCACGCAACGCCCCGTGGCCAAAGCGACGTGACGACCTGACTGCAGCGTGCGATCGAGGGCCGTGCGTATGGCCGCGTCAGCCTCGTGCATGGCATTGAAGAGCGTGCCATCAAGATCGCTCGCAAAGAGCCTAATCAGACTACTCACCTCCCCGCGCGCCCGTCATTGCTGTGGACGGCTGCCAGTATAGCTCGCCGCGATTCGATCACCTGTTGCGCTGCGCCCCTGGAATTCAGGTCTTTGTAAGGGGGAGATTCACGTCTGATCATTCCCATTTATATAAATCATGGTATCTGATATCGACTATTCAAATGAAGTGAACCTAAGGGAACCTATTTTTACAAAAGCCAGAATCCGTCAAGCGGAGCACGGAGGCAGCGGGGCTGCCGACGCGGCTCCCTGCGATCCCTCATGCAGAACCCGTATGCCAAGCAGTCAGAATCTCAATGCTTCTCCTAGCTGGGACTGGCTGTCCAAGTGGCCTGGCCTACCGCTCACCCCCTAGTTTGCCCCGTCTATGTGGGAGGGGGTCTACCATGATGTGCGCTTCAGACCAAGACATGATCTAGAGGAGAGCGACATGGCGGACACCGCGGCATCCGGAGGCATGAAGAAGGAGCTCACCCTCTTCAACTTCTTTACTATAGGCTTTGGGGCCATCATCGGGACTGGATGGGTCCTTCTCGTGGGTGACTGGATGGTTCTGGGCGGCGGTCCCGTCCCCGCCATGATCGCATTTGCGATAGGCGCGATCTTCCTCGTTCCCATTGGCATGTGCTTCGGCGAGCTCACGGCGGCCATTCCCATCTCGGGCGGCATCGTTGAGTACGTGGAACGAACCTTTGGGCGCAAGATGGGATTCTTTACGGGATGGATGCTTCTTCTGGGCAACGCCCCCTTGTGCCCCTGGGAGGCCATTGCCATCTCCACGCTGCTCACCGACCGCTTCGCGGAGTTTCCCGCTCTCGCGTGGCTGCGTTCGGTGAGGCTCTACACGATCCTGGGCGCGGATGTCTATCTCTGGCCCACCGTCATCGCGTTGGCCTTTGCGATTCTCGTCATCTTTCTCAATTTCAGGGGCGCGGGCGCAGCGGCCAAGTTGTCGAGTTTTCTTACCAAGGCCCTTCTCGCTGGCATGGTGCTCGCCATGGTCATCTCGTTCATGACCGGCTCGCCCCAGAACGCTCTGCCCGTTTTTTCTCAGGTCACTGATGCGGCAGGGGGGAGCTCGACGGGGGCCACGAGTCTTCTGGGCGGCATCGTCGCCGTGCTCGTCATGACGCCGTTCTTTTATGCGGGGTTTGACACAATTCCCCAGCAGGCCGAGGAGGCGTCCGAGAACATCGACTGGAAGAAGTTCGGGCTCGTACCGGCTATCGCACTTCTGGCCTCTGGGGTCTTCTACCTCGTGTGCATTTACTCATTTGGCACGATCGTCGACTGGCATGAGTTCGTTCAGTCCTCCGTTCCCGCCCTTGCCATCCTCGAGCGCATCAGCCTGTTCTTCTACGTCGTGATGCTTGTCATTGCCACTTTGGGCCCCCTGGGTCCCATGAACTCGTTTTTTGGCGCGTCGAGCCGCTTGATGCTAGCCATGGGCCGCAAGCAGATGCTGCCGGCATCGTTTGGCAAGATTGACCCCAAGACGGGTACGCCCAAAAAATCGCTTGTCGTGATGGGCGCGCTCACGCTCGTGGGCCCGTTTCTGGGGCGCAACATGCTCGTCCCGCTCACCAACGTGGCTTCGCTCGGATTCATCTTCGCGTGCACGATGGCGGGCTTTGCCTGCCTCAAGCTGCGGCGCACCGAGCCAGAGCTACCGCGTCCCTACAAGGTCAACGGCGGCAAGGCGAACATGGTGTGTGCCATTGCCGCTGGTCTCATCATCATTGCGCTCATGGTCTCGCCGATGAGCCCTGCGGCGCTTTCGGGCGTGGAATGGGCCATCACGGGCGCATGGATTTTGGTGGGCTTTGTCGTTCTCATCGTCTTCGGAGGTGCACGTGGAGGCGACAGGACGCCCGCGTCCGCCTCGGCATCTGCGGGGAAGGGGAGCGAACGATAGCGGGAAACTAGTGGTCAGACTTGTGATGAATGGAGAAAAGCATGGGTAAGTATGCATTCAGGGGTGGCACGCTGGTCGATGGTACCGGTGCGGCTCCGGTGACGGACAGCCTCGTTCTTGTTGATGACAAGAAAATCGCTTATGCCGGCCCTGGCACCGAGGTGCCCGAGGGCTATGACGTCGTGGATGCTACGGGCAAGACCGTAATGCCCGGCATCATCGACACTCACCTGCACTTCTCGGGAAACCTGACCGACGATGATGACGATTGGGTCATCGAGTCCGTCCCGCAGAAGCAGGTCGTGGCCGTCAAGCAGGCCTATGATGCGCTGACGCACGGTCTCACCACGGTCTGCGAAATCGGTCGCAACGGCATTGCCATACGCGACGTGATCAACATGGGCGTCATGAAGGGCCCGCGTATCTTTGCTACCGGCCTTGGATTCTGCCGTACCGCCGGTCACGGAGACGCGCATCGCCTGCCGCAGGACTATAACAAGGCATCGCACCCATGGGGTGACCAGGTTGACGGTCCGTGGGAGCTGCGGCGCGCCGTTCGCCGTCGCCTGCGCGAGAATCCCGACGCCATCAAGATATGGGCCACCGGTGGTGGCATCTGGCGTTGGGACTCCGGCCGCGACCAGCACTACTGCTACGAGGAGATCAAGGCCGTCTGTGACGAGGCCGCGATGGTGGGCATTCCCGTGTGGTCGCACAGCTACAACTCGGTGAGCGCTGCCTACGACTCCGTGCGAGCCGGCTGCGAGCAGCTCATTCACGGATTTGAGCTGGACGAGAGGACCATGGACCTGATGGTCGAGCAGGGCACCTTCTTCACGCCCACGATTGGCTTCCTGCCTACTTGGTATGCCACGTATCCGCCCGTCTACGTTCCTGAGATTCATGACAAGTTCCCCGGGAGCACCGTCGTGGAGAAGGAGCTCCAGCGCACGTACGCCAACCTTCGTGAGGCTAACGATCGTGGTGTCACGCTGACCATCGGCTCCGATTCGTTCTCCTTCGTCACGCCGTACGGCTACGTGACGATCGACGAGATATACGACTTTGTGGACAAGGCCGGCATCCCCACCCTGGATGCCATCAAGGCAGCCACGCTCAACGGCGCTCGGATGGTCCACAAGCAGGACGAGTTCGGCTCGCTCGAGTCGGGCAAGCTTGCCGATTTGCTCGTGGTCAGGGGCGACGTGGCCTCTAACATTCACAACCTCACGCCCGAAAACATGGACGTCATCATGAAGGAGGGCGACGTCGTCGTGCGCGACGCCCTCTAGAAAGACGTCTCGGCTCTCTATCGCCCCCTCTTTTCCTGGCGCCCCGTCGCTCATGAGCGACGGGGCGCTATCATGTCTCGCGGCAGCGTGCGAGAGAGAGGGGGGTGGCAATGGACACGAACGTGCGCAAGATTCAGGTGTTTGCCACCGCCGCGCGGCTGGGAAGCCTGACGCGCGCTGCCGAGGAGCTCGGATGCGCTCAGCCGACGGCGAGCCGCATGGTCTCGAGCCTCGAGGAGGACTGGGGCGTGCGTCTTTTTGATCGCCGAGGCCCATCGCTTCGCCTTACGGTGGAGGGTGGCCAGCTGCTGCACGACGCCGAGGGCGTGAGCGAGGCGTACGAGGGGCTGGCCCGCCATGTGGGTGACCTCCAGAATCTGGGAGCGGGGACCGTGAGCCTCGCCGCCCCGTCGAGCATCGTGTCCTGGAGGATCGCGGAGCCGCTGGGTCGCTTCTTGGCCGATCACCCGCTTCTTGAGGCGAACATCCACGAGTGCACCTACGGAGAGGCCGAGCGCCTGCTGCTTGACGGCAAGGTTGAGCTTGCGTTTGTTCCTTGCGAGCTGGCCAGGTCGATGGGGTGCGTCTCATCGCTGTTCGATCGTGACGAGATCGTGGTCGTGTCGCCGAGGGGATACTTTGAGAAAGGCCTCGCATCAATCCCCGTGGAGCGGCTCATGGGCGAGCGCTTCATTGCTGACTCTGAGACGGCGCCCCTGCTCCAGCGTGAGCTCGAGAGCCCCTGCGTACGTTGCGTGACTTCGGATATCACAGGCATCCTCGCCATGGTGGAGGCGGGTCTGGGCGTCTCCCTGTTGCCCAGCCTCGCGCTGGAGAGGTCCACGCTCGCCGTGGACGTCCATCACCTTGCGGATCCAGCCTATCGCAGCATCTACCTCGTGCGTCGTGGCGCCGACGAGATCTCGCGCGCCGCAGCCTCATTTCTTGGTTACCTGGGCCAATAGGCTTTCCCGCCGCGGTCGCTACTGCACCACGATGGCGCCTGCGGGCAAGATGTCCGCGGCGTCGGTGGCCACCAAGGTGTTGTTGCCGGGCTTCTTGGGCTCGTCGGGCCACTCCGGCACGTAGCAGACGTGAGCGAACTCGCGGCCAAACGCCTCCGTGACCTCGTGCAGCGCGCGCGCACCGAGCCCCGCGGTAGCACAGCGGACGTTCGCCAGGTAGACACCGCCCTCGTTCAGATGCTCGCGCACCGTACGCGCTCCCTCGGTGCTGCTCAGCGGTCCGAGCGGACGCTTTCCCGAGAAGGCGTCGTTCACGATCACGTCGTAGGGCTTGTCGGCGGCGCGCAGAAAGCCCCATGCGTCCCCGTTGAAGAGGTTGAGTCGCCCCTCCTCCTGCGCCCCGGTCCGCTCGAGGCACTCATCCAGGAAGAATGACCTTCGTGCAATCGCGGTGATGGCAGGGTCCACCTCCACCACGTCCGTGCGGGCGCGGCGCACGTGAGCGGCCAGGTACTTGGGCAGCGAATAGCCGCCTCCGCCCATGACCAGCACGCGCACCGGACGTCCGAGCCCCTCGATGACCTCGGCCATCGAGCGGTGATAGACGCAGGCAAGCTCGCAGCGCAGGCCCTCGGGCACGTAGGAGACGGACTGAAACGTGCCATTCACGTTAAGCAGGCGCACGGGAGTCTTGTCCTCGTTCTCGGAGTCGAAGACGAGGGTGAGCCCAAACCTGGTGCGGCTCATGGTCACGCCGCGCCGCGAGAGCAGCCACGGCAGCAGGGCCACGATGAGCGTTAGCACGGCGGTCACGACTAGGGCGACGATGAGCAGGGTCTTCAAGAATCCTCCCAGGGGTGTTGGGGCGGTGATAAGGAGCCAGAAGCAAAGACACGTTTAAAGATTGTGAGTAGCCAATAACCTCGGCTATACTATCTGATGCTGTATCGGGCCTCGGGCCCGAGCTCAAACAACGCATTGGAAGGACACCTCATCATGATCCTTGGCATGGGCATCCCTGAGCTGCTGATTATCCTCCTCGTCGTCCTAGTCATCTTTGGGCCCAAGAACCTCCCCAAGATCGGAAGCGCCCTGGGCAAGACCGTGAAGAACGTGCGCGAGGGCATGGACGAGGGCAACGATGGCGAGAAGCCCGGCTCTGCCAGCGCGCAGGATGATTCGGTCGAGGTCATCGCTGACGAGGATGACGCCGACGCGCCCGCGAGCACCCCTGTCGAGGGCGGACAGTTCTGCCCCAAGTGCGGTGCCCACAACGTTGCCGACGCAGCCTTCTGCTCCAAGTGCGGAGCTAAGCTCGGCTCCGACGAGTAGCCCTGGCACCGTGACCACACAGCACTATCGCAGATAGATCTAACAAGTAGAGGGCAGACCATGGATGCATCCAAGAAGATCGAGCTCACCGCAGAGGGCCGCCAGCGCCTCGTCGACGAGCTCACCTACCGCGAGGGCGAGAAGCACGACGAGATAGTCGAGCGCATCAAGGAGGCTCGCGGCTTCGGCGACCTCTCCGAGAACTCTGAATACGACGCGGCTAAGGAGGAGCAGTCCCTGAACGAGTCGCGCATCTCCGAGATTCGCCAGGTTCTCTCGGTGGCCACCGTCGTCGAGGGAGGTGCCCGCCGCAACCTTGAGGTCTCTATCGGCACCACGGTCGAGCTCGAGGACGAGAAGAACAAGAGAGCCACGTTTACGCTCGTGGGCACGACCGAGACCAACTCCCTCGAGCACAAGATCTCGAGCGAGTCTCCCGTTGGAAGCGCTCTGGTGGGCCACAGGAAGGGCGACGAGGTGGAGGTCGTCTCTCCCTCGGGCGCGTCCAGAAAGTACACCATTACGGGAATCACTCGCTAGGCCGTCTGCTTCCCGTGCACAAGACAGCGAGACGCCCCGTGTCTGCATCGCAGGTACGGGGCGCGTCTATGAGATGACAGGAGAGAAGATGGCCAGTGAGACCACCCCGAGCACCATCAATGACGAGCGAGCTATCCGCCGTGGACGCCGGCAGGCCCTTATCGACGCAGGCATCGAGCCCTATCCGGTGCGTTCCACCGTGGACGCTCACGCGGACGACCTCGAGAAGCGCTATGCCGACCTCGCCGATGGCGCCTCCACCGAGGACGTCTACTCCGTGGCGGGGCGCATCCGCGCCTTTCGCAAGCAGGGCAAGGCGGCCTTCATCGTGCTCGAGGACGTCTCTGGCTCCATCCAGCTCTTCTGCCGCGTGAACACGCTCGACGCGCAGAGCTGGGACCTTCTGGCCCAGCTTGACCTGGGCGACATCATCGGCGCCACGGGCACCATCATGCGTACGCGCCGTGGTCAGCTATCCGTCTCGCCCGCTGCGATCGAGCTTCTCTCCAAGTCCCTGCGACCGCTCCCCGAGAAGTTCCACGGACTCACCGACCGCGAGGTCCGCTACCGTCAGCGCTACGTCGACCTCATCATGAACCCCGAGGTCCGCGACGTCTTCCGCAAGCGTTCGCGAATCGTCTCGACCATTCGCCACCACATGGAGGAGAGGGGCTATCTGGAGGTCGAAACCCCCATCCTGCACGATATCCTGGGCGGTGCCAACGCCAAGCCCTTTACCACCCACTACAATGCTCTCAACACGGACTGCTACCTGCGCATCGCCACCGAGCTGCCGCTCAAGCGCCTCATCGTGGGCGGCCTCGAGCGTGTCTTCGAGCTCGGGCGCCAGTTCAGAAACGAGGGCATGGACCTCACGCACAACCCCGAGTTCACCACCATGGAGGCCTATTGCGCCTACTCCGACCTCGACGGCATGAAGGAGCTCTCCCAGAGTCTCTTCCAGACCATCGCGCGCGAGGTCTGCGGCTGCGAGGAGGGCCACGAGCACCTGAGCTATCAGGGGGCTGACGTGGACCTCTCTGGAACCTGGCGCTCGGCTACCCTGTCCGAGGTGGCCTCCGAGGTCACGGGCGAGAAGCTCAGCATAGACACCCCCGTCGAGCGTCTGCGCGAGATCTGCGCGCAACACCAGATCGAATGGGCCCCCTCCTGGGGCGCGGGCAAGCTCCTCTTTGAGCTCTATGACGAGCTTGGCGAGAAGACCCTGGTCAATCCGACCTTCGTCTGCGACTACCCGGCCGAGGTGTCGCCCCTCGCCAAGCGCAAGCCCGACGACCCGCGTCTCACCGATCGCTTTGAGCTCGTCATCTGTGGCCATGAGTACGCCAACGCCTTCTCGGAGCTCAACGATCCCGTGGACCAGGAGGGGCGCTTCGCCGCGCAGATGGAGGCCAAGCGCGAGGGCGACGAGGAGGCCATGGGCTACGACACCGACTACATCCGCGCCCTCGAGTATGGCATGCCTCCCGCCGGCGGCATCGGCTACGGCATCGATCGCATGATCATGCTCTTCTGCGACCAGCCCTCCATTCGAGACGTCCTTCTCTTCCCGCAGCTGCGTCCCGAGGGGGGCAGGGTCCAGACGACCCCTGTGTCCGACGAAGCCCAGCTGCAGAGTGGTCTCACGCGCGAGCAGGCGTTCGAGCTGCTCGAGCGCTACAACAAGGACCCCTTCCACATTCAGCACGCAGAGACCCTTGAGGGCCTCATGCGCTACTACGCCCAAAAGTACGACCCCGACAACGTCGAGTTCTGGGGCCAGGTGGGTCTTCTCCACGACCTGGACTGGGAGCAGTTCCAGGACGAGGTCAACCACACCGTCAAGGGGGCCGAGCTCATCGCCGAGGCCGGGGGCGCCGACGAGCTCTCACGTGCGATTCAAACGCACAACTCAGACAACAACCCCGACCTTCCCAAGCCGGAGCGCAAGATGGAGCGCGTGCTCTTTGCGATCGATGAGCTCTCTGGTCTCGTGCAGGCTTCCGTGCTCATGCGGCCGAGCAGGTCCGTCATGGACTTCGAGGTGAAGTCGCTCAAGAAGAAGTTCAAGGACAAGCGCTTTGCCGCCGGGTGCTCCCGCGACGTCATCCGCAGGGGCGCCGAGCTCAACAACATGGAGCTCGACGAGCTCTTCTCGTCCGTGATCGAGGCCATGAAGGCCATCGCACCCGACCGCGACGCCTTTGGTGCGGGCGGGGCTGCCCAGTAGTCCGCAATGACGGGGTGCGGCGCATCCTCCATGCTCCGTCACGCCCTCCCCATGTTCGCGTTTGTCGGCGCGCCCTTCTGGGTACACCATATCAATGCGAATGCTGACATGGGGAGGGAAGTACCCATATGTTCGAGAAGTTCACCGACAAGGCCAAGAAGGTCATGAGTCTCGCTCAAGACGAGGCTCGGGGCCTGGGCCAGATGTACGTGGGCACGGAGCACTTGCTCCTGGCCCTTATCAAGGAGGACGAGGGCGTTGCCGCCCAGGCCCTCGCCAAGCTTGATGTTGCCTACGACGAGACCCTCGCCACGGTGAAGGGGCTCACCTCGAACGAGGCGGAGCCCACGCCTGGAGGCCACATCCCCTTCACGCCGCGCGCCAAGCGCGTGCTCGAGGGTGCCTATCGCGAAACCATGACTCACGGCCAGACCTACATCGCCACCGAGCACCTACTTCTGGGCATTGTCGCCGAGGGCAACGGTCGCGCCATGGATGCCTTGCGCCAGATGGGCGTCTCGGGCGACGCGGTGCGCAACGCCGTCGATGAGCTCGCGTCCTCTCAGGCCGAGGGCGTCTCGTCCGGCCCCTCTCCCGCAGACGTGCGCATGGGCGGCTTCGTGGGAGGTCCCTCCCAGCAGCCGTCCTCCGACGAGGGGTCCATGCTCGAGCAGTACGGGCGCAACCTCACCAAGCTCGCCTCCGATGACAAGCTCGACCCTGTCATCGGCCGTGACCGCGAGATAGAGCGCGTCATGCAGGTCCTTGCGCGTCGCCAGAAGAACAACCCGCTCATCCTGGGAGACCCGGGAGTGGGCAAGACGGCCATCGTGGAGGGCCTCGCACAGCTCATAGCCTCTGGCAATGTGCCGGACATCCTGCGTGGCAAGCAGATCTGGACGCTTGATTTGGCCTCGCTCGTGGCGGGGTCCAAGTATCGCGGCGAGTTCGAGGACCGCATGAAGAAGGTCATCAAGGAGCTCGAGAAGTCCCAGGAGTACATCCTGTTCATCGACGAGATTCATACCGTCATCGGTGCGGGATCGGCCGAGGGCTCCATCGACGCCGCCTCGATTCTGAAGCCGCCTCTGTCGCGTGGCGAGATCCAGGTCATTGGCGCCACGACCGCCGAGGAGTACCGCAAGCACATCGAGAAGGACTCCGCCTTCGAGCGACGCTTCCAGCCCGTCAACATCGGTGAGCCCTCTCCCGAGGACACCGTCAAGATTATCGAGGGGCTCAAGGACCGCTACGAGAAGCACCATCACGTCCACTACACTGAGGCCGCGATCACGGCGTCGGTGACGCTCTCGAGCCGCTACGTGCAGGATCGCTTCCTGCCCGACAAGGCCATCGACGTACTCGACGAGGCCGGCGCCCGCACGCGCGTGCACAAGATGTCCCTGCCTCCCGAGATTGCTCAGGTCGACGCCGATCTCACCCGCGTGCGCGATGAGAAGTCCGCGGCCGCGGCCGCTCAGGAGTTCGAGCAGGCCGCTCGCCTGCGCGACCAGGAAAAGGAGCTCATGACGCGCCGCGACGAGCTCGAGGCCAGCTGGCGCGAGGAGCTCGCGGCCAACGTCGTGACCGTGGACGAGGAGGATATCGCCGACGTGGTCTCCAGCATCACGGGCGTGCCCGTCTCCAGCCTGACCGAGGCGGAGGCCTCCAAGCTCCTGCGCTGCGAGGACGTGCTCCACGAGCGTGTCCTCGGCCAGGACGAGGCCGTCACCAAGGTTGCCAAGGCCATTCGCCGCAGTCGCTCCCCGCTCAAGGACCCCCGTCGCCCCGGGGGGTCGTTCATCTTCTTGGGCCCCTCGGGCGTGGGCAAGACCGAGCTCGCCAAGGCGCTCGCGGAGTTCCTCTTTGGCTCCGAGGACGCGCTCATCTCGTTCGACATGTCCGAGTTCATGGAGAAGCACACGGTGTCCAAGCTCGTCGGCGCGCCTCCGGGATACGTGGGCTATGACGAGGGCGGCGAGCTCACCAAGGCCGTCCGGCGTCGCCCGTATTCCGTCGTCCTGTTCGACGAGGTCGAGAAGGCCCACCCGGATGTCTTCAACGTGCTCCTGCAGATCCTCGAGGAGGGTCGTCTCACCGACGGTCAGGGTCGCCACGTCGACTTCTCCAACACGGTCATCATCATGACTTCCAACATCGGAGCGCGTGACATCGCCCAGACCACCACGATGGGCTTCTCGGCCCAGGGCGCGTCCGGCCTGTCCGACAAGGAGATCACGAGTCGCGTGACGTCCGAGCTCAAGAAGCACTTCCGCCCGGAGTTCTTGAACCGCGTGGACGAGATCGTGGTCTTCAAGTCCCTGACCGACGAGCAGCTGAGGGGCATCGTGGAGCTCATGGTGTCCGACCTGCGTGAGCGCCTCATCGCCCAGGGGATGTCCATCGAGCTCACGGATGCCGCGCGCGCCCTGGTGGCCAAGGAGGGGGCGGACCCGATCTACGGCGCACGCCCCCTGCGTCGCGCAATCCAGACGCTCATAGAGGACCCCCTCTCCGAGGAGCTCCTTCAGGGAAGGTGGCACAGCGGCGATATCATCAAGGTGGACGCCGCAGGCGACTCCCTCACCTTCGAGAGGACGACGGGCACCATTCCCGAGCCGCGACATCGCGAGAGCCTCGCGTCACCGGACCTTGCGCGTCTGCCCGACCCACGTGGCAGCGTCACCGGCGCGGAAGGTCTCGCGACTTCGCAGGAATAGGCGTCTGGCCTAAGGTGTGCTCTCATGCGGCCGCGCCCCCCTCGGAGGGTGCGGCCGTCTTGGTCGAGCCCACCTCGTTGAGCGAGGTTCCACGTGACGGGACGCTACGCATATACTTAGGGGCATGCATGTGCGCATGGCATGCGAGAAGGGCACACGGAGGTCACCCATGGACGCTTCCCAACTGGATACCGGCGTCTCCGAGCGCGAGATGCGCCTCGACGATGCCATTAGGAAGACCGCGCCGGGCACGGCGCTGCGACACGCACTCGACATGATCATCGCGGGCCACCTGGGCGCTCTTGTCTGCATCGGTGACACCGAGAACGTGTTGGCCGCAGGAGACGACGGCTTTCGCCTCGACGTCTCGTTCACAGCCAACCGCCTCTTTGAGCTTTGTAAGATGGACGGGGCCGTGGTCGTGGACCGCGACCTTACCAAGATTCTGCGCGCCAACTATCATCTCAACCCCGACCCGTCTCTGCCCACCTCCGAGACGGGCACGCGTCACCGCACGGCCTCGCGCATGAGCCTGCTCACCAACGCCATGGTCATCTCGGTTTCGGAGCGCCGCTCGGTCGTGAACGTGTACGTGGATGGCAAGGGATACCAGCTCAAGACCGTGAGCGAGCTTCTCGCCCTGGTCAATCAGCTCACCAACGCCATGCAGAACACGCGCCAGCAGCTCGACCGCAGCCTCTTGCGCCTCACGTCGCTTGAGCTCGACAACTGCGTCACGCTCGGCGACATCACGAACATCCTCTACCTGTTCGAGACGCTCATCACGGCGGGAGACGAGCTCGACGACTGCGTCATCCAGCTGGGCCGCGAGGGAAAGACCACGCAGATGCAGCGTGAGGAGTACCTGGTCGGCATGGACGAGGCCTATACCCTCCTGATTCGCGACTACGCGCTCGACTCGTCCGAGGAGGCCGCGCGCGCTATTCGAGCGCGTCTGCACGACACCGTGAACACCCAGCTACGCTCTGCAAAGTCCGCCTCCAAGCTGCTGGGATACACCGACGAGCTCGCTGACGACTCCATCATGGTCCCGCTCGGCCTGCGCACGCTCTCGCGCGTTCCTGTGGTGCGTGAGGGCATGGCCGACAAGATCGTGGACGAGTACGGATCGCTTCAGGAGGTCCTCGAGGCTGTGGACGACGATCCGGCCCGTCTCGGCGAGATCGGCGTCAAGAACCCGGGTGTTCTTGCCAACAGCTTGCATCGCATGTGGGGCAAGGGGGAGAGATGAGCGCGTCCGCACCCTGCGTCTGCGAGAAGACCGAGCTCATAGGGGCGTCAGATCACGCCGCGGACACCTGTGCGGTTATCGTCGCGGGAGGCACGGGGGAACGCTTCGGGAACTCGCGCGGCAAGCAGTTCGTCGAGTTGTGCGGCCTGCCACTCATGTGCTGGTCGCTCGTGGCGCATGATCGGGCTCCGAGCGTGGCGCGCCTCGTGGTTGTCTGCTCTCCTGAGCGCGCCGCCGAGGTCGAGCGCGACGTGCTCTCCCGCGTGGTCCTCAAGAAGCAGGTGACGCTTGCGGCGGCGGGCCCCACACGGCAGGAATCGGTTCTCGCGGGGCTGCGTGCAATGCCACGTGACCTCGAGTTCGTTGCAGTTCACGATGCGGCGCGCCCGCTCGTGGAGACCGAGATGATCGAGCGTGTGATCTCGACGGTGCGTGGCGATCCCGCGCTCGCAGGTGCCATTCTGGCGGCTCGCTCGATCGACACCCTCAAGCTCGTGGAGAAGGACACCATCATCGCGACGCCCGACCGTGCGTTTTACTGGGCGGCGCAGACCCCGCAGGTGTTTCGCGCGCAGCAGCTGCTCTTTGCCCACCGACAGGCCGTGCGCGAGGAGTATCGGGGCACGGATGACGCGTCGCTCGTGGAGCGCTGCGGTGGCCGCGTGCGCGTTGTCGAGTGCTCGCGCGACAACATCAAGGTGACGGTCCCGGGTGACCTCGCCATCGCCGAAGCCGCCCTTGAGCAGCGCCTCGTTGATGCGGGATATGGACGCTCCGCGGAAGGGGGCCTCTGATGCGCGTCGGACACGGCTATGACGTTCACCGCTTTGGCGCGGGGCGCCCGCTCGTTTTGGGAGGCGTGCGCGTTCCCTGCGAGCGCGGGCTCATTGGCCACTCGGACGCTGACGTGGTCGCCCACGCCCTCATGGATGCCATTCTGGGGGCCCTGCGCGCCGGGGACATCGGCGCGCTGTTCCCAGACACCGATCCCGCCTATGCGGGCGCGGATTCCCTCGTCCTCATGGCTCGCGTCGCCGATCTCGCGCGCGAGCGCGGCTGGAGAATCGTGGACGCGGACTGCACCATTGCCGCTCAGGCCCCCAAGTTGGCAGCCTATCGCGAGGCCATGCGCGAGAACATGGCCCGGGCCCTGGGCCTGAACGTCGAGGCGGTGGGCGTCAAGGCCACCACGACGGAGCGCCTTGGCTTCGTGGGGCGCGAGGAGGGCATCGCCGCCTGGGCGGTGGTCCTTCTCGATCGCTCGTAGCACGCGGGCGTCGAGCATCCCGCGTTCGGAGCGTTCGTGCCACAATAGGCGCCTGGCAAGTAAGTGCGCCCCGGTGGCGCCGGAGAAGGAGTTCGCCGTGCTCGTCTATAACAGTCAGACGCATCGCAAGGAAGAGCTTGTCCCCCTCGAGGAGGGCAAGATTCGCATGTACGTCTGCGGCCCCACCGTCTATGACCAGATTCATATCGGAAACGCGCGCACGTTCCTCTCGTTCGACGTGATTCGTCGCTATCTCATGTACAAGGGGTACCAGGTCACCTTTGCGCAGAACCTCACCGACGTGGACGACAAGATCATCAATCGCGCCCGCGAGCAGGGCCGTGAGGCCTCCGAGGTCGCCGAGGAGTGCTCGGCCGCCTTCATAGAGCAGATGCACCGCTTCGGCGTGCTCGACCCAGACATCCGTCCGCGCGCCACGCGCGAGATCGAGGCCATGCAGGAGATGATCTCCACCCTCATCGAGCGTGGCTTCGCCTACCCGGTCGCGTCTGGGGACGTGTACTTCTCGGTGCGTGCGGACAAGAGCTACGGCATCCTTTCCGGGCGCGATCTCGATCAGATGCGTGCCGGTGAGCGCGTGGAGGTCAACGACGAGAAGCGCGACCCGTTCGACTTCGCCCTCTGGAAGGCGGCCAAGCCAAGCGAGCCGAGCTGGCCCTCTCCTTGGGGCGACGGTCGTCCCGGCTGGCATACCGAGTGCTGCGCGATGATTCACCGCTACCTGGGCACTCCGATAGACATCCATGGCGGCGGCGCGGACCTCGTCTTCCCGCACCACGAGAACGAGACGGCCCAGGCCATGTGCGCCTGGGACACGGCGCTCGCCAACGTTTGGATGCATGCGGGGATGCTCAGGGTTGATGGCGAGAAGATGTCCAAGAGCCTGGGTAACTTCTACACGCTCAAGGAGGTGCTCGACAAGTACCCCGCCGATGCAGTGCGCCTGCTCATGCTGCAGACTCACTACCGTGCCCCGCTCGACTTCTCCTTCGCACGCCTCGAAGGCGTCCGAGGTACGCTCGAGCACCTGCAGACCTGCGTGAAGAACCTGCGCTGGGCGGCCGACCGCGCACCTCAGGATGGCAAGCTCAGCGAGGCGGCCCGCACCCTCGGCCGCGCGATTGACGAGGCGCGCGAGGACTTCTGCCGTCAGATGGACGATGACTTCAATACCGCCAGTGGGCTCGCGGCGATCTTCGCGCTCGTGACAGCTGCGAACACCTACCTCGCCAACGCCGCCGACGACGCCTCGACCGCCGTATGCCTGCGCGCCGCGGACATGCTCTGCGAGCTGGCTGACGTCATGGGCGTCGAGCTCCCCCGTGGCTCGGCTGCAGAGGAGCTGCCCGCCGGCCTCGTCGATCTGGCTCGTGCACAGGCCGGCTACGAGGGGGACCTCGCCGCCGCCGCCGCAGAGGCTCTTCTCGACGCTCGCCAGAAAGCACGTGCCGACAAGGACTGGGGCCGCGCCGACGCCATTAGGGACGGCATCGCCGAACTGGGGCTTTTGGTCGAGGACACGGCTGCTGGCGCCCGTCTGCGCCGCAGGGGGTAGGCGTATGGCACGGGATGCCTCAAGAAGGGGTAATCGAGGCCCCGCACGTCAGGGACAGGGCGGCAGGGGCGCACCCACGCGCGGAAGGCCCTCGCAGAAAGACCGCCTCCGCGGGGGCGCGGCAGCGGAGTCCCGTGGTATGCGCCCCTCTGCCGCGCAGGGGCGCACCGACCTCATCGAGGGGCGTCGTGCCGTCGAGGAGGCGCTCGCATGCGACATGCCGCTTCGCTCGGCGCTCGTGCTTGCGTCTTCCGGCGAGCGCGACCAGGCGCTTGAGCGACTTGTGGAAAAGCTCGACGAGGCGGGCGTCTTGGTGGAGCGCGTTGCCCGAACGCGTCTCGACGCGCTCTCGAGCCATGGCGCCCACCAGGGCGTTATTGTGCGGACCCGTCCCTTCGCATATGCGACGCTGACCGATGTCATCGAAGCCGCCGGCTCGCAGGACGCCCTCGTCGTCGTGCTCGACCACGTGACGGACCAGGGTAACTTCGGCGCGATCGTGCGCACGGCCGAGGTCGTGGGCGCGGCGGGCGTCGTGGTGGCCAAGGCGCGGTCCGCTTCGGTGGGCATAGGCGCCTACAAGACGTCGGCCGGGGCCGTCATGCACCTCCCCATAGCGCAGGTCCCCAACCTCGCGCGCGCCCTCGACGAGCTCAAGAACGCTGGGTTCTGGGCCTGCGCCGCCACCGAGCATGCCAAGCAGGACGTCTGGCACGCCCCGCTCGATGGGCGTCTTGCCCTGGTCATGGGCTCGGAGGGCGAGGGGATTTCCCGCCTGGTCGCCGAGAGGTGCGACTTCTCGTGCCGTCTGCCGCAGCGCGGTCGCGTGGAGTCGCTCAACGTGGCCCAGGCCACGACGGTCCTGTGCTACGAGTGGCTGCGTCGCGTGGAGCTGGGGGTCGAGCGGGATGCCTAGGAGTTCCTTGGGCCTGCTCGTGGTGGACGGCTACAACGTGATTCACCAGACCCCTCGCTACGAGGAGCTCGTCGACGCGCACACGGCCCCGGAGAACCTGGACACCGACCCCTTCGTGCGAGCTCGTGCCGCGCTCGTCTCCGACGTGGCCGCCTTCGCGCACGGCTCCTACGAGGCCGTCATCGTGTATGACGGGGCCGGGAACCTCAACCCGGAGCATCCCGCCCTGACGAGCGCCGGAGTGCGCCTCTTGTTCTCGGACGCGGGCCAAAGCGCCGACGAGCTCATCGAGCGTCTGGTGACCGAGGCTCGCCAGGCGGGTCGCGCGGTGGCTCTCGTGACCTCCGACGGCGCGATTCGCTCGACGGTGGGCTTTGGCCCCGGCGAGGTGACTCGCATCTCGAGCGCCCTTCTCGTCCACGAGATTGAGGTCGTCGCGTCCGAGGTCGCGCGCAGCTCGCAGAGGGGGCGGGTCCGCCTCACGCTCGAGGATCGCATAGACCCGGTGCAACGTGAGAAGCTCTGGCAGCTTCTTGGCAGGTAGCGCGGGCGGCAGCGACGCGCTATCATGGACGGCGTCGCCGGCATGGCTCAATGGCAGAGCAACGGTTTTGTAAACCGTGGGTTGGGGGTTCGACTCCCTCTGCCGGCTCCAGAGGGCGCAAGAGGCCGTGGGGTGTCGACCCGCGGCCTCTTTTCGAATCGCTCTGCTTTTTCTGTGCCTATCCTACCCACAAAGAATTCTGCAGGCGCGGGAGGGCCTCGTCGCTCATGTCGATGGGTGACGAGGCTCGCGTAAGGACGAGTGACGGATTTTGATCAATCGCGAGCGGGCGAGAAGCCGAGAAGGGCGGGTGAAAATCCATGCAGAAGGAAGAGGGCAGCGCGAACCCGCGTCTGCGCCACGACCCCGAGGGCCTCGTGCTCGCGTCCGCGGACGGCATGGAGCTGCGAGTCGATCTTACGCGGATGCTGCCCCGCCTGCGGCCTGACCGCCTCGCTTGCGAGCTCCTGGTGCGCGCGGCCAAGGTCAAGGGTGCTCTGGCCGGAGGTGCGCCCACGGCGGTGGATGCCACCGCCGGTCTGGGAGAGGACGCCTTGCTGCTCGCTGCGGCTGGCTTCGAGGTCACGCTCGTTGAGCGGGACCCGACCATCTTCGCGCTTCTCGCTGACGCCCTGGGTCGGGCGGCCACTGAGGACGCACTCGCGGTCCCCATTGCGCGCATGCATCTTATCCAAGGCAACAGCCTCCAGGTTCTTGCGGGCCTCTCGGCGTCTCCCGACGTGATCTACCTCGATCCGATGTTTCCCGCTCGTCGCAAGAGCGCGGCGGTGAAGAAAAAGTTCCAGATGCTCCATCAGCTTGAGCCCCCTTGCGAAGAGCAGGAGGACCTGTTGGCCGCAGCTTGTGCAGCGGCCCCGCGAAAGGTCGTCATAAAGCGACCGGCCAGGGGCGAGCCCCTAGCCGGTCGGCACCCGAGCTACTCGATTCGTGGAAAGTCCGTGCGCTACGACGTCATTGTGGCGCCCCATCCGCTCGATATGGTGCCCTTGGGGGGAGCTCACGGCGCGTAAAAGGGTCCATTTTTCTGTCAAGGCCTTCACCTATGGGTTAATAACACCTGTCTACCTGCGCATGTGTCAGAATCGTGGTGTAGATACGCCCGGGTGGGAGGTATACATTGACAAGTTTTTTGCGCCGTCGTAATCTTTTCACCGCTTGCGAGGGGGTCAGTGTCTCACGAGTGTCTGAAAACGGAATGGGGATGTGGCACAGCGGCAACTGCGGCGGACTGTAAATCCGCTCCCTCTGGGTTCCTTGGTTCGAGTCCAAGCATCCCCACCATTCGCCCGTGTAGCTCAGTCGGTAGAGCACTTCGTTGGTAACGAAGAGGTCACCGGTTCAAATCCGGTCGCGGGCTCCATTCCAGATTCAGGCGAACGACACCATGCCGGTGTAGCTCAGCTGGTTAGAGCACGCGGCTCATACCCGCGATGTCACTGGTTCGAATCCAGTCACCGGTACCAGAGTTCTTGGCGGCGCCTCGGCGCCGCTTGGTATAAGAACGCAGACGCACGTACAAGGAATGGCCGCAAAGGTTGGTTCCAAGAGGAGGATGGCAATGGCCAAGGAGAAGTTCGATCGTTCTAAGCCGCACGTAAACATCGGTACGATTGGTCACGTCGACCACGGCAAGACCACCACGACGGCCGCAATCACCAAGGTTCTCTCCGAGACCGAGAACTGCAAGGCCGACTTCACCGCCTTCGAGAACATCGACAAGGCCCCCGAGGAGCGTCAGCGCGGCATTACCATCAACGTTTCCCACATCGAGTACGAGACCTGGGAGCGCCACTACGCCCACGTCGACTGCCCCGGCCACGCCGACTACATTAAGAACATGATCTCTGGCGCAGCCCAGATGGACGGTGCCATCCTGGTTATCGCCGCCACCGACGGCCCCATGGCCCAGACCCGCGAGCACATCCTGCTTGCCCGTCAGGTCGGCGTGCCCTACATCATCGTCTTCCTGAACAAGTGCGACATGGTCGACGACGAGGAGCTCATTGACCTCGTCGAGATGGAGACTCGTGACCTTCTCAGCGAGTACGGCTTCCCCGGGGATGACACCCCCATCATCCGCGGCTCCGCTCTGGGCGCCCTCAACGGCGAGCAGAAGTGGGTCGACTCCATCGTCGAGCTCATGCACGCCGTGGACTCCTACATCCCCACGCCCCCGCGTGACAACGACAAGCCCTTCCTGATGGCCATCGAGGACGTCATGACCATCTCCGGTCGCGGCACCGTTGCCACCGGCCGTGTCGAGCGCGGCGAGCTCAAGCTCAATGAGACCGTCGAGATCGTGGGCATCAAGCCTACGCAGACCTCCACGGCCACGGGCATCGAGATGTTCCGTAAGACCATGGACTTCTGCGAGGCCGGCGACAACGTGGGCATCCTCCTGCGCGGCATCAAGCGCGAGGACATCGAGCGTGGCCAGGTTCTCTGCAAGCCCGGTTCGGTCGATCCTCACAAGTGCTTCACCGGTGAGATTTACGTCCTGACCAAGGAGGAGGGTGGCCGTCACACCCCGTTCTTCGCTGGCTATCGTCCGCAGTTCTACTTCCGCACCACGGATATCACGGGCGACATCAACGAGCTCACTGACTCCAACGGCAACAAGGTCGAGATGGCCATGCCGGGCGACCACATCACGGTCACCTGCGAGCTCATCCATGCCATTGCCATGGAGCCGGGCCTCAAGTTCGCCATTCGCGAGGGCGGCCACACCGTCGGCGACGGCCGCGTCTCCACGATTACGGACTAGCTAGCGTCTTAGCAAGTTCAGACCCGCTGCCCTAGGGTGGCGGGTCTTTTTATGTCCTCTTCTTTGGTATTTTTGTGAGAAGATGCGTGGGACATATGGAAGGTTGACAGCCCCGGCCATAGGATGGTAGCGTATACCACCGCGCCACGTTCGAGGGAGACCTTCCACCGAACGACAAGTTGTTCAGGAGGATTCATGCGTACTCTGGTTACCCTCGCATGCACCGAGTGCAAGCGCCGCAACTACACCACGGATAAGAACAAGTCCAACAACCCCGATCGCATGGAGTTGAAGAAGTACTGCCCGTGGTGCCACAAGCACACGCTCCATAGGGAGACCCGCTAAACGGTGGGTCTCATCACAGGCCAGTAGCTCCAATGGTAGAGCGGCGGTCTCCAAAACCGTTTGTTGAGGGTTCGAATCCTTCCTGGCCTGCCAGATTTCACCACCGGCTTTCCCCTTGGGGTTAGCCGGTTTCTATGTAAGGCACACTTTGAGGGAGTCGAGGGATGGCGAAAAAGGACCGTAGCAAGAGAAGCGCTCGCAGGGCACGTGCCGAGGAGCGCGCTCGGGTCGAGGCCGCTCAGGTCGCTTCCGCGCCTGTGGGTCAGGGGAGCAAGACAGGCCCTGCCAAGGCTTCCTCCAAGACGGAGAAGAAGCCGGAGAAGAAGTCGGACAAGAAGTCGGACAAGAAGCCGGGTGTCTTCCGGCGCTTCCGCACCTATCTGGGGGATGTCCGCTCCGAGATGCGTCGTGTCGTGTGGCCCTCTGCCGATGAGCTCAAGAGCTACTCGATCGCGATCATCGTCATGCTCATCGTCTTTGGCGTGCTTATCTGGTTGGTCGATTCCGGCATCGTGGCCGCACTTGTCGGATTCACGAGTCTGAGAGGGTAGAGATGGCTAAGCGTTGGTACGTGATTCACACCTACTCGGGCTACGAGAATAAGGTCAAGACTGACCTCGAGCACCGCATCGAGATCTACGGCCTCGAGGACAAGGTCGTGGATATCCAGATCCCGACCGAGGAGGTCACCGAGATCAAGGACGGGGGCAAGCGCGAGACCAGGGAGTCCAAGGTCTTTCCGAGCTATGTTCTCGTGCGCATGGAGATCGATGACAACACCTGGGCCGTCGTGCGCAACACACCTGGCGTCACGGGCTTCGTGGGTCTGGACGGCAAGCCCACGCCCCTGCGTCGCGAGGAGTTCAACAAGATCATGCGTCGAACGGGCTCGCGCGGGGATGCCGTCGTGGTGCCCAAGCGTACCGCCACCAACCTTGAGGTCGGCCAGTCCATCAAGGTGCTCTCGGGCCCTCTGGCGGACTTCGACGGTCAGATCTCGGAGATCATGGCCGAGTCCGGCAAGGTCAGGGTCATGCTCATGATCTTTGGTCGCGAGACGCCTGTCGAGCTCACGCTCGATCAGGTGACGGCCATCAACTAGGGTTTTCCCGCGCGCCCGGTATCGGTGAGGATTGCTTCTCGGGCACAGCGACACTGATAGTAGGTTTTCCGTTTGACTCCCAGGAGGGACATCATGGCCAAGAAGAAGGTCACGCACTTTATCAAGCTTCAGATTCCGGCTGGTGCCGCCAACCCGGCTTCTCCCGTCGGCCCCGCCCTCGGTGCCGCCCAGGTCAACATCATGCAGTTTTGCCAGGCATTCAATGCCGCCACGTCAGACAAGCAGGGCGACATCATCCCGGTCGAGATTACGGTCTACGAGGACCGCACCTTCGACTTCATCTGCAAGACGCCTCCCGCGGCCCAGCTCATCAAGAAGGAGCTTGGTCTCAAGGGTGGTTCCGGCGTTCCCCAGCGCGACAAGGTTGGCCAGCTGACCGACGAGCAGCTCACCAAGATCGCCGAGATCAAGATGCCGGACCTCAACGCCAACGACGTCGAGGCCGCCAAGAAGATCGTCGCCGGCACCGCTCGCTCCATGGGCGTGACCATCGCCGAGTAGCTGGCGCACGCGAGCACGACGCCCCCTCGGGGCGATCCTTTCAGAACGCGGGCCTTCGCCCGCAAAGATGTGGGAGGGCGTTTCGCCCGCTGACCACAGGAGGTAGCAATATGGCAAAGCACGGAAAGAACTATCGGGCTGCGACCGAGAAGGTCGAGCAGACCAAGCTCTACACTCCCAAGGAGGCCATGGGCCTGGTCAAGGAGCTCTCCTCGGCCAAGTTCGACGAGACCATCGAGGTGGCCATTCGCCTGGGCGTCGACACCCGCAAGGCCGACCAGAACATCCGCGGCTCCATCTCGCTTCCTCACGGCACGGGCAAGACCGTGCGAGTTGCCGTCTTTGCCGAGGGCGAGAAGGCCCATGAGGCCGAGGCCGCTGGTGCCGACATCGTGGGCTCCGATGATCTTGTCGCCCAGATTCAGGCTGGCAACCTCGACTTCGACGCCGCCATCGCAACTCCCAACATGATGGGCAAGGTCGGTCGCCTGGGCAAGATCCTCGGCCCCCGCGGTCTCATGCCCAACCCCAAGCTCGGTACGGTCACCATGGATGTCACCAAGATGGTCAGCGAGCTCAAGGCTGGTCGCGTGGAGTATCGCGCCGACCGCTATGGCATCTGCCACGTGCCCATGGGCAAGGCCTCCTTCGAGCTCGTCCAGCTCGTTGAGAACTATGCCGCGCTCCTCACCGAGCTTCTGCGCGTGAAGCCGGCGAGCGCCAAGGGGAAGTACGTCAAGTCCGTCGTCGTGTCCAGCACGATGGGACCGGGCATCAAGATAGATTCCTCCAAGACGCGCGACTTCATGGAGGACTAGCTCCTCTCGCGTCTTTCTCGTCAGCTTGACGAGGGTCTCGCATCGTGCCACAATGTGGCGTGCGCGAGACGACCGTCTCGCCTTTTCGTACGTCGCACGTCCGCTGCCAAAGACAGCCGGTGCCGCAAGGCTCAAAGGGGAAACCTGCCTGCCGAGGTGGTCTCAGAGATTGCATTCTGAAGGCCCCGCTTTGGTTGCAAAGCGGGGCCTTTCCTGTGAGGGGCCCGCCCGCGTTGGCGGTTCGTGCCCGATTGCAGTCAAGGAGGTGTACTAACCATGCCATCCCAGTCCAATCAGGCCATGCTCGACAAGGTCTCCGGTTCCATCGAGTCCTCCAAGGGCGTTTTCGTCGTGGATTATCAGGGTCTCTCCGTCAAGGAGACCCAGGAGGTCCGCCGTGCGCTGACCGCCGTGGGCGCTCAGATGAAGGTGTACAAGAACAACATCGTCAAGATCGCCCTCAAGAACGCCGAGATGCCCCAGATCGACGAGCTCTTGGCCGGCACCTGCGCCTACGTCTTCTACGAGAAGGATCCCGTTGACGCCGCCAAGGTGATCAAGGAGCAGTCCGAGAAGCTCAAGAAGATGGCCTTTGTCGGCGGCATCGCTGACGGCAAGGCCCTCTCCGCCGAGGACGCTCAGGCCTATGCTGACCTGCCCTCTCGCGAGGATCTCCTGGCCAAGCTCGTCTACGTTATCGGCAGCCCGCTGTCCGGTATCGCCCAGGTCTGCGCCGGTCCCGCCCGAGGCCTCGCCACGGCACTTCAGGCCGTCGTCGACCAGAAGAACGCCGCCTAGGCTCGCACTTTGTACCTCGTATCACCTCATATGACTTGGGCGCGTCCGCGCCCGCTACAGAAGGAGAATTGACATGGCTGTCACCAAGGATGAAATCGTCGAGGCCCTCAAGGAGATGCCCGCTCTCGAGCTCTCCGAGCTTGTTCACGAGCTGGAGGACGTCTTTGGCGTCTCCGCTGCCGCCCCCGTCGCCGTTGCCGCCGCTGCCCCGGCTGCCGCTGCCGAAGAGGAGGAGGAGAAGACCAACTTTGACGTGGTTCTCGAGTCCTTCGGCGATAACAAGATCGCGGTCATCAAGGTCGTCCGCTCGCTGACCAGCCTCGGTCTCAAGGAGGCCAAGGATGTCGTCGAGAGTGCCCCCAAGGCTGTTCTCGAGGGTGCCAAGAAGGAGGACGCCGAGGCCGCCAAGAAGCAGCTCGAGGAGGCCGGCGCCACCGTCACCCTCAAGTAAGTTCGCTTGCTTGCTGGGTGCCCAGCGCACCTTTCAGGGGTCGGACCCACGGGTCCGGCCCC
>CAYSIC010000002.1:60889-81760 GCA_964430985.1 uncultured Atopobium sp.
TTCTCGTTACTCGGGTTTCGCGCGCTGATCTTGTGGGGGTCGGGCCTTTGGGTCCGGCCCCTTTTTGCGTGTGTGGCCCGAGGACCCTCTCAGCGCTCACGAATTCCGCGCCAGGGCACGTTTCCGCCCATCGCGGCCTGCCACAGCGCCCCATTCCTGCGCAAGCGTGGCGTGTACGTGCCCCAGCCCCTAATTCCTGCGCGCAACCCGCCGCCCCATCTACGGATGAGGACTAGGCCCGTCGCGGCAGGGGCTTCTCCGACCCCGCCCTCCAGACGTACTTTGAAAAGAAGACCTGGTACCGTCGGACGCGCCCTGCCGAGCTCAACCGATAGGCGTCCGCCCCGCCACTCACAGAACCGCCATATTCGGAGCACACGAGAATAACGATTCCGCAGCTCAGACGGGGTAAGCCCAAAAAGCTAATCGAAAAGGGGATACAAGTCAAGACTTTTCATTGACCCCCGCAAGGGCTTTCGGTAGATTATTACGTTGCGACAATTGCCACCTTCCACCCTTTTGAAGGAGGAAAAGCCTGGTGTCTACCGCGAAGAAGACCTCTCTTACGAAACCACAAGGCATGACCGGACGCAAGACCTTTAGCAAGATTGCCCCGGCTATGGAACTGCCGAACCTCATCTCCGTTCAGAGGGAGTCGTTCGAGCACTTCATGGGTGAGGGACTCGCCGAGTCCTTCTCCGAGTTCTCCCCAATCGAGAACAATGCCCACACCATGCAGGTCGTCTTTGGCGACCATCAGTTTGGTGACCCCGCCCACACGGTCGCGGAGTGCCGCGCCAAGGACATCTCCTATCAGGCGCCCCTCTTCGTTGACGTGCGCTTCGCCAACCTCGAGACCGGCGAGATCAAGGAGCAGCTCGTCTTCATGGGCGACTTCCCGCTCATGACCGACCGCGGCACCTTCATCATCAACGGCACCGAGCGCGTCGTGGTATCCCAGCTCGTGCGCTCGCCAGGCGTGTACTTCTCGTCCGAGATCGACAACGGCGTGCGCGTCCATCGGGCCCAGTTCATCCCCGCGCGCGGCGCGTGGCTCGAGTTCGAGGTCGATAAGCGCGGTCACCTGGTGGTCTCCATCGATCGCAAGCGCCGCCAGTCTGCGACCATGTTCCTGCGCGCCTTGGGCATCGCCGAGACCGATGACGAGCTCCTCTCGCTGTTGGGCGACTCCGACGTGGTGCGCAACACCCTCGAGCGTGACACCGCTACCACCCGCGAGGACTCCCTGCTGGAGATCTACCGTCGCCAGCGTCCCGGAGAGCCTCCCACGGTCGACTCCGCTCGCTCGCTTCTGGACGGTCTCTATTTCAATGCACAGCGCTACGACCTCGCCAAGGTTGGCCGCTACAAGGTCAACAAGAAGCTCGAGCTCGACATCGAGTCCACGCAGAAGGTCCTCACTCAGGAGGATATCGTGGAGGCCCTGCGCTATCTCCTGGCCCTGCACAACGGCGACGAGTCCAAGCGCCTCGATGACATCGACCACTTTGGCAACCGTCGCGTCCGCACCGTCGGCGAGCTCGTTCAGAACCAATTCCGCATCGGCATGAGCCGCATGGAGCGCGTCGTGCGCGAGCGCATGACCTCGCAGGACGCCGACGACATCACGCCGCAGTCGCTTATCAACATCCGCCCGGTCGTGGCGTCCATCAAGGAATTCTTTGGCTCCTCTCAGCTGTCCCAGTTCATGGGTCAGTCCAACCCCCTGGACGGCCTCACCCACAAGCGCCGCCTCTCGGCCCTGGGCCCGGGCGGCCTGGCGGGCCACAAGTCTGGCTCGAGCCGCCGCACCAACGTGCCCACGGCCGTCCGTGACGTCCACAACTCGCACTACTCGCGCATGTGCCCGATCGAGACGCCCGAGGGCCCCAACATCGGCCTCATCGGCTCGCTCGCGCTCTATGCGCACGTCAACTCCTATGGCTTCATCGAGGCGCCGTATCGTCGCGTTGAGGACGGCAAGGTAACCGACAAGATCGACTGGATGACGGCCGACGAGGAGGAGTCGCACCACATCGCTCCCGCCGATACGCCGTTCGACCCCAAGACTCGTCAGTTCATCGAGGTCGACGCCAAGGGCGACGTTACCAACCCCGATCGCGTCATCGCCCGCACCCGCGACTTCGACGGCTCCTTTGGCGCGCCTGCACAGGTCAACGTCGAGGAAGTCGACTACATGGACGTCTCGCCGCGCCAGATGCTCTCCGTGGCCGCGAACCTCATCCCGTTCCTCGAGCACGATGATGCCAAGCGTACCCTCATGGGCGCCAACATGCAGCGCCAGGCCGTGCCCCTGATCCGCGCGCACGCCCCCTTCGTGGGCACGGGTATGGAGGAGCGCGCCGCGCTCGACTCCGGCGAGCTCATCTGCGCCGCGCATGCGGGCACCGTCTCAGAGGTCGATGCCGCGCACGTGACCGTCTACTCCGAGGAGCACGGCTCCGAGCGCTACGATCTTCCCAAGTATGCGCGCTCCAACCAGTCGACCTGCATCAACCATCGTCCGACGGTTCATGCCGGCGATAAGGTCGAGGTCGGCCAGCCGCTCGCTGACGGCACCTCGATCGATCACGCCGAGCTGGCCCTGGGCGCCAACCTCACCGTGGCCTACATGCCCTGGGAGGGCTTCAACTACGAGGACGGCATCGTCGTCTCCGAGCGCGTGGTCCAAGACGACCTTCTGACCTCGGTCAACATCTCCCGTCACGAGATCGACGCCCGAGACACGAAGCTCGGGCCCGAGGAGATCACTCGCGAGATCCCGAACCTCTCCGAGGACATGCTCGCCAACCTCGACGATGACGGCATCATCCGCATCGGTGCCGAGGTCGGCCCCGGTGACATCCTTGTCGGCAAGGTCACGCCCAAGGGCGAGACGGCCCTCACGGCCGAGGAGCGCCTGCTGCGCGCCATCTTTGGTGCCAAGGCTCACGACGTGCGTGACACTTCCCTTAAGATGCCGCACGGTGCCTACGGCCGCGTCGTCGACGTGATTCGCTTTAGCCGCGAGGCCGGCGACGACCTGCCGCCCGGAGTCAACGAGCTCGTTCGCGTCTTCGTGGCCCAGCGCCGCAAGATTCAGCAGGGCGACAAGATCTCCGGCCGTCACGGCAACAAGGGCGTTGTCTGCAACGTCCTGCCGATCGAGGATATGCCCTATCTGGCCGACGGCACTCCGGTCGACGTTCTTCTCGACCCCCTGGGCGTGCCGTCTCGTATGAACGTCGGCCAGCTCCTCGAGTGCCATCTTGGCTGGGGCGCCGCCCATGGCTGGGATGATGAGGACGCCGACTCCAAGCGTTACGTACCTGGTCCCGTCAACGTGGCCACGCCCGTCTTCGACGGCGCGACCGACGACGACGTTGCCGAGGTCTTGCGCCGTACGAACATCAACCTCATGAACAAGGCGACGCTCGAGTACGGCAAGCACGTCCGAGCGGAGTTCGTGCCACAGCTTAACGAGCGTGGCAAGACCACTCTGTTCGACGGGCGTACCGGCGAGGCCTTCAAGAGCCCCATCACCGTAGGAACGAGCTACATCTTGAAGCTCGGCCACATGGTCGACGACAAGATCCACGCACGTTCCACCGGTCCGTACTCGCTCGTCACGCAGCAGCCTCTGGGCGGCAAGGCCCAGTTCGGAGGCCAGCGCTTCGGCGAGATGGAGGTTTGGGCCCTGTACGCCTACGGCGCGGCCAACGTCCTCCAGGAGATCCTCACGGTCAAGTCCGACGACACCAACGGCCGCGTGAAGACCTACGAGTCGATCGTCAAGGGCGAGAACGTGCCCTCTGCGGGCATCCCCGAGTCCTTCAAGGTCCTTGTCAAGGAGATTCGCTCCCTTGCCCTGGACATCGAGCCTATCTCCCACAAGAAGCGCGCCGAGCACTCGGCGCCGGAGAGCCAGACCAAGGCCGAGAGCGCCGTGGATGTCTTCGCCGACATGTCGGTCTCCTCCGATCTTGTCGACGGGCTCACCCGCGAGCACCAGGATGCCAAGGGCGTCCTGGTGGGCGACGCGAACAGCGATAAGGAGTAGCGACTGTGGCAGATTTCGACACCACTGATTTCGACGCGATCAAGATCTCCCTGGCCTCCGCCGACCGCATCCGCAGCTGGTCATGCGGTGAGGTCAAGAAGCCCGAGACCATCAACTATCGCACCCTCAAGCCTGAGAAGGACGGCCTGTTCTGCGAGAAGATCTTCGGGCCCGTCAAGGACTGGGAGTGCGCCTGCGGCAAATACAAGGGCATCCGCTTCCGCGGCATTGTCTGCGAGCGCTGCGGCGTTGAGGTCACGACGGCCAAGGTCCGCCGCGAGCGCATGGGCCACATCGAGCTCGCCGCGCCCGTGAGCCACATCTGGTACTTCAAGAGCCCCACGAGCTTCCCGCTTGCGCGCCTGCTCGACATCAAGAGCAAGGACCTCGAGAAGGTTCTGTACTTTGCTAGCTACATCATCACGAGCGTCGACACCGAGGCCCGCGAGGCGGATGCCGACGACCTGCGCGAGGAGCTCGCCGCCGATCTCGAGGAGCTGGACGCCGAGCGCGACGATCAGATCGAGCGCCTTAAGGAGCAAGGCGAGGTCTCCGAGGGGGAGTTTGGCGACATCGAGCCCCTCTCAGCCGACGAGATTCGCGCCGGCATCGCCGACCTCGAGGAGGAGTACGAGGAGGAGAAGGCGCTGCGTCGCGACGCCTACGAGAAGTTCATGCAGCTTGAGGAGCGTGAGCTCATCTCCGACGAGGGCCTCTTCTCGGAGCTCAGGCGCTACTATGGCATCTACTTCAAGGGCGGCATGGGCGCTGAGGCCGTACGCGAGCTTTTGCGTGGCATCGATCTTGAGGCCGAGGCCACGACTCTGCGGGCCATCATTTCCTCCGACGAGTCCCAGAAGCAGAAGCGGGAGAAGGCCGTTAAACGCCTGGAGATCGTCGACGCCTTCCTCAAGGGCGGCAACGACCCGGTCAACATGATTCTCGACGTCGTGCCGGTTATCCCTCCCGACTTGCGCCCGATGGTCCAGCTCGATGGTGGCCGCTTTGCCGCGTCCGATCTGAACGACCTGTATCGTCGCGTGATTAACCGCAACAACCGCCTGAAGCGCCTGCTCGACCTGGACGCGCCCGCGATCATCGTCAACAACGAGAAGCGCATGCTCCAGGAGTCCGTCGACGCGCTCTTCGATAACGGTCGTCGCGGTCGTCCCGTCACCGGACGTGGCGGACGCCCGCTCAAGTCGCTCGCCGAGGCGCTCAAGGGCAAGCAGGGCCGCTTCCGCCAGAACCTCCTGGGCAAGCGAGTCGACTACTCCGGCCGCTCGGTCATCGTGGTCGACCCCAACCTCAAGCTGCACCAGTGCGGCCTCCCGTCGCAGATGGCGCTCGAGCTCTTCAAGCCGTTCGTGATGCGCCGTCTTGTCGAGCTGGGCAAGGTCGAGAACATCAAGGGCGCCAAGCGCGCAATCGACCGGCAGCTGCCGGCCGTGTGGGACGTGCTCGACGAGGTCATCCAGGACCGCCTGGTGCTCCTCAACCGCGCCCCCACCCTGCACCGTCTCTCCATCCAGGCCTTTGAGCCGGTCCTGGTTGAGGGCAAGGCCATCCACCTGCATCCGCTTGTGTGCGCCCCCTTCAACGCAGACTTCGACGGCGACCAGATGTCGGTGCACGTGCCCCTGTCCACGCAGGCCCAGACCGAGGCCCGCGTCCTCATGCTCTCGTCCAACAACCTGCGCAGCCCCGCGTCCGGCAAGGTCATGACCGTGCCGTCTCAGGACATGGTCTTTGGTGTGTACTTCCTCACGACCGAGAAGGGCGAGCCGAGCGAGGAGACGCGGGTCTTCTCTGACTTCGAGGACGCCCAGCTTGCCGTTGACATGAAGGAGGAGGTCGGCCTGCAGGAGCGCGTCATCGTGCGCGTGTCCACTGCCGATGCCAACGTCGTCGAGGGCGACCGCAGGATTTTCCGCGTGCTCACGTCTCGCGGCACCTCCGAGGACTACGACGTCACCAAGGGCTCTGCGCGCTTTGAGACCACGGTCGGGCGCATCATCTTCAACCGTCAGTGCCTGCCGGCCGACTACCCCTTCATCAACTTCAAGATGGTGAAGAGCGACATCGGCACTCTGGTCAACAACTGCTGCGATCGCTACGACACGTCTGCGGTTGAGCCCATCCTGGACGCCATCAAGGCCATCGGCTTCCACTATGCCACCGTCGCAGGTCTGACCGTCTCCGTGTGGGACGCCGTCATCCCTGACGACAAGCCTCAGCTGCTCGAGGAGGCCCAGGGTCGCGTCGATGAGATCAACGAGTACTACGAGGACGGCTTCCTCTCCGAGCGCGAGCGCCATATTGAGGTCATCAACGCCTGGACCGAGTGCACCGATCTCCTAGGCACCGAGATGCTCGCGGGCTTTGCCGAGGACAACCCCATCTACATGATGGCCGATTCCGGCGCTCGTGGTTCCAAGACGCAGCTGCGCCAGCTTGCGGGCATGCGCGGCCTCATGGCCGACATGTCTGGCGACACGATCGACCTTCCCATCAAGGCCAACTTCCGTGAGGGCCTGCAGCCGCTCGAGTACTTCATCTCTACCTACGGGGCTCGCAAGGGCCTGGTCGACACCGCGTCGCACACCTCTGACTCCGGCTACCTGACCCGTCGTCTCGTCGACGTGGCCCAAGACGTGATCGTGCGCGAGGAGGACTGCGGCACCGACGAGGCCGTCACCTATGCGCTCATCAAGCCGGGACAGAACGAGCTCGATGTTGATCTCGTGGGCCGCTGCGCCCTCAACGACATCGTCGATCCCGTCACCGGCGAGGTCCTTATCGCCGGGGGGGCCTACATCGAGTCCAAGGAAGATCTGGAGCGACTCGTAGCCCATGGGCTCAAGACGATCCAGCTGCGCGCCCTTCTCACCTGCAAATCCAAGTACGGCGTCTGCCAGAAGTGCTACGGCTGGGATCTCTCCACGCGTCGCCCGGTCAACATTGGCACGGCGGTGGGCATCATCGCCGCCCAGTCCATCGGCGAGCCCGGTACTCAGCTCACGATGCGTACCATTCACTCCGGTGGCGTCGCGGGCGCGGACGACATCACGCAGGGCCTCCCCACGGTCGCCCGCATGTTCGACGTCGTCGGCAACGTCAACGAGAAGATCCTGGGCCGAGAGGCCGATCTTGCCCCGGTGAGCGGTCTTCTCCGCGTCATCCCCGAGCAGACCGAGTACCTGCTGCGCATTTGCGACACCGAGGACACGAGCCGCATTATCGAGGAGTGGCGCGTCCCCGCGTCCGTCCGCTTCATGCCGGGCGTCGAGGACGGGGTCGAGATTCGTGCGGGCGATCAGATCACGCGCGGCTTCGTCAACTTCCGCAAGCTTCGTAAGCTCACGGACATCGAGTCGACGATGCACACGTTCGTGGAGTCCGTTAAGGACGTCTACACCTCCCAGGGCGTCGAGCTCAACGACAAGCACATCGAGGTCATCTCCCGTCAGATGCTTCGCCGCGTCCAGGTGACCAACCCCGGCGACTCTCAGTATCTGCTGGGTCAGTACGTTGATCGCTACGTCTTCGCCGAGACCGTGCGCAACGTAGCGCTCGCCGGCGGGACCCCACCCGAGGCCGAGCCTGTCATCCTGGGCACGCTCAAGGTGGCCAGCTCCATCGACTCCTGGCTCTCCAGCGCGTCGTTCATCCGCACGGCAGGCGTCCTCACCGAGGCTGCCATCGAGGGCGACGTTGACCATCTGCTTGACCTCAAGTCCAACGTCATCGTGGGCAAGCAGATTCCCGCCGGTACCGGTCTTGCCGCCTACCACAACGTGGCGCCCACCTATCACGGCACCAAGATCGACGGCCCCACTTCGCCTCTGGCCAAGGGCCTGCCCGAGTGGGCCCCCGATGACCTCAAGGGCATCGAGGAGCAGCTCCCCAAGCAGCTCGACTGGGTCGGTGACGACTACGGCTTTGGCGGCGTCTACTCCAAGAACGGCCGCACGCTCTCCGGTGAGGACGCCAAGCTCTATCTCTTCGACGATCTTGGCGTCTCGCAGCGCTGGACTAACAAGTTCAGCGAGGTGGGCATCGAGACCGTGGGTGACCTCATTGGCAAGACCGAGGACGATCTGCTGCGCATCGACGGAATCGGTGCCAAGGCCATCGAGGAGCTCCGCGACGGCCTCGAGGCTCGCGGCCTGCTCTATATCCTGGAGCCCGATGATGACGAGGCGGATAGCGAGGACCTCTCTCAGCTCCTGAACATGGTCTTCTCGCCTGACGCGGATGCCGACATCATGCTCGGCACGGCGGCCCCCTCCAAGCATCGCTTCGAGGATGACGAGCTTATCGGCGGCTCCGAGGGGGACGATGAGTCCAGGACTCCCGAGGTCATAAACGAGGACCTCGGCTCCCTTGATGACCTGCTGTCCCAGGTCGTGCGCCAGGAGTCCGAGGATTCCGAGAGCGGAGGCACTGACAGCGAGGAGTAGCGTTTCTTCCTGCGTGAACGTTCGCTGCGGGCACCGATCCTCTGGGGTCGGTGCCCTTTTCTGTGAGGGTCTCGTGTCGCTGCCCGGGGTCCAAAACGTCCGGGTGCTTTCACGGAATTCGAATCAGGGGGCTGCTGAACGATTTGCCTGCCAGGAATAACCTGCGGCTCCCGATGCTCGCCCTACTCCGGCAGCGGCAGTAGGACGTGCAGTCGGAAGATGCCGTCTTCGCCGCTCACTGTGAGCGAGCCGCCGTAGCGCTCGGCAACGAGGCGAAGGGACTTCATGCCATAGCCGTGGAGGCCACTGCCACGCTTACTGCTCCGAGGAATCCCGTTACCGTCGAAATTGAGCTCGCCCTCGTAGAAATTTCTGACCTGGACAATCACCATGCGCCCGACCGTGCGCGCGCTCACATCGACGAGACGACGCTCGGGCTCGCGGACGGCCTCTGTGGCCTCGATTGCATTGTCGAGTGCGTTGCCGAAGAGCGTGTAGACATCCTGCTCCTCCATGAAGGCGAGTGCGCTGCCGTCGGTGGTGCAGGTGAGGTCGATGCCCCTGCTTCGGCAGAGCATGCTCTTCTCGGTGAGGATGACGTCGAGGGCCTTGTTGGAGGTCTGGACTCCTGCGTCGTAGATAGAGATAAGGTCGCTCACGTTGTCGAGAAACGCGCGGTTCGCGCTGGCGGGTGCCGAAAGTTGGCGTATCTGGTGACGGATGTCATGACAGCGCAGGTTGATGGCCTCTATCGTGTTGCGCGAGAGCTCGTACTGGCGGCGTTCGTTCTCCATGAGCTGTCGGGTTACCGCCGCGTCCGCGCGCATGCGGTTGCTATAGAGAATCTCGTAGTCGAGTACGATCGTGAGTGCGCTCACGAGCAGTTGGGAGAGGCGCAGCACAAGGTAGGGAGCCGTGTCCATGGCACCCGTGTCGAGCAGCGAGCGGATGGTGACGTCGAGCACGATGTTGACAACGATGACGCTTGCGAGCACGAAGATAATGCGCCAATTACCGGTCCCCTCAAGGCGATTTGTGCGAATGCGACGGATGACCGTGACGTAGCAGAGCGCAAAGACCGCTGCCGAGAGCAGCAGCTGAAGCACGGCGGAAAGCACCTGGGAAAGCTCCGACTCAAAGGGAGGCAGGACGCACAGAAGCTCCCAGATGGTGTGCGAGAAATTCTGGAGGGCGTAGCCTGCGGTACAGCAGAACAGGGCATCCCACGTGCCAAGCTCGAACACGAGCCGCGAAAGGGGAAGACACGCGAGCAACACGAAGATGAAGAAGGCGAGTGTGGGCACGCGGGACGCGAAGTCGCCGTATGCCGCTGCAATCTGCGGATTGAGGAGCCGATGGATGGCGGCGCTCGCGAAAGAGAGGGCGAGGCACGCCGCTGCGGCTGCGGCTGCGTGCCTCGCGACGTGCGGGCGCAGGGGATGGAGCGAGCAGAAGCACCCGATTCCGACGAAGATGGTTAGGATGTTGGGCAGGCTCGACAGGAGCGCGTGCCACACCATCAGAACGCCCCTCCCAGATAAGCCGAGAACGCCTCGATGGCCTCGCGCCTTCGTCGGCGGCTGAGCGGAAGCATATCACCGTTTGCCATCTGAACCTCGGGTCCCCTGATGAGGCGCACGTAGTCCATATTCACGATGCAGCCGCTCGATATGCGTAGGAGGGGTCCCTCGCCGTCGGCCTTCTCGGACAGCTGGCTGATTGCACCACGCAGCCGTACGGGCTCGTCGTCGGTTGTGAGGTGAAACACGAGGTCGTGACGAACGAGCTCCACGTAGTAGATGCTGTTCGTCGGAATGATGCGAACCCCTCCACTCATGGGGATGACGACGCGGTCGGCACCCGCGAGCCTCAGCCGACCGGCGATCTTGTCCATGCACATCTCCAGCTTGGGTTGGGTCACCGGTTTGACGATGAACCCCACCGCATCGACCTCGTAGCTGCGCACGGCGTACTGGGAGAGGCTCGTCGTGAAGATGAGAGGCGTGCTCGTGTCGTAGGCGCGCATGAGGGTTGCAGCGTCCATGCCGCTCGTTCCCGGCAGCTCGATGTCAAGAAAGACGAGGTCGAAGGAGCGAACGCCCGCAGCGAGCGCGCCTGCCGTCTCGCTCACGATAATGTCAAACTCGAAGCCGTGCGTGCGCCCGTAGCGCTCGACGGCTTCGCGCAGCGCCTCGGCGTCGTCGGGATAGTCCTCGACGATAAGGACCTTGTGCATCGTCCCTCCTCACGTCTGGCTCCTCCCTGATTGTAGACGATAGACGGTCGCATAAGGTTCCAGCGAGTCCACGTCCGCCGCGGCGGACGTGGACGCCGTGCAATCCCGGACAAAAAAGCAACCGAAGCTGCCGGGGCCCTTATCGCTTTCAGCTCGTTTTCATACCATGTCTGACATCGGAAGGGATGTCGGGGCACATCCCGCCTCAGATATCGGGAAGGGAGAAACGTATGCTGGAACTCAACATGGACGACGTGCTCGCAGTCATGCAATCCGTCCTGCCGCATCTCGTTGCCATTGGTGTGGCGCTCGTTGCGGCGCTCGTGGTCACACTCGCAGCGAGTCGCTTCGAGGCGGCGAGGCGCAAGCTCATGCGCTCGGTCGCGTGGATTGCGGCGGTCGCGGTTGTGGTGGTGTCCGCAAACCTCATGCTCACTGGGCCGCTTAACAGTGTGGTCACGATGGCTACGGCAGAGCGCCACGAGCTGAGCCAAGAGACGATTGACCGGACCAACCAGCTCGCCGTCAGCATCGAGAACGAGGGCATCGTCATGCTGCAGAACGAGGGTGACGCTCTGCCGCTTACGCCGGGCAACGTCAACGTCTTCGGCTGGGCCTCGACGAATCCCATCTACGGCGGGACGGGCTCGGGCTCGCTCTCGGATGCCTACGAGACGGTGTCTTTGATCGACGGCCTGCACATGGCGGGCTTTGCCACGAACGAAGAGCTGACGAGCTTCTATACCGACTACGGCACCGAGCGCGGCACTATCGCCGTGACTGCGGCCGACTGGACGCTGCCGGAGCCGCCCGCGAGCACCTACGCGGACGAGCTCGTGACTAGTGCCAAGGACTTCTCTGACACCGCCCTCGTCGTGATTGGCCGCGTGGGCGGCGAAGGTCTCGACCTGCCAATCGACATGGCAGCCGAGGATGTGACCTACAACAACAACTCGACCGAGTATGCGGACTTCGTGGCAGGCCAGCACTACCTCGAGCTCGACCAGACCGAGCGCGACCTGCTCGACCTTGTGTGTGCGAACTTCGATGACGTGGTGCTCATCTACAACGGTGCCAACGCCTTTGAAATGGGATTTCTCTCCGACTATCCCCAGATAAAGGGTGTTCTGTGGGCGCCGCATCCCGGCCAGGCCGGCTTCGAGGCGTTGGGCAGCGTCCTTGCGGGCGAGGTGAATCCGTCCGGCAAGACGTCCGATACCTACCTCTATGACCTCACGCATGCCCCGAGCTGGAACAACTTCGGAGACTTCCCCTACGACAACGTGTCCGAGTTCGAAATCGAGAGCGCGCGTGGCCTGCGCTCACCGCGCTTCGTCAACTACACTGAGGGCATCTACGTGGGCTATCGCTTCTGGGAGACGGCAGCCGACGAGGGGCTGGTGGACTACGACGCCGAGGTCCAGTATCCGTTCGGCTATGGCCTCACCTACACGGCTTTCGAGCAGGAGATGGGCCCCGTCTCCTATGAGAACGGCACCGTGAGCTTCGACGTGACCGTGACCAACACGGGCGAGGTGGCCGGCAAGGACGTGGTGCAGGTCTATTCCAACCCGCCCTACACCAACGGCGGTATCGAGAAGTCCAGCGCGAACCTCGTTGAGTTCGAGAAGACCAAGCTACTCGATCCGGGCGAGTCGCAGATTGTCACCGTCAGCTTCGAGGACGATGACCTTGCCTCTTACGATTACGAGGGCGCTCGCGCCTACGTGCTCGAGGCTGGCGACTATGCCATCTCCATTAACGCCGACGCGCACACCGTCGTTGACGAGCAAGTTGTGAACGTGCCCGAGACTATCACCTACGACTCCGAGGGCAACACCCACAACGGCGACGAGCAGGTGGCGACCAACGTCTTCGATGACATCAACGCCGGGCTCACGTACCTCTCGCGTGCCGACGGCTTCGCGAATTACTCCGCAGCCGCGGCCGCCCCGACCGACTACAGCATGAGCG
Source organism: uncultured Atopobium sp. (assembly GCA_964430985.1). Lineage (GTDB taxonomy): Bacteria > Actinomycetota > Coriobacteriia > Coriobacteriales > Atopobiaceae > Thermophilibacter. Next base: position 73,623 of record CAYSIC010000002.1, read on the forward strand.
AGGAGTATAAGGCCACTTTCTACAACAATGGAAACTACGACCCGACCACGTTCGATGACCCCGGTGACGTGATGCCTACGACGGACGCCAACAACGGCTTGAACCTCTTCGACCTGCGCGGCGTCGCCTATGACGACCCGCAGTGGAACGTCCTTCTCGACCAGCTCACCGTCGAGGACATGAACGACCTCATCGCCAACGGAGGCTATCAGAACGTAGCGGTGGACTCCATTGGCAAGATCCGCCTCTCCGATGTGGACGGCCCCGCCGCCCTCAAGGACAACTTCACGGGCGTGGGCTCCATTGGCTTGCCGTCCAACGTGTCGCTCGCCTGCTCGTGGAACAAGGAGCTCGCCTACCAGTATGGTGAGACGATTGGCGACATGGCGCATGATATGGAGGTTTCCGGCTGGTACGCGCCCTCCGTCAACATCCATCGCTCTGCCTTTGGCGGCCGCAACTTCGAGTACTTCTCGGAGGACCCTGTGCTGACCGGATTCCTGGCGACCCAGCAGGTGCTCGGTGCCGACAGCCGTGGTGTGTACGCGTTCACTAAGCACTTTGCCCTGAACGAGCAGGAGACGCAGCGCAACGGCCAGCTCTGCACATGGGCAAACGAACAGTCCATCCGCGAGATCTACCTGCGCCCATTCGAGGAAGTCGTGAAGGCCGATGTCACCGCGCAGGCCATGATGGGCTCGTTCAACTACATCGGCAACACCTATGCGAGCGCTCACTTAGGCCTCAACCAGACGGTTCTGCGCGACGAGTGGGGCTTCGAGGGCATGCTTGAGACGGACTACTTCTCCGGGCCGAACTATTCCTATCAGAACGCTGACCAGCTCATCCGCGGTGGCACCGACATCATGCTCTCCTCCACCGAGACGACCAACAACGTGGAGGACCGTAGGGCCACGGCGGTCATCGAGATGCGCCGCGCGGCCCATAACATTCTCTACACGGCCGTGAACAGCTGGCGCTATGCCGAGGGCGATCCCTCCGTGGGGATGCCGGCCTGGATGACGGCCACCATTGCGGCCGACGTGGCGTGCGCCGTCGTACTCACGGGGCTTGCAGTCGTTGCCGTGCGCCGTCACGCGGCTCGCACGAAGGCTGCCTAGCGCACGACGCGGGCGATAAGGGCCAACGGGACCGGGAGGTGATACGTCGCCTCCCGGCCCCGTTTCATGGTTATCGCGAGCGCGGGTCCACTGCTCGCAGCGATGCCTGCTCAAGGAGAAGCGCACGCCCGTCCACGGCAGCGCGGCCCCACGCGTCGACTGTCTCGGAGCGTCCGTGTGCGCGCTCGGATCCGTCGAGGGAGGCGGCTGTGACCTCGCTGCGGAGAAAGGTTGAGATTTCTTCTAGCCGAAAAGAGCATTGAATACCTCTCATAATTCCTCACCGTGGTTCTGCTATGGGGCCGGTGCCGCGATTGGAGTCGGAAGGGGGTCTCGTCCGCCGCATCTTCGGTTTGTGCGGTCGCAAAAGTCGAAGTTGGGACAATCGATTGAGAACCCCTGACGTTTTCCCAGCTCACAGGCTCGTGGGTTTTTGTCAGTCGAGAAGTCTTGTCTTTTGCGGCCGCACAAACGGAGGAGGGGGCCGGGAGGGAGGCCGGCCGACCGCGCGAGGGGCTAGGGCTCGAGGGGCCGGGAGGGAGGCCTCCTCAGCCGAGAAGCGCCGTGGCCCCTCCGACGTGGCAACTACGGCGTGCCCCCAGGCGTCCACGCGCAAGAAGGTACCTTGGGCGAGAGGCTCGCCAGCGGTGGAGAGCGCCACCACCGGCGCGCCGAGAAGCGCGAGGCGCGCGCGGTAGTCGTCGAGCAGGGGCGCGAGCGGTCCCTCGCTGCGGGACAGCTCTCCTGCGGCGTGAGCCCACGCGTCGACGCGGATGACGAGGGCGTCGCGCACCTGCTCGGCCAGCTCCATGGGCGGGGGAGGCTTCGGCACGAGCTCCCTAAGGCCGATGGGCGCAAGCGGTCGCGGCTCGTCGATGCCCGCCTTGGCCACGAGTGGCGTGGACACGTTGATGCCGATGCCGCAGACCGCGAAGGGCGCACCGCCCGCAGCCTGCACCTCGACGAGGATCCCGCCGAGCTTGCGCCCCCGTGAGACCAAGTCATTGGGCTACTTGAGCAGGATCTCATTGCCCGCGCCCACCTCCGCGAGCCCCTCGAGCACGCCGAGCCCACAAGCAGCGGAGAGCCCGGGCAGACGTGCGAAGTCGATGTCGGGTCGCAGCAGAACGGAGAGATAAAGACTGCTGCCCCCCGATGCCCACCGGTGTCCGCGTCGCCCGCGTCCCCGGGTCTGTCGGCGCGCGAGGAGCGCGGTGCCTGCGCGCGCCCCGGCGAGCCCGCGCTCACGCATCACGTCGTTGGTCGACGTGACCTCATCTATGACCTCGATCGGAGGCAGGGGAGCCGGCTCCTGTGAAAGTCTCATGATGATGGGCCTTCTTTCGGCGACGGGACTAGCCTTCGTCAAATTCATTAGTTAGTCTAACTAATGAAAGATATTGACTAGTTAACATTAGCAGAGGGAGGGCAGGGTGTCCGAGCAAGACGAGCAAGACGAGAAGAACCAGAGAGCCCCAAAGCTCTCCCCGCGCGTCACCCCGTCTCACGACGCCTCGACGGAGCTTGACGAAGGGTTCGTACGCGAGCTCAACGAGCGCCTTGCCCTCACCTACGGCTCCATCGAGGACCTCGAGCAACAGATGCTCTCGCGCGGTCACGGCCTCGACATCACCGTGAGCGAGAGCCGCCTGCTCGAGGCGGTGGGCGAGCGGACCCTTCACGTCGACCGCACGGTGAGCGTGAGCCAGATTGCCCGCGCCCTGGGCATTCGCGTCCCCTCGGCGACCTCTGCGGTCAACCGCCTCGTGGCCAAGGGCCTTCTCGAGAAGAGCCGCTCCAAGCGCGACGCCCGTCGCGTGAACGTCACCCTGACGCATGAGGGGGAGGTGGCCTTTCGCCTCCACAGCATCTTTCATCGCAAGATGGCGGAGGCCATCGCAAAGGATATGAGCGTCGAGGAGCGCGCCGTGCTCCTCAAGGGCGTCCGTCGTCTCGAGCAGTTCTACGCCGAGCAGAGGGAGACGCTGTAGCCATGGGCTTCACGATTCTGGGGACGGGTTCCGCCCTGCCGGAGCGCGCGGTGTCCAACGATGAGCTTTCGGCGTTTCTCGACACGTCGGACGCGTGGATTCGCCCGCGCACGGGCATCGCGAGCCGTCGCCTCTCCCGACCCCGCCTGTGACCTCGACTACACGCCCAACGAGGCCGTGCGCTGCGAGCTCGCGTGGGCCCTCTCGACCAACCTGGGCTTTGGCGGACACAACGCGGCGCTCGCGCTGCGCGCCTACAGGGAAAGGTGAGGCGCATGGACACCCGCAAGATATCCGAGATAGCCGCCGTCATGGAGGAGCGCAGGCTCGTCCGCGTGCGCGTCGAGGAGGCTGACGGCACCGCCGTCGAGCGCGAGCGCGCCGCAGCCGCCGTCCCGCCGCTCGTGCAGCCGGCCCCGGCGACGCCCGTGGCCCCTGCCGCGCCCGCCCCGTCAGACGACCCCGCCCCGTCCGACGACGACCCGCTCGACCTGACGCGCGCCACCGTGGTGAGCGCCCCCATGGTCGGGGTGTTCTACACGTCACCCTCGGCGGGGGCGGAGCCCTTCGTGCACGTGGGCTCGACGGTGAAGGAGGGCGAGACGCTCTGCGTCATCGAGGCCATGAAGGTCATGAACGAGGTCACCGCAGAGGCCGACGGCGAGGTCGTGGACATCTGCGTCAAGGACGGGCAGCTCGTCGAGTACGGCTGCTGCCTCATGAAGCTCTACTAGGAGGTACCCATGAACCGCTCTGAGCTGGAGAAGCTGCTTCCTCACCGCGCGCCGATGCTTCTGCTCGACGAGACCGAGGTGGTGGGCGATGAGGCGCACGGACGCCTCGCCATCACGGGCGACGAGTTCTTCGTCCAGGGCCACTTTCCGAACAACCCCGTGGTGCCCGGCGTCATGCTCTGCGAGATGCTCGCCCAGAACTGCTGCGTGCTCATGGCCGCAGATCCCGCCGCGCGCGGGGCGACGCCCTACTACACGAGCCTCGACAAGGTGCGCTTCAAGCATCCGGTGCGTCCCGGCGACGTCGTGGAGCTCACCTGCCGGCTCACGCGCGCACGCGGACCCTTCCGCTTCGCCTCGGGCGAGGCACGCGTGGGCTACGAGCTCTGCTGCGTGGCGCAGATGTCGTTCGCGCTCGTGGCCGAGGAGGGACGCTGAGGCGGTGTTCGACAAGATCCTCATAGCCAACCGCGGCGAGATCGCCGTGCGTGTGATTCGTGCCTGCAAGGAGATGGGCGTCAAGACCGTCGCGGTCTTCTCGACCGCCGACGCCGAGGCCCTGCACGTGGCCCTCGCCGACGAGGCGTACTGCATCGGGGGACCGCGCCCTCAGGAGAGTTACCTGAACGAGGACGCCATCCTCACGTGCGCGGTCGAGTCGGGCGCCAAGGCCGTCCATCCCGGCTATGGGTTCTTCTCGGAGAACGCGGGCTTCGCGCGGGAGTGCGGCCGGTGCGGCCTCGTCTTCGTGGGTCCGTCTCCCGAGGTCATCGAGCGCGTGGGCGACAAGGACGCGGCCCGCAGGTGCGCGCGCGAGGCGGGCGTGGCCGTGGTCCCCGGATGCGACCTCATCTCCGGGCCCGACCAGGCCACGGCCGAGGCCGCGCGCATTGGGTGCCCCGTGCTCATCAAGGCGCGCTCGGGAGGCGGGGGGCGTGGCATCCGTCGGGTCGACGCTCCCGAGGCGGCCGCCGCGGCCTTCAACGAAGCCCGCGCGGAGGCGGCCGCGGCCTTTGGGGACGGCGAGTGCTACCCGGAGAAGTTCGTCTCGCCAGCCCATTACGTGGAGGTGCAGGTCATCGCGGACTCCCAGGGCAACGTGGTCTCGCTCGGCGAGCGCGAGTGCTCCGTGCAGAGGCGCAATCAGAAGCTCCTCGAGGAGAGCCCCGCGCCGTGTCTGGACGGCCACGACGACGTGCGCGAGCGCATGGCCGCCTCCGCCCGCGACCTGGCCCGCGCCGTGGGCTACGTGGGTGTGGGCACAATCGAGTTCCCCTACTCCGACGACGGCCACTTCTACTTCATGGAGATGAACACGCGCCTGCAGGTGGAGCATTCCGTGACGGAGTTCGTGAGCGGGATTGACCTCGTCAAGTGGCAGCTGCGCGTGGCGGCGGGCCGCTCCCTGCCCTTCTCGCAGGACGACGTGCACCTCTCGCAGCACGCTATCGAGTGCCGCATCAACGCCGAGACGTCCGACTTTCTGCCCTCATGCGGAGAGGTCACGATGCTGCACGTGCCCAACGGCCCCTGGACGCGCTTCGACTCGGCCCTGTACCAGGGAGCCGTCGTGCCGCCCTACTACGACTCGCTTCTGGGCAAGCTCGTGGTCTGCTCGCCCACGCGCGAGGAGGCCATCCGCAAGATGCGCTCGGCCCTGGGCGAGCTCGTGATCGAGGGGGTGCAGGAGAACAGCGAGCTTCAGCTCGACATCCTGTCCAATCCCCGCTTCGTCGCGGGCACCTACCACACCAACCTGACGGAGCACCTCTATGAGTCGTAGGAGAGACAAGAGCGTCAACGAGCTCGAGGGGCCCGTCACCGACGTTCCCGTCGAGCTCCCGCAGCGCCACCTCTTCGTGAAGTGCCCCGGCTGCAAGCGCGTCATCGACCAGGACGATCTGCGCGTCCATCTGGACGTGTGCCCGCGCTGCGGCCATCACCTGCGCGTCTCGGGCCGTCGCCGCATGGAGATGACCTGCGACGCGGCAAGCTTCGAGGAGTGGGACCGGGAGCTGGCCGCCACGGACTTCCTGGGCTTTCCGGGCTACGCCCAGAAGCTCGACCAGGCACGCCAGATGACCGGCGAGGACGACGCCGTCGTCTGCGGGCGCGGCCTCGTGGGAGGTCGGCCCTGCGCCCTGTTCTTCATGGACGCCGACTTCATGATGGGCTCCATGGGCTCGGTCGTGGGCGAGAAGATCTGTCGCGTCTTCGAGCGCGCCCGCGAGCTCGGTCTGCCCGTCGTGGGCTTCACCGTCTCCGGCGGCGCGCGCATGCAGGAGGGCGCGACCTCCCTCATGCAGATGGCCAAGGTCTCCGCGGCCGTGCGCCGCCACCGCGAGGCGGGCCTCGCCTACCTCGTGGTGCTCACGGACCCCACCACGGGCGGCGTGACCGCGAGCTTTGCCATGGAGGCCAACGTGACCCTCGCCGAGCCGGGGGCCCTCGTAGCCTTCGCCGGCCCGCGCGTCATCGAGCAGACCACGCACAAGCGCCTGCCCTCAGGCTTCCAGCGGTCGGAGTTCCTGCTCGAGCACGGCTTCTGCGACCTCATCGTGGAGCGTCAGGGCCTCACGGCCACCCTCGCCGAGCTGCTTTGCCTGCACGCTGGGGTGGTCCCGGGGGCCGACGCCCCCCACGCGCTCGGCCGCGAGGAGCCCTCCCGCCGCCGCGAGCGCCGAGGCGACGGGCGCGTGGCCGGCTCGGACGCCTACGACATCGTCAAGATGACGCGCTCCACCGACCGGCCCACAGCCCTCGAGCTCGTCGAGCGCTCCCTCGACGGCTTCGTCGAGCTGCACGGCGACCGTCTGTTCGGCGACGATGCCGTGGTCGTGGCGGGCATTGGCTGGCGAGCCGGCCGCGTCCTCACCGTGGTCGCGCTCGAGCGCGGTCGCTCCACCAAGGGAGCGGGTGCATCGAAACTTTGGCATGGCCCACCCGGAGGGCTACCGCAAGGCGCTGCGCCTCATGCGCGAGGCGGAGCGCTTCGGCCGGCCCGTCGTCTGCCTCGTGGCCACCTCGGGAGCCTACTGCGGCGTCGAGACCGAGCAGCGCGGCCAGGGCGAGGCCATCGCCGCCAACCTCGTGGCCCTGTCGGGGCTGCGCGTGCCCGTGGTGAGCGCGATCGTGGGCGAGGGGGGCAGCGGCGGTGCGCTCGCGCTCGCCGTGGCCGACCGGGTGCTCATGCTCGGGAGCGCGGCGTACTCCGTCGTGAGCCCCGAGGCCTGTGCCACGATCCTGTGGAAGAAGGCGGCCCGCGCCCCCGAGGCGGCCCGTGCCCTGCACCTCACGGCCCCCGACCTCAAGGAGCTTGGGCTCGTGGACGGGGCCGTCCCCGACGAGGGGCTCTGCGCGCAAGAGATCGCCCATGACCTTTTCCGCGAGATCGACCGGTGTCTCGATGACCTGGCGGGCCTTGACCCCCAGGAGCTCGTGGAGCGTCGCTACGAGCGGCTCCGCGCGATGGGAGGAGATCGCCTATGCTCGCGCTCGTGACGGACTCGACCTGTGGCCTCACGCGCAAAGAGGCGCGCGAGCTCGGCGTCGACATCGTTCCCATGTCCTACGTTGTCGACGGCGTGCGCCACGCCGAGGGCTTCGTGGGGGAGACCGGTGACTACGCTGATCTCTTCCGGCGGAGCCGCAACGTCACGTCGGAGGCCGTGCGGCCCTCCGCCTTCAGGCGCGCCCTGCGCCCGCACCTCGAGGCGGGGGACGACGTCGTGTGTCTCACGATCTCCTCGCGCCTGTCGGGCACCTTCAGAAGCGCCGAGCAGGCCGCCCGTACCCTGCGCGCTCAGTACGAAGACGGCCCCCAGATTTGCGTGGTCGACTCATGGCTCACCGCCGGAGCCCTCGAGCTCATGGTCCGTCGCGCGCGTCTGCGGGCGGAGCAGGGGGCCTCGCTCGATGAGATCGTGAGCGACCTCGAGCGGGAGCGACGTGCCCGCTGCGTTGCCTTCAGCGTGTCCGACCTGCACGCGCTGCACCGAAGCGGGCGGCTCAGGGCCTTCGGGCGCTCCGTGGCGACAAGGCTCAACCGATACCCGATCATGCTGCTCGAGGAGGGTGGCATCGTCGAAGCGGGCTACGGGCGCGGTGCGCACGGCATGGGCACCGCGCTGGTGCGGCTTGCCGGCGACAGTGCTCACAGCTTCGTGATCTCGCACTTCGGGGAGCGCGGCGTGGAGGCCCAGCAGCTGCTCGTGGCCGTGCGCGAGCGCTTCCCGCACGTCCCGGTTCGCGTCAAGGACGGCGGTCCCGTGCTCGCCAAGCACCTCGGCCTC
>CAYSIC010000002.1:81770-97413 GCA_964430985.1 uncultured Atopobium sp.
CACGAGCCCCTCAACCTGTTTCGCCGCGTCGGCAACCTGGCCGAGCACCTCGGCCTCGGCGCCGTGGGTCTCTCTTGGGAGTAGGAGCGGCGGGCCCATCCCGGTCTTCTCGGCGCGCTCACGAATTGCGGCCCATGGCACGCCGAGAGGCACTTTGCGCATAAAATCGCCACCGTGGCACGCGTGAAACCCCCGTCCCGTGCCCTGGGCCTCAACTCCTGAGCGCCCCCGCCTCTCCACCTGCCCCAGTCCGCAATTCCTGAGCGCGCCGAGAAGGGCGTGCGCTCCGTGCCCGTCCCACCACGCCCTCCAACCGAATCTGCTACGCAAATCTACGTCATGTCAAGAAAAATGTAGGTTAACGTAGCATCCGCGCCAGGGAGACCGACGTATGAGGCAGAATCCACCCCTCGTACCAGCAGATGTTTCATCTCAGTCGCAAAAATCGGTGACCCCCGCATCCAGAAATTTGATAGGTAAATATCTCCCCCCCCCATAATATCAGTAATAAAAACACAAAATTGAAAGGGGTTTTATATCAAACAAGGAGAGAAGCATCATCTATGATAATGAACGTATATCTAACAAAGTTGTACGGCGGTTGTTCGCGCAGCACGCTGAACGCTCGGCAATGAGATATTGAAACGGAGCAGGCATGGGCGCTAAGAAATTGCTTAGGGTGTCTTCCTCATCAGGAAAATCTAGGGTCGGACGGATGCTCATTGCGGCGTGCGCGCTTCTCGTTGTCGCCGTCTTCGCCTTTATGCCAGCGACGGCGTGGGCAGCGGACGACCTCGAGGCACCCTCGCACGTGAAGACCGTGTCTGAGACACCGGACGAGAATGGGTACTACACCGTCTCGCTGGATGTCACGGGCAATACCACGGGTGGGACCACGACGGAGACCACACCACTCGATATAGTCCTCGTGCTCGATGTCTCGGGTTCGATGGACAATAACATTGGTGGCTGGAATTCAGGCAGCAAGCTCGCCGCGCTGAAAACTGCAGTCAACAGCTTCATCGACCAGACGGAAGCGGCAAATGCGGGCATTACCGATCCCGCGAGTCAGCATAGGATTTCGCTGGTGAAGTTTGCCAGTGACAAACGTGATTCGATTGGAAATGATAAAACTTGGCAAGGGTATAACTACTCCCAGCGGGTGATTACGCTCAATAGCAGCGATGCCACGAACGCCTCTACCTTGAAAAGCACCGTGAATAGCCTGACCGCTGCCGGCGCCACATCGGCCGACTATGGTATGCAGCTTGCGCAGACTGAGCTCAACGACAACGGACGCTCCAATGCCAAGAAGGTCGTTATCTTCTTTACCGACGGCGAGCCCAACCACCAGAGCGGATTTGATGGGTCCGTTGCAAACGCCGCCATCAGCGCATCCAAATCGCTCAAGGACAGCGGCGTGACCGTCTACAGCATCGGTGTCTTTAGCGATGCGAACCCCTCCGATACGTCCAATAGGTTCAACGCCTATATGAATGGCGTGTCAAGCAACTATCCCAACGCCACTGCATACTCCCCGACCAACAGACTTGGCAGCCGTGCCAACGGCAACCACTACTTTGCCGCAACGAACGCAGCTGAGCTCGAAAAGGTGTTCGAGGACATCTCATCCGAAATTACGACCTCTGTTAAGTATCAGGGCGTGCGCATCGAAGATGCTCTCTCCAGTTCAGGTTGGGTGGAGTACGCCGAGGTGACAGGCGGTCAGCCCACTTTTGTGTACAAGAAGAACGGCGTCGTTTACACGCCTAACACCGCCCTAGGCGAGCAGGCGGCCACGGTTGACGGGAGCGGCAAGATCACGTGGTATCCCATGGGGACGAGCGGCAGGCTTGACGGGACCACTACGTACACCTTGGAGTTCAAGGTAAAGGCTACCCAGAAGGCCTATGATGCCGCGGTTGCCGACGTCGATACGGGCGCCCCGCACCAAGATGTCGCCAACGAGACCTCCATCAACAACTTCTACACCAACAACAACGATGTGGCCAAGGTCTACTACAGCACGGTCATCTCGGTAACCGGTGAGCAAGATACGATTGTGTCCCACGATCCTGTCAGCTACAACAAGCCGACCATTACCCTGCCCACGTCGACGGTGACGGTGAGTAAGGTGTGGCAGGACAGCGCCGGCAACCCGCTTACCGAGGGCCTTCCGGAGTCGGTGCAGGTGCAGCTCAAGCAGGACGACGCCACCTATGGCGAAGCCGTTACGCTGAATGCGAGCAATAACTGGACTGCAGATATCTCCGTTCCTGCCGGTCCGGAGGGACACACGTACACGGCCGAGGAGACCGTCAGTGACGACTGGGAGACGACAGTCGCGGCTAGCGGCGCGAATCAATCAGTTCTGACGCTTGTGGGTCTCACGGCGCAAACGGGTTCATTCACGGTCACCAACAAGCCAGCGACAGGTGGGCTCGCCATCACCAAGACGGTTGAGGTCGGTACAGACCTCACCTCCACAGGTATTACGACCGCACCTGACGTTGACTTTACCTTTGAGGTGCAACTCAGCGGGCAGACCACCAATGCGTCCTATGTCATCGGCGATGCTGAGCCGGTGAGCGTGTCGTTTGATGCCAACGGCACGGCGACGGTGACCCTCAAGCTCAAGGGCGGCCAGACGGCTCTGTTCAGCGGGCTCAAGAAGAACACCACCTATCAGGTGAGCGAGGCTGACGTTCGTTCTGACTTCTCTCAGACCTCGCCCGCTGCCGATCCAACGGGCACCATTGTGGGTGGCCAAACCGCTGAAGCGGATTTCACCAACACCTACAACGGCTACCAGCTTGTGATCATCAAGCAGGATTCCGACGAGACCGCGCTCAAGAACGCTGAGTTCACCCTGACGAACGTGACGGAGGGGACAACCCAAAACGCGCTTGTCTCGACGCCTTCTGACGAGAATGGCCATGCCCAAATTACGGGAATCGTCGCGCCAGGAACCTACACCCTCAAGGAGACCAAGGTCCCGGCGGGCTATCAGATTCTTCAAGGCGAGTACACCGTCACGGTCGACGCAGACGGCAACATGACGCTTGCCAGCCAGGCCACCGGTGACACGCATGTGCAGGTCGGAGAGGTCACCTTCGAGGACGGCGTCTTCAAGATCACTATCACCAACGATCGCGTCGCCGACCTCCCCCAGACGGGTGGCATGGGAAATGTACCCCTCTACGTGGCGGGAGCTGCGCTGATCGTGGGAGCGATTGTGCTGGTGAATCGCAGGCGTAGGGAGATATAAGACAGCAGGCTTTGGCTCTGCGGCTCGAATTTGAGCCGCAGATTGAATTGCACGACACAATGGGCAAGCGCCGCAATGGCGGCAGGAGAAAAGGAGAGTAGCATGCGCAGGATTAAACGTTCATTGAGGGGAGCGCTCAGGTCTGTCATGGCGGCCGTCACGATGGCCGTCCTCGCACTGGCCCTCGTGCCAAGCGCGGCCTTGGCCGCAACCGTCGAGATTAGCGGCACGGGCTCGCTGACGGTCACGGGCGTCAAGGCGGGTGCGACCGTCGTTGCCACTCGCGTTTCGACCACTCAGGTTGACGATGCCAACGGCACCGTCGTGAAGGCTTGGGTCGGCAGCGCGACCGACTGGGGTAACGTCGGCGACCTCACGGGGGATGACGTTGTCGTTGCCAACAAGATCGCCGCGTACGTGAACGGTCATGCTGACGAGTTCACCGAGACGAACTCGGGTACTGCGAGCGACGGCGGGGAGGTCACTCTCAGTGGGCTCAAGGCTGGTCTGTACCTCATCACCGTTACCGGTGAGGACGCCACCACGGTGTACCAGAACACCCTCGTCCCCGTGAACCCGACCCAGACGGGCGGCACGTGGAATGAGACCTTCACCGATCCAGTGAGCATTGCACTCAAGTCTTCCCAGACGGGCATCACGAAGACCGTCGGTGAGGGAAACGGTGCCAAGGGCGTGTCGATTAACACCCTCTCCAAGTTTGATACCGCTAGCTTTGACATAGCTGTTAGCGTTCCTACGTACGCTGACCTCGGCTCCGGTGACCGCGTTTTCACCGTGACCGATACGGTTGACGCTAAGTACTTCGATCTGAACAGTGTTTCCGCTGACAAGATTACTGTCACTGGAGCGAGCCTCACGAAGGATGCGGACTACACGGTCTCCTATGACCAGAGCACTGGTCTCATCACGGTCGACTTCACCAATGCCGGTCTCGAGAAGGCCAAGGGTCAGACAGTGACCATTAGCTACGAAGCTACGGTTAGCGCCACCGAGGTCGGCGAGGTTGAGGACCTCAACACCGCTACCCTGACCTTCTCCACCAAGTCTTACGGCGACGACACCACGCAGGACAGCAGCACCGTCACGGCTGAATTCTACGGCCTCAAGCTGATTAAGACCGACAAGGACGATGCCAGCCTGAAGCTTAAGGACGCCACCTTCGACGTCTACAAGGGCGCTGGCACCACGGGCACCAAGCTCGGCACCGCTACGACCGACGAGAACGGTGCCATCACCTTCACGGGCTTCGTCCTCGGTGACGGAGACAAGGTCACGCTCGTCGAGACCAAGGCCCCGGCTGGGTATAGCCTGCTTTCGGACAACGTCGAGGTAACTGTCAGCGCCGAAGGCGCTTCCGACTATTACGTCACCACGACCGTCACCAACTCCAAGGACACCACCATCAATTTGCCGTCCACCGGTGGTGCGGGCACCATCGGTCTTACGGTCGCGGGTGTGGCCATCATGGCCGGTGCGGCTGCGTTCGTTGTTCGCTCTCGCAAGCAGAACGACTAGGTCGTAGCTCGCGGGCCTAGAACAGCCTGTAGGTAGCTTTGGGCGGAGGGGGTTCACGTAACCTCCTCCGCCCTGTGTCATAGGAAAGGCAGCATATGCGTGCCAAGCGGGTCAGCATAGTCGCGGCAGTTCTCGCCTTTCTCGTGGGGGCGGGGCTGATCTGCTATCCGTACCTGAGCGACTACGTGCACAAGCAGGCGCAGGCCGAGGTTGCGCAAAATCAGGCGACGGTGGTGAGCCAGGCATCGAAGGAAGACCTCTCGGCCGAGCGCACCGCCGCTCTTGACTATAACGAGCGCTTGCTCAACAGCCGAGCGGTGATCACTGACCCGTTTGATTTCTCTACGACGAGCGTGAGCTCCGACGAGTACGAGTCCCTCATGAACCTGGCCGGTGACGGTGTCATGGGGACCATCGTCATACCAAGCATCAACGTGTCGATGCCCATCTACCACGGAACGTCCGACGATATCCTAGGCGAGGGCGTGGGGCACCTCGAGGAGACCTCGCTGCCGTACGGCGGCGCGTCCTCCCACTGTGTCCTTGCCGGGCACAATGGACTTCCCTCCGTCAAGATCTTCGACCGCATCGGCGAGCTCCAAGAGGGCGACTACTTTATTCTCCAGGTTCTGGGCGAGGACCACGCCTATCGCGTGACGTCCACCGAAACAGTGCTGCCCGAGGAGACCGACAGTCTTGTTGTCGAAGAGGGCAGCGACCTGGTGACCCTGGTTACCTGCGTCCCCTATGGTATCAACACGCACCGGCTGCTCGTGCACGCCGAGCGCTGTGAAATCCCGGAGGAGTGGACGGAGCTTGCGACGCAGGGAGGTGCCACGACTGTGGGCAAAACGTCCGTCGTCGACACACCCCTTCTTCCGTTCACGATTATCGGGCTCGCGGTGGCTCTGGGGCTTCTAGTAGCGTGGCGCGTGGCACGGCGACGGGCTCAGATGGCGAGCCGCGACGGCTCTGGCACCAGTGCCGGTGGGCGCCACTTTGCCGGTGCCGTGCCGGGCAAGACGCAGGGAGCGAGGAGCACCCCGGGCTTTGTTTCGGAGACCGAGCGTCTGCGCGCCGGTGGGGGCCGCTCTGGGGCACACGGTCGCGGTTCTCACAAGAGGGGGCGTCATGCCAGGTAGGCACCTGGGACCTGCGCCCACCCGCCGTCACGGGGGCGCTGCGGCCGCGCGGGTCCTTGTCGGCACGTTCGCCTTTGCGGTGGGCGCGGCAATCTTCTTGTATCCAACGCTTAGCGAGGTTTCCGCCCAGAGAGAGGCTCACGCTGCCGTGGCGAGCGCCATGGAGGCCGGCGGATGGGGCGCACTCGGCGACAGCTCCGATGCTTCCTCCGTCAAGCGCGACAAGGACACTGATCCCGCCTACCAGTTGCTGCTCACCTACAACGCACGCGTGGCCATCGGCGAGGCCGGCGTGATTAACGACCCGTGGGGGATTGGCTCCAACGAGGACGAGCTCGCCCAGGTCGGGCTGACCGATGCGCTGGTGGGAACGCTGTACGTGCCCGCACTGGGGGAGGACTTGCCCGTCTACCTGGGTTCGAGCATGGATCATCTGAGCCGGGGCGTTGCCGTGGTCTCGGGGACGAGTGCGCCTCTGGGCCAGACGGGCTCCAACGTGCTGATTGCGGGACATCGCAGCGGCACGTCGGGGTTGCGTATCTTCCGCGATGTCGAGGACCTCGCGGTTGGCGACACGCTCGTGCTGGAGACCCCGTGGGACACGCTGGGCTACCGCATGGTGTCAATGCGCATCATTGACCCCGCGGACGCGGCGGCGGTTGACGAGGTCTGCGCTGTGCAGCCCGGGCGCGACTTGGTGACGCTCATGACGTGCCACCCGTATCCCACGATTCGCCAGCGCTACATAGTGGTGTTCGAGCGCGATGACACCGTCGTGAGTGAGGCCGCCGGGTCTGATGCGAGCACGGCCGAGACGCTGCTTGCGAGAAACCCCGTGAGCGAGGCCCTCTCGCCATCCGACTCGCCGCAGCTGGCGCTCGAGCGCTGGGTGCGCCTTGCGGGACTGGCGTTCATGATGGCGGCCGTCGCGTGGGGCGCGGTGGGTGCCGTGCGTGCCGTGGCGCGCCGCGGTCGGCGAAAGGACCGCAGGAGTCGGTGAGGCGCATGAGGCGTGGGAGTTGGTGAGGCGCTCTTCTCGTCGCGCTCACGAATCACGCCCCGTGGCACGCCGAGAGGCGCGTTGCGCACGAAATCGCCGCTGTGGCACGCGCAAATCCCTCTCCGTCTGCCATACCCCCCGATTCGTGAGCGCCCCACTGCCGCCCCCTGCCACACCCCGCATTTTTTGAGCACGGCTCCAGGGCGCGTCGAGAAGAGCCCCGTCCCACCTCCCCCCCATCCTGCCCTGAGTCCCCGCCCCTCCAAATATGAAGAGGGATACGCCCGGATGCGTGGCGTGTTGACAACAGTTGTGGCGCAGCGTAAAGTTCATCGTCGCGTCAATCCGGGGCGGAGGTGCTGCTTTGCCCTTGAATTTAGAGAACAGCACGTCGATAGGTATATGAAGGAGAGAACTTTGCCTACAATCAATCAGCTCGTTCGCAATGGCCGCGTGAGCCACAAGGCCAAGTCCAAGAACGCAGCTCTGCAGCACAACCCCCAGAAGCGTGGCGTTTGCACCCGTGTCTTCACCACTACACCCAAGAAGCCGAACTCGGCCCTGCGCAAGGTCGCTCGTGTCCGTCTCGTTAACGGCATCGAGGTCACGGCCTACATCCCCGGAGAGGGCCACAACCTGCAGGAGCACTCCATCGTTCTCATCCGCGGCGGCCGTGTTCGCGACCTCCCTGGTGTTCGCTACAAGATCGTTCGTGGCGCCTACGACTGCGCCTCCGTCCAGAACCGCCAGAAGGCGCGTTCTCGCTACGGTGCCAAGCGCGCCAAGTAGCTCTCGCCCCCGCAAGCACAAAACGAGTTCTGAGGAGATACAACATGCCGCGTCGTGCAGCAGCAGTGCGTCATGAGGTCCAGCCTGACGCCGTCTACAACAACCGTCTCGTGACCCAGCTCATCAACAAGGTCCTCCTCGATGGCAAGAAGGCTACCGCCGAGCGCATCGTCTACGGAGCCTTTGACATCGTCGCCGAGAAGTCCGGCGAGGACCCCCTGGCCATCTTCAAGAAGGCCATGGATAACATCCGCCCGACCCTCGAGGTCAAGCCCAAGCGCGTCGGTGGCGCTACCTACCAGGTGCCCATGGAGGTCAACTCGCGTCGTGCCACCACCCTTGCCATTCGCTGGATGGTTACCTTCTCGCGCGCCCGCAAGGAGAAGACCATGCCTGAGCGTCTCGCCAACGAGATTCTCGACGCCTCCAATGGCGTGGGAGCTTCCGTCAAGCGTCGCGAGGACCTCTTCAAGATGGCTGAGGCCAACCGCGCGTTCTCTCACTACCGCTTCTAGTTCGCAGAACCGAGGAGAAGCTACTTATGGCAAAGGTTAAGTACAAGCTCGAGGACCTGCGCAACATTGGCATCATGGCCCACATTGACGCGGGCAAGACCACCACTACCGAGCGCATCCTATATTACACGGGCAAGACCCACAAGATCGGCGAGGTCCACGACGGCGCCGCCACCATGGACTGGATGGTCCAGGAGCAGGAGCGTGGCGTAACCATCACCTCCGCGGCCACCACGTGCTTCTGGAAGGACCACGTCATCCAGATCATCGACACCCCCGGTCACGTCGACTTCACGGCTGAGGTCGAGCGCTGCCTGCGCGTTCTTGACGGTGCCGTTGCCGTCTTCGATGCTGTCGCTGGCGTCCAGCCGCAGTCCGAGACCGTCTGGCGTCAAGCCACCAACTATAACGTCCCTCGCATCGCCTTCATCAATAAGTACGATCGCGTGGGTGCTGACTTCTTCCACGCTATCGAGACCATGAGGGATCGCCTGTCCGCCAATGCGGTGGCCGCCCAGATTCCCATGGGCGCCGAGAGCGACTTCTGGGGCCTCATCGACTTGGTCACCATGACCGCCTGGGACTTCAAGGAAGACGACAAGGGCATGATCTACCCCGAGACCATGGACACCATCCCCGATGAGTTCGCTCAGGTGGCCGCCGAGAGGCGCGAAGAGCTGCTCGATGCAGCCTCCAACTTCTCTGACGAGCTCATGGAGGCTGTGCTCGAGGAGGGAGACATCTCCGTCGAGCTCCTCAAGGACGCCATCCGCAAGGGCGTCATCGCGGGTGAGCTCAACCCCGTCTTCGTGGGTTCCGCCTACAAGAACAAGGGTATACAGGAGCTTCTCGACGCCATCGTGGACTACCTCCCCAGCCCGCTCGACGTGACCGAGATCGACGGCAAGAACCTCAAGGGCGAGAAGGAGATCCGCCACTCGGACCCCAAGGAGCCCTTCAGCGCCCTGGCCTTCAAGATCATGACCGACCCGTACGTGGGTAAGCTCACCTACGTTCGCGTGTACTCGGGCCAGGCCGAGGCAGGCTCCTACGTCTACAACGCCATTAAGGACAACCGAGAGCGCCTGGGTCGCATCCTCGAGATGAATGCCAACGACCGCGTTGACCGCGAGGAGTGCTCCGCAGGTGACATCGTCGCCTGCGTCGGTCTCAAGAACACCACCACGGGCGACACCCTCTGTGACGAAAAGCACCCGATCGTGCTCGAGGCCATCCAGTTTGCCGCCCCGGTCATCGACGTTGCCGTCGAGCCTAAGACCAAGGCCGAGCAGGACAAGATGTCCGTGGGCCTGGCCAAGCTTGCCGAGGAGGACCCGACCTTCCAGGTCCACACCGATCACGAGACCGGTCAGACCATCATTGCCGGCATGGGCGAGCTGCACCTTGAGATCATCGTCGACCGTTTGCGCCGCGAGTTCAAGGTTGACTGCAACGTGGGCAAGCCCCAGGTCGCTTATCGTGAGACCGCCGGAAAGGCCGTCTCTCACGCCGAAGGCAAGTTCATCCGTCAGTCCGGCGGACGTGGCCAGTACGGCCATGCTGTTATAGACATGGAGCCCAACGAGGAGGGCGCTGGCTACGAGTTCGAGAACGCCATCGTAGGCGGCGTCGTCCCCAAGGAATACATCCCCTCCATCGACAAGGGCATCCGCGAGGCGATTCAGAGCGGTGTCATCGCTGGCTATCCGGTTGTCGATATCAAGGTCAAGCTTGTTGACGGCTCCTACCACGAGGTCGACTCCTCTGAGGCGGCCTTCAAGATTGCCGGCTCGATGGCAATCAAGGACGCCCTCAAGAAGTCCAACCCCGTTCTTCTTGAGCCTGTTGAGCAGGTCGAGGTCGAGACGCCCGAGCAGTACATGGGCGACGTCATGGGTAACCTCTCGGGTCGCCGTGGCAAGATCGAGGGCATGGAGGATCGTCGCGACACCAAGGTCATTCGCGCCAAGGTGCCCCTGGGCGAGATGTTTGGTTACGCTACGGACCTTCGCTCTCAGACTCAGGGCCGCGCGAGCTACACCATGCAGTTCGATTCCTACGAGCCGGTGCCAAAGGCCGTCCGCGACGAGATTATCGCCAGGAACGGCGGAAGCGCTTCTTAGTTAACGACCAACGAGCCCTAGCTCATTGATGGAGGTACCTAACGTGTCAAGTCAGAAGATCAGGATTCGCCTCAAGGGCTACGACCATGAGGTCGTTGACCAGTCCGCGAAGCTCATCGTGGACACCGCGCAGAAGACGGGCGCCCGCGTGTCCGGACCCATCCCCCTGCCTACCGAGCGCAACCTTTACACGGTGATTCGCTCCCCGCACAAGGACAAGGACTCTCGCGAGTCGTTCGAGATGCGCACCCACAAGCGCCTCATCGACATTCTCGATCCCTCGTCCTCGACGGTCGACTCGCTCATGCGCCTCGACCTGCCGGCTGGCGTGGACATCGAGCTCAAGCTCTAGGTCGCGCCCCCGAGTTCGCACTTCTCGACCCCTCGTTCCCGTGCCGCCTGCGCCGGGAGTGAGGGGTCGTTGCTGTTGGCCGCACGGGCGCCGCTGCCCGCAGGTCCTTATCGGCCCGCTCACGAATCGCGCCCTGTGGCACGCCGGGAGTTACTTTGCGCAAGAAATCGCCGCCGTGGCACGCGCAAACCCCACTCCACGCGCCGCACCCCGCGATTCGTGAGCGCCCCGAACCCGCCACGCGCCATACCCCGCGATTCGTGAGCGCCCCGAACCCGCCACGCGCCGAGAAGAGTGCCCGCCGCACCGCCCCTGCCCCGCGAAGGCAACGCCCGACCCCGTGGCATGTCAAGTCGCAGCTCAGCGCTACCAAAATTTCTGCGTAGACCTTGTGGAGAGCGGGGCACGTGTGTAAACTAGACAGGCTGCGCAAAAAAAGGGGAGTGGTATGTCCTTTTTCCTGTGCAGTAAAGAGGACGTGGTCCGCTGGGGAGGGGCAAAGGGTGCTCCGCTGGTCCCATGACCACCGGGAGTTAGGAAAGAGCATGGTCAGTACGATTCTTGGCCGCAAGCTCGGAATGACGCAGATTTGGGACGAGCACGACAACGTCGTCCCCGTCACCGTCGTCCAAGCTGGCCCCTGCATCGTCTCGCAGGTCAAGACGAAGGCGACCGACGGCTACGATGCCGTTCAGATCGGCTTCGGAGACATCTCTGCCAAGCACGTCAACAAGCCCATGGCTGGCCACTTCGCGGGTGCCGGCGTCGAGCCTATGCGCTTCTTGCGCGAGGTCCGCGTCGAGAACGGCGAGGAGCACCACACCGGTGACGTCGTCTCGGTTGCCGACTTCTCCGAGGGCTCCAGCGTTGACGTCATCGGCACCTCCAAGGGCAAGGGCTTCCAGGGCACCGTCAAGCGCTGGAACTTCGCCATTGGCCCCAAGGCGCATGGTTCGCGCAATCAGCGCCGCCCCGGTTCTATCGGCCAGTGCGCCTACCCTGCGCGCGTCCGCAAGGGCCTGCACATGTACGGCCACATGGGCGACGAGCGCGTGACGGTCAAGAACCTTAAGCTCGTGCGCGTCGACTCTGAGCAGAACCTCATGCTTATCAAGGGCGCTGTCCCCGGCGGCAAGAATGCCCTCGTCCAAATCCGCATGGCCTAAGTGCCAGGAAAACTCTTAGGCTACCAAGGAGGACAGAATGTCCAAGTACGCAATTATGAACGCCGAGGGGACCCAGGTCGGCGAGACCGACCTCTCCTCTGACGTTTTCGGCATCGAGCCGAACATCCCCGTCATTCATCAGGTCGTGGTCTGCCAGGACGCCTCTGCGCGTCAGGGCACCCACTCTACCAAGAACCGCCACGAGGTTTCGGGCGGTGGCGCCAAGCCGTTCCGTCAGAAGGGCACCGGTCGTGCGCGCCAAGGCTCCATCCGTGCTGGCCAGTGGGTCGGCGGTGGCGTGATCTTTGGGCCCACCCCGCACAGCCATGCCAAGCGCATCAACAACAAGATGGTCAAGCTGGCCATGCGCTCCGTGCTCTCCGGCAAGCTTGCAGACAATGAGCTTGTGCTCGTTGACTCCCTTGCGTTCGACAAGCCCTCGACCAAGCAGGCCGTGGCCCTTCTCGCCTCGCTGGGCTTGGCTGACGCGCGCGTTACCGTCGTGGTTCCCGATGACGACATCAACACCTATCTGTCGTTCCGTAACGTTCAGAAGGTCAGCGTGATTGGCGTCTCCGAGGCGTCCGCGCGCACCCTCATCGACAACGCCGCCCTCGTCATGGCCGCTGACGTCGCCAAGAAGCTTGAGGAGGTGCTCGCATAATGAACTCCGCCTACAACGTGATCATCCGCCCCATCGTCTCCGAGCGCTCGTTTGACCTCATGGAAAAGGGCAAGTACACCTTCGAGGTGGCCAAGTCCGCTCCCAAGGAGGAGATTGCCGCTGCCGTCGAGAAGCTCTTCAACGTGCACGTGGTCAAGGTCAACACCATGAACGTCTCCGGCAAGAAGAAGCGCGTCCGCTATCAGATTCCTGGTACCACGCGCTCCTGGAAGAAGGCCGTCGTCACCCTCGCCGAGGGCGATTCGATCGAGGTCTTTGGCAGCCAGCAGGCTGCTGAGTAGATCAGCACTTTGCCCGCGCCTCCGTAAAAGGAGGCCGGGCTTTCATGCCGTGCAGGATGGATACGCGCGGTACCGTGGTAATCCGGCGTCGCTCACCAATCCCTGAGTGGGTGGCAAACGGAAGAAGAAGGGAAAGAGTCAATGGCAGTCAAGCACCTTAAGCCTACGAGCGCAGGCAGGCGTTTTCAGACGATCTCGGACTTCTCCGACATCACCTGCACCGAGCCCGAGAAGTCTCTTCTCGAGCCCCTGCCCAAGCAGGCCGGCCGTAATAACAACGGCCGTATCACGACCCGCCACCAGGGTGGCGGACACAAGCGTCAGTATCGTCGCATCGACTTCAAGCGCCGCATGGATGACGTGCCGGCCAAGGTCGCAACGATCGAGTATGACCCCAACCGCTCCGCTCGCATCGCGCTTCTGCACTATGCCAACGGCGCAAAGGCCTACATCCTGTGCCCCGAGGGGCTCAAGGTGGGCGACACCGTCGTCTCCGGCACCGCGGACGTCGACATCAAGCCGGGCAACTGCATGCCCCTCTCCGAGATTCCCGTCGGCACGCTCGTCCATGCCGTCGAGTTTCAGCCTGGCAAGGGCGCGGCCATGGCCCGTGCCGCTGGCACCTCGGTGCAGCTCATGGGCAAGGACTCCGGCTATGCCGTCCTGCGCATGCCCTCCTCCGAGCTGCGGCGCGTCCTTATCACCTGCCGCGCCACAATCGGCGAGGTCGGTAACGCCGACCACTCTAACGTGGTCGTGGGCAAGGCTGGTCGCAGCCGCTGGGCTGGTGTGCGTCCGACCGTTCGCGGTACCGTCATGAACCCGGTCGACCACCCGCACGGCGGCGGCGAGGGCAAGAACCACACCTCCGGTCGTCCGTCCGTCACTCCGTGGGGCAAGCCAACGAAGGGTTACAAGACCCGAGACCCGAAGAAGGCCAGCAACCGCCTCATCATCCGTCGCCGCAGGTCCAAGTAGCCGGAACACGAGTAGTAGGAGAAAGAAAGCATGAGCAGAAGTCTCAAGAAGGGCCCGTTCGTGGAGACTCGCCTCCTCGCGCGTGTCGCCGCTCAGAACGAGGTTGGCAAGAAGGAGGTCGTCAAGACCTGGTCGCGTTCCTCGACCATCTTCCCCGAGATGGTTGGTCATACGATCGCCGTCCACGACGGCCGCAAGCACGTGCCCGTGTACATCACCGAGTCCATGGTCGGTCACAAGCTGGGCGAGTTTGCCCCGACCCGCACCTTCCGCGGTCACAAGGTTAACTAGGGGGTAGGGAAAACAGATGCCTCAGAACACCACCGACACCATCGAGGTGCGCGCAACCGCCAAGTACGTGCGCGTCGCTCCTCGCAAGGCCCGTGCCGTCATCTCGCTGATCCGCAACCTCCCCGTCGCAAAGGCGCTCGAGGTTCTTCAGTTCTCGACGCGCGCTGCCTCCGAGGACGTTGCCAAGGTCCTGCGTTCCGCGATTGCCAATGCGGAGAATAACAACAACCTGCGCGGCGACGACCTTGTCGTCAAGCTCGCCTATGTCGACGAGGGCCCCACGCTCAAGCGCATACGTCCTCGCGCGAAGGGTTCCGCGTCGCGCATCAACAAGCGCATGAGCCACATCACCGTCGTCGTTGCTCCTCGAAAGGAGGCGTAGGGAAAGCATGGGTCACAAGGTTCAGCCTACGGGCTTTCGTCTCGGCATCACCGAGGAGTGGCGTTCCCGCTGGTACGCCGATAAGGACTATGCCGAGAACCTCGGCAACGATCTTGCCATTCGCACCTATCTCACCAAGCGTCTTGAGAAGGCCGCCCTGTCCCGCGTGGACATCGAGCGCGCCGGTGACAAGGTCAAGGTCACGATCTACACGGCGCGCCCGGGCATCGTGATTGGCAAGAAGGGCGCCGACATCGACGTTCTGCGCTCCGATCTGGAGAAGGTCGCCAAGGTCGGCAAGGGCCAGGTCAGCGTTGACGTCATCGAGGTCAAGCGCCCCGAGCTCGACGCCAATCTCGTTGCGCAGTCCATCGCCGAGCAGCTTGAGCAGAGAGTCGCCTTCCGGCGCGCCATGCGCAAGGCGGTCCAGTCCGCGCGCAAGGCCGGTGCCAAGGGCATTCGCATCCAGTGCTCGGGCCGCTTGAACGGCGCCGAGATGGGCCGCCGCGAGTGGTACCGCGAGGGTCGCGTGCCTCTGCACACCCTGCGTGCCGTGATTGACTATGGTCAGGCCACCGCCCGTACCACCATGGGCGCCTGTGGCATCAAGGTTTGGATTTACCACGGTGAGAGGCTTCCTGGTCAGCCCATGCCCAAGCCGGCGCTCGAGGGCTCCTCGCGTCCTCGCCGCGGTCGCAATGAGAGGAGGGGCCGCTAATGCTCGCACCCAAGCGTGTGCTCCACCGCAAGGTTCAGCGTGGCTCCATGAAGGGCCAGGCGAAGGGCAACACCGAGCTGCACTTTGGTAGCTACGGCCTTGTCGCCCTTGAGCGTCATTGGATTACCAACCGTCAGATTGAGGCCGCTCGTATCGCCATGACGCACGAGATGAAGCGTGGCGGCAAGGTCTGGATCACGATCTTCCCGGACAAGCCCATCACCCACAAGCCCGCCGAGACCCGCATGGGCAAGGGCAAGGGCAACCCCGAGGAGTGGGTGGCCGTTGTCAAGCCGGGCCGAATCATGTTCGAGATTGGCGAGGTCACAGAAGACGTGGCCAAGGAGGCCCTGCGTCTTGCCCAGCATAAGCTGCCCATCAAGACCAAGATCGTCACCCGCACCGAGCAGGACGGGG
>CAYSIC010000002.1:97423-132679 GCA_964430985.1 uncultured Atopobium sp.
TGAGCGACGACGAGCTTTCCAAGAAGGTGGAGGAGGGCCGCGCAGAGCTGTTTAACCTCCGCTTCCAGATGGCCACGAGCCAGCTGGACAACACGTCTCGCGTCAAGGCCGTCAAGAAGGACATCGCGCGCGCCCTCACCGAGCAGCGCGCTCGTCAGATCGCAGCGGACAACTCCGTTGCGGAGAACTAGAGCGCAGGAGAATAGCTATGGCTGAGACTGAAACCAGGAACGCGCGTAAGGTCCGCACCGGGACGGTTGTCTCCATCTCCGGCGACAAGTCCGTCACGGTAAAGATTGACTACCGCAAGCACCACCCCAAGTACGGCAAGATGATGACCGTCTCCAAGAAGCTCCACTGCCACGATGAGAAGAACGAGTGCAGCGTGGGCGATCTTGTCACGGTTATGGAAACCCGCCCTATCTCCAAGACCAAGTGCTGGCGTGTCTCGGAGATCGTTGAGCGTGCCAAGTAAAAGTATTAGCGACTGCCCATGTGTGCCCCCTGAGGGCGCACCTCTGGGTGGGCACACGTTCGGAGGAACGCCATGATTCAGATGGAGACCATGCTCAACGTCGCTGACAACAGCGGCGCTCGACGCGTGAAGTGCGTCAAGGTCCTCGGTGGCTCCAAGCGTCGTTACGCCGGCTTGGCCGACGTCATCATCGGCGCCGTACAGGAGGCCACACCCGGTAGCTCGGTGAAGAAGGGCGACATCGTTCGCTGCGTCATCGTTCGCACCGTCAAGGAGGCCCGTCGCAAGGACGGAAGCTACATCAAGTTTGACCAGAACGCCTGCGTCCTGGTTGACAAGGAGGGCGAGCCCAAGGGCACACGTATCTTCGGGCCCGTCGCTCGTGAGCTCCGCGACCACAAGTACATGAAGATCGTCTCGCTCGCGCCTGAGACGCTCTAGGGAGTGAGGACGAATGTCTAAGATGAAGATCAAGACGGGCGACACCGTCCAGGTCCTCTCCGGCAAGGATAAGGGCAAGCGCGGCACGGTGCTGCGTGCCATCCCCGCGGAGGGCAAGGTTGTTGTCGAGGGCGTCGCCGTGGTCAAGAAGGCCCTGCGCCCGACCGCTACCAACCAGCAGGGTGGCATCATCGAGAAGGAGGCGGCCATCGACGTTTCCAACGTCGCGCTGATTGACCCCTCTACCGATGCTCCCACGCGCGTTGGCATCAAGGTCAAGGAGGACGGCACCAAGGTGCGCATCTCCAAGAAGAGCGGCGCCGAGCTCTAGGAACACGGCTTGCGTGTCTCGTTTCAAGGCCCCCGTCATCCGTGATGGGGGCCTTCTCGTCTCTCGAGGGAGGTTCGAGGGGGGGGGTCGAGGGGTTGGGGGCGCCGTTGCCGCGGGTCGCTCGCTCATGAATCGGGCGCTGCGGCACGGGAAGGGCCCCTCCGCTTACGAATTCCGGGCTGTGGCACGCCGACAAGGACCCCTTTTTGCCCCAGCGCCCGATTCGTGAGCGGAAGGCAACGGGCTGTGGCACGGAGACCCGAATCGGCTGCCCCAGCGCCCGATTCGTGAGCGTGACGGCCCCGTTTTCCTCATAGTGTGAGCGTGGCGGCCCCTCGCAGCTCAAGAATTCGGACCCGTGGCACAAAGTGGCCTCATATGGCGTGCCTCAGCGCCCGATTCTTGAGCAAACGCCTTCCACACGTGCCTTGCCCCCGGATTCATAAGCGTCATACGTGAGACAAGGCCCACGGAATGGTTGAGCTGGGCAGATGCTCGTTCCAGAGAGTCATGCGGCAGCAACCAGAAAGAATCCGGTCGAGGTTTCTGAACTTGATCTAGCTTGTGGCGCGTGCCCGCGGTAGCCTCGCTCGCATGACGACACTTCTCTCACATACCACGGCCCTTGAGGTCCTGCGCACGGGGCATGTCGCCGTTTCAGCGCGCTGCGCGCCCTTCCTGCCGGTTGCGCCTGCTGGCCATGAAGAGATCGTATCGATCGCAGCTCGATTTTCTCTGTCTCTGCCCTGTGAGGTGCTTGTCGAGAAGGGCGCGCGGCGGGTGAGGTCGAAGGGGCTGCAAACGCACGCGGCTCCCGGGCCGCTGCCGTCGGGATCTGTGCTTCCGCTGGGAGAAGGCGCCTTTTGTGTCTCGCCTGCTCACCTTGCGGTCCAGATGGCCTCATACCTCACCCACCTCGAGCTCGTCGCGCTGCTCAGCGAGCTCATGGGAACCTATGCGATTGCCCCCTTCGCCAAGAGGGGCATGCTCAACCGTGAGCGGCCGCTGACCACCCCCGAGGAGATCCTTGCTCATCTTGACGCGTTGGGAAGCATGCCAGGGGTGGCCTTGGTCAGGCGAGCCCTATCTCATGCCTGCGTGAGGTCGGCCTCACCCCGGGAGACCAAGCTTTCGCTTCGCCTGGGGCTCAAGCCAGCCTTGGGCGGCTACGGACTGAGGATTCTCTCCATGAACGAGCCGTTCGAGGTCAACCGAATCAATGAGCTTCTCGCACCCGGAACGCGCAAGCCCGACATTCTTTTGAGGGCACCGAGCGGGCGGACGGGCGGGACGTGGGCCGGCGTCGCGTTTGAGTACAATGGCGCAGATCACGACGACGAGATACGCGAGCCCCTTGACATCCGCAGGGCCAATGAGCTTCTTGCCATAGACTTCAAGGACTACACGATTGACAAAGCGCTCTATCGCGACCAGGGCTACTTGGACGGTATCGTCAAACAGGTGCGTAAGGACCTCGGGCTGCCTCCCCAGCGCCTCACGAAAGCCATGGCGCTTCGGCGCAGGCAGCTTAGGGAGGAGCTTTACGGGGAGCTCGAGCTCATCGATGGCATTCACTGGGGCGGACGACGCCGCGAGCAAGAGGCCCGAATAGCGAGAAGCGGAGGGGGAGAAGGGGCTTACGACCGCGTTCCCCTTGAGGCCTATGGGCTGTTGTAGCGCCGCGGCTCCCGCTCATGAATTTGGTCCCGTGGCACGGATAAACCCCTCTTACTCACGAATCTCGGGCTGGGGCACGCCGAACGGGCCCTCTGCTTGCCGCACCCCGGGATTCGTGAGCAAGGGCAAACGGTGGCCAGAGAAGCCCCATGCCCCTATCGGCGTGGGGGTTGTGTGGCGTCTCAGTCACAGTGGCGTTTTTTTTGGAGAAGGAATACCATAAACAGCTGTGTCCGTAGATAGGGAGTATTCTGTCTCGGCGCAAATGGCTCCTGGCCCCGCCAAGGTCAGGAGGTACGAGGTTGGAACCCCGTGCTGAGAACCCCAAGAACGAAGGAGACAAGATGGCAGAAGAGAAGTACGTACCACGCCTGAAGGAGCAGTACTTCGCCACAGTTCGTGACGAGCTCCAGAAGCAGTTCGGCTACAAGAACGTCAATCAGATTCCCAAGATCGAGAAGATCGTCGTGAACATGGGCGTCGGCGAGGCGGCCACGGATTCCAAGGCCATCGACGGCGCCGTTGAGGACCTGCGCGTCATCACCGGTCAGCAGCCCCTTATCACGCACGCTCGCAAGTCCATTGCAACTTTCCGCCTGAGGGCTGGCATGCCCATTGGTGCCAAGGTGACCCTGCGCGGCGACCGTATGTGGGAGTTCCTTGACCGCCTGATCGGCGTTGCCATTCCGCGTATCCGCGACTTCCGCGGCGTGTCCCCCAAGAGCTTCGACGGACGCGGCAACTTCTCCATGGGCGTCACCGAGCAGCTCATCTTCCCGGAGATCGACTACGACAAGGCCGATCGCACCCGTGGCATGGACATCACCATCGTGACCACCGCTCCGACCAACGAGGAGGGCAAGGCGCTTCTCCGTGCCTTCAACTTCCCGTTCAAGGCCGAGTAGGAATCAATTTTCGCAAAGGTCACCCCGGTCTCGCCGGGGCTGCCAAGAGGTACTAAGAAGGAGGATTTGTGGCTAAGACATCGATGATCGTCAAGGCATCGCGCGAGCCGAAGTACTCGTCACGCAAGCAGAACCGCTGCCAGCGGTGTGGGCGTCCCCACTCCGTGTATCGCAAGTTCGGCCTGTGCCGCGTGTGCTTCCGCGAGCTTGCGAGCAAGGGCGAGCTTCCTGGCGTCCGTAAGGCAAGCTGGTAGGGCGCAAGGGCTCTGGCGCCTAGGCGTCTGCGCCACGGGTGCGGGCGAACCGGGCACGCAGGTTCATCTTTAACGAAGGAGACGGATCCATGAAAATTACCGATCCCATTTCTGACATGCTGACGCGCGTGCGCAACGCGAACTCCGCCAACAAAGCCGAGGTTTCCATGCCCTCGACTAAGGTGCTGGTCGCGATTGCCCGCGTTCTCTGTGAGGAGGGCTACATCGCCGGCTACGAGGTCGAGGACACGACCCCGCAGAAGACGCTGCACATCACCCTCAAGTACGGCGCTCGTCACGCCAAGGTCATTCGCGGCATTCGCCGCATCTCTAAGCCGGGACTGCGCGTCTACTCTCCCGCAGACAAGCTTCCCCGCGTTCTCGGGGGCCTCGGTACCGCCGTTATCTCTACTTCCAAGGGCATGATGTCTGATCGCGACGCTCGCAAGCTGGGTGTCGGCGGCGAGGTCATTGCCTACGTCTGGTAACTCTCGGCAGGAATGAAAGGAGACTACCGTGTCTCGTATTGGTAAGATGCCCGTTCAGGTTCCCGCCGGAGTCACTGTGACCATCGAGGGTGTGCACGTTACCGTCAAGGGCGGCAAGGGCGAGCTCTCCCGCACCTTCTCGGACCTCGTTCAGATCGAAAAGGAGGGCGACGAGCTCATCGTGAGCCGCGTCGACGACTCCGACGACTCCAACGCTCAGCACGGGCTCACGCGCACCCTGATTCACAACATGGTCGTCGGCGTGTCCGAGGGCTTTGAGAAGAAGCTCGAGCTCACTGGCGTCGGCTACCGCGCGGCGCTCAAGGGCAAGGACCTCGATCTCTCCCTTGGCTATTCGCACCCCGTTATCTATGCCGCCCCTCATGACATCTCGTTTGAGGTGCCCGACAACACCCACATCACGGTGAAGGGCATTTCCAAGGAGCAGGTCGGGCAGGTCGCCGCTGAGATTCGCATGAAGCGTCCGCCCGAGCCCTACAAGGGCAAGGGCATCCACTATGCGGGCGAGCACATCCGCAGGAAGCTCGGCAAGGCTGCTAAGTAGCCTTGGCTCAAGTAGAAGACCGTCACCCCGTCAGGTGACGGCAGGTCTAAGGAGAAGGAATGAACAAGCAGAAGGCGAAGAAGGCCGGTCTCAAGCGCCGCGAACGCCGCGTCCGCGCCAAGATCTTCGGCACCGCTGAGCGTCCGCGCCTCAGCGTTCATCGCAGCAACGCTCACATCTACGCTCAGGTCATCGATGACGCCGACGGCAGGACCATCTGCTCTGCCTCGACCCTCGATGCGGAATTCCGTTCCACGGGCAAGCTTGGTTCCAACAAGGAAGCCGCCGCGTTCGTGGGCGAGCTCGTTGGAAAGCGTGCCGTCGAGAAGGGCGTCACCACGGTCACCTTTGATCGTGGCGGTCGCATCTATCACGGCCGCGTCAAGGCTCTGGCAGACGGTGCCCGCAACGCGGGCCTGAAGTTCTAGGAGGATTCAATGGCACGAGATCGTAAGCGCCAGCAGGACACGGACCTTCAGGAGCGCGTCGTCTACATCCACCGCGTCTCCAAGACCGTCAAGGGCGGTCGCCGCATGTCCCTCGTCGCGCTTGTCGTCGTTGGTGACGGCAAGGGTAACGTCGGCCTGGGCATGGGCAAGTCCGCCGAGGTGCCTCTGGCTATTTCCAAGGGCGTCGAGGACGCTAAGAAGAACATGTTCAAGGTGCCCATCACCGAGCACGGCACCGTGCCCCACACCGTTGAGGGCCACTACGGCGCTGGCCATGTGCTTATCAAGCCGGCCGTCGAGGGTACCGGCGTCATCGCCGGCGGCCCCGTGCGTCCGCTCTTCGAGCTCGCGGGCATCACCAACGTGCTCTCCAAGTCTCTTGGCACCGACAACGCCATGAACATCATCAAGGCCGCCGCTGCGGGTCTCAAGGAGCTGTCCAGCCCCGAGGAGACCGCCGAGCGCCGTGGCCTCACCGTCAGCGAGATGTTCACGGGGAAGGAGAACTAGAAGATGGCTCAGTCCCTCAAGATCACGCTCGTTCACAGCGCGGTCGCCTCTGTTAAGAAGGACCAGACGGCCACCTGCCGCGCTCTGGGCCTTCGCAAGATCGGTGATGTCGTCGAGCAGCCGGACAATCCGAGCATCCGTGGAATGATCTTCAAGGTCAAGCACCTTGTCGACGTGGAAGAGAACTAGGAGTCACTCATGCAGCTCAATGATCTGCGTCCCGCGGAGGGCTCGCGCAAGAATCGCAAGCGCGTCGGTCGCGGTGACTCGTCTGGCCAGGGTAGCACGGCCGGGCGCGGCACCAAGGGCCAGCTCTCCCGTGCCGGCGGCGGCAAGGGGTCAGGATTCGAGGGTGGTCAGCAGCCACTCGCGATGCGCCTGCCTAAGCTCCCCGGCTTCACCAATCACAATCGCGTAGAGTACGCCCCGGTCAACGTTGCTCGTCTCGACACGCTGTTTGCCGACGGCGAGACCGTTGACTCCGACAGCCTGGTCACCAAGGGCGTCATCAAGCACGCCTATATTCCCGTGAAGGTCCTCGGAGACGGCGAGCTCACCAAGAAGCTCACCGTCAAGGTGGATAAGGTCTCCGCCTCTGCCAAGGCTAAGATCGAGGCGGCTGGAGGAAAGGTCGAGCAGGCGTGCTAAAGGGAATCGCCAACGCGTTTCGCGTTCCGGAACTGAGGCAGAAGCTCCTGCTGACGGCGGGGATTCTCCTGCTGTACCGCTTTGGTGCCTATCTGCCCGTTCCGGGTGCTCCGTTCAAGGAAATGCTCTCTGCTTATCAGTCAGGACTCTCCTCGAGTGGTGCAATGGCTGTGCTCAACCTGTTTTCAGGTGGCGCGCTTTCCCGCATGTCTGTTTTTAGTCTGGGAATCATGCCGTACATCACGGCGCAGATCATCCTGCAGCTTCTGCAGGTAGTGATTCCCTCACTCGGTGAGCTTGCCAAGGAGGGCGAGGCCGGCCAGCGCAAGGTGACGCAGTACACACGCTACGCCACGATCGGGCTCGCCCTTCTCAACGCCATTGGCTACCTCTTCCTTTTCAAGAGCTACGGCGTGAGCTTCTCGGACATGGGTATTCCCGCAATGCTCGAGAACGTCATCGTTGTCTTCACCATGCTCGTGGGTGCCGTGGTCATCATGTGGCTCGGCGAGGTTATCACGCAGCGCGGCGTAGGCAACGGCATGTCGCTCATCATCTTTGCGAATATCATGTCCGGCCTGCCCACCTCGCTCATCTCTTCGGTCACCAGCACCGGCAACGTGGTCCTCACGCTGATCACCCTCGCGGTTATCATCGCGATCATCCCAATCATCGTCTACGTGGAGCGCGGCCAGAGGCGCATCCCTGTCCAGTACGCCAAGCGCGTCGTGGGCCGTAAGATGATGGGAGGACAGTCGACCTACCTCCCCATCAAGGTGAACACGGCTGGTGTCGTGCCCATCATCTTCGCCTCGGCGATTCTGTACCTGCCAGTCCAGCTCGCCGTCTTCTTCCCCACGGTGGGCTGGGTGCAGGTGGTGGCCAACGCCCTGTCAGCGGGCTGGATCAACTGGGTGCTCTCCGTGGTGCTTATCGTGGCCTTTGCGTACTTCTACTCCTCGATGGTCTTCAACCCCACGGAAACCGCTGACCAGTTGCGCAAGCAGGGCGGCTTTATTCCTGGGGTTCGCCCGGGAGCTGCCACCGCAGCCTACATCAAGGGCACGATCGATCACGTCACGCTTCCAGGCGCTCTGTTCATGGCCGTCTTGGCTGTCGTGCCCACGATCATCTTCTGGTTTACAGGTAACTCGCTCATCCAGGCCTTTGGCGGCACCTCCGTTCTGATCATGGTCGGCGTTGCCATGGATACGCTCTCATCCATTGAAAGCCAGCTCAAGATGCACAATTACGAGGGGTTCTTTAAGTAGGCCCCTTGTGGCAGACAGGCAAGGCGAGGGAAAGGCAGGCGGCATCATGAATATCGTTCTCCTTGGCGCGCCGGGTGCCGGTAAGGGCACGCAGGCCCAAAAGCTCGTGGCCGAGTTCGGCTTCGCCCACATCTCCACGGGCGATCTCTTGCGCGCGGCCATCAAAGAGGGCTCGAAGCTCGGCTTACGCGCCAAGGGCTATATGGACGCCGGCAAGCTCGTTCCCGACGCGCTTGTCATCGACCTCGTCAAGGAGCGACTTGCTGCCGATGACACGCAGGGTGGCTTCATCCTCGACGGCTTCCCGCGCAATACGTCACAGGCGGTCGTGCTTGACTCCGAGCTCGCCGACATGGGGCGCACGCTTGACGCGGCCCTGCTTGTTGACGTGGAGCCAGACGTGATCATCGAGCGCCTGAGCTCGCGGCGTACCTGCCGAGACTGTGGCTACACGGCGCCCGCGGGCGTGGAAGTGTGCCCTCGCTGCTCTGGAGAGATGTACCAGCGCGATGACGATAAGCCCGAGACGATTCAGCAGCGTCTTGACGTCTATCTGACGCAGACGGCTCCGCTCGTTGAGTACTACAAGGGACATTCGATCCTCAGGGAGGTCAAGGGAGACCGTCCGGTCGACGAGGTGTATGCCGATGCCAAGGCACTCCTGGGTCTATGATCAACATTAAGTCACCCACTGAGATTGAGCAGATGAAGGCCGCCGGGGCTCTGTCCAAGGCGGCTCTTCGTCGTGCGGGGACGCTTGCTAAGCCAGGCGTTACCACCAAGGAGATCGACCAGGCCGTGGAGGGCCTCATTCGCCTTCATGGTGCTGTTCCCACCTTCAAGGGCTACGGCGGCTTTCCAGCGAGCATCTGCTCCTCCGTCAACGAGCAGGTCGTCCACGGCATTCCGTCTGCTCTGACAGTGCTGCAGGAGGGCGACATACTCTCCATTGACACCGGCGCCACCTATCAGGGCTGGGTGGGCGACAATGCCTGGACCTTCTATGTGGGTACGCCCTCCACGGCCTACCAGGCCCTTTGCGAGTGCACGCGGGACTGCCTCAAGGCGGGTATCGAGCAGGCTCTGCCGGGGAATCGGCTGGGGGACATCGGCTCGGCCGTTCAGGAGCTCGCTGAGTCGAACGGGTATGGGGTCGTGCGCGACTACGTGGGTCACGGCGTGGGCCATGTGATGCACGAGGAGCCTGAGGTGCGCAACTACGGCAAGCGCGGTCGTGGCGTTAAGCTCCAGGCGGGTATGGTCATCGCCATCGAACCCATGATTACGCTCGGCACCTACGAGTGCATAACGCTTGCCAATGGTTGGACCGTCGTGACCAAAGACGCCCTTCCCGCGGCCCACTATGAGAACACGGTTGCCATCACCGAGGATGGCCCGGTGATCTTGACCGCCGACGATGAGGGCCCCTGGTGTTCCATGCAGGGTGGGGTCGACGGATAGGTTCTTCTCGGCACGTGTTGTGTTTATCTGATGCACCATGGTTGGTCTTGTGTATTTTAGGTATGATTAGTGGTCGCTGTCACAGTGTGGAGAGGTTGTAATTTGAGCAAGCAAGATGCCATCGAACTGGAAGGCAAGGTCGTCGAGCCCTTGCCCAACGCGATGTTTAACGTTGAGCTCGAGAACGGTAAGACTATCCTCTGCACCATATCAGGGAAGATTCGGATGAACTACATCCGCATTCTTCCTGGCGATAAGGTCGTGGTGGAGATTTCTCCCTATGACCTTACGAGGGGGCGCATCACCTACCGTTACAAGTAGGCGCGTCTTTCAGCTGTGGATGTTCACGCCAGCGGCTGGGCGAGTAGATAAGTTCGTATCAGCACTACCGGAAGGAATGGATCATGAAGGTACGTCCTTCGGTCAAGAAGATGTGTGACAAATGCAAGATTGTCCGTCGCCATGGCAAGGTTTATGTCATCTGTGATAACCCGCGCCATAAGCAGCGTCAGGGCTAAGGAAGGAGCTCCAAGTTGGCCCGTATCAACGGTGTCGACCTGCCGCGCGAGAAGCGCGTTGAGGTCGGTCTCACTTATATCTACGGCATCGGCCAGACCAGCGCAACCAAGATTTGTGCTGAGGCCGGCGTCAATCCAGATACCCGCGTCAAGGATCTGACCGAGGACGAGGTCACCAAGATTCGTGATTACCTTGACGCTAACTTCACCACCGAGGGCGACCTTCGCCGCGAGGTCAGGCAGAACACGGCCCGCCTCATGGAGATTGGCTGCTACCGCGGTCTGCGTCATCGCAAGGGACTTCCTGTCCGTGGCCAGCGCACCCACACTAACGCTCGTACCCGCAAGGGCAAGAAGCGTCAGATCGGTGCAAAGAAGAGGGGCTAGGGAGTAAACCATGTCGCAGAAGAAGAACGCTCACGCCACGCGCGTCCGTCGGTCTGAGCGCAAGAATATTGCTGTGGGCCAGGCCCACATCAAGAGCACCTTCAACAACACCATTGTCTCGATTACCGATCCTCAGGGCAACGTCATCTCCTGGCAGTCTGGTGGCACCGTTGGCTTCAAGGGCTCTCGTAAGTCCACGCCGTTTGCCGCACAGCTCGCTGCCGAGGCTGCGGCCAAGGCGGCCATGGAGCACGGTCTGCACAAGGTTGCCGTCTTCGTGAAGGGTCCCGGCTCTGGCCGCGAGACCGCCATCCGTTCTCTTCAGGCCGCGGGCCTGGAGGTTTCGGGTATCCAGGACATGACCCCCATCGCGCACAACGGTTGCCGTCTGTGCAAGCGTCGCCGCGTGTAGCTAGGAGGAGTATCAATGGCTATCGATAGGACCCCGGTCCTTAAAAGGTGCCGTCAGCTCGGCATCGATCCCGTTGTCATGGGCGTCAATAAGACCTCTCACCGCGAGCCCAAGCGTCGTCGTCGCCAGGAGAGTGAATACGGCATGCAGCTTCGTGAGAAGCAGAAGGCCAAGTTCATCTATGGCGTCCTCGAGAAGCAGTTCCATGGTTATTACCTGCTCGCCATGAAGCGCGAGGGCATCACCGGTGACAACCTCATGAGCATCCTCGAGTCGCGTCTCGATAACGTGGTGTTTCGCCTTGGCTTCGCCCGCACTCGCAAGGAGTCTCGCCAGACCGTCCGCCACGGTCACATCACCGTCAACGGCCGTCGCGTCGACATCCCCTCCTATCAGGTGAAGGCCGGTGACGTCGTCGCAGTTGCCGAGAAGGCCAAGGAGCTGCTCCCCATCAAGGAGGCTCTCATCTCCTCCGAGCACATGGCCGTGCCGGCTTGGCTTGAGGTCGACATCGAGAAGCTCAAGGGCACCGTCCTCCAGGCGCCGACGCGCGATCAGATTGACCTCGACATCGACGCGCAGCTGATCGTCGAGCTCTACTCCAAGTAAGCCCGACTAGTTTTGGAGGTAGCAATGTCCGAATTCATCCGACCTCAAGTGTCGGTCGAAGAGATAAGCGAGAACCTTGCTCGCGTGAGCGCTGAGCCGCTCGAGCGGGGCTATGGCGACACGCTGGGCAACTCGCTGCGCCGCGTGCTGTTGTCCTCTCTTTCGGGGGCTGCCGTGGAGGCCATCCAGATTGATGGCGTGCAGCATGAGTTCACGACGGTCGAGGGTGTCTACGAGGACGTCACCGACATTGTCCTGAACGTCAAGGGGCTGTGCTTTCGCTCCATGGAGACCGGGGACGAGGCGGAGGCCACCCTTTCCGTCGACGGCCCCATGACGGTCACGGGCGGCGACTTCTCGGTACCGGCCGAGTTCGAACTCGTTAATCCCGACCATGTCATCTGCACGCTCGGGGCGGGCGCCCACCTCACCATGCGCATGCGCATCGGCGTGGGTCGTGGCTACGTCTCCGGTGAGGACAACGAGCGCGAGAACGATCCCATCGGCATCGTTCACGTTGATTCGCTCTATTCGCCCGTGCGTCGTTGTGCCAAGGCCGTCGAGGCGTGCCGCGTCGGGCGTCACACCGACTATGACCGTCTTGTTCTCGAGGTCGAGACCAACGGATCGATTACCCCACGCGATGCCGTCGTCGAGGCCGCCAACATCATCAACCAGCACATGGCTGCGTTCATGAGCCTGGCCGACGAGGACGAGCCCGTCGAGGATGCGTCCATCTTCGCCGTAGGCACCGTCGAGGACAACGTTGAGCTCGACAAGCAGATCGAGGACCTGGACCTCTCCGTCCGCTCCTACAACTGCCTCAAGCGCGCCGGCATCCACTCTGTGCGCCAGCTCGTCGAGTTCTCTGAGAATGACCTGCTCAATATCAGAAACTTTGGCGTCAAGTCCATCGAGGAAGTCAAGGACAAGCTCGAGACCATGGGACTTTCCCTCAAGCTCTAGGCGCGCTGCCAGATTTAGGAGAAGCAAGAAATGCGACACAACAAGAAGAGGGGCATGAAGCTTGGCACCGATGCCAGCCATACCAAGGCTATGAAGAAGAGCCTGGTCTGTGCCCTGTTTCAGAACGACCGCATCAAGACGCTGGACGCGCGCGCCAAGGCCATTCGCGGCGACGTTGACAAGGTCATCACCTGGGCCAAGAGGGGCGACCTCGCGTCTCGTCGCCTTGCCATCGCCAAGCTCGGCGACAAGGATCTTGTCCGCGAGATCTTCGAGAAGGCTGCCCAAGGCATGTGGGCCGACCGCAATGGCGGCTACACGCGCATCATGAAGCTCGGTCCCCGCAAGGGTGACGCCGCCGAGGTCGTGATCATGGAGCTCGTTTCCGAGCCCGTCAAGGCCAAGGCCGCTCCCAAGGCAAAGGTCACCAAGGTTGAGGACGCCCCCGTCGAGGACGAGGCGTCCCCCGCGGAGACCGCCGAGTAGAGCGGGCCTCTAGTACGTTTGATGTGGGGGCCTCGGCCATGCGCCGGGGCCCCTTTTTTGGGAAGGTGAGACGTTGATCGAGCTGGATCGAGTGGGATTCTCCTATGACGCAGCGTGTCCTGTGCTCGAGGACGTCTCACTGAATCTGGCCCCGGGGGAGCGCACGGTGCTGCTCGGACTCAATGGGTCCGGCAAGTCGACGCTTGCCCGCATGCTAAACGGGGCGCTTCTCCCCACGTGTGGTACCGTCACGGTCGATGGCGTCGTCTCAAGGTCCGCTAACCCACGCGAGCTTGCCCGCCGCGTGGGTTACGTGCGGCAGGACCCGCGCAATCAGATCGTGAGCGTCCTCGTCTCTGACGAGGTTGCCTTTGGTCCCCGCAACCTGGGCCTTACGCGTAAGGAGGTCCTGGAACGTGTGGACGAGGCGCTTGCCACCTGCGCAATCTCAGAGCTGTACGGTCGTATGACCACGGAGCTGTCAGGTGGGCAGCAGCAGCTCCTGGCCCTGGCCGGAGTGATCGCCCTGCATCCAGACTACCTGGTGCTCGACGAGGCGGGCTCTCAGCTGGACGGGGCTGCGCGCACGCGGCTCCGCGCCACGGTCGAGCGACTCATTGAGCGCGGGGTCGGCGTTCTCGAGATAGACCATGGGGTGCAGGCGCCTTTTGGGGCCGATCACGTCATGGTGCTCTCGAGCGGGCGTGTGAGCTGGGAGGGTACGGCGCAGGGCTTCTTCGAGAGCGAGGGGGCTCTGGCAGCTGCGGGGCTGGCGGATGATTCGCTGGCTCGCCTCCTCTCGGGGGCGGCCCGGCGAGGTTTTACTATTGGCCAGCAGCCTGATCCCGAGGGGCTCGCGACGTTCCTGGGACCGGAGTCCGTCCCTGCGTGGCGGGAGGCTGTGGGCGAACCATGCCCCACCGCCCAAACTCATGAGATTTCGCTCTCTCAGGTGACGGTTGGGTATGGTGACGTGCGCGCCCTCGACGAGGTCTCGCTCGCGGCGTCGAGCGGGCTGACCCTCGTGCTGGGCCGACCTGGCTCGGGAAAGACCACGGCCGCCCGCGTGCTCGCGGGTGTCCTTGAGCCGGACGAGGGCCAGGCGCTGCTTGACGAGAGGCCCGTGCGGGCCGGGCGCGTGGGGCTCGCCTTCCAGCGACCTGAGGACCAGCTCTTTGCCGACACCGTCCTTGCCGACATCGCCTTTGGCCCCCTGGCAACGGGTCGCACCCCTCAGGAGGCCGAGAGGGCCGCCCGTAGCGCTGCCGAACGGCTTGGGGTGGGGGAGGAGCTTCTGGAAAGGTCTCCCTTCGAGCTCTCGGGCGGCCAGATGCGCCGTGTCGCACTTGCGGGCGTGATCGCCGCAGAACCCGTCGCCTACGTCTTCGACGAGCCTACTGCGGGGCTTGACGCGCCGGCGCGCCAGCTCCTGCACGACCTCATCCAAGAGCTGGCCTCGCAGGGGGCCTCCGTGGTCGTGATCAGCCATGACGCAGACGAGTGGCTGGACGAGGCCTCGCGCGCTGTCTTTGTCCGTGATGGTCGCGTCGTGCGGATCGCCCCACCCGAGGCGCTGTTCGGGAGCCCGGAGATCTTTGAGGAGGCGGGCCTCGAGGCACCCTTCACGGTGCGCCTGCGTGCGGCCCTGGGGAGAAGATGCGATGCGTAAGACTCCCTTGCCCGGCTCCTATGTTCCCGGGACTACCCCCATGCACCTGCTCGATGCGCGCGTGAAGGTGATCTTGCTCCTAGGGGCCTCGGTCGCCTCCTTCGCGGCGTCGACGCCCCTCGGCCTTGTCCTCGCGGCCACGGGGCTCGTGGCGGCCCTTGCAGCGAGCGAGACGGCGCCTCGCACCGTCGCCCTGGGGCTGCGTCCTGCGCTCGTGGTCCTTGCGATCTCGCTTCTTGCCAATGCGGTCGTGCTCGTGGGACAGCCCCAGGTTTCGCTGACGGGTCTGGTGCGTGGGGCGCTTGCCGTGGGAAGGATCGTGCTCGTGGTGGGGTTCGCGCTTGTGTTCTCCGCCACGACGATGCCACCCGCCATTGCCGACGCGTGCACGAGCCTCATGTCCCCGCTCGCTCGGGTGGGCGTGCCCGTGGGGGACGTGGCCATGGTGATCTCGGTGGCGCTTCGCTTCATTCCCCTCACCGTCGAGGAGGTCGAGCGAATCAGGTGCGCTCAGCGTGCCCGGGGGGCCCGACTTGACGAGGGGGGCGTCGTGAGACACCTGCATGGTTGGGTCCAGGTTCTCGTGCCCCTGCTCGTGGGGCTGTTTCGTCGAGCCGACGAGCTGGCATGCGCCATGGTGGACCGCTGCTATGCGGGCGAGCGAACCTCGATGACGCGCCCGCTCGCAAGGCGCGACCGCGCGGTCCTTCTCGGTGGCCTGGCCTGGGTCGTGGTGACGGCCCTCGCCTGAGCAAGAAAGAAAGGGCGCGTGGTATCCTCGCAGGGGAGAAGGGGGCCTCATGGCAGACGCGACCATGGTCATAGAGCTGGGCTATCGCGGGGCGGGCTTTGCCGGCTTCGCCGAGCAGCCGAGCGAGCGTACCGTGGCCGGAGAGCTGCGTCGTGCCCTGGAGACCGTGCTGCGTCGCCCCGTCGAGCTGACCTGTGCCGGGCGTACGGATGCGGGCGTTCACGCGCTCTCGCAGTACGTGAGCCTGCCCGTGAGCGCCGACGAGCTCGAGCTCCCGGTGCGGCGGCTTACGCGCGCACTCGTGGCGCTCACGCCGGATGACCTCTCGATTAGGGGGATCCATCGCGCCCCCGAGGGCTTCTCGGCGCGCTTTGACGCCCTGAGCCGCAGCTATCGATATCGCATCGCGGCGGGCGAGGCACGTCCCGTCTTGGCATGGGATCACGCCTGGTGGTACAAGGGCTCTCTCGACGTCGAGGCCATGAACGCTGCCGCCCAGGCTCTTGTGGGCGAGCGTGACTTCAAGAGCTTCTGCAAGGCTGCCTCGGCCGTGGGAAGGCCGACCTGTCGTCGGGTGGACGAGCTTACGGTGAGCGACGTCTGCGAGGCAGGCGAGCGGCTTGTGGCCATCGACATCACGGGTAACGCCTTTTTGCATAACATGGTGCGCACCATCGCGGGGACGCTCGTGGAGGTGGGCAGGGGCCACCGACCCGCCGCATGGGTGGGAGAGGTCCTCGATGCGCGCGAGCGGACGGCCGCAGGGCCCTGCGCCCCGGCCAAGGGGCTCACGTTCGTGGGGGTGGCATATCCCAAAAAGATGCTTGAGAGCTGGGAGTAGCCTCGGCCGGTCCCGGCTCTTCGTGGGGTTACTGCGCCTATCGCCTTGGGTATCCTATTCTAAGGTTCATCTTGTGGGAGCTAGAGAGAGGCGAGCGAGATGCCCCGGAAGCGTGAGAAGTTCGATCGCATTGACGTCCCCCGCGAGAGTCCGCACCGCAACGTTATGGCGGGGGCCATAAGCGTCGCAGTGCTCGTGGCGGTTGCCCTTGTCGTGGGCGTGGTATGGAATCGCGTGCAGCTCGAGAGTCGCCTTGGTGACACAGGCCTCACGGATGCCATGAGCGCCCAGAGCTCGACGAGCGTGCCAGACGAGTCCTACGTCGCCTCTGCGGACGAGTTCGAGTGCGTTCTTCTCCTCACGGCGGACAGTCTGGACCAGACGGGTGCCGCCCTCACCTCTGCTCGCATCCTCGCGCTCAACAAGACCCAGGCCACGGCGACCTTGGCTGACATTCCGCTTGAGGCTACGTTGAGCGTGCAGGATTCGTCCGCCACTCTTTCTGGGCTCTATGCGTCCTCGGGCTACGCCGCGTGCGTGGTACCCCTCTCCAAGGCGGCTAACATGACGTTTGCCCACGTGGTCGTTGCAACGGACGACGTGCTCGAGGAAGCCTCGTCACTCGCGGGATCGAGTGCGTCCGAGCTCGTGAGCTCGGCGTCGGAGCTGCTCTCCAAGATTCGGACGGACATGGACGCCCAGGAGCTGCTCTCGCTCGCTCAAGCCCTCTCAAGCGTGGGGACGAGCAACCTGACGCGCCTGGATGCGACGCTCGTGCCCCAGACCGTGACCGACGACGAGGGCGCCGTCACCGAGACGGGCTCCCAGGTGATCGATGCGACGCAGCTTGACGTTGCACTGGGACTTCTGGTCGCGGCGCAGTAGCACCCTCTTTGCAGAGCCCCGTGGCCATGGGCCATGTGCGACCTCACTGTGCTCATTTTGCCAAGGGGTCCCGCGTGCCTTCAGCTTGGCAAGGTGGCTGATACCCTAGATAGGGTGTTCCTACGCAGCTTCTTGCGGGGCGAAAGGACCGTGCATGACGCACTACACGCCAACTTCACCTACGGTTTCGGTACTCATGGTGACCCATGATGCCGATAAGACCGTGCGGCGTGCCGTCGAGAGCCTACAGAATCAGACCTTCGTGAACTTTGAGCTCGTGGTCGTGGACGCGGGGTCCACGGACACCTCCCTACGGATTCTCGATGCGCTTGCTGAGCGCGATTTGCGCGTTGTGGTTGTGCGCGCCGGCAAGCTGGGTCGTCAGGAGGCCCTGTCGCTGGCGCTCTCCCGTGCGCGAGGCGCCTGGGTTCTTGTCATGGACGCTGATGGATGGGCCGAGCCCTCGCTGCTCGCCGACCTCGTGGAGAGTGCTGAGGAGCATGACCTCGACTTGGCTGTAGGCGGTTTCTCGGTGAGCGTGTCCTCTGCGGGTTCTCGCGTATCGGAGCTCTCCGTCTCCCTGGAGCCCCTGGTCTATCCCACGCAGCATGACTTCAGGACTGCCGCCTGGCAGCTCTTTGCCGCAGGGCAGCTCCTGCCCGCGAGTGCCAAGCTTTTCTCTCGTGCTCGCCTCGATGAATGGGGCGTGCGCTTTGACTCCAAGGCGTTGACCGACCACGCCTTTGTCATGGCATATCTGCGCGAGGTCCAACGTGTCGGCGTGGTGGGGGGCATCGGATACCACCTGAGTCGCTCGAACGCCCCCGTGGCCCATGCAGAGGGGGCAATCGCAAAGGCTAGCCTTCTGGAGGTCGAGCATGCAGGCCTACTCGACCTCTATCACTTCTGGGGGCTTGACGGTGACGTGGCGAGTATGGAGATGATCCAGAGCCGGTATCTTGAACGGCTCGTGGCCTGCATCAAGGACGTATGCGGGTGGGGAAGCTCCCTGTCGGCCTCCGAGCAGCGAGACCTCGTGTCCCAGATGATCCGGACAAAGAGCGCTCAATTCGCGGTGAGCGTGACTCGTCCACGAAG
Source organism: uncultured Atopobium sp. (assembly GCA_964430985.1). GTDB lineage: Bacteria > Actinomycetota > Coriobacteriia > Coriobacteriales > Atopobiaceae > Thermophilibacter. The sequence goes on from CAYSIC010000002.1 coordinate 115,521, forward strand.
CAACGAGGGGCGCGCCCTGCTGGCCTCCCTTCGTGCGCGCAACGTGGCGCTTGTTTGCGTTCAGGCTCGGCTCGCCACGCTCTTTAAGCGCGGTCCCATGGCGCGGATGGTGCCGGACGCGTTCGTGTAGGGGTTGGGCGCTGGCTCTCCCGTGGGTCCGACACAATAATAAAAGCGCATCACGTAAAAGGGAATCATTGACGGAGGACCCATGTTTCTCAAGGAGCGACAGGCGAAGATCATCGAGCTCATCAACGCTGAGGGACGTGCTACCGTGGCTGATTTGGCTCAGCGCTTCTCGGTGACCGAGGACTGCATCAGGAAGGACCTCAAGCAGCTTGACGCGCAGGGCTCCCTCAAGAAGGTCTACGGGGGCGCGCTTAGCGTCGCGACCGCACCCGACAGAAACGTCAGCAAACGTGTGGGCAGCCACGTTGCCGAGAAGCGCCTCGTCGCAGAGAAGGCCCTCGAGCAGATCGCCTCTGGGGACACCATCTTTCTGGATGTCTCGACCACCAACCTCGCCCTTGCCGAGCTCCTTGCGAAGGAGTCCAAGCAGGTCTTCGTGGTCTCCAACATGATGGAGATCCTTCGCACCCTCGCGACCAACCCAGCGCTTACCGTCCTGGGCACCGGGGGCAGCGTCAACACGGAGCTTGACGGCTTCATTGGGACCATGGCCCTTGCGTGCCTCAAGCCCATGCGGTTCGACAAGGTCTTTCTGGGCGGCTTGGGTGTCGACTTGGAGACAGGTGAGGTCACCACCTATGCCTGGGACGACGCCATGATCAAGCAGCTGGTCATAGCGAACTCACGACGCAGCTTTCTGGTGGTGGACGAGCACAAGTTTGGCATCGGTGGGAACTACGTCTACGCGAGCGTCTCGAGCTTTGACGCTCTCATCACCAACCGGCCCTCCACGAAGCTGCGGGCTCAGATAAAGGATCTTGGGTCGATGGTCATATAGGCGACGATGCTCCGCGGCTCCCGATGCCGCATAAAAACTGCCGCACCTTGCATGAGATGCGGCAGAGGGGAGCGTCTGCGAATCCGCTGAGGGATTACGCGACAGGATGCTGGGCGATGAGGTCCTCGAGAATGGCCGCGGCCGTTTTGACCATGCACTCGCAGCGCAGCTCCGGGGTCTTATGGCGACTCTTGAGCTCCTCGCACCTCGTGGCCCCCAGGTCGTGGTCAAACCGGGAGACAAGCTCCTTGACGAGCTGGCGCATGAGCTCGCTGTCGTGGGCCCGTCCGGTGGAGTAGAGCACCCCGAGCACCGCTCCTGCCCCAACGAGGGCCCCACAGGCCTGATCAGAGTACATGCCACCACTGAAAGGTGACATCATCTTGAACGACTTGTCGTCCAATCCTAAATCGTAGTAATCGTTGGCGGCATGTATGATCGCCTCCGAGCAACTATAGTTGTTGCTCTTCTGATAGGTCTGCAGCGCTTTGTCCGCGAACATGGCTCCTCCGCTCTGTCCGATGCCCCTAAGGCCAGGCTCCTATGCCCAGCCGAAATCCCTTGCAGTCGTGCCTGGAGCCAAGGCTTCATGATGCGCGCCCCTGCCCGAGCTAGGGCCGGTAGCTCCGGATGATGCGACAGGTCCCTCGCACGGTGTAGCTTCCCGCGCTTGCGGGAACGAGGAGAGACTCGGTGAACTTGAGGTCCGCGGTGGCCCCCTCGGGGGTGGTTACCTGGGCGTCACCCCAGACGCAGGTGAGGATCTGGTAGCGGTCCAAGAGCTCGCCTGCGAATTCGCCGTGGACGTCAATGACCTCCGCCTCGAAGAGCTCATGGGTGGCGCCGAGCTGCACCTGGTCGGGTCCGTTGGGGTCGAAGGCGCCCAGATGACGCGGCTCGGGGCGCAGCGAGGTGTCTATGAGGTCGAAGCCCTGCTTGACGTGCAGCTCGCGACCACGGCCCCAGTCGCAGATGCGGTAGGTCTTGAAGCCCAGCGACCCGATCTCCACGGCAAAGATGCCCGCGCCCAGCGCATGCATGGTGCCAGCCGGGATGAGGATGAAGTCGCCCTCGCTCACGCTCACGCGCCGTCCAAAGCGGTCGCCGACGGTGTCGTCGGCCGCCGCCGCGCGCAGAGCGCCCCTGTCGTCGGTGGTGGACCCGGCGATGAGGGTCGCGCCGGGATCGGCCGCCAAGATGTACCACGACTCGGTCTTCTCGTGGTCGTTCTCGTGGGCCTGGGCGTAGGCCTCGTCGGGATGGACCTGTACCGAGAGCGACTCGCGCGCGTCCATGGTCACCACTTGGATGACCCCATCGTCATTGGGAAGGCCCTGGCCGAGAAGCTCCTCGTGGTAGTCGTCGATGAGCCTGTCGAGCCTGATGCCGTCATAGGGTCCTCCCTCGACGGTGTTGGCCAGGTCGCGGTGAGCGGTGACGTCAAAGGACTCCCCTGGGGGAGCGTCCTTGTCGTAGACGATTCCACGTGCCTGGGCGATGCGGTCCCCCGACCAGAGGGGGGAGATGTAGTTTGACTTGAGCCTTAGGGGGTCCATATCGGTCTCCTGCCTTTCCGGGCGAGGCCCATCTTTGCATCTTCGGAAGTCTTGCAGATCCAAAGACGCTGTCAGAGTCTGTTTTTTAGGGGTGAGTGGGGGCCACGCCCCTAGATGTCTTCTGACTCCTCTAGTTTCTCACATCTCACCTATTTCGTCTCAAACAATAGTAATAAATAACAATCAACTTTAAATAATATATACTAAGAGCAAATGAAGGACGAGGAACGGGGAGGAAGCGCATGCTCACGCCACGTACGCAGCACATCAAGGACGGCCTGTTCTCCCAAAAGAGGCAGGTCTCCATCGAGCGCGCCCTTCTCTGGCAGCAGAGCTACCAGCAGACGGAGGGGGAGCCTCCGGTCATGCGGCGGGCAAAGGCGTTTCGTCATCTTCTGGAGAACCACCAGATCGTCATCGATGGCTATGACCTGCTCGTGGGCAACCGCAGCGCTACTCCGCGCGCGGGCGTGCTCTCGCCCGAGATGTCGCCCTACTGGATTCTTGACGAGCTCGACCGGTTCCCCACGCGCCCCCAGGACACCTTTGAGATGTCCGACCAGGACAAGCGCACGTATCGTGAGGTCATCTATCCCTACTGGGCAGGCCGCTCGCTCAATGACTGGTACACGCAGCATCGGCCCCCCGAGGTCGCGGATGCCGAGAATGACCGCATCTTCGCCGTCGCCCAGACCGACAAGGGCCAGGGTCACATCATCGTTGACTTCGGGCTCGTTCTCTCGCGTGGCCTGGGCACGCTTCTGAGGGAGGCGAGCGCGCTTCGGGACGCCTCCCCGGACAAGGACTTCCTGCAGGCGTCCGTCCTGAGCCTGCAGGCCATGATCGACTACGTGCGTCGCTACGAGCACGTGGCGCGTCTTGCCGCGCAGGGCTCGCCCTCCGATGACGCCCGCGCCTTCGTGGAGCTGCCCGACACGTCCCAGCGCACCTCTGAGCTGGCGCGCCTCGCGGATGTTCTTGCCCACATTGCCACGGAACCCTGTCGCGATCTCTACGACGCCCTCCAGATGGTGTGGCTGCTTTCGGTGACGCTGCAGCACGAGTCGAACGCGAGCTCCCTCTCGCTGGGACGCATGGACCAGTACCTGCTTCCGTACTACCAGGCGAGCCTGGCGTCCGGGGCGAGCGAAGCCGAGGCGCGCGAGCTCCTTCAGTGCTTCTATCTCAAGACGAACACGGTGGTCGCCATACGCTCCACCGACAGCGCCCGCTTCTTCGCGGGATTTCCCATTGGCTACAACCTCGTGGTGGGCGGGGTAGACGCGCAGGGCAACGACGCGAGCAACGAGCTCTCCTCCCTGCTCCTCGACCTTCAGCGTGACACGCGCCTGCCCCAGCCCAATCTGAGCCTGCGCATGCACCACAAGACGCCCGACCCCCTTCTCCACAAGACGGCCGAGATCATCCGCCTGGGCGACGGCCTTCCCCAGTGCTTCAATGACGAGGTCAACGTCGAGTCCTTCGTGGAGCGAGGCGTCTCACTGGCGGACGCTCGCGACTATGCCGTCGTAGGCTGCGTGGAGCTCTCCATTCCAGGGCGCATGTATGGCTTGCATGACATATCCATGTTCAACATGATGCGGTGCCTCGAGCTGACCCTGCGGGCGCACCCCGAGGGGCTCGACTCGTTCGAGGGGCTCGAGACGGCGGTCGAGAAGACCATCGACCGGTATATCCGCCTCATGGTGCAGGGGTGCAACGTCTGCGACAAGGCCCACCGGGAGACCTCGCCGACGCCGTTTCTCTCGACCCTCGTGCACGACTCCCTCGAGCGGGGGGCCGACATCACGTCGGGCGGCGCCCGCTACAACCCGTCCGGCGTGCAGGGCGTGGGGACGGCCAACCTGGCCGACTCGCTTCTCGTGATCAAGAAGGCCGTCTTCGAGGAACGCTCCATCACCTGGGATCATCTGCTCGAGGTCCTGGACCGCGACTGGGCCGGCGCGGGCGACGAGGTCCTAAGGCAGCGCTTCATCAACGGGTACGCAAAGTACGGAAACGACGTCGACGAGGTCGACGAGATAGGCCGCCGCTTCTTGCACCACTATGGGTGCGAGGTGGCCCGCTACGACAACGTGCGTGGCGGCAGGTTCCAGCCGGGAAGCTACACCGTCTCGGCTCACATCCCCCTGGGGGCTGCCGTGGGGGCCACTCCCGACGGACGCCACGCGGGCGAGCAGCTCGCGGACGGAGGTCTGTCCCCGATGGTCGGTCGCGACAAGAACGGTCCCACCGCGAGCCTGCTCTCGGTGTCCAAGCTCGACAACGTCCTCGACACGAACGGCTCCTTGCTCAACGTCAAGCTCTCCCCGTCGACGCTCGAGGGGGAGGCAGGGCTGGCGAGGCTCATGGCATACCTGCGCAGCTACTGCAGGCTCGGCATCCAGCACATTCAGTTCAACGTGGTGGACCGCGCGACGCTCTTAGACGCCCAGGAACACCCGGAGGATCACAAGGACCTCGTCGTACGCGTCGCGGGCTATTCCGCCATGTTCGTCGAACTTTCAAAGGCGATACAAGATGACATCATCAATCGAACAGAGCATGAACTGTAGGCGCGAGCTCGATGGTGCTCCCGCGGCCGTGGTCACCAACGTGCAGCGCTTCTCCCTGCACGATGGGGGCGGCATACGCACCGTGGTCTTTCTCAAGGGCTGCCCCTTTCGCTGTCCATGGTGCTGCAACCCGGAGAACCTCTCGTGCGAGCCGGAGGTGGCCTACAGGGAACGCCTCTGCATCCGGTGCTCCATGCGAGAGGGCGAGCACGTGTGCCCCGTGGCACCCGAGGAGTGCCCGACGGGTGCCAAGGAGCTTCTCGGCACGGTGAGGGGCGTCTCCGAGCTCGTCGACGAGGTCGAGCGAGACAGGGTCTTCTACGAGGAGAGTGGTGGCGGCGTCACGGTCTCTGGCGGGGAGTGCCTCATCTACCAGGACTTTCTCCATGCCTTTTTGGAGAGCTGCCACGAGAGGGGGTTGAACACCGCTGTGGAAAGCACGTTGGGGCTTCCCCTCAAGGACGCTCCGCGCCTGGTCGCAGCATGTGACAGCCTCCTCGTCGACTACAAGTTCGCCGATCGTGCGAGAAGCCTCGAGGTGACGGGCATCGATCCCAGGGTTCGAGACGCTAACGTCCAGGCGATTCTCGCGCTGGGGGGCAGGGTCGTCGCGCGCATGCCCATCATTCCGGGGTTCACCGACGACCTCGACTGCGTGGCGTCCAACGTTGCCACCATAAAGCGACAGGGCATCGACCGGGTGGACGTGCTCCCCTTTCATCAGCTGGGAGAGGGCAAGTATGACGCACTCGAGAGACCCTATGCGCTCAGGGGGATGAGGCAGCTCTCCGAGAGCGACGTCAAGAGTGTCGTCGACCTGTGCGAGCGGGCGGGCCTGAAGACGATCATCCACGGGGAGTGACCGACAAGGCATAGACTAGGAAGTCATGGATGCATCATTGCGAGACGTCTCGCAAAGAAGAAAAGCTACAGCAGTAAGGGAAGGCAGTCACATGGAGTTCATGCTCGATACCGCAGATGCCCAGGCCGTCAAGGAGCTCAGCTCCGTCATCAGCGTTGCCGGCGTCACCACCAACCCCACGATCATCACCAAGAGCGGCAAGGCCCCCGAGCAGGTCGCCCGGGAGATGCTGGAGGTGCTCTCGGAGGATCAGGCGTTCTTCATGCAGAGCATAGCCACGGACTTCGAGGGCATCATGGCGGATGCGCGCAAGATCTGTTCTCTGCGCCCCAAGAACATGTATGTGAAGATTCCCGTGACGCGTGCCGGTCTGCGTGCGATCAAGGCGGCCAAGGCGGAGGGCCTGGGGGTGCTGGCCACGGCGATCTACTCTGCCGACGAGGCCTTTCTTGCGGCCATGAACGGGGCGGACTACCTGGCTCCCTACGTCAACCGCATGTGCAACTATGGCGACGGCATCCAGCAAGTCTCCGATCTGCTCGACATGCTGGTCGTCAACGGGCTCGAGTCCAAGGTGGTCGCGGCCTCGTTCAAGAACTCGGGCCAGGTGCACGACATCATGCACCTGGGGGCGCACGCGGTCACCGTGTCGCCGGACATCGTGTGGTCCATGATCGACCATCCCGGGACGACGATTGCGGTCGACGAGTTCAGCGCGGCGTGGAAGGCCTCGTTCGGGCGCAGCACCTTCTCCGCCGAGTAGGCTTCGTTTCACAGGGGCCCGCAAGGAGCGGCCCCGATGCCTCATGGGTGTCAGGGCCGCCCTCTTCTCCGTCTGCTCGGCTTACTCTCGGTCGGCGAGACGGGCACGGGCGGTTCTGAGCGCGAAGCCCAGCCCGTTCGTGCGCACGCGGTAGAGCGCCTCGCCCGCGAGATGGGCGTAGTGGGGAAGGGGGTCGACCTTGGGCTCGGGCAGGCCGCAGGCCTGGGCGTAGAGCCTCTTTCCCGCAGGGCTGATCCTGGGCTCGGCCATCACCACGTCCTCATCGATCCTGCGCATCGAGGATTCCACGAGCTTGCGCACGCCTGCCGCGTCGCCTGCCGCGCCTACCGTGATCAGGGCGTAGTTGACGCCGCGCAGGGCCAGCGCCGCTACGATGCGCGCGTCGTCCACGCCAGCGAGGGCCGCGGCGTCGAGCATGTCGTTCCAGCGCGTGAGCGGCACGAGCGGGAAGCGCGCGGCGAAGGCGCTCGCATCGTCGAGGGCGTGCTCGCGGTAGACGTAGAGCGGGCGGTCGAGGTAGCAGATCTTGTTCGTGCGGCAGAGCGACTCCACGAGGAAGGGGTTGTCGACCCATCCGGACCCCGGGGCCTCAACGAAGCGGATGCGCCTCTGGGCGAGGTAGTCGCGCCGATACATGCCCGACCAGACGGAGGGGTGATGGCGCAGGAGCTCGATGCCGTCGCCCACCGCAAAGGGCTGGTGTCGTGGACGGATGCGACCCTTGTACGGACAGGTCGTTCGCGGCCCGTCTGCCCCCTCCGAATCCTCGAAGACGCGCCAGTACGCGCAGCGCACCACGTCGACGTCGCGGACCCCACCGTACTTCTCGGCACAGGCGAGGAGCTCCTCGTAGCAGGTGGGCTCAAGAAAGTCGTCCGGCTCCACGATGGCGACCCAGGCCCCGCGCGCCATGCCCATGCCGCGGTTACAGGAGGCACCATAGCCCTCGTTGGGCTTGTCGACCACCATGACGCGCGAATCGCGCGTGGCGTGCTCGTGTGCGAGGGCGCTCGAGCCGTCGGTCGAGCCATCGTTCACGCAGATGACCTCGAGCCTCCTGTGCGTCTGGGACTCAATGCTGCTCAGGCACTCGTCGAGGGTCTTCTCGACGTTATAGATGGGGACGACGACCGAGATCAGGTCCCGTTCGACCTCTGCGTTGTTGGTGCTCATGTGGCCTCCCTGCGGATGCGGGTCCGATTCGGTCTACCCTATACTAGTATGTCGGACGGGTCGCGGAGCTGCGACAGGGGCCGTAGAGGGACGTGCATGAGAAGACTTGCGATCGTCATCGTGACCTTTAAACGTCAGCAGCTGCTGGCCGAGCTCTTCGACTCGATTCTGGAGCTCACCGTGGCGCCGTGGCGCATCGTGATCGTGGACAACGAGAACTCCGATGCCACCGCGCAGATCGCGGCAGACTTCTCCGCGCGCGTGGGGGGCCTATGGGGTCCCACCGCTGACGACTCGGATGCCGAGGGGGGCACCGAGCGAGTGGTCTACGATCCCATGCAGACCAACACGGGTGGCTCCGGGGGCTTCTCGGAAGGTGTGCGACGGGCCTTCGAGCTGGGCGCGGAATGGTTCTGGGTCATGGACGACGACGTGAGCGTGCTGCCAGAGGCGATCGAGGTCCTGGGTCGCTGGTCCGAGCGCGCCGATGCCATCCAGGGCCAGCGCTACGACTTCGACGGCGGTCCGTTCTTCTGGCAGTATCGCTTCAACACCGCGCTCGGCATCTACAACCCCTTCTCCCGCTCCACATGGGAGCCTGGCGAGGAGTACAAGGAGTGCAACGCCCTGTGCTTCGAGGGCGGATGCTTCAGCCGGCGGGTGGTCAAGAAGATCGGCCTGCCGGATCCGCGCTTCTTCATCTACTGGGACGACGCCCTCTACGGCTACCTGGCCAGCAAGGTGTGCCCGGTGCTTCTCGTGCCGGACTACGTGCTGAGGCGTCGCCGAGAGGTGCCCAACAAGGAGATCGGGGCGGTTCGCCAGCTCAACTCGACCTCGGACATGACGCGCTTCTACATCACGCGCAACCGCGGCTTTCTGGCACGCTATTATCGGCTCCATGGGGACTACCATCCCGTGGCCTTTGGCGTGGGGACCTTCCTCACGTTCGCCAAGGAGATCGTGAGGATCCTCATTGTGGACCGGGAGAGCCTTGTCTCGGGCACCAAGCGGCTCTTCGCTGGCTGGCGCGAGCAGCGCCGCATTCAGAAGGACCCCGACTGGGAGCCGATGCCCCCGCTGGGATAGGTGCGACGCGGGTGTCCTGTGGCCTGGGCCCCCGTGGTTCTCACCGCTGCCTTCCGCCTCCCCGTTCGAAAATTTTTTATGTATGACCAGAGTCGCTCATAAATCTTTTTCAGACAACCCTTTGACATCGTTTATCTGGGGTTTTGTCAATTGGTGATAGATTTATGTACGACTCGGGTCAAACACAAAGAACTAAACTTCATTTTCTCGAGGGAAGCCCTTGCTTCTGGGATAGATTGGTTTGACCGAGGACCCCCATCCGTCAGGAAGGGGATCACTGTGTCGATTCTTATGAGTCACAACTCTGCGCTCGAGCGCATTCGGGCTGTCCCACCCCAGGTCAGCCCCATCATGCGGGTCGAACAGACGCTCTCAATGGCAGAGTATTCGACCAACCTCATCCAGGCGCGATCCCTGGAGCTGCCCGTGCTCGGGCTACAGCGGGCACCCCTTCACGTTCTTGTGCGCAGGTACGCCCCTGTCTGCAAGGCGCGGGGGATTCAGGTCCACCGGTTCGGGCTCGGGGAGGTTCCGGCCGGGCTTCTGCTCGAGGTCGATGAGGGCGTCTATGCCGCAGGTCCGGAGCTCTGCTTCGTTCAGATGGCGCGCGAGGTCTCCTTCCTAGGGGCCGTGGTCCTGGGCTGCGAGCTGTGCGGCCGCTACGCGCACTTCTCGCAGATGGTCTCGGGCTACTACGAGCGTCCGACCCTCACGAGCGTCGAGAAGATCGCGGATGCGCTCGATGCGATCGAGGGCCTCTACGGGCTTTCCAAGGCGCGTGAGGCCCTGCGTTGGATTCGCGATGGCGCGCGCTCGCCCATGGAGACGGTGATGTCGTGCCTGCTCCACCTGCCGAAGGAGCACGGTGGGCTTGCGTTCGCTGCGCCGCAGCTCAACTACGAGGTCAAGCTCGACGCGGTGGCCGCAGCGGTGGCGGGTACGGCCACCTGCTCGATTGATGCCGCGCATCCAGAGAAGAGGCAGGGTTTGGAATACGATAGCAAGGAGTTTCATCCCGACCTTGTCAGGGCGCGACGCCGCCGTGAGGCCCTGCAGCACATGGGCTGGGACATCTACACGATTGATCTCGACCAGATGAGAAATCCCGTGGAGCTCGTGAAGACCGTGAGGCTGCTCGAGGATAGGGTCCCCCGCCTTGACCAGGGGCCCGTAGACGCAGATGAGGTCATATGCCTGCAGCGTAGGCTGCTCCACGCCACAAGATTTGGGATGGGGATTGAGCCCGCCCTGTTCGGAGTACCCGTTGCGCATGGGCAGGTGAAGCTGCACTTGTGAGGGACGGTTGGAGATTGTGGGCCCCGACGCAGGACCCATGGCTCGGGACCCCCGGCTCGGCACCCCCCCCGGTGCGGCACCCCTGGCTCGGACTCCCGGCTCGGACTCCCGCCGGCTCGGGACCCCCTGTGCAGGACCCCCCCGGTGCGGCACCCCCGGCTCGGGACCCCCTGACTCGGACTCCCGCCGGCTCGGGACCCCCTGGCTCGGACTCCCGCCGGCTCGGGACCCCCGGCTCGGACTCCCCCTGGCTCGGACTCCCGCCGGCTCGGGACCCCCGGCGACTCTATGAAAATATTTATGTCGATTCCAGACATGCATAAAGAATAGTACTTGTTGAGAAAGACCAGATAACGGTCGCGCGTAGGAGGGAGAAAAAATATTTATGTACGAGTGCAGTCGCACATAAATAGTGGACGGGAGGAAACGAGGGCTAGAGACTGGAAATCGAGACTCCGACGTGACGGAAGGTACGAGGTTCAACGACTGGAAATCAAGGGATTCGACGTGATGGGAGAGGGGGAGTTGACGGGGGAGACGTAGTCCTTCTCGGTACGGATACACATGCTCGCATACGGGCGGTACAATAGGACGCTCACCAACCCAAGGAGAGGACGGTCGACGCGTGGCCGAGAAGAGAGATTTCCTCGATGACCTCATCGACATCCAGACCGATTGGCAACAGCTGCAGGACCTCCCCAGCTCGATGATGAACTCCCTAGTCGCGGACCCGAGTGCGCGCAAGGTCTTCGACCCGGCCGACTACAAGGAGAAGCCCTTTGCCAACTCCAACCGCTGCCTGCGCGGTGCGGCCGGACGCGAGGACGTGTGCTCGCGCTGCCTCGATGTGTGCCCGGTCGATGCCATTACGATCCACAAGCAGTCAGTGAGCATCTCAGATACCTGCCGCAAGTGCGGTCTGTGCGCGGCCGTGTGCCCCACGGAGACCTTCTCGTCGCGCCGGCACATGCCGCGTCAGGTCTACGATCAGATCGCGCGCGTGGCCTCGGCCTATGAGCACTGCTATGTGACCTGCACGCGTGCGCTCAAGCGCCTGCCCAAGGGCAACGAGGTAACCCTCGCTTGCGTGGGCATGATTTCGCGCGAGATGTGGTTCTCGCTGCTCGCGGACTACGACAACATCAGCGTTTACCTGCCAGTGGGCATCTGCGACCGCTGTCGCACCACGACGGGCGAGCAAACCTACGTGGAGGCCATCGGCACAGCCGAGGAATGGGCGGACGCAGCCTTGGGCCTGGAGGTCGACGAGAAGGACCTGGACCACGAGCTGACGCGCGCCTACAAGCGCAGCCAGTTCATGAGCAGCGCCATCCACTCGGCCGAGCGCCTCGTCGTGAAGAGCGCCCCCGCGCTCGCGGGTGCCCAGGCCGTGGCCAAGAAGATATCCGATCACTCCAAGCGCCTCGACCAGCTCCAGCGTCAGCTCGAGAATGCCGTGGGTTCCAAGACCTCGTCCAATCGCGCGCGCATGCTCACCCAGAGCCGCAAGCTCATGATGGGCGCCCTGCAGCACGACGAGGGTCTTGCAGACTTCGTGAGGCTTCAGGTTCCCGTCTGCGACTCGGCGCTCTGCACCTTGTGCGGGGAGTGCGCCAAGGTCTGCACCACACGCGCGATTGACCTTGACAAGGGGGGCAACATCACGGTTCAGAGTCCCTACTGCGTGAGCTGCGGAGCGTGCGTGACCGTCTGCGCGGACGGCGCGCTTACCATGGAGCCCATGGACGCTCACGAACTCGTGGTGCCGGACAAGATGGCCGAGGAGGTTGCGCTCAAGAAGGCACAGGCCAAGGCCGAGGTCACCAAGCGTCTTGAGCAGGGAAAAAAGCAGCTCAATCGCGCGGCTGACGCGCTCGAGCGTCTGGACGACTCAGATGCCGCCGCAGGCGAGAGTGCCGCTACGGTCGCCAAGAAGGAGTAAGGAGAGGGACGTGTCTTTATCCATTGGTATCGTCGGCCTGCCCAACGTGGGCAAGTCGACCCTGTTCACTGCGTTGACCCGCAAGGGGGGTCTTGCCGCTAACTACCCGTTCGCCACGATCGACCCCAACGTGGGGATCGTCGACGTGCCGGATGCCCGCCTGACCAAGCTGGCCCAGATCGTGCACCCCAGTCGCATCGTGCCGGCCACGGTCGAGTTCGTGGACATTGCCGGTCTGGTGAAGGGCGCCAACGAGGGAGAGGGCCTAGGCAACCAGTTCCTGGCCAACATCCGCAACACCGATGCCATCTGCGAGGTCGTGCGATTCTTCTCGGACCCTGACGTCGTGCACGTGGAGGGGCGCGTGGACCCCGCCGAGGACGTTGATATCATCCAGACAGAGCTTATCCTGGCCGACCTGGGTACCCTCGAGCGTGCGATTCCCAAGCTCGAGAAGGAGGCCAAGCGCGACAAGGAGCTGGGTACGCGCCTCTCCGTGGCCAAGCGCCTGCAAGAGTGGCTGAACGAGGGACATCGCGCGGCCGATTTGGAGATGAGCGACAAGGAGCACGAGGCGGCCCATGACCTCTTCCTGCTCACGATGAAGCCGATCCTCTACGTGGCCAACGTGGACGAGGACCAGCTTGGCGGGCCCGTACCGATGGTTGGCGACGTGGAGGCCATCCCCGTGTGCGCTGAGGTGGAGGCCGAGCTTGCCGAGCTCGACGAGCAGGAGGCCGCCGAGTACCTGGAGAGTTTGGGCCTGGAGAAGAGTGGCCTCGAGACGCTTGCGCAGGCGGCGTACAAGCTGCTGGGCCTGCAGAGCTACTTCACGGCCGGCGAGCTCGAGGTCAAGGCTTGGACCGTGCGCATTGGGGCCAAGGCGCCCGAGGCCGCTGGCGTGATCCACTCCGACTTCGAGCGGGGCTTCATAAAGGCTGAGGTGGCCAGCTACGAGGACTACGTGGCGCTCGGTGGCGAGGCGGGATGCAAGACCGCCGGCAAGCTCCGCATGGAGGGCAAGGATTACGTGGTAGCCGATGGCGACGTGATGCACTTCCGCTTCAACGTGTAGGGAGCGCGGGACCTTCCCCTGCGAGTCGAGACAGCCCCAAGGCGCGTTCGGCTGGGGCTAGTCCTCGATCTGGTCGACTCCGAGCACGACTACGACGTCCGTGCTCGTGGGGTAGGTCCCGTCGTTGATGGTGACGGCGTCCGCGTCTATGCCGAGCGTTTGGGCTACGCCAAGTGCCGAGGCCTGTGAGTTCGCGCGCGAGCTATTGTAGAGGATGGCCGTCTCCGCTATGTTGCTGGACGAGGCGTTTTCCGCCGTGGCGGAGAAGCCCGCGTTTACTAGGATGTTGGCCATATTCTGAGCGAGCCCGCTCTTGTCGGTGCCGTTGAGGACGGTGACGGAGCCGGTGAAGCTCGCCGTAACGGAGCTCGTGGAGCCACCCGAGCTGGTGGTAGTGCCTACCGAGCCGGCGACGCCTGCGGTCGGGTCCTCGCTCTCGTCGGCGTAGGGGCTCTCGCCGTTGTTGACCCGCTGCATCATGGTCTTCCAGGCGCTCTCATCGACCACCTCGTACCAGAGGTTGTCGATGTACTGGGAGTTGGTGGGCACCAGGCCCGAATAGACGCCGTTGTCCACGTCGAGGTCCTTGAACTGCGTGGCGAGGCTCAAGATGTCCGTGACGTTGAAATCCGTGGTGACGCTGCTTGCGAGCTGCGAGACCGTTGAGGTCATGGAGGCTGCATCGAGCCGCAGGACCTTCTTGACTATGGAGCCTATGACCATGCGCTGGTTGGCGGCACGGTAGAAGTCGCCTGCCCCGTACGCGTCGTAGGCATGACGGCTGCGCACGAGGCCGAGAGCCTCCTCACCGTCGAGCGTCTGGGTGCCAGCGGGCAGGTCGACGCCGGCGTAGTCCATGTCGGAGACGGCCACGGGCAGGGTGACCTCGATGCCTCCGATGGTGTCGACGATGGAGGTGAACTGCTCGAAGTCGATCTCGGCATAGTGGGAGATGTTAACGTTTGCAAACTGTGAGACGACCTGGGTCATGTAGGCGGCACCGCCAAAGGAGTAGGCGGCGTTAATCTTCTGCTTTCCGTAGCCCTCCATGTTCACCATCGTGTCGCGGGGGATCGAGACGAGCGTGATGGACTGGTTGGGCGGGTCGACGCGTGCCAGAATGATCGTGTCGGAGCGGAAGTTCGAGGTGTCGGAGCCCCAGTCCTCGGCGCGCTCATCGCTCTTGTCGACGCCCAAAAGGAGCATGTAGAACGGCTCCTGAGGCTCAACGGAGACGAGCTGCTGGCGTAGGCTGTCTGAGACGCCCGCGCCCAGACGGCTATTGATGTCTGTGAGGTAGACGGCGGCAGCCACGCCCACGCTCACGAGGATTACCGCAAGCGAGATGAGCACGCCGCGCAGCACGTGGCCATGACCCCTCTTCTTGCGGCGGGCGGCATATGCCTCGACGCCGTTCATACGGGAGGCGTCGTCACGAGAGTTGGCTACGGAGGAGCTGGAATGCCGACTCGTATGAGCGGCCCTGCCTCGAGGAGCCTGAGCCGGGGCGCCCCGTCCGTACCGGTTCTCAGAGAGGCGCGCCTGCTCTGCACGGGTCATGCGTTCGTGAGGTCTTCTGTCAGCCAAGAGGGCCCCTTCTCCTGATCGAATGGGAGGCTGTGCCCCCGCGAGCTGCCCAAACGCGAGTACTACATGATAGATAAAGCAGATGTAAGAGACATGAAGGGGCATTAATTCGCCTCTCTTCACAGAAAACTGGCAATAATAGAGGAGCTTGCCAGATAACGCATCAGCTGCTGAGAAAACCGGAGGACGTATGAGCGAAACGAGGCCAGAGCAGTTTGTCGTGGTATTGGACTTTGGGGCCCAGTATGGGCAACTTATCGCTCGGCGCGTGCGCGACCTGCACGTCTACTCCGAGCTTGTCCCCTGCGACG
This sequence comes from uncultured Atopobium sp., assembly GCA_964430985.1. Classification (GTDB taxonomy): domain Bacteria; phylum Actinomycetota; class Coriobacteriia; order Coriobacteriales; family Atopobiaceae; genus Thermophilibacter. The sequence goes on from CAYSIC010000002.1 coordinate 130,739, forward strand.
TTTCGGCGGAGGAACTGCGCGAGCTGTCTCCTCGTGCGCTCATCCTCTCCGGCGGCCCCGCCTCCGTCTACGCCGAGAACGCCCCCTCCATCGATCCTGCAATCTTTGAGCTGGGTTTGCCGGTTCTGGGCTTCTGCTACGGGCACCAGGTCATGGCCACGACGCTAGGCGGGGAAGTCTCCCACTCCGACGTGGGGGAGTACGGCCCGGCCACGATCGAGCGTGCGCCCAAGTCTGCCCTGTTCAACGCCACGCCGCTTAAGCAGACCGTTTGGATGAGCCATCGCGACGCCGTGAGCCGCGCGCCCGAGGGGTTCACCGTGACGTCAAGTACCTCAGTCTGTCCCGTGGCCTCCATGGAGTGTCCCGAGCGCAAGCTCTACTCGACGCAGTTTCATCCTGAGGTGCGCCACACCGAGCACGGCCAACAGATGCTCTCCAACTTCCTCTTTGACATCTGCGGGCTCGAGGCCAGCTGGACCATGGACAACATCGTGGACCAGAAGGTGGCGCAGATTCGCGAGAAAGTCGGGGAAGACCGCGTGATCCTGGCGCTTTCCGGCGGCGTGGACTCCTCCGTGGTCGCAGCGCTGGGGGCGCGTGCCGTCGGACGCCAGATGACCTGCGTGTTCATCAACCACGGCCTGCTGCGCGCCAACGAGCCCGAGCAGGTCGAGGAGGTCTTCACCAAGCAGTTTGACGTCGACTTCATTCACGTCCACGCCGAGGAGCGCTACGCCACGCTACTTGACGGCGTGACCGACCCCGAGCAGAAGCGCCGCATTATTGGCACGCAGTTCTGGAAGGAGTTCTTTGCCGTTGCCCAGCAGCTCGAGGAGGATGGGCGACCGGTGAAGTTTTTGGCCCAGGGCACCATCTACCCGGATATCATCGAGAGTGGCGCGCGCAAGACCGACGGCAAGGCCTCAACGATCAAGAGTCACCACAACCTGATTCCGTTTCCTGAGGGCGTGAGCTTCGACCTGATCGAGCCGCTCGACCACTTCTTCAAGGACGAGGTTCGCGAGCTGGGGCTGGCCCTGGGGCTGCCTGCGCACATCGTGTATCGTCAGCCGTTCCCTGGCCCGGGCCTGGCCATTCGCATCATCGGTGCGGTCTCGCCCGAGAAGCTTCAGATCCTGAAGGGCGCCGACGCCGTCGTGCGTGAGGAGCTCGACGCCTACAACAAGCGCCTGTTCGAGAGAACGGGCGAGCGAAATAGCGAGCACAGCTGCTGGCAGTACTTTGCCGTGCTGCCCGACATCCGCTCCGTAGGCGTGATGGGTGACGAGCGCACCTATGCGCGACCGGTGATCCTGCGGGCCGTGGAGTCCTCCGACGCGATGACCGCCGACTGGGCGAAGCTGCCCTATGACGTACTTGCGCGCATCTCTGGGCGTATCGTGGACGAGGTCCCCGGTGTCAACCGCGTGGCTTACGACATTACGAGCAAGCCGCCTGCGACGATCGAGTGGGAGTAGGCTGACAGGGTTCTGACCTGCTCTTTTGAGTGCCGCACTGTGCTCCTGAGTTTCGTTTCGTACGAGATTCACGGCAAAGCCACCAGCGACATTGGTGAGTAAATCCGATTATCGAGCCTCCGTTCCCATGTTGGAACGGAGGCTTATTCTTTACCTTTTTACTCCCTTTCACCTGCGATTTCGCTATTTACTCCCCGTGTTTCAAGACGACAAGGCACTGGGCGGTATTCGGAGGAATGGGAGTAAGGATTTATCCCGAGTGGGTTGACGCGCCGTTTTTGTCCCCGAGGGCGAAACGGGGCCGTTTCGGGGCCCGTGAAACTCAAATCGAACTCAATGGGCGTTTTTGCGGTCTCCGTACGGCGTTTCCCCAGGTGGTTAATGGGGAGTAAAGAATCTCGCCACCTCAATGAAAACGGGAGTAATCAGGGGAAATGCCGCGGCGTACCGCCGTGTGCCG
>CAYSIC010000003.1:0-35034 GCA_964430985.1 uncultured Atopobium sp.
AACCCGCGACCTCCACCTTGGCAAGGTGGCGCGCTACCAACTGCGCTAAGCCCGCGACGCAGGGAGTAATATTAGCTCAGATGCCCCCACAAGCGCAAGTCTAATTTCAAAAAAGGTATGCGGAGGGGCATTCGAAGACCGTCTAGAACTTGGGACCGACACCGAGCCCACATTCAGGAGCGGGGCGCTTTTTGATGTTCGGGCGGCCCTTTGAACGCAGGGCTCTTCTCGTCGGAATCCTTACCTGCACAAATGCAGAGCCCCACGGATATTTCAGGGTGGGGGGAGACATTCACCAAAAGGCGCCCCCATCGCGTGCGACAAAAAAGGGCACCCGATGGGGTGCCCAGACTCTTCTGGAGGCGAAGCCCGGATTCGAACCGGGGGTGAAGGCTTTGCAGGCCTCTGCCTTACCACTTGGCCACTTCGCCGTATGAAAAAGGCCGATCGCGACCGGCCCGGTGCTCACATGGAGCGGGCTACGGGGTTCGAACCCGCGACCTCCACCTTGGCAAGGTGGCGCGCTACCAACTGCGCTAAGCCCGCACGTGCACGGAATACTATACGGGTCCAGCCTCCTCGAGGCAAGCACGAATTGCTCCGAACGTGAAATTTCTATGGGCCCCTAGGGACGTGCGGTAGGGGTGGCCTGTTCGCAAGCCGTGACGGCCCCCGATCCGTCAAAGAGCTTGACGAGACGCACGACCGTCCCCTGCCCCGCGCTCTTGGACGAGATGGTCACGGAGTCGGCGAGAAGGCGCATAAGGCGAATCCCCCGCCCACGCTCGGCCCAGGGATTCCTTTCGTCGGCGCCGCAGGCCTCCTGGTCCGGCACAAACCCACATCCGCAGTCGGCCACGTCGACGACCACGCGGTCGGCGTAGGCGGCTACCGTCACAAGGACGCCACCCTCGCAGGTATGATCAACGGCGTTGCCCACGGCCTCGCCAGAGGCGAGCGTCATGTCGAACACCTCATCGGGCGTGAGGGGCAGACTCCCCAAGAGCTCGGACACCCGATCGCGGGCGCCACCGAGAGCCTCAGCGTCCACGCGAAACGTGGTGCGCCGGCGAGGCAGAACGGAGGGATCGAGCTCGTTGACCTCGCAACGCACGTCCACACGTGAGACAAGCAGGTAGTCGACCATGCGCATGCGACACAACATCAGATACACCGCAGGCGAGACGTTGGAGAGCGACAAAAGCCCGCCCAGGCGACGCATGCGCCGCAGCTCGGAGAGGATGAGCCCCATCCCCGCCGAGTCGACTCGGGTAGCTCCGGCCATGTTCAAGAAGATGCGACGGCAACCCTGGGCGACGAGCGCATCGATGCGCTGACGCACGGAGCTGACCGTAGTGACGTCGAGGTCCCCGTTGACGTTAACGAGCGCTATGTTGACCGTGTCATGCATGAGACTGGTTATTCCCCAAAGGGGCGCAGCCTAACGCCATACCGAGCACTACGAAGGGAGCCTCGGCTTAAGCCCCGTGATCGTCCGCAACTCCCAGCTCGTCGAAGCGCAGGGCGACCATGGCCACATCGTCCTCCAGGTTCTGGCCCGTGAAGGCATCGAGCGCCTCCAGGAGGCGTCCCACGAAGCCGTCGAAGGTCTTCTCGTCTGCAGACTCGCGCATCACGAGGTCGCGCAGACCTTGCTCGCCAAAGAACGCGCCCGAGGGATCACGGGCCTCCGTGGTTCCATCCGTATAGAGCAGAAGGACGTCCCCGACGGAAAGACGCACAAAGCCATCCTGATAGCCGATGTCGTGGAAGGCACCGACGACGCCAGACTGCACATCTAGGATGGATATCTCGTCGGCCCCGTCATGCATGAGAATCGCGGGCGGATGGCCCGCCGAGCAATACGTGAGGGTAGCAGACGCCAGGTCGGCAATTCCCACGAAGAGCGTGGCGAAGGTCTCCACGCGTGAGAAGCCCAGGAGGAAGTCGTTGAGCGAGCGCACCATGCGCGCCGGGTCCAGTCCCTCCCACGCATAGGCCCCCAGCGCCGTCTTGACGGCTGCCGAGACGGACGCGGCCTCTACGCCCTTGCCGGAGACGTCGCCCATGATGACGCAGGCGCGTCGATCTGGCAGCCGGATGAGATCGTAGAAGTCGCCGCCCACGAAGGCAGCCTTGGTTGCGGAGGAGTAGACGGCCTGAGCCGTAATGCCCTCGACCCTCTGGAGCTCGTTTCTCATCCCCGTCTGGAGAGCCTGCGAGATGTGCTTGTCCTGGGCACGCGCCTCCTCGCCCAGGGCGATGCCGCGCACGTCCCCGGCAAGCCGGGAGAGAAACTCAAGCTCGAGGTCATCGAAGGGCTCGGCCCCGTCGGGACGCAGCACCAGATTGCAGAAGCGTTCGCCTGCCAGCTCCCCGAGATCGACCAGCACGCCCACGCAGGGCTCCCCGAGCTCGCGCAGAAACGATGAGAGCTCGGAGCCGGGTCCCACGCTCACCACGGCCGCGCCATCGTGCGCGGAGCCCTCCTCGAGCTTGTCTAAGTCGAAGGGAAGGGCGCGCATCCCCGTGAGGGGCAGGTCGGCCATGACGAGATGCTGATAGTCGTTCTCCTGGACGCGCACGAGGGTGGCCTCCAGCTCGGCGGCGGCCTCGGAGAGAACCTCGGGCAGACGGCTCCGCACGTCGTGGCTCGTGTCGCCTCCTGCAGAGAGAAGCTCCTCGCGCAGGTCAGTCCCCAAGGCAAGGAGGTGGTCGGCGCGCTGGGCCCGCATGGCCGAGAAGGCCCCTGCGAGCTGAATCGAGAGGTAGTGGGCCACGGAGTCGAGCAGACGAGCATCCTCCTTGACGAGGGGGTGCATCCGCTTCCAGCCCACCTCGATGATGGAGATGACATGCCCCCCGAACCACACCGGAACCAGCACGAAGCTCGTGAACGGGGGAAGGACGTCGCTCTTGATGCGCATGATCTCGTGCGTCTCCTCGTTCACGACCTCGCGCACGACCAGACGTCCCTGCCTGAGCACCTCGCTCGAGGGGGGGCAGACCCTCAAGCGCACCGCATGGCCCTCGTGCAGCGCGAGCTTCTCCACGCTGCGATCGAACGCCATGAAGCGCACGATATTCTCGTCTGCGAGGCCACTTGAGAGGCCACGCAGATGAAAGCCGTCCGCCTCGGCGAGATAGACGATCGTGCCATCGGACTCCATCGTGTCCGTGATCTCTTCGAGCACGCGCCCGAAGAGGGTGGCCACATCGTTGGAGTCCAGGGTGTCGAGCACGATGTTCAGGGCCCCCGCCAGCCGATGGTTAGCCCGGCGCAGGTCGTCGAGGGTACGGTCATATTCGCGTCCCGCACGCTCCTCGCCATTTGCGGGAAGCGCGACGAGAAGATAGGTCTCCCCCGGGGCCTGGACGGCGTCGCAGCGCACACGGACCGGCATGAGACGGCCGTTCGCGCCGACACACGAGCACAACGTCATTGACCCGTCGACGGCAAAGGGAAGGTCCGGCACGTCAAACACGTCGTCCGGATCGGAGCCGTCAGAGGACGGAAAGAGCACGCGCACGTCGGTGCCCACGAGCGCGTCTCTGCCTGAAAGGAGCTTGGAGGCCTCGTCGTTGGCAAGAAGCACTCGTCCCAGGCCATCGAAGACGAGAACGGCCTCACTTGTAAGCTGCAGGAGCTTTGAGAGGGTCCCCGCGAGGCTCCCCTCACCTATTCCCTCGACACGTCTGGTGCTGAGCGCCGTTCTTGGCATGTGCCACCTCTCGTCGACCCGTGAGGCCCTTGGGAAGCTGTGACCTCGCAGACATTGTACCAACGGGTGACATCAGGGGGGTCTCGCGCGGAGGCTCCGCCCAGCATGAAAAAAGCGGGCCCCTAAGGGCCCGCATTCTTTCGTGGTGTCGGAGGCGGGACTTGAACCCGCACGACCTTTTAGTCAGTCACTAGCACCTCAAGCTAGCGCGTCTGCCAATTCCGCCACTCCGACAAGCTGCGCTTGCGCGCATGGAGTATTATGCACGCTCCCCCACCTTCGCGCAACCCACAACCTAAAAAAGTCTCCAGTAGAGCATAAGCGGCGTCTCGACAGAGAAAGATACGGCGAGCGCCTCCGCAGCTACAGCTCGATCGAGCTCTCCTTGATCGGGTTGGGGGACGCATAGTGACAGGCGCAGAGGTGGCCAGGCTCGATCTCGCGCAGCTCGGGGTGCTCTGCGGAGCAACGCTCGGTCGCGATCGGGCAGCGCGTGTGGAAGCGGCAGCCCGAGGGAGGATCAATCGGCGAGGGCGGGTCGCCGGCAAGAATAATCCGCTTGCGAGTCGCCTGAAGATCGGGGTCGGGCACGGGTACCGCCGAGAGCAGGGACTGCGTGTAGGGATGCATCGGCCGATCATAGAGCGTCTTCCAGTCAGAGTACTCCATGAGGTTACCCAGGTACATGACGGCGATGTGATTAGAGATGTGCTGAACCACCGAGAGATCGTGCGCGATGAACAGGTACGCGGTGCCGTACTGTTGCTGGAGATTGTTCAGGAGGTTGAGCACCTGAGCCTGAATCGAGACGTCCAGGGCCGAGACCGGCTCGTCGCAGATGATCAGCTTGGGCTTGAGCGCGAAGGCGCGTGCGATGCCGATGCGCTGACGCTGACCGCCCGAGAACTCGTGCGGATAGCGATTGATGTGCTCGGGATTGAGGCCCACGGTGTCCAGGAGCTCCTGAACGTAGCGAAGGCGCTCAGACGCGTCGGTCATGACTCCGTGGATGATGAGCGGTTCGGAGACGATCTCCCCGATAGTCATGCGGGGGTTGAGCGAGGCATAGGGGTCCTGAAAGATGAACTGCATATTGCGGCGCATCCCCTTGAGCTCCTTTTTGTCCATCTCGGCGACGTCCTTGCCGTCGAAGATGACCTTGCCCGAGGTGGGACGTGACAGGCGCATGATGCAGCGGCCCGTGGTTGACTTGCCACAACCGGACTCGCCCACGAGCCCCATGGTCTCACCAGGATAGATGTCAAAGCTCACGTCCTTAACCGCCGAGACGGAGCTCTTGGAGAATCGCTTGCCCAAGATGCCGGAGTCCACCGGAAACTCCTTGCACAGGTGCTGCACGGAGAGCAGGGGTCTTCTCTCGTCTGCCATCAGCGCTCGCCCCCTTCCTGCGCAACTGGGCTCGCGACCGCAGCGGCCGTGCGGGAGTTGACAGGCGCGTGCGCGCGCACGAACTCGGGATCCATCGAATAGTGGCAGCGGGTGTAGTGGCCCGATGCGAAGGTGTGAATCTCGGGCACCTCGGCATGACAGCGCTCGGTCGCGTACGGACAGCGTGGCGAGAAGGAGCAGCCACTCGGCACGTTGACAAGAGAGGGTGGGTTACCCTCGATGGGCGTAAGCGGACGCTTCTCGTCGCCCTCGGGCTTGGGAATGGAGCGCATGAGACCCCAGGTATAGGGATGCGTGGGGTGGTAGAAAATCTCCTCAGCCGTTCCGAACTCCACGGGGTGGCCTGCATACATGACCATGATCTTGTCAGCAACGTCGGCCACGACACCAAGGTCGTGGGTGATCATGATGATCGCGTTGCCGTTCTTCTGCTGCATCTCCTTCATGAGCTCGATGATCTGCGCCTGGATCGTGACGTCAAGAGCCGTGGTGGGCTCGTCAGCGATCAGGATGTCGGGATCACAGGCCAGCGCCATGGCAATCATGACGCGCTGGCGCATGCCACCGGAGAACTGATGGGGATAGTCCTTGACGCGCTGGTCGGAATTGGGGATGCCCACGAGGTCAAGGAGCTCGATCGAGCGTGCTAGGGCCTGCTCCTTGGTGTAGCCGCGATGCAGCCTGAGACCCTCGCCGAGCTGCCGCCCGATCGTGTAGACCGGATTGAGCGACGTCATCGGATCCTGGAAGATCATGGCGATGTCGTTGCCGCGGATGCGCTGCATCTCGGCCTCATCCATGGTGAGCAGGGACCGGCCGCGATAGCGCACGTCGCCACCCTCAATTTTTCCCGGAGGCATGTCGATGAGACCCATCACGGTAAGAGAGGTCACGGACTTGCCGGACCCCGACTCGCCGACGACGCCCAGGGTCTCCCCACGATCGAGCGTGTAGCTCACGCCATCGACAGCCTTGACCACGCCGTCTTGGGTGTGAAAATACATCTTGAGATCATCGACCTCGAGCAGATGCGAGCCAGCGGGAACGGGCTGCTTCTTGAGGTCGAGCTCAGGGCTAAGCTGCTGCTTCTTCTTTTTCTTGAACATGACTTAAGCGTCCTTCATCTTGACGTCGAGGGCATCGCGCAGGCCGTCACCAAGCAAGGTGAAGGCGAGAACGGTCATAAGGATGGCCAAGCCGGGCATGATCATGAGCCACGGTTGCGTGGCCAGATAGGTCTGACCGTCTTGGATGAGGTTGCCCCACGAGGGATCTGGCGGAACGACGCCCATTCCCAAAAAGGAAAGTGCACTCTCGGTCAGGATGGCGCCGCCGACGTTCATCGTAGCGTAAACCACGATCGAGGCCACCGAGTTGGGGAAGATGTGGCGCATGATGATTCGCGCGTCGGAGGCCCCCATGGCGCGAGCGGCGTCAACGTAGTCGTTCTCCTTGACCGTGAGAATGGCGGAGCGAAAAACTCGTGCGATCGAGGGCCATCCCAGAATGCCGATGGCAATAAACACGTTCTGTATGCCGTTGCCCAAAACCGCAATCATCGCGATCACGAACAACGTGTACGGAAACGCCATGAAGATATCGGCGCAGCGCATGATGATCGTGTCCCAGATACCCCCATAGAACGCGGCGAGGGCGCCCAGGACCAAACCGATGGCAGTGGAGATGAGCGTGGCGAGCACGCCAACGGCAAGAGACACGCGCGCGCCGTATATGACACGTGAGAGCACATCGCGGCCAAGAGTGTCGGTGCCAAAGGGATGCTCGGCCGACGGTGGCAGACGCGAGTTGTCGGTCATGGTCTCGGACTGGGTCTCGGTGGGGTTACCAAGCGTCTGGGGGACCCAGAGGTCTGCGGTGGCCGCTACGAGGACGATAAAGACAATCCAGACGGCGCCGAACACGGCGAGCTTGTTTTTCTTGAGACGCTTCCAGGCGTCGCTCCAGAGCGTGCGGCTCTGAGCGGGTGCGGCGACGGTACTGTTTTCTGCTGTCATGTTCTATCCCCTAACCCTGATCCCGAGAAGTGCCGTACCTGATGCGAGGATCAAGGAAGGCATAGCTTACGTCGACAACAAGGTTGATGACCATGACGAGCACCACGATGACCGTCACGGAGCCAAGCACGATGGGCCAGTCGCGCGACGAGATCGCGCGATAGGTCTCGTAGCCCACGCCCGGCCAGTTGAAGACCGTCTCCGTCAGGATGGCGCCCGCCATCATGCCTCCGAAGTCGTTTCCGATATAGGTGACAACGGGAATCATCGCGTTCTTGAGCGCGTGATGCCAGATGACGTCACGGCGGGAAAGTCCCTTGGCGCGCGCCGTGCGGATGTAGTCCTGGTTCATGACCTCGAGTAGCTGGGAGCGCATGATGCGTGCCGCGTAGGCCGTGGAGACCGACGCGAGCGTGACAGCCGGCAGGATGTAGTAGATCCAGCTCTGGAACTCCGCATAGGGCGAGAAGTCCGCCGAAATGGGCAGATAGAAGGAGCCTCCCGTGGCACTCTTGAGAAAGATGCCAAAGAAGAGCTGCAGGAGCATGCCGAGCCAGAAGGCGGGCATCGCTACGAGGACCGACGTCACGAGCGTAACGAGCACATCCCAGAACGAGTAGCGTTTTATCGCCGAGATCATGCCGGCCCCTATGCCCACGACCACCTCAATGATGATGGCCACGATGGAGAGTTTGATCGTATAGGGGTACTTGGCTATCAAGATGCTTGAGACGGACTGGCCCGCCTTCTGATAGGAAACGCCGAGGTCGCCTTGGAGAAGCCCTCCAACGTAGAGCACATAGCGCTTCCACATCGGGGTTGCCACCGGATCGCCGGCCTCGTCGTAGATGACGTTTCCGTTCTCGTCGGTCTCAACAAGATGATGGGCCACGCGTAGATTGAGTTCGGTTTGAGCATCGAGCTTCTTCTCGCCCGCCATGAGCTTGATGGGATCACCCGGAACGATGTTCTCCATCACAAAAAGAATGAGCGTCACGCCCAGAAAGACCGGGATGAACTGAATCACTCTTTTAAGGATGTACTTTCCCATGTATTTTCCTTGTTCGTCCTCGGGGACTGCGCCCTCATCCTCTCTTCGGCGGTCGCATCGCGATGGATGGAAGAGAGGAAGATGACGTAGTGCCCACATAGCCTGGCGGGGCATCGGCTTGCGATGCCCCGCGCAGGAAGCCTACAGATAGGAAGCTAGAGAGGTGCCACGCCTATGCCTTGAGAGAGGCGGAGGCGAGGTCCGCCAGACCCTGCGGGCTGTAATAGAGTGATTCGACCTTCTCGGAGCCCACGTGGTTGTGAGCGTAGAACATAATCGGGATGATCGGCAGATCGTCGGCAATCTGCTGGTTGATAGCACGGAAGGCAGCCTTGCGCTCATCCTCGTCGACAATAGCGCGCGCAGCGCTAATCTCGGCGTCGACCTCGGGCTTGTCGTACTTGGAGTAGTTATTGTCCGCCGTGGAGTAGAAGTTGGGATAGATGAAGTTGTCCATGGTGGGATAGTCGGCAATCCAGCCCAGGCGTGCAATCTGGAAGTTGCCGTCGGTCAGGCCGGACAGGTAGGCAGCCCACTCTTGGGAGTTCTGCGTGACCGTAAGGCCCACGGCCTCAAGGTCTCCCTGGATGATGGACATGATGTCCTCGTGACCGCCGCCGGAGTTGTAGGACAGCGTGACCTCGGTGCCCTCCAAGCCGTTGTCGGCCAGGATCTGCTTGGCCCTGTCAACGTCATAGGTGCAGTACTCCCACGCGTTGGAGGGGTCCTCGTCGATGATCGGCGGGAAGACGCAGTCGGCAGGCTTGCGCACGCCCTCGAAGAGGGTATCGACGATGTTCTGGCGATTGATGGCCAGAGAAATCGCGTGACGCAGGTTGATGTCGGACATGACAGGGTCCTCTACGTTGATGCAGAGATAGTAGATGGAACCCTCGGCGCCAATAAGGGCCTGCTTTCCGGGAGTCACCGTATAGCCGTCATCGGACTCGCCATACTTCTCGAGACCCTCCTTGATGCGTCCGGTGAGCAGCTGGCAGAAGTCTATGTTGCCTGCCTCGAACTCACGAAACGCCGTGTCCGGGTTCTTCTGAATGGAGAAGTTGATGGCGTCGAGCTTGGCGAGGTCGCCGTAGTAGTCCTCGAAGCGCGTGACGTTGATGTACTGGCCAGACTCCCACTTGCCGTCCATCTGGAAGGGGCCGTTGCCAATCGGGGCCAGAAGGAAGGTGTCAGGGTCATCGAGGGCGGCCTGCGGAACGGGAGCCAATCCCGGGTGCGCGCAGACGGCCAGGAAGTCGGCCATGGGGTAGGAGAGCTTGACGACGAAGGTCTTGTCATCCGGGCAGGAGAGACCGGAGAGCTCGGTGGCGGCACCAGAGACCATGTCGTCATAGCCCACCACCGGAGAAAGATGGTAGCCAATCTCGCCGGGGGTGGTCATCTTCGGGTCCGTCAGGCGCTGCCAACCGCGCTTGAAGGCCTCGGAGTTCACGGGGTCGCCGTTATGGAACTTCGCGTCCTTGAGCGTGAAGGTGAACTCAGTGCCGTCCTCGGAGATCTCCCACTTCTCGCAAGCCTTGGCGACGTAGTCCTCCTTGTCCCAGTCATACTCCACGAGTGAGTCAAACAGAATGTGCTCGACCTGCGTGCCCTCGGACTCCTGCACGTTGTAGGGGTCGATGGCGACAGGGTCGTTGATGTAGAACTTAAGGGTGTCGCCGGACGCAGCCTGCCCGGTACCGTCGGTCGCGGTGGAGTCACCCGTCGAGGTGCCAGTGTTCTTGCACGCGGCGAGCGCGGCGAGCGCGCTGGCGGCAAGCCCCCCCTTGACGAAGGTGCGGCGAGATACGCCACCCGTCTTGTCCAGAGCCATTGTTTCCTCCTCCTGCTTTTTCGAGGTGGGCAACCTTATGCCCCATCCCTCGATTATGCCCGGGGGCGAGCGAGCTCGCCCCCCCTCCTAAAAGCGTCTCATCACTTTACCCTAAAAGAGTCAGCGAGAAAAGCGACGAGCTTTGGAAACTATGAAATTATCGTCTATATAAAAGGAGAGGGGGCATCGCTGCCCCCCCTCCTTTCCTGCCGATAGTCCCTAGCCTACTGTACCCGTGGGGAATGAAATGGCCATGACCACGACACATGCGATAAAAACCACTGCCGTGATGACCGTAAGACGGTCGAGGTTCTTCTCCCATATGCCCGATCCCGCCGCGGAGCTGTACAAAGACGAAGCGATCATGTCAGAGACGCCCGTACCCTTGCCAGAGTGCATGAGCACCAAGACGATGGTGAGCGCGCCGGACAAGAACAGGAGCACGAGCAAAATAATGTTGAGCGCGTTCACGAAGCTCTCCTTCTGGGGCAGGGGCCCTGCCACGCAATCGTTCCTCAGAGTAACCCTAGTAGGTTAGCACAAAGGAGCTCGGGCGCGCAGCCCGAAGCCCCTCTTGTATCACGAGGTCGTACTATGCCATGGCTGCCTTGACCATGGCAGCAAAGGAGTCGGCAACCAGGGAGGCGCCGCCGACGAGCGCACCGTCGACGTCCTCCTTCTCCAAGAAGCCCGCCACGTTGCCCGGCTTGGCGGAGCCGCCGTACAGTATGCGAATGCCGCCGGCCACCTCGGACCCGAAGACCTCGACGAGGGTCTGGCGAATGGCGCCGCAGACCTCCTGGGCATCATCGGCCGTGGCGGTCTTGCCGGTACCAATCGCCCAGATGGGCTCGTAGGCGATCACGTAGGCGGAGGGATCGCTTATCTCGAGCCCCTCGGTGTCCTTCTTGATCTGGTCGACTACATAGGCTACGTGCGTGCCCGCCTCGCGAACCTCAAGGGGCTCGCCGCAGCAGCTGATGGGAACGATGCCATGGGCCATGAGAACACGGGCCTTCTTGTTGACGTCCTCATCGGTCTCGCCGAAGTAGCCGCGACGCTCTGAGTGGCCGATGATGCAGTGGGTCGCGCCCACGGCCTCGAGCATATCCGGAGCGGTCTCACCCGTGAAGGCTCCCGACTCCTCCCAGTACACGTTCTGAGCGCCGAGCGCGAAGGGGGCGCTCGTCTGCGCAATGACCTCGGAGACGCCCTTGAGGTCGATCGTGGGCGGGCAGACCACCACGTCGACGTCACCAGTGCCGCCGGAGAGCTCGTCGGACAGACCCTGGGCCAGGACAACGCCCTCGTCGTAGGTCTTATTCATCTTCCAGTTTCCCGCAATCATCCTCTTACGCATCGAGAAGCGCCTCCACTCCCGGAAGGGCCTTGCCCTCAACGAGCTCCATGGACGCACCGCCGCCGGTGGAAATCCAGCTCATCTTGGAGGCCAGGCCAAACTTGTTGATGGCCGCGACGGAGTCTCCGCCGCCTATGATCGACGTGCAGTCGGAGCTAGCCACGGCGCGCGCGACGGCCTCGGTGCCGTGGGAGAACTGATCCATCTCGAAGACGCCCATGGGACCGTTCCAGAACACGGTCTTGGCGCCCTTGATGGCCTCGTCGAACAGGGTGATGGTCTTGGGGCCGATGTCCATGCCCATGCGATCACCCGGGATGCTGTCGGAGTCCACAACCTCGCCCGTGGCGTCCTCGCCAAAGTGGTCAGCGACTACGTTGTCAATCGGAAGGAGGATCTTGACCCCCTTGGCCTCGGCCTTCTTGAGCATCTCGCCCGCGCGCTCGACCCAGTCCTCCTCCTTGAGGGAGGTTCCCACGCTGTGGCCCTGTGCCAGGAAGAAGGTATAGGCCATGCCGCCGCCGATGATCAGCGTGTCGGCGGAGTCGATGAGGTGATCCAGGACGCCGATCTTGCTCGAGACCTTTGATCCGCCCACGATGGCCACGAAGGGCCGTGCGGGATCGGCGAAGATGGAGGTCAGGGTGTCGACCTCCTTCTCCAGCAAAAAGCCAGCATAGGCTGGCAGGTAGGCGGCCGGACCCACGACGGAGCCCTGGGCACGGTGCGCGGTGCCAAAGGCATCGAGCACGAAAAGGTCTCCGTAGGACGCAAGCGTCTTGGCGATCTGGGGGTCATTCTTCTTCTCGCGCTTGTCGAAGCGCACGTTCTCGAGGACGAGAATGTCCCCGGGCGCAAGCGCCGCCACGGCGTCGGCGGCCTTCTGGCCGTAGGTGTCGTCGACGAACTTCACGTCATAGCCCGTGAGCTCGGCGAGCTTGTCGGCAGCGGGCTTGAGGGAGAGCTCGGGCTCGGGGCCGTCGCCCTTGGGGCGCCCAAGGTGGCTCATAAGGATAATCTTGGCGTTGTGCTCCTTGAGGTACTGGATGGTGGGGATAGCCGCGCGCACGCGCGTGTCGTCGGTCACCACACCGTCCTTCAGGGGGACGTTGAAGTCGACGCGCATAAGGACGCGCTTGCCGTCCACGTCCGCGTCACGGACGGTCTTTTTGGTAAATGCCATGCTCGCTCCTTGGAAAAAGGTTGCCAGATGGGAAGAGGCGCGGCCGCGGCCCTGTAAGCTGCGACCGCGCCTCCCGTGAAAAGCCTGCGAAGCGAGAGCTACGCGACGAACTTCTCGAAGTATTTGATGGTGCGGACCATCTGGGAGGTATAGGAGTTCTCGTTGTCGTACCACGAGGTGACCTGGACGAGGCTCTGGCCGTTGCCAAGGTCCTGGACCAGGGTCTGCGTAGCGTCAAAGATGGAGCCGTGGGTCTCGCCGATGATGTCGCGTGAGACGATGTCATCCTCGTTGTAGGCGAAGGTGTCGGGGATGGTGGCGGCGTAGGCCTTCATGGCCGCATTGACCTCGTCGACCGTGACGGTCTTGGCGACCACGGCGTAGAGGTTCGTGAGCGAGCCGGCGGGCGTCGGGACGCGCTGGGCGGCACCGATGAGCTTGCCCTTGAGCTCGGGGAGCACGAGACCAATGGCCTTCGCTGCACCGGTGGAGTTGGGGACGATGTTCTCGGCGCCGGCACGGGAGCGACGCAGATTGCCCTTGCGCTGCGGGCCATCGAGAATCATCTGGTCGCCCGTGTAGGCGTGAATGGTCGTCATGATGCCAGAGACAACGGGAGCGAAGTCGTTCAGGCCCTTGGCCATGGGAGCGAGGCAGTTGGTGGTGCAGGAGGCGGCGGAGATGATGTTGTCATCTGCGGTCAGCATCTCGTGGTTGACGTTGAAGACGACCGTGGGCAGGTCGTTGCCTGCGGGAGCGGAGATGACGACCTTCTTGGCACCGGCGTTGATGTGAGCCTGCGCCTTGGCCTTGGAGGTGTAGAAGCCAGTGCACTCGAGGACGACGTCGACGCCGAGCTCGCCCCAAGGCAGGTTGTTGGCGTCAGCCTCCTTGTAGATGGTAATCTTCTTGCCGTCAACGGTAATGGAGTCCTCGTTGGCGACGACCTCGTGGTCGCGGGCGTAGTTACCCTGGGTGGAGTCGTACTTAAGCAGATAGGCGAGCATCTCAGGAGAGGTGAGGTCGTTGATGGCAACGATCTCGGAGCCCTCGTGACCGAACATCTGGCGAAATGCCAGGCGACCGATACGACCAAAGCCGTTAATTGCAACCTTTACTGCCATGCTTTCTCCTTTCACGTGGCCGCCAGGGCTTGTCCCAGGCACGCCAAGTTGTCACAGAGCGCAAAACGTACTCTGGGTAGTGTACCCCACACGAGATTTAGTAGGCACGTGATTAGGGAGCAGCGGGTCCTTGCCCTCCCGTAGGAAGCATATGGGCGCTAGAGGTCCGTCCCAGGGCCCTTCTCGGCAAGCTCCGCCTCCTCGACGAGGCGCTGGAGGCGCAGCACCCTGTGGTACATGGCGGACTTAGACGCAGGTGGGTCGAGCTCGGCCCCGAGCGCCACCAAGGAGAGCTCCGGGTGGGCGCGGCGCGCCTCGCAAAATGACGCGAGTGCAGGAGGCAGGGACGCCAGGCCAAGCGTACGCTCGGCGCGGTCGATGAGGGCAAGCTGGGACAGGGCGGCGCCGCTTGAGCGGACCTGGTTGGCCATCTCGGCGTTGACGCGACGGTTGACGTCGTTCTTGACCGACTTCTGCGCGCGCGCCGCCTCCACGACGCGCGCCATGCGGCGAGCACCCATGGCGCGCAGGAGCACGATGATATCGTCGAAGCTCTTGAGGTAGATGGCATAAGCTCCACGACGGCGGTTGAGGCGCGCCGAGACGCCCAGAGAGCCGATGAGCTCGGCCAGGCCACGGGCGAAGTCCTCCCCCGTCACCGCGATCTCCAAGTGAAAATCACCCCGGGGATCGGCGATGAAGCCACCAGCCATGAAGGCTCCGCGCACAAACGCCGCGCGCCCCTGCGCAGAGTGGACGAGTGCGGTGGGCACCCCCGTCGTCAGGCCTCGACCAGGCGCAAGGATCCCCAGGCGCACGAGGTCGTCGGCGAGCTCGTCCTGCTCGGGTATCTCGATTAGATAGTTTCTTGTCTTATGAAGGACAGAGCGGCGCACCGTGAGCGACGTCTCGAGATCGAAGATCTTGTGCGTGAGCTTGATGAGCGTGCGAGCGACCGCGCCGGTCTCGGTGGTGATCTTGATCGAGTAACGCCCCGACCCCCTGAAGGAGAGCGTTCCGCAGACTCTGATTAGAGCCGAGAGCTGCGCGAGCTCCGAAGTTACGTCCGGAGCCTCGATGCGGGAAAGCTCGTCTTTGACCTCTGCGGTGAACGACATGCTAGCTCGTCCTCGCACCGGAGAGCGGCAGGTCGCGATGGGAGAGTCCCACGTGATAGCCGCCCTTCTCGAGGTAGGAAGCCGTGGCACTGGCAATGGCCACGCTGCGGTGCTGGCCACCCGTACAGCCCACGCCAATCGAGAGGTGAGCCTTGCCCTCGGCCACATAGCCGGGCATGACCACGTCGAGGAGGCTCCACCATGCGTCGAGGAACTTCTCGGTGGTGGGGTTACTGAGGACGAAGTCTGCAACGAGCTGGTCGTTGCCCGTGAGGGGTCGCATCTCGGGATCGTAGAACGGATTGGGCAGAAAGCGCACGTCGATCATGAGATCGGCCTCGGCAGGCATGCCGTGCTTGAAGCCAAAGGAGAAGACGCTGACCTCCATGAGCTGCTGGTCGCTGAGCTCCGAAAAGACGCGTCTCAGACGGACGCGCAGGTCCTTGATACGCAGACGGGAGGTGTCGATCACAAGGTCTGAGGCCACGCGCACGGCCGCGAGGTCCGCTCGCTCGCGCGCGATGCTCTGGGCGAGGGACTCTCCGGGAGTGGCGAGGGGATGGCGGCGGCGGTTCTCGTCATAGCGACGCATGAGGACCTCGTCGGAGGTGTCGAGAAACACCACTGTGCAGGTGAACTCGTGAGCGCGAAGCTGCTCGATCGAGTCGGCGAACTCGGTGAAGAGGCCCTGGCTGCGCAGGTCGCAGGTCACGGCGAGGTGGCGACCCACGCCGGTGTTGATGCCCACGAGGTCAGCGAGGGTGAGAATCAGGCGAGGGGGCAGGTTGTCGATGCAGAAGTAGCCCATGTCCTCGAAGACGTGCAGGGCCTGCGTGCGGCCCGAGCCGCTCATGCCCGTGATCACGACGACGTCGGGCACGCGAGCATGGTCCTCGGCGACGCGCATCCGCTGAGCGTTCTGATTGTTCGTCTGCATGTTCTCTCTCTCGTTCGCCTCCTATCAGGATAGCGCGAGACGGAGGCGGCATGGGGCCGGACCCCGCGCCCGCGCCCAGATTGTCGAGTACGCGAAAGTCGGGCGTCCCTGACGAGAAGCCGTACTTCTCCGCAGTGTTTACGCAGGTCGCAAGAGGTCTCTTGAGGATGTCTCCCGTGACTTTCGCGCACTCGACGCACGTGACCTGCAGAAGGCGTCTTGGACTACGCTCGCACGACCGAGATGCGCTTGCCCACGTGGACGTCGTCGGTGCGCTCGGCCTCGTCGACCATCGCAATCGCGAAGTCGGCATAGCTGATGACGGACTCGCCGCGCTCGTTGTTGGTGAGCTCCTCGCCGGCAAGCACGTACGAACCCGTGCGCTCCCCCTCCGCCTGGAAGTCGGCGGCCGGAGAAAGGTAGGTCCAGCGAACGTCAGAGCGCTTGCGCAGCTCGTCCAGGGACTTGCCCATGGCAGACGCAAGCGGCAGGAAGGACGCTGGGAAGTCCGCGCCGTCCATCAGGTGTTGAGTGTGCGCGCGGTCGGTGTAGAGACTACCTGCCCCACCGACCACGAGCAGGCGAACGGGGGGTGCCGGAGAGTACGTCGCACAGGTGCGCGAGCGAGGTGGAGTGCTGGGGCAGCGTCTCCTCCTGCCAGGCGCCGAACGCGTCCACGACCACGTCGAAGCCGGCGAGATCGGACGCCTCGAGATCAAAGAGGTCCTTTTTGATGACGGTGGTCGCCTCGGTCTTGTTCTCGGCTCGCACGACGGCCGTGACCTCGTGGCCGCGCGCCACCGCCTCGTGGACGACGAGCCGGCCGACCCTTCCGTTGGCGCTTACGACTGCAATCCTCATGTGCTTCTCCCTTCGCCGGGGACTCCGAGCGGAGACCTCCCTTGCGTGCTTGTCATGCTCATTCTCGTGCGCTAGGATTCTTTTGGAAAGTAAGCACTTTTAAGTACTGTGGGTACCGTTTTGAAACCAAGGAGGTCACATGACTGGAAAGACCGAGCTACCCGCCTGTCCCGTCGAGGTGACGCTCTCCTTGATATCGAATCGCTGGAAGGTCCTCATCCTGCGCGAGCTGCTCGGAGGAACCCTGAGGTTCAGCGAGCTCAAGCGCCGCGTGGGGGGCATCTCGCAGAAGGTGCTCACCCAGAACCTGCGCTCCATGGAAGCTGACGGCCTGCTCACCCGCACCGTCTATCCGGAGGTTCCCCCACGCGTGGAGTACGCGCTCGCCGAGCGAGGACACAGCCTCAGAGGCGTCCTCGACGCGCTGAGGGTGTGGGGCGAGAGCTACCAGCGTGAGGTTGCGGGGGCGTAGGGGCCAGGCGCGGAGGCCCGGGAGCCGCGTTTCTCTCCACGGTTCGACGAGCCTGCCTCTGTGCACGGAAGCGGCGCCTCTGGAGGACTTTCCGTGCGGGGTGGCAGGCTCGGCGCGTTCGCGCCTCCAGGGTCACGAGGCCGCAGGCGACCTTGGTGCCGCCGACGTCGACGGCGACGATGGTCTGGCTCATGGCTCCCCCTAATCTTCCATGAGACCGCAGCCGTCGAAGTCCGCCAGGTCAACGCCAGACGAGAGGGCACGTGCACAGGCACGGCCTGCGGAGTCACCCATGTCAACGACGGTCTGTTGAATACGCACACTAGCTTGTACAAGGAAGCTCGTGGAGATGCAGCGGCCCACCGTCAAAACATTGCGTACGACCTGATTGGTGAGGCAGCGATAGGGAATCTCGTAATACTCGCCTCGGGCGTACTTCTCCATGTGAACGAGACCCTTGGTTGCGGAGTGGACATCGATGTACCACGTCCCACGCGCCACCGCATCGTCGAAACGCGCGCGAGCCACGTAGTCGTCAACGTCAAGCACGTAGCTTCCCTGGATGCGCCAGCTTTCACGCACTCCCAGCATGGTTGCCTCACGCACCAAGAACGCATGCTCGAAACCTGGCATATAACGGACGAGAAACGCAGTTAGCCTGCGTATGCGACGACGTCCCTCGGTGAGCGCCTCAGAGCGTGCAAACGCAGACGTGTTGCGATGTAGCTCCGGCAGATGAGGGCAGTTAAACGCCATCGTTCCCGACTCTCCCGGCAAAGAGAAGCACTGATAGTAGACCAGGTCCGATTCTTCCAGCACCCCGTCAGCGACACCCCTCCTGAACAGGGGCTCGAGTGCAAAGCCCTTGCCAGCCACCATGGCAGATTCCCAGAAGTAACCGTCCACGAGCGGAGAAAAGTCATCACCCAGGGAGAGGCAGTACGCACGATAGGCATCAACGTCCACGCCTCCCATCTCAAAGCGCAAAGAGCAGATTTGGTTGTTGCCCGCATCGTCACCGGCTACGCAGGGAACTCCGGACATGCGAGAGAGAACTGCGTCCCCGGTGGCATCCACAAACTGGCGCGCCAGAATCGCGCAGGGCCCTTCCACGGTCATGACCTCGATGGCCTCGATGCGGCCCTCTCTCACATCGACTCCAACGAGCGTGGCATCGTAGAGAACCCGGCCTCCGGCGTCAAGCAGCATGTCTTCCAGCGAGCCTGAGAGCGCTTCGGGCGTAAACCAGACATAGCCCATGCGATCCCCGTCTTCGCGTGTGATGAAGCCGCGGGTCTGAAGGCAGCGCTCCAGTTCATCCAGGTTACGCAGATGCGGACAGCGTGAATCCATCATCGGTGAGACGAGGGCATGGACAGGCGTGCCGCCTAAGGAGCCGTAGCGCTCCACCACAAGCGTCTTGTTGCCTCCCCGCGCGGCGCTCATGGCGGCCGAAGAACCTGCCGTGCCACCTCCTACGACCACGGTGTCCCATGTCCCCAAAATGCGCACGCTCGTATCCGCAAACGTATAGGTCTCCACACGCCCCTCCTTCTCCCCACGATCTTCCCGGTCACATCACGCTTCCAGAATCTCCCAGGCCCTACGGACGCGGCCTTCGAAGTCATCGCGCATTGCCCCGCTCAAGACCATCTGGACTATGGCATCCAAAAGAATCGGATGCAGCACTGCGCCCGTCCATTCCTTGGCAAATGCATGGGCCCCCACCTCACCCGCGCGTTCCAGTCGACGATGGCGCCCTATCCATCGACCACGCATGCGCACCTCGGGCATCAGCTCTACGGTCCTTCGGTCCTGGAAAAACTCCACGAAGTGATAGAACTCGTGCGCCAGATGCATCTCTACGAGTTCCTCCAAGCTCATCTCAATCCCACAGATAGCAAGGGCCTTCTGTTTGCGGGCTATCTCGTCCAGGAAGAGATCCACATGGCGCTCTTTTCCGGGATTTCTATCAAAGACCATAAGCGCTGCCAGGCGAACGGGAGAGCCTTTTCCGTTCGGAGACGATTTCATACAGCGCACCTCAACACCTGCGCGCTGAAGCTCGTCCGTAAGATTAGAGCCTTTCCAACGTATGGCCTCTCTGCGGCCGAGCGAGGAGGCGGCATGTACCACCCTCACGAGGCCAGACGGCTCGGCAGACGCCGCAGAGCGATCGTTCAGGAGCTCAAGCACGCTGAGCGCGTCATCGGTCGCATACGGGAGGCTGCTTATGGCCACATTGTCCATGACTAGTCCCTAGCCGCAACGGCTATGATGGGCTGGTTCTCTCCGGCAAACTCGAGCTCTAGCTCCGCAAGGCTCATGAGCTGCTCCTTATTAAGCACTCCCGAAAGGTCGGAGAGCTTCTGCCCAAAGAAGAGATACGTTTTGGGAAGCGTGGCACCCGCATCGGTATAGCGCGTCATGGAGTCCACGAACGACGAGAAGCCCTCGGAGAGCTCGCCCTTGGTGAAGACGCATACGCGAGCATCGTCCTTTTGCAGACGGATAACCCCTTCCTCATCTACCACGCGGATAAGCTTCTTCTTGGATCGGACCAAGCCGAAGAAAGCCTTCTTTTGAATGATGACCTGAAAGACGCGCCAGCGTCCCCCGGAAGCCACGCAATCCACGGATGAGACGTCTACTCCAGCCGCCTCAGCCACCACGGCCGCAAGCTCAGCCTCAGAGTGCTTCTCTCCCGCACGGTCCTTGGTGCGCAACTCCGTAGCTCCCGTTGCCGTAGCACGTAAGATATTTCTCTGCGCATCGATCTCCACGGTAATGTCCACGGTCTCAACAGCGGCACCGGCGCGCACGATAACCTCCGTAACGTCATGACGAATCTTGCGGATGTCAGAGTCGGTGGGATTGGACACGTTGCGTTCAATCTGCTCACGCACTAGAGCCAGAGAAACGCCGATCGTGGATATGTAAGGCGCATTGGTGGCAATACGATGCCGGATGCCCATCTTTTCTCCGAGCGCCGGAGCCACCACAGAAGCCGATCCACCACCACCTACCAGATAGATGAGGTTGGGGTTGAGGTCGTAATCGACGGTAAAACCATGTACGACCTCCGCCACCTTACTCATGGCAATGTCCACGGCCTGCCGACAGAGGTCCTCGACAGAACTGCCCAGAAGCGAGGCCAGAGCTTGCCATGCCAAGCGTGCCGCCTCTCTATTTCCAGAGGCATAGTCTTCCGATGGCACATAGCCCAAGATGTTGGCGGCCCCCGCCAGCGTGAGAGCGTATGACTCGCCGTTTCCACAGACTACCGCGGCATAGTTGGGCCGGTCTTCCTCGCGTGGCGCGATGAGCTCCACCTGAGGATCTACGATTTTCTCGACGGGGGCAAACACTTCATAGTCCAGGTCGGCGATATGGGCGGAACGCGGTCCCACGTCGCTCAGATGACCATCTTCAACTACGATCATGGAACCGCCCGCGATGCCCAGCGTGCGCACATCAAGCGAAGTAAGGTAGAGCTTGTGTCCACCTACCTCTGCATTCTTGATCATGACCTTACCATCCTTGATAGCAGAGATGTCAGTGGACGTGCCTCCCGCCTCAAGGAAAATGCCGTCTGTTACCTTTTCGTACATGAGAGCTCCCGCTACGCCAGCGGCAAGTCCCGAAAGCATCGTGAGAATGGGACGCTTGCGAACCTCGTCGATGGACATGACGCCACCGTCGCAGCGCATGATCATGAGCGGCTTGGAGATGCCCGAGTCGCGTACAGCCGCCTCGGTCATGTCAGCCGTTTCCATCATCTTGGGGATGAGTGCCGCGTTAACGGCGGCCGTGCGTGTACGGGCAGACAGGCCATAGAGCTGCGAGATCTCGTAGCCACCTGTGGCAATCATTCCGCAGTCGTTAGCGATCTTGATAACCCGCAGCTCATTGGTGGGATTGTCTACCGAGTAGCTCTCGGAGGCCACGATGACCTCACAGCCGCGCGAGCGCAATGACTCGACCGCATCGCGAATGGCATCGTCGCTCATGGATGAGCTGTCAAGGAATTCATGCTCTGTAGCAAGGTACTTCCCAGGCGCAAGCTCGATATCTCCCACCGTGGTCTCCTTGCGGGAACGCCCGGCCTCGACGCCATGCCCCATGCCGATGATGCCGACCTTGGCCACGTCACCCTCGAGTAGCGCGTTGGTGGCCTGAGTCGTACCGTGCGCGATGAAGATGACATCATCGGGAGAGATGTGATTCTTGGTAAGCACCTTCTCGATAGCCACCACGATGCCGGCGGCCACACCTTGCTCAACATGGTGGGTGGTGGGCACCTTCTCCTTGGCGATGACCTCATAGGTCTCGTTGTCGACCACAACGGCGTCAGTAAAGGTGCCGCCAACATCTATACCAATTCTGACAGTTCTCTTGCTCATGGAGCGCCTTTCTAGGTTCAGGGCTAGCGGGGACGGGGCACCGGAGCGCCTCGTCCCCTCAGATGGTGGTAGCAAGGCCTAGAACAGGGCGACGGCCGTATATGCGAGGATGCAGAACGCCATGACCATGGTGTACGGCAGTGTGGACTTCAAGATCTCGTTCACGTCCACGTTGGCGTAATCGGCCACGATGACGTTTTGTGTGTTAGTTGGGTCAGCGACGCACTGAACAACGCTCGTGGAGCGTAGGGCCATGCCAACGGCGGCCGGAGAGAGCGTACCGGCGGCCACGAAGATGTTTGCGAGGCCAGAGCCCAGACCGTACATGTTGAGGGGGCCACGATAGAGCGCCAATGGCGAGAGAATCGTAAACAGAGCTACGTAGATAATGGGGTTGGACGGCAGAATCAGAGAAATGATGGGCTGCATGAGCGCGGAGGTCTGAGGGGCGGCCACACCGTTGAGCAGGATTCCTATGCCAACCATAAGGCCTATGACTCCGGCGACGTCCTTGATGCCCTCGACCACCGAGCTTGAAAGCACCTGTATGGCCTGGCTCGGCTTGGTGATGAGTGCGGTAATCACAATGGTTACGATAAGAGAGGTTTCAGCATTCCACTTAAGGAAGAAGACCAGCACGATAGGAACGATGGGCATGAGGAGCGCCAGGGGGTTAACGTCTTTCGTGACGGTATCGCCCGACTTCATGGCCCAGGCGGCCGAGGTGGACTTGCCACGCGTGTGGACCACAATGTAGACGACGGTCACCACGGCACAGACGATGCCCATGATTACTGACGTCGAGGTAATGACGCCCATATCCATACCGATGGTATCAACATAAAGCTGATACTGAGACACATTGAAGAGCAGCCCTATGTTAAGACCAAAGAGAATAAGGCTCGCGGCAACCACTGGGGAAATACCTGCGGAAAGAAACAGGGGAATGGCAATCTGGGAGACCATAATCACGGGACCGGCACCACTCATGGCAGTGAAGATCAGTGCGATGGCTGCCGTAAGCACGAGCGCGATGGCCAGAGGCTTGTCGCCAGCGAGCTCCGCCGCCTTGCGGATAATGGCGTCTGAGATTCCCTCCTTCTGAACTACCTTGGCAAAGATGGCCCCGAAAACCGTGACCGTAATGGTGGTTGCGAGCTTGGCTGCACCAGCGCTGATCACAAAGCCCATGATGGTCTTGGTGTCGGCGTCACTCGACATGAACGGAACTCCCGCTATGGCCGCAATCAGAATGCCCATGACGGGCAATGCGAGAATTGCGGGCATTTTCTTCGTCATCATGAGCGCAACGCCCGCAGCGAACACAGCGAGAATCAAGGCTACTTGCACAGTGGCCATGTCTCCTCCTTTTTTACTGACAGGGCCCAGCAGACTGCAGGACCCACCTAAACGACGCCGCCCAATCTAGCACCCATCCGCCATTTTCCCTGGCCGCTTTGCCGCAAGCGGTATGGAGGGATGTGGAACGGCGATGAGCAATGTCCATGAATGACTCCTCGGGACCACTTGGTTGAATCAGCACAAAAAATGCCTTACTATCTCTATAGAGATAGTCTTTTTTGTGAGATTGAAGCGAGAGTTCACCTGCATATTCCTTGTTATAACGTGAAGAAGTAGTCCGGCGAACGGTAGAAGAAGTGAGTATTGATACATATTTTCTTCATATTTATACGGCGGTGAAGAATTGCACCCTTATGATGAGCGCTATCTAAAAACGGCTACGAACGCCCTTGGAAAAGCCTTTGACTTTGCCGAGAAGCACCTTCCCGGAGGCATGTCTCATTTCTACGACCTCTTCTGCACCTCAGCCATTTCCCGGACATTCGATGGTCCCGACGCTCATCCGCAGGTAAGCGATTCGGGTATCGAGCTCGTACTTGCGGTCTGTGAGGATAACAACATCGAGTCGCTTGAGACTATGCTCTCCTCGGAGCGACGCCTTTCCAAAGACGTACGCGACCGGGCTCGATGGTGCGGGGAGGTCCTGGCCCTCCATCAGTGGATGATAGGAGCAAGCTTTCGCGCCATTTCGCTACATCTATCCTCTGACGATTTAATGAGCTTATACGCGCAAAACCGGGCGGTCACCCCACTCATGGCGTCACGTGCCCTAGAGGAGATCTATCTGCGCACGGCGGTGTCCACACGCCTGCGCACCTTTCGTTCAGTGGCTGGGCTCACCCAAGCGGCACTCGCAGAGTCCTCGGGCGTTTCGTTGCGCGCAATCCAGCAATATGAGCAGCGCCAGAAAGATATCAACCGTGCCCATGCCCTCTCCGTCTGGCGCTTGGCCCAAACGCTCGGCTGTAAGGTCGAGGACTTGCTTGAAATCTAGAGCACGTCACGTCGAGCCTGCCTCTGTGCACGGAAGCGGCGCCTCTGGAAGACTTTCCGTGCGGAGCGGCAGGCTCGGTGCGGGGGTGCCCATCGTGCGGGCGTCGCGCGAACGCGGCCCCGGGCGCCCGTAGGCGCCCGGGTCCGTCAGCCCTCGATCGCCGCTCTGAACCAGCTCGTGAGGCTCGTCGGGTGCGTGATGCCCGTGCCCGCGACGACGGCCCAGGCGCCCGCGTCGATAGCGGTCCTGGCGTCGGCCGGGGTGTGGACGTGCCCCTCGCAGACGATCGGGAAGTCGGGGAACTCCGACACGGCCGCACCCAGGATCGCCAGGTCAGGGCCGTCCCCCAAGGTGGTGTCGATCGCGGCCTTGTTGTGCGAGAGCGTCGTGGAGACCAGGTCGCAGCCGGCGGCGACGCCGCGGCGGATGTCCTCGATGGTCATGCAGTCGGCCATGATGAGGGCGTCGGTCGCGGAGCGGAGGCCCGCGACGGTCTCCTCGAAGGAGCGGCCGTCGGGGCGCGGCCGGTCGGTGGCGTCGAGCGCCACGACGTCGGCCCCGGCGCTCACGCACGCGAGGGCGTGACGCAGGGTCGGCGTGATGTAGACGCCCTCGTGGCCCTCCTTCCAGAGGCCGATGACGGGGACCTCGACGCGGCCCTTGACGGCGGCGATGTCGGAGAGGCCCTGGCAGCGGATCGCCGCGGCGCCCCCCAGCTCGCAGGCGCGAGCCATCTGGGCCATGGTCTCGGGGTGGCGCAGGGGCTCGCCCGGGTACGCCTGGACGCTGACTATGAGCCGCCCCCTGAGGGACTGAACGAGCGGGCTGACGCGCATGTGATCGCTCCTTTGATGACGGTGGGGTCCCCGCTACAGGACGTATGCGGAGCTGACGAAGTTCTCGGCGGCCCCGATGAGAGGGGCGTCACCGGCAAGGTCGCCTCCCACAAGAGGGGTCTTGGAGACGGGAGGCATGGCCTGAGCGGCGAATGAGGAGCGCAGGGCGCCCGACCAGTCCGGGCCGCACTGAGCCACGGAGCCCGAGAGGATCACGCAGGCTGGATCGAGCATGTTGCACATGCTGCCGAGAACCTCGCCCAGGGCGTGTCCCGCACGGGCCTCTGCGGCACGAGCGGCCTCGTCACCCGCAGCGGCGCGGCGGTCAATCTCGGCTCCGTCCACCGGTCTCCCATCCGGCAGGGTCCCGGCCCCGCCCAGGCGCACGTACTCGGAGACGATCCCGGGGCCCGCTGCGACGGGCTCGAGATGTCCCTCGGCCCCACAGGAGCACGGTACGCCAGATGCGGCCGGGCAGCAGACATGACCAATGTGGCCGGCCTCGTCATGAGCGCCGAGCATGACATGACCCCTCTCGACGAAGGCACCGCCGACACCGGTGCCCACGGCGACGACCAGGCAGCTCTGGGCCTCTCGCCCCGCGCCCCAGCGCGCCTCGCCAAGAGCGTGGGCGTGGACGTCATTGAGCACGCGGCAGGGAAGGCCGCATGCGGCGGCGACCTCGGATGCAAGCGCCGTGCCCCCCCATCCAGGCATGAGGCTGTTCGCAAAGGTGATGTCTCCCGTACGAGGATTCACCACGCCGGCCGACGAGATGCCAACGCCAACGGGAGTGGCATCTGCGCGTTTGACAGCCGCCGCGACCTGCTCGATGACGACGGAAAGGACATGAGCCCCTCCCCTGTCTGCCTCGGTCGGGACCTTCTCGACACTCTCGATTCGAGGGGCCCCATCTCCTAGGGTCACGAGGCCGCAGGCAATCTTGGTACCGCCGATATCGACGGCAACGATAGTCTGACTCATGGCTTCCTCCTACAGCAGCCCATTGCGTACGAGAACCGATCGAATTGCCTCGACGTTGGCGCCCTCAAGCGCCTTCACCGGACGAGGCATTCGCGGAGAGTCAAAGATGCCCATGAGGTTGAGGGCGGTCTTGAAGGAGCCCACGCCCGCTGCGTAGCCCTGGACGCCACTCGTGACGTCAAAGATGTGGGATATGTCGTTCAGACGATCCTGCTCAGACTTGACCGTCTTCCAGTCACCAACCTGAGAGGCCTTCCACATGCGAACGTATCCCTCGGGCTCGACGTTTGCAAGACCGGGCACCGATCCGTCCGCACCCCAGAGATAGGCACCGTCCACCACGATCTCATGGCCGGTGAGAATGCTCATGGGATGGCCGTTGCTCTCGTTCTCCTGAACGAGGTAGCGAAACGAGACATCGTCGCCAGAGGAGTCCTTGACCCCCGCCAGCACGCCCTCAGATCCGAGTCGAGCGAGAAGCTTCCAAGGTAGCTTGGTGTGCACGCAGACGGGAATGTCATAGGCGAAGATTGGCAGATCGAGCTCGTCATGGATGATGCGGAAGTGCTCCTCGACCTCCGCCATGCCCCCAAGCGCGTAAAAGGGCGCGGTTACCACAAGGGCATCGACGCCGCCTATCTCCTGTATGCGTCGACCGTGCTCGAGGACGCGCTCGGTCTCGGTGTCGATAATGCCCACGAGCACGGGAACGCGACCCGCCACGATACGTACGGCCTCGCGCACAATCTGATCGCGGCGCGCGTCGGTCGAGAAGACCACTTCCCCCGAGGACCCCAGAAAGAAGAGCCCGTTGACTCCAGCTCCAATCATGCGGTTGATGGAGCGCTCGAACGAGGCCACATCGAGCTCCCCGTCACTGGTGTCGGGTACGACGACGGGGGGGACGACGCCAGAGAGCCTGAACTTCTCGGACATGCTGCTTCCTTTCTCGTGACGACCTCAGAGGGCCGCCTCATCTTAGCCGTAGTAAGGAACCTCCTTGGACGGACCGTCCACAGGAGCCCCTTCGCGTCACTCATCAAATCGCATGAAGGCCAGGGGGAGATTCCCCGAAGCCATTGGTGCGCCCATGAGCATGCTTAGAGTACGTGACGAGCCTCTTTTCGTAGGCAGCGCGATTATAGGACACTAGCTGAGCAAGGGGTGGAGCGGTCAGGTCTTTGTGGGCCATGCCCTGAGAGACCCTGTCCGTCATACGAGCCAGAGAGCTCGAGGAGCCCCATGGGAGGGCATTCAGGACAGCTCGTCCGCCTGAGTCGACGCGGGACCTTTCTCACGAGAGCGCCTCAGGATTCTGGCGAGCGCCGAGCCACGACACCTGACTCGGACGACAGTCTGGCCTCGATGGGGCTCAGATGCCTCGCACCCATCGATGTCGGCTGACATGCTCACCTCCCCCCGCACTTGGGTTTCCGTGACGTTCAGGCATCGGCACCGACCTTTGGATGCAGAAGTGAGGGTGCGGCTGAGAGAAGCGTCTTCGTATAGGCGACCTGAGGGTTCTCGAAGACCTGCCGAGCGGGACCCTCCTCCATGATCTGGCCGTGATTCATGACGACGATGCGATCAGAGACGTAGCGCACTGTCTGTATGTCATGGCTAATGAAGACCATGGAGAGCCCAAGATCCTTCTTGAGGTCCATGAGCAGGTTGAGGATCTGCGCACGCACCGAGACGTCAAGGGCGCTCGTGGGCTCGTCGGCGATGATCGCCGAGGGCCCGAGGGAGAGGGCGCGCGCGATGGCGACCCTCTGACGTTGGCCACCGGACAGCTGCCCAGGAAGGGCGCGAAGCGAGCTCTTGGGGAGGCCGACGAGGGCCACGAGCTCGTTGATGCGTTGCCCCTGCTCTTTTGGGTTGCTCACCTTGTGAACGAGCAGCGGGTCGAGAAGCTGGTCTTTGACCGTCATGCGCGGATTCAAGGCAGTAGCTGGATCCTGGAAGACCACGGAGACCACACGCCCGATTTGCATCCGCAACTCGGGTGTGCGCCTGGTGACGTCCTTCCCCTTAAAGAGGACTCGCCCGGACGTTGGCGTCTGTAATCCACACATGACGTTGGCCGTAGTGGATTTGCCGCAGCCGGACTCGCCGACGATACCGATCGTCTCTCCGGGCAGGAGGGAAATGGTGACGTTTTGAACCGCCTTCACCATGTTGGGATGGAGAAACGATCCCGTGCGCGTCTTGAAGGTCACCGAGATGTCCTCGAGATGAATGATGGGCTCCTGGACGGGAGTCTTGCTCTCTCCCATTTACCTCACCTCCGAATCGGTAGTCGTCGCATGTGCCGTGAGGTATGGCACGAGACCATGCTCCTTGAGGTAGTCATCGGGAAGCTCGGAGAATCTGTGGTGAGACGCCCCCGGGAGCTCCTTGATGAGCGGATGCACGTCATTGCCGAGCGCAGGGTGGCTTGAACGGGGCGAGAAGCGATCACCTGCAGGAAAGTCCTCGGGCGACGGCACCGTCCCTGGGACCTGATGCAGGCGGGTGCCGTCCTTGGCCCCCTCCTCAATCGAGAGGACGGAGCCGAGCAGCCCCCGCGTGTACTCATGAATCGGATTGATGAGCAGGTCAGAGGTGGGGGCCTGCTCTACGAGCTGACCCGCGTACATGACGGTAATCTCGGAGGCCACCTCGGCGACAAGGGCCAGGTCATGGGAGACAAAAATCATGGCAAAGCCCAGCTTGGCCTGCAACTCGTTAAGAAGCTTGATGACCTGCTTCTGGACGGTCACATCGAGGGCAGTGGTAGGCTCGTCGCAGATTACGAGCGACGGGTCGCGCGTAAGCGCCATGGCGATAAGGACGCGCTGACGCTGGCCACCAGACAGCTCGTGGGGATAGCTTTCAAGCGTGCGCCTGGGATCGAGCCCTACGAGCTCGAGAAGTTCCTCCGCCGTGCGGGTTCCCCCTCGGCTCGTAAGCTGTTTCATCTGCGTGGAGATGAGCATGGAGGGGTTGAGGGAGGAGAGGGCATCCTGGTAGACCATGGAGAGCTCATGGCCGAGGAGTCGTCGGTGCTCGTCTCTTCCCAGCCCAACCAGATTCTTGCCCTTGTAGAGCACCTCCCCGGTCACGGTCTCCTTCGGGTCGGTGAGGCCCATGATGACCTTTGCGGTGATGGATTTTCCACAGCCGGACTCGCCGACAAGCGCCATGCACTGCCCCGGGCGTACGTCAAAGGAGATGCCATCGACGACGCGCACGTCTCCATGACTCTCAAAGCCAATCGACAGATCTCGTACGGACAGGATGGGCTCCACGGAGTAGTCAGGCGTATGACGATCGACGCGAGAGAGCTCCACCGAGCGAAGCGCGGACAGCCTGCGCTCGAGGGAGGGAGCCTGCTCGCGATACGCACGCACAGGATCAGAGACCAGGATGTCGTCTGCCCGACGGGACCCGGAGCCCTCGACGTCGACGGGGGCGCCAGGAGCAGCAGCCATGGCATCGGTCAGACCCTCGGACAGGATGTTGAGCGCGAGACAGGTGATCATAATGGCAAGGCCCGGGAAGACGGCCTGCCACCAGCGACCAGCCAGGACCCCCGCGCGAGCATTGGACAGGATGTTGCCCCACGTGGCAGTCGGCTCGGTGATGCCGGCGCCGATGAAGGTGAGCGAAGCCTCGAAGATGATGGCGTCAGCGACGAGCGTGACGGTGAACACCATGATGGGAGCGATGCAGTTGCGCAGCACGTGGCGAGTGAGGATCCAGGGCGCGCGGGCGCCGGAGACGATTACCGCACGCACGTAATCCTCGCCGTACTCCGAGACGATGTTCGCGCGCACGATGCGTGCAATCTGCGGCATGTACATAAATCCGATGGCAAAGATAATCGAGGGAACGGAGTTTCCCAAAATAGAAACGAAGACGGCCGCGAGCGCAATCCCAGGGATCGACATGATGATGTCAAGCACGCGCATGATGACTTCGGAGACCACCTTGCCCGAGACTGCCGCGACGGAGCCGATAATCGATCCGCATACGAGCGCCATAAACGTGGCGCCAAAGCCGATGATGAGCGAGTACCGGCCTCCATAGAGCATACGCGACAGGATGTCGCGGCCCTTGTCGTCCGTGCCAAAGAGAAATTCGCTACCGGGAGCCTGGCGTGCCAGGAAGATCTCAGTCGGACTATAGGGCGCGAGAAGGGGTGCCAGAATCGCCGCGAGAGCAACGAGAACGAGAATGAGAAGAGAAATCTTCGAGGGAAGGCTCATCTTCTTGATGCCCCCGAACTTGAGGCCCTTGGCCGCAGCCTCCTCGAGCTTGCTGGTCTGCTTCTCCTTTATTTTCACCATGATCCTACACCGTCCTAATGCGTGGGTTAATCAGGAGATAGAGCATGTCAACCACGATGTTTATGACGATAAAGGACAGCGCGACCACGATGACGACGCCCTGGACAAGCATCGTCTCGTTGCCCTGGATGCCTTCGAGGATGGCCGTGCCCATGCCCGGCAGGTTGAATATGACCTCGATGACCACGGCCCCTCCCATGAGGTAGCCGATCTTGAGGCCGAGCGTCGTAACGGGGGTTATGAGCGCATTGCGCAAGACGTTGCGGCCCACGACGACCCTTTCGGGAAGGCCGGCACCGCGCGCGGTACGCACGTAGTCCTTGTCGAGCTCCTCCACCATAGCCGTGCGCACGATTCGCGTCATCTGACCCGTAAGAGGGAAGGCCAGGGCGATGGCGGGCATGATCATGCGCGCGAGATAGCCACCGGGATCCGAAAAGAAGTCGGGCAGCGCTCCTGAGGCGGGAAGCAGGTGCAGATACGAGGAGAGAAGCAAGATCAGAAGAACGGCCAGCCAAAATGACGGCGTAGCGAGACCGGCGATGGAAATAACGCGAATAACCTGGTCGGGCCAGCGATCGCGATAGAGCGCCGCGACAACGCCCAGCAAAAACGAGACAAGGGCACCGATGATGAGGCCGATAAAGGTCAGCTGCATGGTAACGGGCAGAGCCCTAGAGATGCGCTCTCCCACGGAGTACTGTGCGGCACCATACGTGCCCAACTCACCATGGACGAGACCCCCCAGATAGCGAACATAGCGAACCGGCCATGGGTCATCGAGGCCGTGCTCCTCGTGATACTGGGCAACCGACTCGGGCGTCGCGCTCTCCCCGAGGGCGTTGTAGGCGGGGTCGACCTTGGAGAAGGACATGAGAAAGAACACGAGAAACGTGACACCCAGCGCCATGATCGGGAGCGCAATGAGCCGCCGTCCGATGAGTCGAAGCAGGTTGTTCACTTTATTTCCCCTCTCTTTTCAGGCTAGCGAAGAAAAGCGGGGCCCGAGCGGCGAGGGTCGCTCGGGTCCCCCTGGGCATGACCATCCGACCTCTTGCCTATGCCTGAGTGGAAGTGGCGCCCAGGAAGTAGAGGCCTGTGGTGCCGATGCCCTCGAAGTCCTTGATTGCAACTCCACCGGGCGCGACGGAAGCGTCGGCCCAGGAGGCCGTCACCGTCTGAACCTGCAGAACCGGATAGAGGGGCACGTTCTCGGCGAGAATGTCGAAGCACTCGTTCCACGTGGCCTGCTGCGTGGCACCAGACTCGCCGAGGGCACGGTCCATGAGCTCCTTGAGACTCTTCCACTCGTCCGTCTCGATCCACGGGCAACGGGTCTTCATCCAGACACCCGAGCCGTACCACCAGTTCATAAGGAGGTCGGGGTCGGCACCGAAGCAAGAGGGGTCGCCCGGAGCGAGCAGGAGGTCATACTCGTTATCCCCCTTGTCAATGGATGCATAGGTGGCCGGGGAGGTGTCCTGCTTGATCGTGACGTTGAAGCCGAGCGCGTCGAGATCCTCCTTGACCTGCGTCGCCATAGCGATGACCTGCTCGTTATCGGTGATACGCAGCTCGACGTCCCCGGGCGTGATGCCCGACTCGGAGATGAGCTCCTGAGCCTTGTCGACGTCATGAACATAGACCGTCGAGGCCTTGTGATAGTTGGTAAAGGTGCTGGGCAGGTAGCACGTCGGAGCGGAAGCGAGGCCGGCGAAGGCGTTCTGGATCATCTTGTCATAGTCGAGGGCATACATGACGGCCTGACGGACCTTGACGTTGTCCCAAGGCGCCTTGGCAACATCGAACATGATGAAGCGGGTGCCGAATCCCTGAACGTTGTCTATTTGACAGCCCGCGGATTCAAGGCTCTCCACGGCGTCGGCCGTGACCATCTCCATGACCTGCGTGGTGCCTTCCTGCTGGGCGGTCAGACGCGCAGTCGCGTCCTTGAGAACGTCATAGTGAATCTTCTCATCCGAGGCGGGAAGGCTCCCGTTGTAGTGGGGATTGGGAACAAGCTCGACGGTGGCATCGGAGATGGAATCGTACATCCAGGGGCCCGAGCCAATCGGCTTGGCGGTCATATCGTCTGCCGTAGAGGATGCGGGGACAACGCGCACGATGGCGAGACGGTCCTTGAGCAGCGAGAAGCTGGGGACGGTCGTCTTGACGGTGACGGTCGTCTCGTCCTTGGCCTCCACGCTGGCTATCGGGGTAAGCATAGAGGCATAGATATTGCCCTCGGCGGTGGCCCTGCCAAAGGACTCGACGACGTCATCGGCCGTAACCGAGGTGCCGTCGGAGAACGTCGCCCCGTCGCGCAGCGTGATTTCGAATGTCGTCTCGTCAATTTGGGTGGGATCGCCAGTCGCAAGCTCGGGGAAGGTGCTGTAGTCGTGATAGTCGATGCCGTAGAGACCCTCAACGACATGCCAGTTGGTTCCGAGGGCAAGCGCCGAGGATGTGCTAGAAGGGTCATAGTTCTGAGTGGAGTAAGCGGTGCCGGCAGAAATGGTGCCTCCGCCCTCGGTGAGCGAGCCCGGCGTCGTGTTACCCGCATCGCCCGAATCGGCATTCCCCCCGCAGGCCGCAAGGCCAAGAATGGCTGCGGAGGCGGCCCCGCCGAGGAATGTGCGACGTGTGAGTGAGCTGTTTGCGTGATTGTTCATGATGTCCTTCCCATCTCCTGCAGCCGTCTCTCAGGCGGACGGCCACCCTTTTCTCTTACTGTAGCTTTATGCATATGGGAATAAATTCCAGATTCTTTCTCAAACCGGTAAAAGGTAGCTTTTGCCCGCTTAGTAGAGAAAATTTTGAGTTTACGTGCGTTCACGGAGATTTTTTTACCGTGAATCAGGCTCGTGAACCCTGTCCAACCCCTCTGTCAGATGGCGTGTCTGAAATTGTCTATCTCATAATATGGAACGTTTTCCCGTTTAGAAACGTACGGCGTCTCTCCTGAAAAGCGAGGAGGGCGCACGTCGCCGCAGCGGTCATTGTCGCATCCAAGCAAAGTCTTCGATGCCCATGACCCTGCGTACCGCCTCGTCCTCACAAGGTCCGGGGTAGTCGAAGCGATAGTGAGATCCTCGGCTCTCCTGACGTGCGAGAGCCGCTTGGAGCACAGCTGCGGCACAGATGAGCTGAGCGCGGAGACGCAGGGCCTCCGCGATGTCTCGCGCTTCCGTGACAGCCGGGCGATTCCCGCGCGCAATGAGTGCCTCCCACAGCCTCTCGATCTCTGCGAGGGCGATCTCGAGGCCGGCACCGTCTCGCACGACCATGGCATGCCGAAACATCATCTCCTGGACGCGCCCAAGGGCTCCGTGAGGCACTGAGGAGACGCATGCGTCAAGCTCGTAGGAGTGCGGCGGCTCAGGAGCATCACTGCACGAGTCCCCAGCGGCGTGACCCGCACATTCCCCAAAAACGAGACAGTTCGCCGATGAGAGACCCCCGAGACGATCCGCCCCATGCATGCCCCCCGTCACCTCTCCGGCGGCGAAGAGCCCGTCCACTCCCGTCCAACCATCTGGCGCGATGCATATGCCGCCGTTGGCTGCATGGGCAAAAATCCCGATATGGGCCGAATCCTCCATGCGAAGCCCCTTGGCGCTCCGCAGCCAATCAAAGTACGTGCGCACGAACTCAGGCTGACGGGCACGAAGAGACGGATCGTAGCTGACCAAGACCCCGCGTTCATCGTTGACAAAGGAGCGATAGAGCGCAATGTCAACGCTACGAGAATCTAAACGACACGTGAAAGGGCCATGCCCAGAGCGCAGCTCAAGCAGCCTTTTCACATCGCCCTCAAGGAGCGAGGAGCCGTCGGAACGCTCGAGGCGCGCCCAGCGAAAGGTTTTCTCATTGAAGACAGTCTGGAATGCCGGGCGCACATACCCAGGCATCATCTGCAGGAACTCCATGTTCACCAGGGAGCAGCCCGCCTCAAGTGCCAGACCTTGCCCCACGCCTGCCACGTCAGGGGCACACAGATGATATCGAAAGAGCCCGCCATAGCCTCCCGTCGCGATCACGACGGCGCGCGCGGAAAGATAGTGAAGCTCGCCGCCATGAAAGAGCACGGCACCTGACACCCGCCCATCACGGGAGGTCAATCGAATGGCAGCATACTCCGGAAGCACGCGAATCCCGAGGTCCTCGAATCTACGACCGAATGCCTCCCGGGCGCTCGGAGCTTCCAAGCCATACCAGGCGCGGTGCTTATGATCGAAACAGGGTATGTACTCCGGCTCGTCGGCACGGTTCGCATGACGAAGGTGAACCCCCTCGCCCTCCAAACGCCTGACTGCAGGGGCGACGCCCCGCACGAGCTCATTCACGAGCGTGGGGTCC
The DNA here is from genome assembly GCA_964430985.1 of uncultured Atopobium sp. Lineage (GTDB taxonomy): Bacteria > Actinomycetota > Coriobacteriia > Coriobacteriales > Atopobiaceae > Thermophilibacter. The sequence continues at coordinate 34,357 of CAYSIC010000003.1, forward strand.
GCCATGCCACAGCCCACGCGCAGGATCGTCCGAGCGAGATCGTCCTCGTCACTCTTGCCTGCGGGCCCCACGAGCCCGAGTCCCCACGTGCCCGAAGAGAAGCTCGATCCCGAGAAGAGGGGGCCTTCGCATGCGACGGCAACGCTCGCACCGTCCTCTGCCGCCGCAACAGCCGCCGAGATGCCAGCGAGCCCGCCGCCGAGAATGAGAACGTCGCTGTACCCGCTTTGCGTGAGATGCATGCTCTTCCCCCTATCCTGTTCGATATGGCACGACAGCGATGAGCGCTACATCATTCTCACGGTAAGCGCGTCTGCCGTGAGGTCGGCGTTTCTCGCAGTCTCATCTGGCGCGAGGCGAACATAGCTAGAGGACAGAAGGCTAATCAGGAAAAGCATGGAGATCTTGGACGAGATGCTACCGCCCTCAAGAGGCGTCTCGCGACCTCCGCAGAAGAGAATCTCATTCGCATACTCGGCTGCAGGTGAGTTGGAATAATGCGTGACGAGAATGACCTTGGCGCCGCGAGCGCGCGCAAGCCGAAGCACGTCAAGGGAGTCGCGCGTGACGCCGAGATAGGTCACGAACAAGACGACCGAGCTCTCATCCATCAAGCTTGCGGCCATAATCTGACAGTGACTGTCCTCAACGCAACGAAACTTCGGGGATATCGTAATG
>CAYSIC010000003.1:35044-49216 GCA_964430985.1 uncultured Atopobium sp.
GCTCCAAGCATCCTCGGCGACCATATGGCACCCGCCGTGTCCCAAACAATAGACGTCCTTGGCCCTGTGCAAAAGACGAGCGGAGCGCTCAAGCGCGTTCCAGTCGAGGCCAGAGAGCGTATCCTCCATCGCCATGCGGTTGACCTCGAGAATCTCGTGACCCGACTTCATCAGGGTGTCTCTCGAAGGCTCTCCATCTTCGGAGAATCGAATCGAATCATAACTTGCAACGGCACTGAGTCGGGCAAGCGCAAGCTTGAGGCTACCGTAGCCCTCATATCCAAGATAGCTGCAGAAGCGCGAGACGGTCGCCTTTCCGACGCCGCAGACGTCCGCAAGGTCTGAGATCGAGAGATACTGAGCCTCCGTGCTATTGGCGAGCAGATAGTCCGCGACCTTTCTAGACGATGGCGTCATGGAATCGTAGGTCTCCTCTATCTGGCGAATAACCGAGCTCATTGCGCACTCCCGTCTGTATCTAAAATTAGGTTTGGAATATTTTCCCAAAATGGCATGCCTTTTCCCAAACGGATAGGCGAACAATCCGTAGACGGTATCTATATTACGGAAAGAGGCGTGGGACGAGGGCGGGCGACGCTCGGCACCCTCCCTCCCCGCCCGCACGAGACTGCCCCCGCGCACGGAACGGCCCTCGGCAGGCGTCGATCCGTGCGCAGCGGCAGGCTCGGCGGCGCGCCGGGGGGGTCGGCGCTCACGAGCACGGGGCTGTGGCACGTTTTGGTAACAAAAGCTCAGAAACTCGGGGGCAGGGCACGGACACGACGGCCGAAACCTGCCATGGTCCCGGAATCGCGAGCGCCTGCGTGCCTGGGCGGCCAGCGTGCCAGCGTGCCTACGCGTCGCCAACGGCCCCAGAAGCGCTGACCTCCCCTGTCTCCTCCTCACCGGCACGCAAGGTCTGCCAGACGGCACGCGCCACCTCTGCGGGGATGCCGGGAGTAGCCGCTATTTGATCCTCGCTCGCGGCACGCAGGCGCTTGAGCGAGCCAAAGCGCCGCATGAGGGCACGCTTGCGCTTGGGTCCCACGCCCTCCACCTCGTCGAGCACCGAGACCGTCATAGCCTTGTCGCGCAGCTCGCGGTGGAAGGTAATCGCGAAGCGGTGAGACTCGTCGCGAACCTGCTTGATGAGGTAGAGCGAGGGCGAGCCCGACGGCAGCACGACCGGGGTCTCGTCCCAGGGTACGAAGACCTCCTCGTCGGACTTGGCCAGGCCGCAGACGGGGATGTCGAGCCCCAGGGCGTCGAGCTGCTCCATCGCGGCCGTGAGCTGGGGCTTGCCGCCGTCCACCACGAGCAGGTCCGGCCTGGAGCCAAAGCGCTCGTCGGCCATGCGCTCCGGGGCGTAGCGCCGACCCAGCACCTCGGACATGGAGACGAAGTCATTGGCCTCGTCAAGCTCGGTGCGAATCTTGAAGCGACGGTACTGTGACTTGTCCGGCCTCCCATTGGTGAAGACGACCATCGAGGCCACCGTGAAGTGACCGTGCAGAGTCGAGACGTCGAAGCACTCGATGCGCATCGGAGGAGCGTCCAAGGCCAGCGCGCTCTCGAGCTGGAGCAGGGCCTTGTTGGTGCGCTCGTCCGCGTAGCCCGTGCGCACCATGTAGCGCATGAGGGCGTGATGGGCGTTGGTAGCGGCCATGTCGAGCAGGTGACGCTTCTCGCCGCGCTGGGGACGGCGCAGGCGCACGTTGCGGCCACGCTTCTCGGCAAGCCAGCCGGCGATGACGTCGGCGTCGGCGAGCTCGACGTCCAGGTCCACCTCGGCCGGGACGTCGGCCGTCTCGTCATAGTAGCGCTTGACGAAGCCGCCCGCGAGCTCCTCGGCAGAGACGTCGAGGCCCTTGTCGACAATGAACTCGACGGAGCGCACCGTGCGTCCCTCGCGCACCACGAAGACGCAGGCTGCGCTGATGGTCTCCTCGCGATAGAAGCCCACGAGGTCCAGGCTCACGTCCGAGGAGAACATGACCTCCTGACGGTCGTCGAGCGCGGAAAGGCTGTCAAGACGCGCCTTGAGCCGCCCCGCGCGCTCGAAGTCGAGGTCAGAGGCAGCGTCGCGCATCTGGTCGGTGAGCTCGCCCACGATGTCGGAGCGCTGGCCTCGGAGGAACCGCTCGACCTGCCGGACGTGACTCGCGTACTCGACCGTGTCGATCATGCCCGCGCAGACGCCGGGACCGCGCCCCACGTGGTAGTCGAAGCAGGGGCGGCAGCGCTCGGCGAGCACCATGTTGGCAACGGCAGCCTGACTGGGATCTCTCTCGAGTATGCGGCGCGCGCGCTTCCACTCCGCGCAGGTGGAGATGCAGATGGGCACGACCTTGCGCAGGGTGTCGATGGTCTCGCGCGCGGCCTTGGCGTCGGTGTAGGGCCCGAAGTAGCGTGTGCCCTTCTTGTGCCGCTCGCGCGTGTACTTGATGGCCGGAAAGACGTCGGACTCCGTGATGGCGATGTAGGGGTAGCTCTTGTCGTCCTTGAAGTCCACATTGAAGTAGGGATGGTACTGCGCGATGAGGTTGCGCTCCAAGACGAGCGCCTCGTGCTCGGAGCCTACGACCACGTAGTCAAAGGACTTGATCACCTGCATCATGAGCGGGATCTTCTCGCGGTCGTCCTGCAGGGTCACGTATTGGCGCATGCGGGAGCGCAGGTTCTTGGCCTTGCCCACGTAGACGACCTCGTCATGCGCGTCCTTCCAAAGGTAGCAGCCAGGCTCAGTGGGGACGAGGGCCACCTGGTCGGCGAGGGAGGGAGTCCCGCCCTGAGCCGTGCTGCCCTGTGGCCGCCCCTCGCTCATGGGCGATCGCCCTCGGGGAGGTAGCGCTTGAACTTGGAAACCTGATGCAGGTAGTTCACGTGCGCCCAGAAACGCTGGGAGATGGAGTCGGCGTTCCAGCCCAGGGCGAAGCGAGCCGATCCGCTGACGTAGGCGGCAAGGAAGCGCTCTTTGAGCGCGCCAGCGGGCATGCAGCGGGCGATGACGCGGCGCGGGACCGCGACGTAGACCCAGTCGTCAGAGGGCGTTGCGAGCGTGAGCCGGCTCCCGAGCACGGTCTCCTCCACCTGCATGCGCGCGTAGTTGATGCCCGCGAGCAGCACGAGCCAGGAGCTCCGGCCAGGCCTCGTGTTCATCTCCAGGAAGCGGAAGCTCCCGTCGCGCTCATCGTACTTGGCGTCGAAACAGCCCATGCCGTGATAGCCGACCTTCTTCATGAAGCGCGCCACGGCGGCGTAGACCTCGTCGTTTCGCTCGGGGGCAATGGCCACGGCATTGCCGATCGCCTCGGGGTGATGGTCCTCCAGCCCCACGTGACCGCAGATCATGAACACGGGGTCGGAGTCTTCGTTCGCGTAGGCGTAGACGGCGTACATGTGAGAGTCGCCGCCGGGAACGAACTCCTGAACGATGAGACTCTCGTTGTAGCACGAGGCCTTGAGGGCGGCGTAGATGCGCCGCAGCTCCTCGGGTGTCTGGACGATGAAGACTTTCTTCTTGCCGTCGAACTCCGCGTAGTGGTAGGCCGCCGAGTTAGAGGGCTTGGCCACAAGCGGATAGCGAAACCCCTTGTCGTCAACCTGGGCGTCGGAGTCCGCGCAGTCCAGGTAGCGCGTCTTGGGATAGGGCATGCCGATCTGATCGCAGACGCGGTAGAAGTTCTCCTTCTGGGTAACGAAGTCGAGAACGTCGAAGTCTACGACGGGCGTGTAGAACCAGCGCTCGAGCTCGGACTTGTGCTGCGAGACGATACGGGCGTAGAAGTCACCGCAGGTCACGAGGAAGCCGACACGCCCAGAGGCGCAGAGCTCCTCGCCCAGGGCCTCAAGCGTGGAGAGGAGGACCTCCTCGCGGTCGATGCCGTCGACCACGCGGTACTTGGCGAAGCGAGTACGTGAGATGGACTTGACGTCGAAGCTCGCATAGATGAGGGAGCGGACCTCGTAGGCCTCCCAGAAGGCGCGCACGTAAGCGTAGGCGGAGTAGTCCGCTCCTAGGATGACGGGCTGGAGCAGCTGGGGAAGCTGCTCGGGGGTGACACTGCTTGGCCTCGTAGCCATACTCGTGGGAACCTCTTTCATGACGAATCGCGGGGTCGCCCGCGCGGCGGCTCCTGCGTGCTTACTATAGCGTTTGACGGTGGGAGAGAGTCAGCGGCGGCAGTCCACGAGGACACGACGCACGTGCTGGACGTTGCCGTGAGTCATGCGACTCTCCTTGCCCGAGGTCTAGTACTTTACTACACTACAGTGCAACGGGAGCCCAGGCGGACGAGCTGCCGAGAAGGGCACCACGCGTCGGCCGGACACCCGGCCGGATGAGACCCGCACGTGAGGAGAGCCATGACCCCAATCGTCGACTGCCACACGCACACCCGCTTCTCGGACGGGACGTCCGCCTTCGAGGAGAACGTCCGCGCAGCCGCAGCTGACGGCTGCGCGGTGCTCGTCTCGACCGACCACCTCACGCTGCCGGCGAGCATGGACCCCACCGGCGAGGCACAGGTGGTCGAGGAGGACCTGGCCGCGCACCGGGCCGCGTTCGAGGAGGCCCGCATGCTCGTCGAACAGCTCGACGCTGGCCCGGAGCTCGTCTACGGCTTCGAGTGCGACTGGTACGTCGGCTGTGAGCCCCTCGTCGAGCGCTGGAGCATGGGAGCCGTCGTGCGCTTAGGAAGCGTCCATTGGATCGGCGACCCCGCGCGCCCCGGCGACGACACCGGCTGGATCGACTATGCGGCCGACCTCCACGTCTGGCGCGCCCTAGGGCCCGACGAGGTCTGGCGGCGCTACGTGGACACGTGGTGCGCGGCCTGCGGGAGCCACCTCGCCTTTGACAGCATGGCCCATCCCGACCTCGCCATGCGCTTCGCGCGTGAGGGCCTCGCGCCCACAATCGACCTGGCGCCGCTCTGGGATCAGATGGTCTCGTGCGCGCGCGACACGGGCCGGCGCGTGGAACTCTCCACGGCGGGCCTGCGCAAGAGCGTGGCCGACTACTACCCCACGCGCGACCTTCTCGAGCGCTTTGCCGCCGCCGGCGTGCCCCTCACCGTGGGCTCCGACGCCCATCGCGCAATCGACGTCTGTTGGGGCATCCGCGAGGCCTACGCCCATGCCGTGCGCTGCGGCTATCGCCGCGTTGAGGTCCCGCACGCCGACGGAGACTGGGAGACGGTCACGCTCGCGTAGCGCGGGGCGCTCGCGGCGATTCCCGGAGGGCAGGGCCACAGGGGAGCCGGACGGGGCAGTGCCCGGCGGACCGGGAACGAGAAGCGCTTACGAATCGAGCGCTGGGGCAGCCGCGAGGGAAGCCCTGCACAGGAACGGGGGCCTAGGGCAGCCCGGGAGCTCCCCTCACGTGTCACAGGCCCCGATTCTTAGGCGCGCACGTGCGCGCCCAAAAGACGCCGGATCGGTGAGTGCCCGCGCGACAGAGCCGTCCGACGCCACTGGGCGACCGCTCGCCGAAGTCCTCACAAAATCAGAGTTCGAATCATAGGGCTCAAGCTGCCCCGTAAGTGAGTGGTCAGGGCGCGGTAAGGGGGACGTCGAGATTCTCCTGCTATGCTCGGCCCTCACCTACCCCCAGGAAGGGAGCACGACATGGCACTGTACTGGCCGCAGGCACGCATGGCGCTCGAGTACGCCGAGTTCGAGAGGAGGGAGCAGGACTACCCCGCCCAGACGCTCGTCATCACGATGCGCGAGGACCAGGCCGACGACCCCGCGTTCGCCGAGGCAATGCGCCGCCTCGTGACGATGCGGGCCCTCTCCGAGACGAATTGCTCTTCCGAGCGCGCGGAGGGGTCGGAGGTCGGCGCGGACGATACAGGCTGCTACGACCGCGCCGCCGAGGCCGAGTCTCGCTTCGAGAAGCTCTTCTGCGAGCGACAGGTGGACTCACCCCTCGAGGGGGGCATGCTCGAGGACGCTCTTCTGGAGCGGCTCGACTCCTATGGGCGCATGAGAGCTGAGGGGGCATCGGAAGCGCCACTCGTCGTCAACAGCTTCGGGGAGGTGGTCATCTACTCATAGGGGCGGCAGCGGGAGAAGCGGCGACGAGAGGGGCGACGGCGGGATAGAGCACGCTCACGAATCCGGGGCAGTGGCACATTTGGCCCCCGTACCAGGCGCCCTACCCCTGGATTCGTGAGCAAAACCAATCGATACGTGCCATAGCCTCGAATTCGTGAGCACCGTGGGACGCCCCTCGATCATTTCGGGCATCAGGCGACGCGCATGCCAACGCACATGTCCCAAACCACGCGCTAGCGACGGATGACCCTGCGCCCCAGGCTGCGAATGAGGGACACCTCGGGCATCTTGAGCAGAAGGGCCCCTCCGTAGGTCACGACCGCCGCCGGGACCCCCGCCAGGCCGCAGTAGAGAATCGAGCGAACGGTGAGGCCCGTGCAGTCACCTACGAACCTGTTGAGAGCGAAGAGCGCCGCTGCGCCCACGAGCGCACCCGCGACACCCAGCACCGTGGTCTTGGCGGCAGAGGCGAGCATGGAACCAAGCCCAAGGCCACCTAGATACGCATGGAGGCTCACGAACATGACCACGTCGAGAGTCAGGAAGAACAATGTCGACGAGAAGGCCACGAAGTCGAGGCCAAAGGTCGTGGTGAGCGTCAGCAGGGCCGCCACCTGCACCACGGCGGCGATGACATTGGCCCAGGCGCACAGGGCCATCCGACGCATCGAGGAGGCAACCTTCTGCAGATACATGTAGACGGCATAGAACGGCAGTGAAAGCGCATAGACGGCGAGGTAGGAAGCAGTCATGGCGAGAGCCTCGGAGGTGAACTTGCCCGCTGCCAGAATAGAGATCAACGGTGTTGAGAAAACCGCAAGGTACAGCATGAACGGAATCATGAAGAAGAGAATCTGGCTCACGCCCGAGGAGACGCCGCGCCTGAACGCCGAGAGGTCCTCGCGCGCCCAGCTGTCCGAGAGCTCGGTGAACATGGCCGTGGTGATGGGCACCGTGAGAATCGAGTACGGCAACGTGTACCACAGGCGCGCGTAGTAGGTAATCGAGGCGCCAGTGGCCACGACCGAAAGAGATGCCGTGGACTGGACCGAGGTGGTCACGAAGGAGGCGACCACGACTGCGACGGAGGGGATGCCGATCCTGAGGGTCTCCTTGAGCAAGGGGTCGTGCAGGTCGATATGGAAGCGAAGGCGAATCCCATGCCGACGCATGGGCCTGATCTGCAGGAGGACCTGGATGGCCACGCCAAGCGGATTGCCCAGGGCCAGGATGACGAGGGCGAGCTCAGGGCTCGAGGGCGCCAGGAAAGCATAGGCAAAGAAGGAGGCCGTGGTCACGAAGTTATTGAAGATCGGGGCGGCCTGCCCCCAGAAGTAATCGCGCTCGGCATTGAGCACGCCCGAGAAAATCGAGGAGAGAGCGTAGAGCACGACCTCAATCACGAAGAAGCGGAAGAAGTAGACCGTGAGGTCGAAGTCGAAGTCGGAGGTGGCTGTGAACGACTGCGTGTAGACCACCTGAGCCGCGAACACAAAGCCCAGGACCGTCACCGCGCCCATGAGCACAAGCACGATCGAAACCAGGTTTGAGGTGTAGGCGCTTGCCCCCTTAGTGCCCGCACGCTTCCTTATGGACATATAAACTGGCAGGAAGGCCGTGGTGAGCATGCCGGCCGCGACGAGCTCATAGAGCTGGTTGGGCAAATTGTTAGCAATGGAGTAGCAGCTCGCCATGACCGTGACGCCAATGGCGTAGGCCTGGCCCCAGGTCCTGAAGAAGCCGGTGAGCCGGCTCACGACCACCAGGATGCTCATGAGCGCAGCGCTACGGCCCACCCGGGCCTGACGCTCGTCGGGGGCAGCCTCGCAAGGCTCGCTCGTCTCGTGCTCGGCTAGGGCAACGCCACTGATCGCATCGGCAGCGCCGGCCTTGCCGCGCATGTGCTTGGGCTGGTAGCTCACCTCGTGGTTTTCCTCTCACTCACGGCACAGAGACTGTAATTTTGTCACCGAGGGGACGGACGGCGCGCGAGGTCGCGTATTCCCCGCCTTTCCTACACAGGCGAGCGCGCCGCAAGCCCGGACGCCCCGTTCTCTCAGCGCGCGTCGCGCACGAGGTCGGCGAAGGAGGCGCCACAGAAGGCGGCGAGGTCGGAGGGATCGAGCGCGAGCGAGAGCCCTCGTCGGCCGCCCGAGACGTGAATCAAGTCGAAGAGCTGGGCCGTCTCGTCTATAAGCGTGGGAAAGCGCTTCCTCATGCCCACCGGCGAGCAGCCTCCGCGCACGTAGCCGGTCGTGGGCTCGAGGTCGCGCACGTGCATGAGCGAGAGGGACTTCTCGCCCGCCGCCACCGCAGCCTTCTTGAGGTCGAGCTCGTCGGCCACCGGGATGCAGCAGACCACGTAGCCCTTTTCCGGCGCCACGCAGACGAGCGTCTTAAACGAGGACGCGGGGTCCTCGCCGAGTGCCTGGGCCACGTGCAGGCCGAGCTCGCTCGAGCCGTCCCCCTCGTCGACCTCGTAGGTCTCGAACGAGAAGTCCACCCCTGCGGCCTCGAGCTCGCGCATCGCGTTGGTCTTCTGAAGCTTCTCTCGGCGCGCCATGGGGCTAGCTCGCCTGCCGTGCTCGGTCGCGCTCGAGGATCTGCGCCAGAAACTGGCCCGTGTAGCTCTGCGGCACCTGGGCGACCTGCTCGGGCGTCCCGTAGGCCACCACCGTGCCGCCGCCGTCGCCGCCCTCCGGGCCCATATCCAAGATGCGGTCGGCCATCTTGATGACGTCGAGGTTGTGCTCGATCACCAGGACCGTGTTGCCCGCTTCCACGAGCTTCTCAAGAACTTCCACGAGCTGGCGGACGTCCTCGAAGTGCAGCCCCGTCGTGGGCTCGTCCAGGATGTAGAAGGTCTTGCCCGTCTGTTGGCGGTGAAGCTCCTTGGCGAGCTTCACGCGCTGGGCCTCGCCGCCGGACAGCGTGGTGGCCGGCTGGCCCAGGTGGATGTAGCCCAGGCCCACGTCGTAGAGGGTCTGCAGCTTGTTCTTGATGCGCGGGATGTTGGTGAAGAAGGCCAGCGCCTCGTGCACCGTCATGTCGAGCACGTCCGAGATGGACTTGCCGTGGTAGAGAACCTCGAGCGTCTCTCGGTTGTAACGCTTGCCGTGGCAGACCTCGCACGGGACGTAGACGTCCGGCAGGAAGTTCATCTCGATCTTGATCTGGCCGTCTCCCTTGCACGCCTCGCAGCGCCCGCCGGCCACGTTGAAGGAGAAGCGCCCCGGCGAGTAGCCGCGCGCGCGGCTCTCGGGAAGCGAGGCGAACAGGGCCCGCAGATCGTCCCACAAGCCGATGTAGGTGGCCGGGTTGGAGCGCGGCGTGCGGCCGATCGGGGACTGGTCGATGTCGATGACCTTGTCGATGAGGTCGACCCCCTCGAGCTTCTTGTACGGACCCACAAGACGCTTGGATCGCTGCACCGCGTTGGTGAGCGCCGGGGCCAGCGTGTCCGTGACGAGCGAGCTCTTGCCCGAGCCCGAGACGCCCGTGACCACCGTGAGGGTCCCCAGCTCGACCTTGGCCGTCACGCCCTTGAGATTGTTGGCCGTGGCACCCGTGATCTTGACGCACCCGCGCCGGGGGCGACGCCTTTTGGCAGGCAGCGCAATCTGGCGACGGCCTGTGAGGTAGGCGCCCGTGAGCGAGTCCGGGGCGGCGGCGATCTGGGCGGGCGTGCCCGCGGCGACCACCTTGCCGCCGAGCTCGCCGGCGCCCGGGCCCATGTCGATCACGTAGTCGGCCGCGCGGATGGTGTCCTCGTCGTGCTCGACCACGATGACGGTGTTGCCCTGGTCGCGCAGGTGCTTCAAGGTGTCTATCAGGCGGTTGTTGTCGCGCTGGTGCAGGCCGATCGAGGGCTCGTCCAGGATGTAGAGCACGCCCATGAGCCCGGCGCCAATCTGGGTGGCCAGGCGGATGCGCTGGGCCTCGCCGCCGGACAGCGTGGCCGCGGCGCGCGAGAGGGTGAGGTAGTCCAGGCCCACGTTGACCATGAACCGCAGCCGGGCAACGATCTCCTTGACCACGGGGCCGGCGATGAAGCGCTGGCGGTCGGTGAGCTCGAGGGCCTCGAAGAACGCCAGGCAGTCGCGGCACGAGAGCTCGCAGACCTCCCAGATGTTCTTCTTGGCCACCGTGACGGCCAGGATCTCGGGCTTGAGGCGCGCCCCGTGGCAGGTCGAGCACGGGACCTCGCGGATGTACTTCTCCAGGTGGGTGCGCATGGTCTCCGACGTGGTCTCCTGGTACTTGTCGAAGAGGATCTTGCGCACGCCCGAGAACGTGGTGAGCCAGTGGGTGTTGCGCCCGTCGCGCGTGACGTAGTCCACGCGGATCTTGGTGGCGCCCAGGCCGTCGAGCAGGGTGGTCTGGGCCTTCTTGGGCAGGTCCTTCCACGGCGTCTGGTCGCAGACCCCCAGATGGACGCAGACGGCCGAGAGGATCTGCGGATAGTAGTTGGAGTGACCGAAGAGGCTCCCAAAGACGCCGTCGGCCACGGAGAGCGTCGGATCCTCGATGAGGGCCTCGGCGTCCACGACCTTGCGAAAGCCCAGGCCGTCGCAGTCCGGGCAGGCGCCGTAGGGGGCGTTGAACGAGAAGTCGCGCGGCTGGAGGTCGTCGATCGAGTGGCCGTGGACGGGACAGGCCAGCGCGAGCGAGTACTGGAGCAGCTCGCCGGGCATCCGCTCGGGGTCGTCGCGGTCGGGCAGGAGCCAGAACCCCACCTTGCCCTGGGCGAGCTTGGTGGCCTGCTCGACTCCCTCGACGATGCGGCCGAGGGAGTTCTCGCGGATCACGATGCGGTCCACGACGACCTCGACCGTGTGCTTGAGCTTCTTCTCAAGCTTAATGTCCTCGTCGAGGTCGCGCACCTCGCCGTCCACGCGAACGCGCGAGAATCCCTCGTGCTTGAGTTCTTCGAAGAGCTTGGTGTACTCGCCCTTGCGCCCCAAAACCACGGGGGCGAGCACGAGGGCGCGCCGGCCCTGACCCGCGGCGAGAACCTTGTCGGCCACCTGATCGGTGGTCTGGCGCTCGATGACGCGCCCGCACTCGGGGCAGTGCGGCACGCCGACGCGCGCGTAGAGAAGGCGCAGGTAGTCGTAGATCTCCGTCACGGTACCCACCGTGGAGCGCGGGTTTCTGGACGTGGTCTTCTGGTCGATGGAGACCGCTGGCGAGAGACCGTCGATGGAGTCCAGATCGGGCTTGTCCATCTGCCCTAGGAACTGGCGCGCGTAGCTCGAGAGGCTCTCCACGTAGCGGCGCTGGCCCTCGGCGTAGATGGTGTCGAACGCAAGGCTCGACTTGCCCGAGCCGGATAGCCCCGTGATCACGACGAGCTTGTCGCGCGGGATGTCAACGTCTATGTCCTGCAGATTGTGCTCGCGCGCGCCGCGGATGGCGATTGCGTTTTGAGCCATGTGCCCCTCCGTCTGACCTGACCGATTTTCACCACTCTCTAGTGTAGCCAAGCGGCCGCAACTGGTCGGCGAGCGGCGGACGGTTCACGGAAGGTGCAAACACATGTACGGGTTTGGGCGTGGGGCGGGAGGGGGGCTTCTCGGCGCGCCCCCGGCGGTTCCGGCGCTTCTCGACGCGCTCATGAATCCCGGGCCGTGGCACATGGGGCCCCTCCTCCGGCTGCCACGGCCCTCGATTCCTGCGCATGCGGCGAGAAATCGTGCCCCGGCGCCGCGTTCGTGAGCAGATCGTGCGCCCGCCGCGCGCGGCGCCGACCGAGACGCGGCCCTAGAGGCCCCGGGTCTGCCAGGGCTGGAGTCGCGCCGCGGACGCAACGTTCATGCGCGCCTGCGCCGCCTCGGCGGCCACGTTCGGGTCGCGCGCCTCGCGGGCAAGGCGCGCGAGCGGACCCAGGGCGTCTGCGGACAGATTCCCCAGGTAGTCCACGTCCACCCGCTCGATGGAGCCGGAGAGGTAGCCGTCCACGTTGACCCGCGCGATCAGGGCGTCGGGACCTGCGAGCGCGAAGGTGAGCCAGAGGCCGAGCACCCCCACGAGCGCCGCGCGAAACAGGCGCGTGCGCGGTCGGAGCACCTTGGCGACCACGAGCGCGAGCAGAAACGCGATGGCCACCATGCCCCAGACCGTGAGCAGGCGCAGGCGGGTGAGGCCGTACTCCCCCACGTAGAGGCCCATGCGCCACGCGGCCGAGACGAGCATGACCGCCGTCGACCCCACGAGCGCGAGCTCGAGGGCGCAGATCGTCCGCGAGCGCGTCGCGCCCGTGCGCACCCAGATGCAGGTAAGCACCACGGCGAGGTTCAGCGCGGCCACGCCCACGAGCTCGAAGAAGCCCGAGCGGGCGTACGCCGCGTAGCCGCCGGCGAGACCGAGCGCTCCTGGGCCCCCAAAGAGATACGAGGACTGCACGACAACAAAGGCCAGGTAGACCACATCGAGAAGAGCCAGCATCGTCCCCACGGGCGCTGCGCTCGCCCGAGGCCCCTGCCGCGTCGCGCCAGCCTCCGCCGGATGCGGCTGCGCGTGAAGGACCCCTAAGAGCAGCGAGAAGCACATCGGCAGGACGAGGGCGAAGCGGCAGACGTCCATGACGCGCCCCGTCGCGTCGGCACCGAGAAGGGAGCCGAGCGCGTCGCCGACGAGGGCCCCGAAGGCGGCGTCAGCCGAGGCCAGGAGCGGCAGCGCACAGGCGAGCACGACCAGGGCGCACAGGGCCCCCACGACGACGCCGCCGATCGCGCGCCAGCCTCCCCTTCCCCGCGCGGACACGACCTTTGCAAGGTCTCCCCAGTGCGCGAACTGCGCGCGCACGAACGCGGCGACCCCGCGCACGGGACCGGACGCGCCGAGCACCTCACCCTCGGGACGGCCGCTCAGCAGCAGGTAGGTGAGCATGCAGGAGAGCGCGAGCACAGGGGCGTTGAGGGCGCGCACCCACTCGTCCGCCGTGAGCGCCGGCACGCAGGCGAGCCCAAGCGTCAGGGCGACGAGCGCGCGAGACCAGCGCGTCCAGCGCACCCGCCGCCCCGCGAGCGCGAGGGCGCACCCCAGAAACCCCAGGACGCCCGCGCAGAGGGCGACCCCGCCCGCAAGGCCGAACAGCGCCGAGAGGGCAAACGGAGAGACGGCCGCGCACCAGAACAGGGCCAGAACGACGGAGCAGGCCAGGACTGCGACGTCTTGCCTCGTAGGTGCGGCCGCGCCCCGCGTTGGCAGCGAAGCGAGGGTCTTCTCCGTCGCTTCGCTTGATCTCTCCTGGACCGGAAAATCGGCAGGGCCGTACCAGGGGGGCGCCGGGCGTCCCCCGTTCGAGCTCGAATGTGACATGTGTCTACTCCCCTTCTGACAACTCGTCTTCGTCGGGCGCGTAGCGCAGGAGGTCGGCCGGCTGGCAGTCGAGCTCCCGGCAGATGGCGGCAAGGGTGGAGAAGCGCACGGCCCGCGCCTTGCCGGTCTTGAGGATGGACAGGTTGGCCACCGTGACCCCCACGCGCTCCGAGAGCTCGGTGAGCGTCATACGCCTCTCGGCGAGGACGGCGTCAAGGCTGACGACGATCGTGCCCATCCCTACACCACCAGGTCGTTGTCGGACTTGAGGTCGGCCGCGCTGTCGGTGAGCAGGGACAGCGCGGCGGCGACCGTCGCGAGGGCCACGCAGAACACGAGGGCGACGCAGAGCGACGCCACGACGGAGAAGCTCGCCCCGGCGGCCCCGAGCGCAACGAGCACGAGGCCCACGACCCACACCACGGCCGACGCGGCCGCGGCCCCGCCCATGACGCGCAGGCGCCGGGCGTTCGCGGCCACGAACGTCTCTCCCCGCCCGATCGCCGAGAAGAGCGCCCACGCCGCCGCGGCCACCACCATGAGGGGCGCCAGGCCGCAGGCGAACAGGGTGACGGAGCCCTGCGGCAGCTCACCGGCCGCCTCCGCGGCGGGCATCACGCCTGCGGCCACCACGAGGCAGGCGGCGACCGAGCAGGCGTCCACGAGCTTGAGCATCCAGGACAGTGCGCGATGAGACATGGCGGCTCCTTGGGTCGGATGACCTTAGGATACCGCTCTTTTATCGTTTTTCAATATGTATCGTATTGTTTTTCGATATGTCCATAGCGG
>CAYSIC010000003.1:49316-108860 GCA_964430985.1 uncultured Atopobium sp.
GTACGTACCCTTTTTTGCTGTGAGGGCTCCGGCTCGCGGTCATGCGCTCATCGAGCCTCACCATCAGACGAAGGTCTAGTGACACACCATATAGACGAACGTGCTGATAACCGCAGCCAAAGCCGTAGTCCCGAAGACGGCCACGGAGATGCGACCCGGGAAGAACAGACTGGCAAGTAACGTGGCCATTCCCACAAAGGCCAGATGCACCCCCAGCCAGCCCTGCAGCGGTCGCCAGCGGTCGAGACCGTAGAAGCCAGGCTCTCGCGCACCGGAGAATCTGTTCGGAAGCAAGCGCTGCGCCATGAGGCCGAGCACGACGAAGACAAGCCCCACCATCGAAAACGTGAGTGAGTCGTAATCCATAATCAGGACGATGCCCCTGACCAGGCCGGCAGCTGCCGCAATTACCCAGAGAACTCCAGCATCGATTCCGAAAAGCAATACGAGTGCGATGGCACGCGTGTAGAAGATCTTATCGCCACGCGCGGCCCTCTCCTGGAGGACATAGATAAGCGGCCCCACCAGGGCACAGGAGATCGCGAGAACAACCAGCATGCCCCTGCCAACCCACCCATCTGCCATCCCCTCTGTTGCAAAGTGAAGGGGGACCTCCTCGGGGAGATGGGAAAGGAGCAGCAGAAGTACAACTAGAGGCACAAGTGAGAGCCCAAGACAAAGAAGCGGCCAGCCCTTTGACCTTACGTTGCCCTCCTCCATGGCACCCCTCTCTGATTTAAATTCCCCTAGGGGTCGAGGCTCCGCGCACGAACTCCTGAGCCACCACCACGCCTGTTGTCATCTCCTCTGACGAAGCTCCCCATCCGAGGTCACCTCACGCCTCCGAGGAGGAACGGAAGTCACCATTTACGAGGCGTTACGAGGCGATAAGGACGCCCCCGTTGTAGTGGAGGACGGACAGGGTCAGAAGCGCCAGGCCGCCCAGCAGGAGGATGCCACCGATCACGACCGGGGCCCTGCCCCGCGCCCATGCGGGGACGGGGCGCGCTCGTGCGTAGATGGGCAGGCAGAGGCACCGGAGAAGGCCCACGCCCATCATGAGCGTGCCCAGGCCGCTCCAGCGGGCGAGCGGGGCCAGGTCCTGCGGCAGGACGTTCGCCCGATGGTAGTCGTGCAGCGGCGTGGCGTCGCCGGAGACGAGCATGTAGACGCCCGTCGCCGCGATCAGGACCACGACGGCGACGCCTATCACGAGACCAACCATGGTCTCACCCATGTGCTCTCTCCCATCACGAGACGACAAAGGCCTGTGCACAGCGGAATAGCACGTTGCAGCGTCGGCAGAGACAAGAATCCGCGAGCGGACCATGACGGTCCGCAGACGGTGCGGCCAGCCGGGAGAACCCGCGCGAGGCACAATCCAAGCCCGCGTCGCGCTACCTCACTTCGAGTCCTCGCCGCGCCGGAGCAGCATCTCCAGGTCGCGCATGGGACCGTCGTCGACGCGGCGGCCCGTGCGCTCGAAGCCCAGGTGCTCGTAGAAGCCTATGGCCTGGTCGTTTCCCTCGAGCACGAAGAGAACCACGTCGTCGTTCGGGCAGCTCCCAAGCGCGGCCTCCAGAAGGGCGCCGCCCGCGCCGGTCCCCTGAAACTCCCGAAGCACGTAGATCGACGACACCTCGGAGACGTCCGATCTCCCCACGAAGGCGCGCGCCACGGGCTCGAAGCTCACGAAGCCCACAATCCTCCCGTCCAGGCAGGCCACGAAGGTGCGCTCGAACCCGCGCTGGAGCTGGAGGGCGCGCATCTTCTCCGGCGTGATGTTCTCGCGGTTCCACGCGTCGGGTACGAGCCCCTCGTACGTCTCGAACCAGGTCTGCACGTGCACGTCGACCTTCTCGTCAAGGTCCTCCGCGCGCATCGTGCGAATCTCGAGCCGAGCCACTGGCCCTCCTCTCGTCGCGGGGATTCCGAAGGGCCTCGGATAAGTATGCCCGACACCCTCCTGGTGCGCTCGGGTAGAATTGGACCGTCGCACACCCACGTCACAGGGCATCAACGAGAGGATGATCATGGACGAGCAGGATCAGGACAAGCTGCGCCAGGAGATCGACGAGGCGCTACACGGATCTGAGCAGCCGAGCGCGCCGGAGAAGGAGCCGCAGAACAGCGAGTCGAATGTGCGCCACGTCATAGGTGTCGTGTCGGGCAAGGGAGGCGTGGGCAAGTCGCTCGTCTGCGGCATCCTGGCCACCGAGCTCGCGCGGCGCGGAGCCAAGGTGGGCATCCTCGACGCCGACATCACCGGCCCTTCCATCCCCAAGATGTTCGGCCTTTCCGGCGAGCATGCACGCGCCGCCAACGAGCTACTGCTGCCTAACCTGACCGCCGGCGGCATCAAGATTATGAGCGCCAACCTCGTGCTCGAGCACGAGAGCGACCCGGTGCTCTGGCGCGGTCCCGTCGTGGCCGGTGCAATCAAGCAGTTCTGGGGCGACTGCGCTTGGGGCGAGCTTGACTACCTGCTCATCGACATGCCCCCGGGAACCGGCGACGTGGCCCTCACCGTCTTCCAGTCTCTGCCCGTGGAGGGCGTCGTCATCGTGAGCTCCCCGCAGGACCTCGTGCAGATGGTCGTGGGCAAGGCCGTGAACATGGCGCACATGATGAACGTACCGGTACTGGGCCTCGTCGAAAACATGGCCTATGTCACCTGCCCTGACTGCGGCGCGAGGATCGAGCCCTACGGTCCGAGCCGTCTGACCCAGACCGCCGAGGCCTTTGAGGTGGAGGCCCTGGGCCAGTTGCCCATCGACCCCGCGCTGTCCGCCGCCTGCGACGCGGGCACCCTCGAGCGCGACCTGCCTCGCGACCTTCTCCCGGACGCTGTGAACGTGGTCGTGAGCGTGGCCGAATTCTACGACGCCCTCGGCTCGGATCGCGCGTAGCACGTGGGTGCAAAAGCGAGAGGAACGTCGCGCTCGCGTCTGCGCGAGCAGGCGCTCGACGCGGCTCTGGCCGTGCCCGTGGGCGAACGCTGCGACGTGGCCATCCTAGGCGGCGGGCCCGCCGGGCTCGCCGCCGCGATCGTGGCCGCCGAGTCCGGCTCCTCGGTCGTGGTGCTCGAGCGCGAGCTGGAGTGCGGGCGCACAATCCTGGCCACCGGAAACGGGCGCTGCAACTTCTCGAACGTGGAGCTCTCTTCGGAGCGCTACAACGACCCCGCGTTCGTGAGGGCCGTCTGCGGCGCGCGCCATGGTGAGGACGTGCTCTCGTTCTTCGAGGGCTGCGGGCTTGCCTGGACGCAGGAGGACGGGCGGCTCTACCCTCTCTCGCGGCAGGCTGCCTCCGTACGCGACGTGCTTCTCGGCCGCGCGCGGCATGCCGGAGCCGTGCTCGCCTGCGCGCGCGAGGTCACGGGACTGGAGAAGGCCGACGGCGAGGACGGCTGGCGCGTGGGCTGGCGCGAGGTCTCCGACGGGCCAGGGACGGGCGTGCTCGAGGCTCGCGCGGTCGTTCTTGCCTGCGGCGGCGGTCCCTCGCTCGCCAACGAGCTCGACCTGGCATGGGCGCCCTACGAACCCATGCTCTGCTCGCTCGCGTGTGACGCAATCGGAGGTGTCGACCTGGTCGCCCTCGACGGTCGACGCGCCCACGTGATTGCCCGGCTCCTGCGAGCGGGTCGCGTCGTGGCCTGCGAGAGGGGCGAGGTCCTCTTTCGTACGTACGGGATCTCGGGCATCGTGACCTTCGACCTCTCGCGCATGGCGCGGCCCGAGGACGTCATCGCACTCGACCTCACCTGCGGCCTGGACGCCACCCGGGCGCACGAGCTCACGAAACGGGCAAGGAGCGCTTCTGGGCTGCTCGACCCCCGGATCGCCGCCGCCCTGGGCGACACGCCCGCCAAGCAGCTCGAGCGAGCCCGCGACCTACGCCTGGTCGTGTGTGGCCCTGCCGACCCCGAGCGCGCTCAGGTCACGCGCGGCGGGCTTCTCACCAGCCAGTTCGGCGTGGCCACACTCGAGGCCCACGAGGCCCCGGGGCTCTTTGCCGCCGGTGAGGCCCTGAACGTCGATGGAGCCTGCGGCGGGTTCAACCTGGCCTGGGCCTGGAAGAGCGGCCTGATCGCCGGCACCGGAGCGGCGGCGCACTCCCAGGGAAGGGAAGTTCCATGCTCGAGGTAACCGGCATCCGCATCGCCCTCTCCGCGCTCGACGGGACCGACGAGCGCGAGCGAGCGGCCTGTAGACGGGCTCTGGCCAAGCGCCTGCGCGTGTCGCCCAACGAGCTCGCGTGCGTGGAGCGCCGCCGACGCTCGATCGACGCTCGCAAGCGCGGCGCCATTCACCTCACCTTCACCCTGCGCACGAAACTTGCAGGCGGCGGGGCGCACGAGCAGGATCTTCTCTCCAGGCTCGCCCACGCGAAGGCCGACCGCGGCATCAGCCTGATGGCCGAGAAGCCCTTCGACTTTCCCGCGCCCGTACACCGTACGGCACAGACGCGACCCGTCGTGGTAGGCGGCGGGTGCGCCGGGCTCTTCTGTGCCCTCTCGCTCGCGCATGCCGGCCTGGCTCCCCTGCTCGTGGAACGCGGCGACGACGCGGCCCGACGCATGGAGGTCGTGGAACGGCACAACCGAACCGGCGCGCTCGACGTGGAGAGTAACATCCAGTTTGGCGTGGGCGGCGCGGGAACCTTCTCGGACGGCAAGCTCCAGACCGGCACCAGGAGCCCCGCCCACCGGCTCATCCTGGAGTCCTTCGTGGACGCCGGAGCCCCGCGCGAGATCCTCTGGGATGCCAAGCCCCACATAGGCTCCGACGTGCTTCCCCGCGTGGTGGACGATATCGTGCGCAAAATCGAGGAGGCGGGCGGCGAGGTGCGCTGCCGCTGCCGCATGGTGGACCTGGACGTCTCGGGGGGCCGCCTGCGCGCGGTGACGCTCGCGAAGAAGGACGCGGACGGGTGCGTGCGAGAGGAGCGCGTGGAGACCGGCTGCGTGGCCTTGGCCTGCGGCCACTCCGCCCGCGACGTCTTCGAGCTCCTACGCGACCGCAGGGTGGCCCTGGAACGCAAGACCTTTGCGATGGGCGCGCGCATCGAGCACTCCCAAGCCATGATCGACCGTGCCCTGTGGGGTTCCGCGGCCGGAAGCCCCGTCCTGGGAGCGGCTCCCTACAAGCTCTCCTGCCACCTGGACTCGGGACGCAGCGCGTTCTCGTTTTGCATGTGTCCCGGCGGCTACGTGGTCAGCGCCGCCAGCGAGGTCGGCGGCGTCTGCACGAACGGCATGAGCCTCTCTGGGCGCGACGGCGCCAACGCCAACGCGGGCCTTCTGACCAACGTGTTTCCCACCGATCTGCCAGGAGATGACCCCCTTGCGGGAATCGAGCTGCAGCGGCGCTGCGAGCGCGCGGCCTTTGCGGCCGGCGGCGGCGCCTACGTAGCCCCCGCCCAGCTCGTGGGCGACTTCCTGCAGGGCGTTGCCTCAAGTGCGGGAGGGTGCGTGGAGCCCACCTACCCCAGAGGCGTCTCCTGGGGCATCGTGGACGGGTGCCTGCCGGACTACGTGAGCCAGACCCTACGCACGGCGATTCCGCAGATGGCCAGCCACCTGCGCGGTTTCGATGCGGCGGACGCCGTGCTCACCGGCGTGGAGACGCGCTCGAGCTCGCCGGTGCGCGTGACGCGCGGCGAGGACGGACAGAGCGTCAACGTGGTCGGGCTTTGGCCCGTGGGCGAGGGTGCGGGCTACGCGGGCGGGATCATGAGCGCCGCCACCGACGGCATCCTGTGTGCCGAGAAGATCGTGGAGAGCGTCGCGCGGTAGGGGGACAGAAGTTCCTCTTGGCCCTGGGTCCCAGGTCCTCTTGGCTGTCCGCGTCCCCATCATGCGGCCGCTTTCGGCCCTCTTGCCATGCGGCCACTTTTTATGTGTGATTCGAGTCGCACATAAAAAGTGGCCATACGGTCTTCTCTTCTCGACGACCTGCTCGTTTGCGATTAATTCTCCTATTTATGTAGAATCCAGACGTACATAAAAAGTGGACGTCCTCAGACCTCTAGCCCAGGGTGACGCAGAGCACGAGCACGAGCTTGGCGGCGGAGTTGAACTGGCCCCCCTCAAGGGGGTTTATCGTGTTATTGGAGACGCCAAGCGTATCCGCAAGCTACCTCTGCGACAGGCCCCTCTCGGCACATGGCTCCTTCGGATGGTTAGGCGGCACGACCCCCTCGTCCTGCTCCCCAAAACGGGCCGTTTCTTATTCCCCAGAAAAGAAAACGAATCTGGATGAGATTTAGGATGGCGTGCGACGAAAGTGGCGACTCCGAGCCCCTTCCGCAGTAGCCGTTACAGGATTGGAGAAAGTGTCTGATGCCAAGAGCGCAAAAGGGGCCTCTCGCCGAGCGCCTTACCTGTTGGTAGGCGACGAGAGGCCCCTCGGAAGCCCTTCATGTCAAAATTCTCCGACTCCTAGGGAAACGGAAAACGTGAGCCAGGAAACGGAACTGGAAACGCACTAGGGAGAAGGTGCAACCTCCTACTTGTCGCGCACTACCTCGAGTAGGCGGGCCAACGCCTCTTCCTGGTTCATTCCCGTAAGGAAGGCCACCCCGTCGATGGTGGGCACGTCGTAGGTCTCCTCGGTCCTGACCACGGGGATGTAGGCATCCGCATCCTTCAGGGCCTCATCGAGGTCGGCGATCTCCACGGCTACAATCTGGGCCTCAACGCCTTCCGCCGCCAGCAACTTCTTTATCTTGGTCGCGACCATCCCGGACGTCGCGACTCCCGAGCCGCATGCCACCACAATCTTCGCTGCCATCGTCCGCCTCCGTAAACTCGTCTACCGAACCCCTACTGTACCAAAAGCCCCGCGCTCGCTCACGCACTCTCGTCCTCATTGTCCCGCCTTCCCGTCAGAGCAACCATCGGGGAGAAACGGGACAGCAGCTGGGAGAGGTCCACATCGGGCAGAAATGCTCGCACCAGCAGGGAGAGGGCCCCCGTTATGCGCGAACGCTGCTCGGTCTCGAGAGACCCCAGCTTCTCGAGCATCGCCGGAATCGTGGTCTGCCAGTTCTCGCTGAGGTCCGCGAAGGTATCCTTCCCGCTCGCGTAGAGCACCGAGAAGAGCAGGTCCACGACCTCCTCGCGCTGGTCGGTGGGCATGCTCGAGACCCACTCGTTGAGGCCGCGATCGATGAAGACCGCGCCACGGCCGAGGCCCTCCTCGTACACGAAGGCGTCCCCCTCCACGATCCACGAGAACGGGTCGTGCTGCATGATGCCCGTCATCGACGAGCTCACCACGGCGTAGCCCCCTTCGTGCTCGAAAAGCATCCCGATGAGCGAGGAGCGCGGGACCGTCTTGGAGATGAGGCACTTGCGATCCCCCCACGCCGTACCCACGAAGGCCTCGTCCGTGAAGCCGGGGCCATCATGCGAGAAGGTGCGCGTGACGCGCGCGGCCAACTCGTCGGAGCACCGAGACAACGCATAGACGGCGAGGTTGCCGCCCTTGGAGTGGCCTCCGAGAAAGAGCTCCCCCTCCACGGTGGGCCCCACCTCTTCGAGGTAGGCCAGGGCTGCGCGCTGGGCGGGCACCCCCGTTCTAAAGACCATGTTGAAGTCCTCCTTCCAGCCCACGATCGTGTTGTCGGTGCCCCGGAAGGAGACGTAGGCTCCGCCCGAGGGCAGGCGCAGCGTCACGGCGGCGAACTGCTTCTCGGACTCATCGTCAAAGTCCTCGGCGTAGTCGCTGACCCGAAGGTCGCGGAAACGCGGGCTCGCCACCGCACAGGCCAAGAGCCGCACGAGTCCCGCGGGGTCCCAGAGGCCTCGCGTCATCTGGTCGAACCAGTCTGCGCGGAAGAGCTCGTGCAGGGGCATCCCCTCGTGGGTACGTGCCGCGCGAGCCTCGTCAGGCAGTCGATAGTAGGACAGACAGGAGAGCACAAGGCTGTCCACGTCCGTCAGGGGGCGCTCGTCGAATCCCTCGAACTCGTGCGCGAGGTAGCCGAACAGGTTGTCGACAGCCTCGTGGTCGGCGTCGACCACGCTGCCGAACTCATGCGTGAGATGATCGAGCGGATTGCTCCGGTCCTTCTCGGTTCTCTTGTCTCTCTTCGTCACGAACCTCCCCCTCTCCTCCGCACACATAACGCTCCTAGTGCTTCTTTCTTGGTTTGTAGCGCCGACGCGTGGCGTGGACGCTGCCCTTGCGCGCGCCAGTCTTGAGCCGCGCGATGACCTCCTCGGCGCTCCCGCCCTCGACCTGCGTCTTGAGCTCGACGAGCTGGTCGCGGATGCGTGCGGCAGACTCGTAGTCCATGCTCTCGGACGCGGCGGCCATCTCCTCCTCGAGGGCGTCCATGACCTCGCGCACCTCATCGGACGGAAGCTTGGCGAGCTCCACGGCCACCTTGCGCGCGTCGGCCGCGGCATCGGTGTCTGACAGGCTCTCGAAGGCGCCGTGGCTCCCGGTGCCATGACGATCGCGCGTCTTGCCCTCGAGCGTGCGATCGGCGTCGGAGATGAACGACGCGACGTCCGTGATCGACTTCTTGATGGTCTGCGGCACGATGCCGTGCTCCTGGTTGTAGGCCTCCTGGATCTGACGGCGGCGCATGGTCTCGTCCATGGCCAGGCGCATGGAGTCGGTCACCGAGTCAGCGTACATGATGACCTCGCCCTGGGCGTTTCTGGCCGCGCGCCCCATGGTTTGGATGAGGGAGCGACGGTTGCGCAGGAACCCCTCCTTGTCCGCGTCCAGGATGGCCACGAGAGAGACCTCGGGGATGTCCAGGCCCTCGCGAAGGAGGTTGATGCCCACAAGCACGTCGATCTTGCCCTCGCGCAGATCGCGGATGATGTCCACGCGATCGAGCGTGGCCGTGTCCGAGTGCATGTAGTTGACCTTGATGCCTGCGTCGAGCAGGTGGTCGGTAAGGTCTTCGGCCATGCGTTTGGTGAGCGTGGTCACGAGCACGCGCTCACCTCGGCCCGTGCGCTCACTGATGCGCTCGATGAGGTCGTCGATCTGCCCCGTGACGGGGCGAATCTCGATCTTGGGATCGAGAAGTCCCGTGGGACGGATAATTTGCTCGACCTCCTGCTGGGTGACAGACTCCTCGTAGTCGCCCGGCGTGGCCGAGACGTAAATGAACTGCGGAATGCGCGCCTCGAACTCATCGTAGCGCAGAGGGCGGTTGTCGAGCGCGGAGGGCAGGCGAAAGCCGTGATCGACGAGGGTCACCTTGCGCGAGCGATCCCCTTCATGCATGCCGCGAATCTGAGGCACCGTAACATGCGACTCGTCTATGATGCAGAGCATGTCCTGGGGAAAATAGTCGATGAGCGTGTAGGGGGGCTCACCCGGCTTGCGCCCGTCCATGTGGCGCGAATAGTTCTCGATGCCGTTACAGTATCCCATGGTCTCGAGCATCTCGAGATCGTAGCCCGTGCGCTGAGAGAGGCGCTCCGCCTCCAGGGGCATGTCGTTGGCCTTGAGCTCGGCCACGCGTGCCTCGAGCTCCTCGTTGATGGTGTGGATGGCGTGCGTGATCTTGGGGCGCTCCGTCACGTAGTGCGAGGCCGGCCAGATGGGGATGGCATCGAACTCGCGCAGGACTTCGCCGGTGAGCGTGTCCACCTCGGCTATGAGCTCGACCTCGTCGCCGAAGAAGGAGATGCGCAGTGGGTTCTCCGCGTACGGGGGGAATACGTCCACGGTGTCGCCGCGCACGCGAAAGGTGCCGCGGCTGAGGTCGTAGTCGTTGCGGTCGTACTGAATCTCTATGAGGCTGTGGATGAGGTCATCTCGCTCGAGCGGGACCTTCTTGTCCACGCTGGGCGCCAGCCCCGCATAGTCCTGGGGGCTGCCGATGCCATAGATGCAGCTGACCGATGCCACGACGATGACGTCTCTGCGAGACAGGAGGCTCGAGGTGGCCTGGTGGCGCAGCTTCTCCACCTCCTCGTTGATGGAGGAGTCTTTCTCGATGTAGGTGTCCGTCTGCGGGACGTAGGCCTCGGGCTGATAGTAGTCGTAGTAAGAGACGAAGTAGACCACGGCATTTTGGGGAAAGAGCTCGCGCATCTCGGAGGCCACCTGCGCGGCAAGGGTCTTGTTGGGCTCCATGATGAGCGTAGGCCGATTGAGACGCTCGATGGTCTTGGCCATGGTGAAGGTCTTGCCCGAGCCGGTGACGCCCATGAGCGTCTGATAGCGCAGGCCCTCCTCTATTCCGTGGACGAGCTTGTCTATGGCCTGGGGCTGGTCGCCGGCGGGGTCGAAGGGCGAGACGACCTTGAGGGCCTCGGTGCCCTGCTCGACGCCGAAGCGCATGAGCTCCGCGCCAAAGCGCTCCTGGTCTGGCAATCCGGACGCCGTGTGTGCGACGGGCATGCGCTCTCCTTCCCGCAACGATGTGCATGGGCTACAGTCTACCCCAAGACCTCGATACCAAACAGATGTTCTATACTTGGTTACGATGGGCCCCTCCGCACCCAGGAGAGCGCCACGTCCGTAGTGTGGGATAGAATCATGCCTAAAGACAAGAGGAGGCAGGAGCGCGCGTGGCGCACCGCAACAGATCGAAGACGTCGTCTAGAGACGCTGCCGTCCTGAGCGCGGTCGTGGCGGTCTTCTGCCTGATCGTCGCCGTTGCCTCGCGAGGCGACGATCGCCTGCTCGCACGGGGTCTCATAGCCACCGCGGCGGCTGTCGGATGCGCCTTGCACTTTGGAGCCCTCTGGCGGCGGGAGCAGGGAGGCTCCCAGCAGGAGAGCGGTGAGGCCGAGGTCGTGGCACAGACCGCTTCCGCCAGCCTGGAAGGCCTTCTGCTACGCAGCGACGATGTCATCTTGACCCTACGCGACCTCGTCTCGCACGGACAGCAGGAGCCGAATGTCGACTACGGCCCGCTATCCGACCTACTCGTGCGCGCGGGCCTCATGGATTGGGAGGACGCTCCCGCCATGGGTGCCAGCAAGCTCAGGCGAAACGGGCGCTGGTGGCTCGCCCCGCGCACGATCACCAATCTCTCGGATGCTGGCTACGATCATCTGATAAGCGTAGAGGCCGCCCTCAACATACACGAGGACCTCGTCTCAAAGCCCGCCACACCCCAGGAGAGCTTCGAAGAGCACGTGGCCCAAATCCTCTCCGCCATGGCTGATCTCGACCCCCTCGCCCACCCCGACGAGCGGGCTCTCGGGTACTTCCCCGAGAGCGCCGAGAAGGGTGGGGAGTGGGACTGCCGCGCGCGCTTCTCCAGCTTCATCGAGAACGTCCCCGCGCCCTTTCGCATCGTCGCGAACTTCAGGGTCAACGTCGCAGCGGGGATCCTCTGCGTCGAGACGCTCGTGCCACGTCCCTCCTGCCTCGCCCTCGCGGCCGTCCTCGATCCGCGCGGTCAGGCGAATGCTGCGCGCGCCTACGCGCTGAGGACCGCGCTGCTTCTGGGACGAGGAGCCCTCGCATCCTCGAGCGCTCTCGAGCGCGTCGTGATCAACTGCCGCGAGAGAACCGGGGCCGACGCGCTCCTCTCGCTCGACCTCACGCGCGAGGCCCTCAAGCGGCTGCGCGCGGCTGCGCGCGGGCCCCACGCCCTCGACGATGGACTACCCGCTGACGCCGCCCTGCGCTGGGCCGCCGCCCAGGACGGCTGGCTTGGCCCCGTCGAGCCCTTCTGCTCTCTGGACGACGAGATCCTCAACCCGCCCGGGCGCCATCGCGAGGTCGAGCTCGACGATACGCCCTGTCCGGACCCCCTCGCGCGCGCCACCGGTGCGCGCGAGATGAGCGACCTCGGCATCATGGAGAAGGCCGGACGCGTGAGCTCCTGGAACGCCCTCGTCGGCGAGCTGGGCGATACGACCCAGGAAGCCGTCTCCCGGCTCGTCGAGCTACGGGACCACGCAGCAGACCTTACGGTGGTCGAAGCGTGCACGCGCACGAGCCGAGCGCTCGTGGACGGCGCTCTCGACGTCTCCGACAAACCTGCGCTCGCCAAGCTCTTCGTGGATGGCGGCACCCTCGGCACGGCCGTGCGCCACGTCCAAGAGGTCCTCGACGCGAACCCCGCCCCCGATGAGCTGGAGGCAGCCCTGAGCGCGCTCGACCTCTCCCTGTCCCCCATCACTCAGATGGGCCTCTATCTCGATGACCATGACTCGGTTTACCGCTACTTCAACTCGGTCTCAGAGCGCATTTCCTACAACCTCACCTGTAATGACCGGGGGCGTCGAGTGCGGCTCGTTCCCGACGAGTACTACGTCGCCCACTCGATCGCGGCGCGCGGTCTCGGCGCGCTCAACCGAGCGGACGAGGCGCTCGCCCACACCGACGAGCTCGTGCGCGTAGCGCCCATGACGCCAGACGCCGTGCTTGTCAAGGTGCGTTCTCTCGAGGATCAGTCGCGCATCTTCGAGGCCGCCGACCTGCTCAAGGGGGCCATCGAACGCTCCTCGACGGCGCGCGACATGGCCATCTGCTTCTATCGCCTTGCGTACATGGAGTGGAAACTTGGCAGAAGCGATCTTGCCGTGGCCTGCTACCAGCGTTCACTCACGCTGCACGTGGGGATGGCAGAGCAGGCACGTCGCGAGCTCGCGGACATGCTCGAGATGGATCAGAACCTCAAGCTCCTCCCTGACGACCAGGTTCTCCCCACGCTCGAGGCGGGCAGCATTCCCACGGGCGATCTCGACCAGATCAGGCAGCGGACCCTTGACGCCCTCATCGCCTGCACGGACGCCGGGGTCTTCTCGGTAGCGCAGCCCCTCGCGGGCGCGCTGCTCGACATCGGTCGCGACGACGTCCTCGCGGACGTCTACCGCTCGCTCGCCCATCCCCAACGCTGACCCGAACGCGGAGCCGAGCCGCAGGACGAGGCCC
This sequence comes from uncultured Atopobium sp., assembly GCA_964430985.1. GTDB lineage: Bacteria > Actinomycetota > Coriobacteriia > Coriobacteriales > Atopobiaceae > Thermophilibacter. The sequence goes on from CAYSIC010000003.1 coordinate 62,189, forward strand.
AATTGCCGTCAGGCCCTATGCCACCGCCGTCGCTGCGATACCCGCGGGATAGCTCCGCTGGTAGCCCTCGTAGGCAAGGCGAACGCGCTCGAGGTAGGCGCGAGTCTCAGAATATTCGATGCCATCCGGGATGGAGCCGCCCTCCAAGATCCAGCCCTGAACGGACCCGAGGCCCGCGTTATAGGCCGCTAGGACCTCATCGAGGGACGAGAGCTGCCCTTGGAGATAACCTAGGTAGGCACAACCGTACTCGATGTTTGTCTCGGCATTCGTGAGGTCGGTCGGATCGTAGCTTGCAGGGTCCACGAGACCCGTCTCAGCAAGGTCATGCGCGGTCTGGGGCATGAGCTGCATGAGGCCCACGGCACCCGCCGAGGAGACCGCCCCCGCGTCCCAGCTGGACTCGCACTTGATGACTGCGCAGACCAGCGTAGGATCCACGCCGTGGCGCTCGGACGCCGCGACGATCGCCTCAGCGTGTTCAACCGGATAGAAGACAGGACGCAGAAGCGTCGAGGAGAACTCCGCGAGCGCCGCGCACACGGCAAGCGTCAGGACGAGCGCGACCACGGGCAGCACGCGAAACCACCGCCAAAGGGACGCGGAGCGCACGGCGCGCCCGCGAGCGCTCCTACGCCCAGCCATGCGCGTTCCACCAGCTGCGCACCGCCGTCACGAGGTCCTTCTCGTTCCCCGTGTTCTCAAGCACGTGGTCGGCGCGGGCCCGTAGGTAGTCGTCGGTAGGCTGGGAGGCGCGACGCCGATCAAAGTCGGACGCGTCCATGCCGCGACCAAAGGCGCGCTCGCGGCGCACTTCGACGGGGCAGGTCACGACCAGAATCTCGTCGGCGAGACCAAACAGAGGCTCCAAACGGTCGAGCAGGGGAACCTCCACGACGCACACGGCCGGCTTGGACAGGGCGCAGCACTCGCCCGCAAGCGTGCGGACGAGCATGTCCTTGATATAGGGGAGCTCGATCCTCTCCAGAAGCGTCGTTGACGCGGCATCTGAGAAGGCCCTGCGGGCGAGAAGCGCCCGGTCGAGCACCTCAGTTTGTGCGTTCACGAGATCATCGCCAAAGGCAGCGGTCACCTCAGCGAGACAGGGCGATCCCGGCTCGAGGACGGCTCGCGAAATCTGGTCAAGGTCGACGCGCCAGGCTCCCAGGCGCTCGAGCTCGCGGGCGACGGTCGACTTGCCCGAGGCGATGCCCCCGGCGAGAAAGACGGTGTACATGGGTTACCCCTTGCTGCAGTTGAGATTCGTTTAGAGGCGCTTCTCATCATCGCACACGCAGGCACCCGCTCCGTGCGACACGGGCGGTAAACGCGCTTTTCTCCAGGAGGTCGGCGGCGCGCCGCCGTTCGCTATGTAGGCCGAACGAGCCCCTCCCCCACGCGCCAGATCTCGCAGCCGCTAAGCCAGCGTCGCTCGCGCTCGTCGTGGGTGACCCAGAAGACGGTCCTTCCAGCCAGAAGCGGGGCCACGTATGCCATGGTCCGCTCGACCGTGGCCTCATCCATCCCCCTGAGCGGCTCGTCAAGAAAGAACGCGTCGGCCTCCGCGAGCACGCAGCGCAAAAGAGCCACGCGACGACGCTGGCCCCCGGAGAGCTCGTGGACGGGACGCGCATCCACGGTCAGACCCACCGCCTCCAACGCCTGGCGCTCGCGAGCCAGAAATGCGGCCTTCTGGTCACCGCGCAGGCAGGCGTGAGGAAGACGTATGTTGGCCGTGGCCGTGAGGTTGTCGCAGAGACGGTCCTCCTGGAAGGTCGCCGCCAGACGCACGTCGCGGGGGCGCACCACCGAACCCGCGTCAGGAGTCTCGAGTCCCATGAGCAGGCGCAGGAGCGTCGTCTTGCCCGCGCCCGAGGGGCCGCAGACAACGTGTGCGCGATCTCCCTCGAACGTCGCGGAGGCCCCAGCAAGCACGCGGACGCCTCCGTAGGCCTTGTCGACGCCCACGAGCGCGAAGTCCGGGCGCTGGTCGGCACTCATGGTCGGGCCTCCCAGCGCACCACAAGGGCATCGAGTCCACGGGTGACGAGCGCCTCGATCCCCACTGAGAGGAGCACGACGGCGACCGTCCACGCAAAGAGATCCGGCGTGGACAGGTAAACCTTGGCATCGTAGAGATGCTCACCGATTGAGAGGTCCGGCAGACCGATGACCTCGGCCGCAATGCCCGACTTCCAAGAGAGGCCCAGGGCAAGAGAGAGCGCCGCGCGCAGATACGGCAGGACCTGCGCCGCGTACACGAGCTTCACGCGCGCCCATCCGCTCACGCCGAAGACGTCGGCCATCTCCAGGAGCTGAGGGTCGGTCTGGCGGATGCCCTCGAGAACGTTGGTATAGACGATGGGAAACGCCATCAGGAAGGAGATGATGATGGAGAGCTCGCGCGACGAGACCCAAAGCAGCACCAGAATCACGAATGAGGCGACGGGGGCCGCCTTCACCGCACCCACGACCGGGGCCAGAAGGGCCCGCACGACCCGTACGCGACTCGCGAGCGCCGCACACGCCACGCCCGCCGTCACAGCCGCGAGAAACCCCGCGGCGATGCGGGAGAGGGAGAGCGCCACCGACCCCCAGAACTCGCAAGTCCCCATGAGCTCGACGAGACGCCCGGCAACCTCAAGGGGCCCCACGAGGATGATGCGCGACCCGATGACCCTGCTCGCGAGCTCCCAGACCACGAGCCAGAAGGCCACGCTCGCAAGCCGCTCGCCCCAGGGCCCCAGGCGGGCGCCCGGGTGCCACTTGTCTCTAGCGCGCACGCTCAGCATCAAGACGGGCCCTACGCTCCGTAGTAGAAGTCGTCACCTGGCAGCGCTCCGCCCACAGCCTCGGCATTCTGGTCGGACAGGACCGAAAGATAGCCAGAAAGCCGCTCCTTCATATCATTTCCGGTGACGCACACGATGTTGCACTCCGGCAGGGCCTTGACCGCCACTGCCTCTGGCACGATGTCATAGTCGCCCACGAGCTTGGCCGCATCAGCGACGTTATCGTTCACGAACTCGACCGACTCCGCGTAGTGTTCCAGAAATGCGTCAACCGCCGCAGGGTTCTCCTCGGCGAACGCGGAACGCACGATGGCCACGCCCGTGATGAGCGAGCTCTGCTCGTCGCCAGACTGGACCGCGTCCCACTCCCTGTTAAGGTCAAGGGCCACACGAATCTGATCATTTTGCATCTGGGCGGTAGTCACGAAGGGCTGCGGCAGCATCGCGATGCCGCTCGAATCCTCAGCGAGCGCAGAGACGCACTCGGAGTGCTCGCTCTTCCACTCAACTTGAACGTCCGTGCCCAGCTCGAGGCCATTCCTCTCCAAAATGTAGGAGAGCGCGTACTCAGGCGTAGCTCCCTTGCCACTGGCATAGATGGTCTTACCCGCGAGATCCGTCACGGTGGACACCTCGTCACCCTGTTCGCAGAGGTACAGAATGCCCAGCGTGTTGACCGCGATGACGCGCACGCCGCCCTCGGTCTTGTTGTAGAGCACGGAGGCGAGGTTGGCCGGCACGGCCGCAACGTCGACCTCCTCCTTTGCGATGAGGGGGGCGACCTCATCAACCGATGACACGATCTGGAAGGTGTAGTCGGTGTCTGCCAGGTTGCCAGCATCCGCCTCGCTCATGAAACGCACGAGGCCCATAGCCGTAGGGCCCTTAAGAGCGGAGGTGCGTATGGCACTAGGCACGATGTCCTGCGACGTGGATGCCTGACCACCAGTCGCATCCGTCTGGCCGGACTGTTCGGTAGTGCCGCCGCAGGCCGAAAGCGCCAACGCCGACGCCCCAGCGCCGACCAACTTGAGAAACTCTCTTCTTCCAATCAAGGTGAAGCCCCCTCTACGTTATATGAACGTGCAACTCCTCATATTACTAGAGTCGCACGTCCAACGTGAAGAAGTCTGCAGAAGGGGCCCAGGCCTATGACTTGACCTCGAACTTCGTATGGCACTTCGGACAGGTCACACGAAGCGTTCCTTTGCCACGAGGTATGCGGACGCGTTGCCCGCACGAGGAGCACTTCGCATGCTTGTAGCTCTTGGCCTCGGTGAAAGCCGCCTTAGGGTTCTGAACCCATGGGCGCACGGGCCCAAGCATCTTAAGAAACGAAGCGTTCTCCCTCGAGCGGGCGCCCAAATTCTTGGACTGGATGCGAAACATCGAATAGACGAGCAGAGTGAGCGCGGCCCAGCCAAGCCAGCTCGTGCGCACGAAGAAATTCACGATCACGAAGACCGCCGCCACATCCACGGAGAAGCGCGCGAGGTCATCGGGCCCCTGCCTTCCTTGGAGCCAGTCCGTTGCCTTGCGCTGCCAGTCCCCAGATGCCATGACAGGTTTCCTTCCACTTAGTGAGACAGTTTGGCTGTTCTACCCAATCCATCCTAGAGAATTCGCGAGGGGGGGCGCAGTTCCGCTGCAGTTTGCGCCTTCGACACACGTTTTGTGATTCAGAGCTGTAGTTTGCCCTTTCGACGCGCACCTTTTTGCTCTCTAATCAAGTATATCATATATCAAATGAATAACCTGAAAATAGGATTTGGGGAAACGCAAGATCAGAGCGCCACGATAAAACTTAAGATGAATAATCCAAGGGGTAAGACAAGATGCGACCCCAGAAAGGCATGCCTCGAAAGCCGAAACTACAGAAGCGGACACAAAAACGTGTGTCGAAGGCCCAAACTGCAGGAAAAAAGCCCGTCCTCAGCCAGAGGACGGGCTCAAGACCATGTACCGTAAGTCTCAACGAGTCACGGGGCATGCGTCCCTACGCGCGGCCCTCGCCCATGAGATACGCGCGGCAAAGCTTCTCGGTCTCAACGAGCGCGTCCACGTGACAGCGCTCGCGGCCGTGGGTGCTAAGACACGCCATGCCAAAAGCCCCGCTCGCAAGATCGTTAGTGTGCGTGTAGGCGGCGTTGGCGTCCGTGGAGTAGTGAAAGCAAACCTGGGTGTTCCACTTGCCCTCGTCGCAGGCAGTTGCAGCACAGGAAATCAGCGTGTTGGTGAGGTCCCAGTCGTAGGGCCCCTTGGCATCGGCAGCGATGATGCCCACGTTATGCTCATCAGCATCGTAGTCCGGTCCGATGAGCGTGATGTCGAGGGCCACGTACTCCGAGACTTCGGTGGGCACCCAGGCACCGCCGTGGCCGATCTCCTCGTAGATGGGAAACGCGAAGAGGGTATCGTAGGCGGGCTTCTCACCCGTAGTTGCAAGCCAGCGCAGGACGTCGAGCAGTACGGAGACGGCCGCCTTGTCGTCAATGTGACGACTGACCAGGTAACCGTTGTCAAACTCCTCGAAGTGGGGGTCTATGCCCACGATGGCGCCCTCGCTCACGCCGAGTGCGCGCGCGTCCGCTGGGCAGCTCACGTCTCCGATGATCGAGACGGACATGGTGTCCTCGGTCCGCTCATCGGTCTTGGCCTCGGACCAAACATGCACCGAGTGGTGGTTGCAGACGACCTGGCCGGACACCGTGCGGCCGTCGCGACAGTGAATGAGACAGGTTTCTCCCTCGATGCTGTGGTAGTTGATTCCACCGAGCTGACGAACGCGCAGAGTTCCGTCATCGTTGAAGCCACGCACGATAAGCCCGATGGTGTCCAGGTGGGCACCCACGCAGACGGTCTTGGAGCCGTCGCGCCCGGCGACGCGCACGTAGGCAGTCCGCTTGCGGTCGACGGTCATCTCGTAGCCCATCTCGGCGAGGATCTCGTGCAACCACTCGTGAATCTCAGGATAGTAGCCCACGGGGCTCTCGATCTCGACGCACTCATGAAGCGTCCTGACCAGACGCTCGGAATCTATTTCGTAGCTCATTGCTGCTCCTTCGTCGTCACTCACACCGTTCACTATCCCCTATGCCGTCTGCGGACGAGCGTAGAGACCCACCAGCACCTGCAACATGTCGACCATGGCTTCGAGCTCGCATACGGGCACGAACTCTCGCACGCCATGGGCGTTGTAGTAGCAGGCCGAGAGGTTCGCACAGGCGAAGCCCCTGAAAGAGAGCTGGGAGCCGTCGGTGCCACCACGCATGGGAATGCAGGTCATCTCCTGTCCGATTGCGGCATAGGCGGTGCGCGCATTTTCGATCAAATGGGTATTTTCGGGACGACGGACCACATCGGCGAGATTGCGGTACTGCTCACGAATCTCAATCGTAAGGACATCGGTGCCGAACTGGGCATTTACGAGCTGGACCGCGTCGCGCAGAATCTGCGCGCGGCGCACCATCTGCGTCTGGTCGTGGTCGCGGATGATATAGTCGGCGCTCGCCACCTCGCAGCTGCCCTCCATGCGCTCGAGGTAGAAGAAGCCGTCGTAGCCCTCGGTGAACTCGGGACGCTCCGCAGGAGGAATCAGCTGGTGAAAGCGCATGATGGACTCGGAGGCGTTGATCATCGTTCCCTTGGCCGTGCCCGTGTGGACCGAAAGCCCACGTGCCCGCACGTGGGCCTCAGCGGCGTTGAATGTCTCGTAGCAGAACTCTCCGAGTGGACCGCCGTCGATGGTGTAGCCAAAGGTCGCGCCGAACTCGTCAAGGTCGAGCAGGGCCGCCCCGTGACCGATTTCCTCATCTGGAACAAAGGCGAAGGCCAGGCGGGGATGCGGCAGAGATGGGTCGGCCCTGAGGCGGGCAAGTAGAGAGACACACATGGCATCGCCGGCCTTGTCGTCTCCGCCCAAGAGCGAGGTGCCGTCCGCCGTCACGAGCTCAGTGCCCACCAGATGTTCGAGCTGCTGGTTCGTAGCAGGGCTGACGATGACAGGGTGTCCGTCTCGGCCCTGGCCGATGACAAACTCCCCTCCTTCATAACGGCGCACGAGCGGGTGTACGGGATCGCCCCAACTCTGCCAAGCGGTGTCGATGTGGCAACAGAACCCGAGGGTGGGCAGCCCCTCGCAGCCCTCGCTCGCGGGCCAGTGGGCCGTAACGTAGGCATGCTCGTCCACCTTTACGTCGAGGGCACCCAGGTCACGCAGGTCCCCGGCAATGACCTCAGCGATCTTGAACTGGGACTCGGTCGACGGGACGCGGTCTGCTGTCAGGGGGTCAGACTGCGAGGCGACCGCGCAATAGCGCACAAATCGGTCTACGACATCGGACATAGCTCCTGCTTTCTCCCGCTCGCGCGGGGTCACGGTTATCTGCCTGGATCATGAGCCGTCCGCACGACTCGCAGAGAGTCCTCCCCTGCTCGTAAAGCATTCGTGAGGACCTACGACGGCAGGGCCTCCTCGGCCTCGACGAGGGCTCGAGCCATGACGGGCTCACGCTCCGCGTCCGTAAGGTCCTCGTCATAGAGGTGACAGGCGCACTGATGACCACCGGTGATCTCGCGCATCTGGGGCATACGCTCGCTGCAGACCCTCATACAGCGCGGGCAGCGCGTGTGAAACACGCAGCCCGTGGGTGGGTTGGTGGGGCTGGGAACGTCCCCCTCAAGAATCTTCTTATCCTGGATGCGCTCGTGACGGATCTGCGGGATAACGGCAAGCAGCGCTTGCGTATAGGGATGCAGGGGGTTATCGAAGAGCTCTTCCTTTCCCGCAAGCTCCATAGTATGGCCGAGGTACATGACCATGACCGTGTCAGCGATGTGTTTGACGACGGAGAGGTCGTGACTGATGAAGACATACGACAGGCCGAGCGAGTCCTGGAGCTCCTCGAGCAGGTTAATGACTTTGGCCTGGACCGAGACATCGAGCGCCGAGACGGGCTCATCGCAGACCACGACCTCGGGCTCGAGCACGATGGCGCGCGCGATGCCGATGCGCTGGCGCTGACCACCCGAGAACTCATGCGGGTAGCGATATTTGAACGCGAGGTCCAGCCCCACGGCATCCATGATCTCTTCCACGCGGGCGTCGCGCTCGGCGCGGGTCCGGTAGGTGCCCGCGATGTCAATCGGCTCGGCAATGATATCGGCCACGGTCATGCGCGGATTAAGCGAGGAATACGGGTCCTGGAAGATGAGCTTCATCTTCTGACGGGCGCGCGTGAGGGCCTCACCAGAGAGCTTGGTGAAGTCCTCGCCGTCGAGAAGGACCGTGCCCTCCGTGGGCTCGGTCAACCGCAGGATGCACTTGCCCGTAGTGGACTTGCCGCAGCCGGACTCCCCCACGATGGCGAAGGTCTCGCCGCTGCGCACGGTGAACGAGGCGTCCTCGAGCGCATGAACCTGGGCCGTCGCCTTGCCAAAGAGGCCCTTCTTGACCTGATAGCGCTTGGTGAGGTGCTCGACCTCCAGGACGATGTCACCCAGGTCTGCCTTCTTGCCCATTGGCTACTCCCCCCACTTCGTCTGGTCGAACATCCAGCAAGCCACGGTGTGGCTCTCATCGCCGCTGAGCGCCACCACGCTCGGGCACTCCCGACGGCACACCTCTCTGGCGTACGGGCACCTCGGGTGGAAGGGGCAGCCTAGGGGCAGCTCGTCGAGCATGGGCACATTGCCGGGAATGGCAAAGAGCTTGTCCACGACGTCGTCCATCGACGGAATCGAATTGATGAGCCCGATGGAGTACGGGTGCTTCGGGTTGGTGAACAGCTCAAAGGCCGTGGTGTACTCGACAAGGTGGCCGGCATACATGACGGCCACCCAGTCGGCCATCTCGGATACGACGCCCATGTCGTGCGTGATGAGCATGACAGCGGTACCCAGGTCCGCGCGCATGCGATCGATGAGCTGCAGGATCTGAGCCTGAATCGTGACGTCGAGGGCCGTAGTTGGCTCGTCGCAGATGAGCAGCGACGGCTGACAAGCCAGGGCCATGGCAATCATCACGCGCTGGCGCATGCCACCGGAGAGCTCGTGCGGGTAGCTCCTGAAGACCTTCTCGGGAGCCGGGATGCCCACGAGGCGAATCATCTCGAGGGCATGCTCGTCAGCCTCCTCCTTGTCCATCTTGGGGTTGTGGACGAGGATACCCTCACGAATCTGCCGACCGGCGCGCATGACCGGATTGAGAGAGGTCATGGGTTCTTGGAAGATCATGCCTATCTTGCTGCCACGATAGGCGCGCATCTCGTCTCGGGAGAGCTGGGCGAGATCGGTTCCCCCCAGCCTAATCGAGCCCCCCACGATCTTGGCGGGCGGCTGGGGCAGCAGGCCCATGATCGACAGGGCCGTCATGGACTTTCCGCAGCCGGACTCGCCGACCACGGCAAGGGTCTCGCCCGTGCGCATCACGAAGGAGAGGTTACGGATGGCGGGCAACTCCCCGTCCTCGGTGAACAGGGTCACGGAGAGGTCGTCGACGTCGAGAAGGACCTCTGAGCGCTCCGCGGCCTCCAGCTCGCTCTCGGTGATCTTCTCGGCGACGCCCCGCAGCTCGGCGTTGACCAAGACGTTCGTTTCAGACATGGGTCCGCCTTCCTAGGAGCGCATCTTGGGGTCGAGGGCGTCGCGCAGCGCGTCGCCCAGGAGGTTGAACGCCATGACCGTGATGATGATGGCGATGCCTGGGATGACGCTGTAGTACGTACTCGACTGTATGTAGGGCTGGCTGGCCGAGATCATCTGCCCCCAGCTCGCCATGGGCGGCTGTACGCCCAGGCCCAGAAAGGACAGGGACGCCTCGGACAGGATCGCCGACGGGATGCCCAGGGTGGCGGTCACGATAAGTGTGGAGACGCAGTTGGGCAGCAGGTGCTTCATGATGATGCGCCAGCTCTTGCCGCCCGAGAGGACGCAGCTCTGGATGTACTCGGAGCCCTTGAGACGCATGACGTCGCCGCGCACGAGACGTGCCGTAGAGCTCCACATGAGCAGGCCCAATGCCACGTAAAGGTTGATGAGACCCGGTCCCAGGGCGAACATGACGACGATCGCAAAGAGCAAGAACGGGAAGCTCGAGAAGACCTGGATCACGAAAGAGATCACCGCGTCCACCTTGCCACCAAAGTAGCCCGCGGCGACGCCAGCGAGAAACCCGATGACGAGCGCGATGGCCTGGGAGACCACGCCGACCGAGAGGGAAACCCTGCAGCCATAGATGACACGCGAGAGAATATCGCGTCCGAACTCGTCGGTACCAAAGAGGTGGGCCGCCGAGGGGGCCTTGAGCATGTTGGTAAGCTCCTGGGCGTCCGGGTCATAGGGCGCAAGAAGCGGGGCGCAGAGCGCCACGAAGACGAGGGCGACCACCACGATCAGGCAAACCATGCCGAGCTTGTTCTTCTTGAAGATGTTCCAGCTCACAGCCCAGTAGCTCGACGCCCTCTTCTTGCCCGAGGCGTTCGGGCTCCCGTTGGGCACCTGGGGAATCTGGGCCTCGCTCGCACGCTGCGCGACCTGCTCGGCTCCTTGGACCTTGCGGTCGTGCCTGTCGCTCGTAAAGAGTGCCATTACGCAGCCGCCTCCTCTCCCAGTCGGATGCGCGGATCGGCGACGGCGTACAGGATGTCGACAATGAGATAGACCACGACGCAGATGATGGCGATGTACATGACGCCTCCCTCAATGAGAGGCAGGTCGCGCGCGTTGATAGCATCAAGCAGGAGCTTGCCCATGCCCGGCATGCCAAAGATCGATTCGATGAGGATGGAGCCCGTGAAGATGTCTCCGAGCTGGGTGCCTGCGATCGTGATGATGGGGATGAGGGCGTTGCGCAGACCGTGGCGTAGAATAACGGCCCACTTCCGGATGCCCTTGGCCTCGGCCGTGCGCATGAAGTCCTGGGAGAGAACCTCGATCATGCTCGTACGTGTGACGCGGGCGATTGAGGCGGCGTAGCGCACGCCAAGCGCGATGACAGGCAGGACGAAGGCCTGCCAGCTCTTGATACCCGACAACGGAAACCACTTGAGCGTGAGCGCGAAGACGATCTGAAGGATGACCGCGACCCAGAAGACCGGCGCCGAGATTCCCAGAATCGCGAGGGACATGAGCACGCGGTCGAGGGCTCGGCCATGATTGACCGCCGCGACGATGCCCACGACGAGGCCAGAGACGAGCGCGAGCAGGTAGGCGAAGCCAGCGAGTCTGACGGTGGTGCCCAAGGCGTTGCCGATGAGGTCGATGACAGGCTTGCGCTGGGCGTACGAGGTTCCGAAGTCTCCCCGCAGCATGTTGGTCAGCCACGCGAAGAACTGCTCGATGACAGGCTTGTTGAGGCCCATCTGCTCGCGGACCCGCTCGATGGTGGCATCGTCGGCCATGTCTCCGACCATGATGCGCACCGGATCTCCTGGCACGATGTTCAGCACGAAGAACGTGATGACCGAGATGGCGAAAACCACGCCGATGGCCAGCAGGATCCTCTTGATGAGATAGTCTCTCACCACCTGCTCCTTCCTGTTTGCACGGACGATGCGGGCCTCCCGCCACACCAGCAGCTTCAAAAGCGGGCGTCTCGGCACGAAGATTCGCGACGAGACGCCCGTGAGGTCCCCTGGGGGGTGCTACGCCGTGGTGTAGCTTTCGTCGGTAGTGTCGATGTCGAGGTCGAACATGTGATAGACCAAGTTGCCGACCTTGGCATTCTTGACATAGGGCTTTGCCACGAAGGAGTTCTTGGGCCAGAACAGGGGAATCGTCGCAAAGTCCGTGCGCGTGACGAGGTTATCGGCCTCCATGTAGAGCTGCTTGCGCTCGTCGGGGTCCTGCGAGCGACGCGCGCGACTCACGAGGTCGTCAAAATCAGGATTGTTGTAGAAGGAGGACTTGCCGGCGGCATTGGCGCTATAGAAGTACGTGTAGAGGTGGTTGTCCGCATCCGCATAGAGCGGGAACCAGGCGATGGCCGTGATCTGGAGGTTGCCATCGGCCCAGTCGGAGGCCCAGACGCCATTGTCCTCGGTCTGAAGGGAGAGCTCGACGCCGATCGCGCTCCAGTAGCTCTGGATGACGGTCATGTACTTCTCATAGACGCCAGCGCGAATCTTGGCCTCGAGCTTGAGCCCAGAGACGCCGGCCTCGGCGAGAAGCTCCTTGGCGCGCTCGGGGTCGTAGGGTAGCTCGGCCGAGGAATCGTAGCCAGGGGTCTGAGGGGCCAGCCAGCCCGTGGCAGCAACGCCAGCACCGTTGAGCACGGTGTCGATGAGCTCCTGGCGATTGATAGCGAGCGAGAGCGCCTGACGCACGCGCACGTCATCGAGGCCCATCCCCTCCTTGAGGTTCAGGTTCACGAAGTGCACGCCAAGCGTGTCGTAGAGGGTGATCTGATCGGCGACCTCGGAATCGGCCTGGTACTGAGCGAGCTGGTCGGCCGTGAGATCGCACCAGTCGATGTCCCCGTTCTTGAAGGCCATCAGCTTGGTGTTGTTGTCGTCGTAGAAGATGTAGTCGAGCTCGTCGAGGGCGGGCTCGCCGTCATGGTAGTCGACGAACTTCTCCATGACGACCTCGGTGGTGTCATCGTTGGAAACGATCTTGTACTTGCCGGTGCCCACGCAGTTGGTGCCCCAGCCCCACTGATCGCCAGCCTCCTCGCAGGCCTTCTGCGGGAAGATCTGAGCGTAGTTGATGCCCAGGTTGTTCACGAAGGTGACCATGGGCTCGGAGAGCACGAAGGTGAAGTGGGTGTCATCCTCCACAGTGAGCCCCTCGAGCTCGGTGGCCGTACCGGCCAGCATCTCCGGAGCGCCCTTGATCATGTCGTACATGTAGGTGGACTTGGCATTCGTGGCGGGCGTGAACATGCGCTCGAAGGTGAACTTCACGTCAGAGGCCGTAAGCGTGGAGCCGTCGTGGCACAAGATGTTATCCTTAAGCGTGCAGTGCAACGTCACACCGTCGTCCTCGAACGTGGGGATCTCGGTGAGCAGGCAGGTCACGAGCTCGTTTTCCTCGGTCCAGCGCAGAGGCGCCTCAAAGATGGAATCCGAGATGGAGGAGGACCCGGAGTTCGTGGACTTCTGCATGTCCAGACCCAACTTGGCGTTGGTCTGGCCGAAGCGCAGAATCTTCTTCTTGGCCCCCCCGTCCGTTGTGGAACCGCCGTTCGAACCTCCACAGCCCGCGAGGGTCACCGCAGACGCACTGGCGCCTGTCAGGGCGGCGCCCTTAAGGAAGCTGCGACGAGTCATGGTATTTGCCATTGGTCGTACCTTTCTCTTCTGCCTCTGCACACCGCCTGCGGCACGCATCAAGAGGTGCGAGGCCCTCTAGCAGAGCCCCAGATTTCCGTCCCATTATCAACGGTTACGTCAAGGTGCGCGGAAGGATTAAACCGCAGTTTACATTGGGGTCGCCCGCTGTGTGAGACTCATGCGTCAGCACATGCGTGGTCGCCCTCCAAGCTGCTCGTAAATCGGGGACCAGGGCACGCGTGAGCTGGGTCTGCTCACGAATGGGGAGCTGCGGCAGCGCTCATGAGGCCCATTCGTACCCTAGGCCGCAGTTCATGAGCGGCTTCCACGGGCGACCTTGACGGACACGCCAGCTCCCCGCCTCCTCGAGCGCGAAAAAGCGGGGCCGCCTAAGGCGACCCCGCTTACACACGAATCTAAGGACCTCAGAGCTACTCCTCGACAGGAGCCTTTTCCTCAGAGTCCTCCTCAGCCGGCTTGTCCTCCTCGGGCAGCGGCTTGACCTCGACCTCGACGCCCAGCGTCTCGGCAGCGGCCTTCATGGAGAGGGAGATGCGGCGACGGTCGAGGTCGATCTCCATGACCTTCACCTGGACGGTGTCGCCCACGGCGCAGACCTGCGACGGCACGTCGACGTGCTGCTTGGCCATCTCGGAGATGTGGACCAGACCCTCCACGCCCTCACCCAGGTCAACAAATGCGCCAAAGGTAACGAGCTTGGTGACGGTGCCCTCGACGATGGCGTCGACCGGGTACTTCCGGACGAGGGAGCGCCAGGGGTCCTCGGTGGTCTGCTTGAGGCCGAGCGAGATGCGCTCGCGGTTGAGGTCGACGTCGAGCACCTGGACCTCAACCTCCTGGCCGACCTTGACGACCTCGGAGGGGTGGTTGACGTGGTTCCAAGAGAGCTCGGAGATGTGGACCAGGCCGTCGATGCCGCCGAGGTCGACGAAGGCGCCGAAGTCAACGATCGAGGAGACGGTGCCCTTGAGGCGCATGCCGACCTTGAGCTTGGAGAGGATGTCCTGGCGCTCGGCCTTGCGAGCCTCCTCGAGCACAACGCGGCGAGAAAGGACGACGTTGTTGCGGTTGCGGTCCATCTCGATGACGCGGGCCTCGATGCGCGTGCCCATGTAGGCATTGAGATCCTTCACGCGGCGCAGATCAACGAGGGAAGCGGGCAGAAAGCCGCGCAGGCCGATGTCAAGAATCAGGCCGCCCTTGACGACCTCGATGACCTCGCCCTCGACGGTCTCACCAGAGTTGAACTTCTCCTCGACGGCGTTCCAGGCGCGCTCGTACTCGGCCCGCTTCTTGGACAGGACGAGACGACCCTCTTTGTCCTCCTTCTGGAGCACGAGTGCCTCGAGCTTGTCGCCCAGGGCAACAACGTCGGCAGGGTTGACGTCCTTGCGAATGGAAAGCTCGCGAGAGGGAATGACGCCCTCGGACTTGTAGCCGATGTCAAGCAGGACCTCATCATGCTCAATCTTGACGACGGTGCCGGTGACAAGATCGCCCTCATCGAAATCGGTGACCGTGTCATCGATGAGGCTGTTCATCTCCTCGTCGGATATGTCATCCAACGCAAAGACGGACAAGTTCTGAATCTCACTCAAAGGTGGACCCCTTTCGAAAACGGGGCCCCGGTCGTCATGGTCGCTGCCTGCAGTGCCGTGAATCGTGGCGTCTACGTGGAAACTAGCATGCTCTCGGGGACCGACAGATACGTTTGTGCGGGCCCTGTACCCACACGTAGACTAGATTAGCCTTTCTCACATGGGTTTTTCAAGCACGAGCTTTGGGTATTTATTATTTTTCGCAGAAAGATGAGCCACGAGGAGGTTCCCATGATACGTGCGGTGCTCTTCGATCTCGACGACACCCTCCTCAGCCTCAATCTCGCGGGGTTCATCGCACGCTACGTGGCGGGGGCCTCGCGCCTTCTGGCGAGTGCGGCGCGCACGAGCGCCGTCTCGCTCGGCGTCCCCTACGCCAAGAGCTTCTTGGCCCTCGAGCGCGCGGGGCGCACCGACGCGATGACCAACGAGGAGCTCTACAACCAGACGTTTTACGAAGCCACGGGAATTCCCCTGGGGGACCCCGCGATCAGAGACCTCATCGACTGCTACGAGCGCGAGATCGTGCCCAGCTTCTCCGACGGCATCGTCCGGGCACGGCCACAGCGAGGCAGCCGCGCGGTCGTCGAGGCGACCTGGTCGGCGGACCTCATCTGCGCGCTGGCCACCAACCCCACCTTCTCGCTCGCCTGCGATCGAGCGCGCATGGGCTGGGCCGGACTCTACGAGGAGGACTTCGCCGCCATCTCCACCTTCTCGAACTCGACGCGCTGCAAGCCGTGCGCCCGCTACTATCAGGAGTTCGCGAACCGCCTGGGCGTGCGCACCGAGGAGTGCCTCATGGTGGGAAACGACGCCACCCGCGACTTCGCGCGGCCCGACTGCGGGCTCAGGACCGCCTACGTGGGGCACGGCCGCCCCAGCCGTGCCGTCTGGCGCGGAACGCTCTACGAACTCGCGAACTCGCTGCCAGACCTCGTGGAGCGCCTCAACGACGAGGACGAGCGGGCGGAGTCGGAACCGCTCTAGACCTGGGCCGGCTGAGCCTCGCGCGGGGAGACGAGCCGGTAGCCCGCCGCCTCTAGGGCCGAGCGCAGGCGGCCCTCGTCTATGGGCTCCTTGGAGCGTACGCGTGCCTGGCCGCCCCGCGCTTCTCGCCCCCAAAAAAATCGAGTGCGTAAAAGTCGGTGTCTCTTTTCGCGAGGCGCCGATTTTTATGAACTTATCGGCACGTTTTCCCAGTTGAGCTATGAACGTTTGTCGGACTTTTTCCAACTTATACGCACTCGATGAGGGGCGGGCGAGAGAGGCGGGGCGGCCGGGGGCTACTCGGTCCTCTTGCGGCCCGTCACCACGAGCGCCGCGATCCCCGCCACGCTCAGGACCGCCACCACTCCAAGGCCCACGCGGGCGGGCATCCGCCACGCCGCCTCGAGGGCGGGACCTTCCGTGGCGGTCGAGTTGGCCTCGGCGTACAGGTAGTGGTGCGCCGCCTCGCGCAGGTACCGCATGCCGCTCGCGCTCTGTGCCAAAACGTTGACGTCGTCTTGCGCGAACATGCCGTTGCACAAGGTCGAGGACCCGCCGTTCAAGATGGCGACCTCGGTATCCATGAAGCCGTGCTGCTCGAGGTTGTCGGTCAGCACACAGCCCTCAAAGCCCCACTCGCCGCGCAAGACGTCCTTGAGCAGCGCGCTGCTCGCGCCGGCCCAGGTGGTCCCGAAGTTGTTGTACGCGCTCATGATGCCAAGGGATCGTCCCTCCTGCACGCTCATCTCGAAGGGGACCAGGTAAAGCTCGCGGATGGCCTGCTCGTCGGCCCAGGTGCACAGGCCGTAGTGGCGCTGGGTCTCGCGCTCGTTCAAGGCGAAGTGCTTGACGTAGCAGATAAGCCCGTTGTCGGTTGCCGCGCCGACCACATGGGAGGACATGGCCCCCGAGAGAAGCGCGTCCTCGGAGTAGTACTCGAAGTTTCGCCCTCCGAAGGCGGAGCGGTGGAGGTTGGCGCCGGGGGCATACCAGCCCGAGACGTTCCACGCCGCAGCCTCGCGCGAGATGGCGTCGCCGAACTCAGAGGCGAGCTCGACGTTCCAGGTGGAGGCCAACACGACCTCGCACGGATAGCTCACCGTCTCGTAGGTGCAGGTACCCATAAAGGCGTCGAACACGTAGCTGATGGCGGCGGGGCCGTCCATGTCGTAGGTCTGCGGCTTGCCTATGGAGTCGATCTGGGCGCTGCCCCAGCCGTTCGTGGCGAGTATCGCGTTGAGGTCGTCGACCGTGAGCTGGTCGAGCAGGGCCTCCCACTGGGGGTCGTCGTAGTCCTTGCCCTTGAGGTCGGACAGCGTGAGCCCGGTTTTTGCCCCCGTGGTGGGCATCTCGTCCCCGGCGCTCTCGTAGTCGCCCAGATCAAGGGCGGTCGAGAAGGCCTCGAGCTGCTCGTCGGTCGCCTCGGCGTCGGAGCCCGGCACGATCTGCCAGCTGTCGCGCGAGAGGTAGGCGACGTCACCCGCCACGTCGTCGAAGCGGTTCACGGCCGCGGTCTTGTCGGAGCTGCGCTTGCCCACATAAGACGCCCCGGCCTCGACGCCCGTGGAGGCCGCCTCGTCGGCGAAGACAACGGAGTCGTCGATGGAGTAGGTGTAGGCGGCGACCTCCTCGTGCGAGTTTCGGCGCACTGAGACCGCGTAGTCTCCCCTCTCCAGGACGTAGGAGCCCGTGGTGCTGTAGTAGCGCCCGTCGTCGTAGGAGGCCATCTGCTCCACGGGGAGCTCGATGGTCACGCTCTGGGAAGCGCCGGGCTCGATGAGGCCGGTCTTGGCAAAACCGCCGAGAACGACAGAGGACTTCTGGATCTTGGAGCCCAACGCGTCATAGGGCGCGCCGTAGTAGAGCTCCACGACGTCCTTGCCGGCCACGTCGCCGGTGTTGGTCACCTTGACCGTCACCTTGATCGTGTCGCCCTGGTCGACGGCGCCCTCGGCCGTGGCGTCGGTCACCTCCCAGTCGAACGTGGTGTAGGACAGGCCATAGCCGAACGGGTACTGGACCACGTCGTCGTAGGACGCGCCCTCGACCTCGTCACCCTCGAGGGTGGTGTAGTCGTAGGAGCCGCGCGTCTCGTAGTAGCGATACCCCACGTAGATGCCCTCCTGGTAGTTGAGGAGGTAGGCTGGGTGGGAGTCGAAGTCCTCGAAGCAGCCCGCGGAGTTGGTGTAGGTGTAGGTGTCGAAGTTGTAAAACGACGGCGTGGTCTCGACCGCGTAGGGGTAGATGTCGGCCGTGCGGCCCGAGGGGTTCACCTCACCCAGAAGGATGCTCGCCACGACACGCGTGCCCACATCGCCGGGGTCGCCCACCCACAGCGCGGCGTCGACGTCGCCCGTGGCGGCCGGGTCGCCGACGCCGCCGTCCTCGACAAAGCCGAGCTCCATCGCGTTTCCGGTGTTGATGAGCACGATCACGCGCTCAAAGGTCTCCTCGGCACGCGCAAGCAAGGAGAGCTCCGCGTCGTTGAGCTCGAGGTAGTGCTTGGACCGGTCGCTCTCGGTGGTCCCGTACTCCGCCATGCTCGTGGGCAGGTCGTTGCCCTCGCCGCCCTTGCGAGAGACGACCACGACGGCCGTGTCGGAGTAGTCGCGCATGGCCTCGAACGAGGCGTCCCCGACGTACTTGAAGTCGACGCCCTGCTCGGCGGCCAGCTCCTCGGTCGCCGGGACCTCGGGAATCGAGAAGTCCACGCTGAAGGTGTTAGCCTCTTCGCCGTCGGCCTGGTACACGGACGCCGTGGCGGGGTTGACCTCGATGCCGGCCTCAGTGAGGGCAGTCACGAAATCGGTCCGGTTGGCCGTGTACGAGCTGCCGCCCGAGCCCGAGCCGCCATAGACGGGGTTGTACGCGCCGTAGCCGAGCAGGTTGACCCTGGCATCGGACAGCGGCAGGACCCCGTCGTTCTTGAGCAGCACCGCGCCGTCGGACTCGATGGCGCGCGCGACCGCCAAGCCGTTGTCGTAGGACTCCCTCGTCGACTCGCCCAGTTCTACCTTGGCGGGGAACGCCTTGTCGAGCTGGCCCGCAAAGACGCCGAACATGACCACCGCGACGGCCACCGACGCGCAGGCGAGCACACCGAGAAGCGCGATCCCCACCTTCCTTCTTGTTCTCATACCGTTTCCTTCCCTCGTGGCCTCCCCCTTCTGGGGCGGCCGGGTTTCCATGGCCCGATTCTGGGGAGGCTTTCAGCCCGTCTCAAGGAGGGCAGCACGGTTGGCACCTGCGGGGGCACGGTTGGCACCTGCGGGGGGCCGTCCGCGGCCCCTTGCCGTGCCCGACCCGCTACCATGAAACACAGGGAGGGAAGGAGAGCGAGATGCTGAACATAGCCGTCGTCGAGGACAGCCCCGACGACCTCGACCACCTCAAGGCGCACCTCACGCGCTACGAGCAGGAACGCGGCGGGCCTCTCAGGATCGACTGCTTCTCGAACGCCGAGGACCTTCTCGCCAGCTACCGCCCCGACTACGACCTCGTGCTCATGGACATAGAGCTCCCCGGGGCCAACGGCATGATGGCGGCCCGCGCGCTTCGCATCCTCGACCCCCACGTGTCCCTCGTGTTCACCACCAACCTCGCGAGCTTCGCCGTGGATGGGTACGAGGTCAACGCCCTCTCCTACCTGCTCAAGCCGGTGGGCTACCCCGCTTTCTCCCTCGCCGTCGACAAGGCCTCGTGCGAGGCTGCCCGCAAGCAGAGCCGGCCCTACGCCATCCGCACGGCCGACGGGGTGGCGCAGGTGAGCGTCTCGTCCATCCGATACGTCGAGGTGGTACGCCACACCCTGTTCTACCACACCGTGCAGGGGACGCTCAGGTGCCGCGGCTCGATGCAGCAGGTCGAGCAGGACCTGGGGCCCCTGGGGTTTTCTCGCTGCCACAACGCCTACCTGGTCAACCTGAACCACGTCGCGCAGGCCCAGGGCAACGACGTGACGGTGGGCCGCGACGTGCTGCCCATCAGCCGCCAGAGAAAGCAGCGGTTCATGCGAGAGCTCACCGAGAGCCTGGGGGTCTAAAGGGATATGGACGTATCGACGCTTTTCAGCTACGACGCCTTCGGCTTCATCCTGGAGCTCTCGCTGGCCTGCGCGCTGCTCGTGCGGAGCAAGCCCCGGCGGCCTCGCTTCCCCCTGCGACTCGCGGGAAGCATGTGCCTGACGCTGGTCGCCGCCCCGCTCGTCATAGCGCTTTTCGGCGATGGCTGGCTCAACCTTTTGCGCTACGCCGCCCTCCTCGGCCTCGTTGTGGCCGAACTTGGGCTGTGCTTTGAGCTCACGGAGGTCGAGGCGCTTTTCTTCGGCCTTGCCGCCTACAACATCCAGCACTGCGGCTGGCGCGCGGCCGGCCTGATCGGGACCCTTTGGCCGACGGCTTACGGGCCCTCGTGGGAGTTCGTGCACCGCATGGTCATGTGCCTTCTCATCCTGACGCTCTGCACGGCATTCTCCCGCGCGCTGAGAAAGAACCGCGAGGCCGCCGTCAACAACCGGCAGCTTCTGGGCATTGTGTCTGCGGTGCTTCTGGGCGACCTCGTCTTGAGCTATCTGCCCATACAGCTCTACGGCCGGGTCGTCGCCGGCCAGCCGGTGGAGAACGCCTACGCGATTTTGTGCTGTCTGCTCACCCTTGCGCTGCAGTCCGGCATGCTCCTCCAGTCAAAGCTGCTGCGCGAGCAAGAGGCCCTGCGAACGCTCTGGGCGATGGACAAGCAGCAGTACGCGCTCACCAAGCGCTCCGTCGACCTCATCAACACGCGCAGCCACGACCTCAAGAAGCAGATCTCGCTCCTGCTGGCCTCGCCCGACAAGAGCGACGAGACGAGAAGCGCCCTCCAGGAGGTGCGCCTCGCCATCGACGACTACGACCGCCAGGCAAAGACCGGCAACCCCGCGCTCGACGTCCTGCTCACCCAGAAGCTCATGCAGGCCGACGCGCAGAGAACCTCGCTCACTTACCTGGTCGACGGGGCGGAGTTTGCCCGGCTCGGCGAGGTTGACCTCTACGCCATTTTCGGCAATCTCCTCGACAACGCCCTCGAGGCGACGGCGCAGATAGACGACACTGCGCGCCGCGTCATCAGCCTGCGCGCGGTGAGGACCCGCCAGATGCTGGTTGTGAGCTGCGAGAACTACGTGGCCGATGGTCCTGCGGGCGGTATCGGGGCCACGACCAAGCACGACCGAGACAACCACGGCTTCGGCCTGCGCAGCACCCAGATGGCCGTCGAGCGCCACGGCGGGAACCTCGAGGCCGAGGCCGCCGGCGCCGTCTTTCGCGTGAGGGCCATCCTGCCCGCGGCCTGACGACCGCCCCTCTCGCCCGCCCCTCTCGCCAGCCCTTCTCGCCCGCCGCCTCGGCCCACCTCTCGCCGAGTGCGTGAAAGTCGGCAAAAGTCCGACAAACGTTCATAACCCAACTGGGGAAACGTGCCGATAAGTTCATAAAAGTCGACGCCTCGCGAAAAGAGACGCCGACTTATACGCACTCGATGAATGGGGCCGGGGCGGGGCGGGGCCGCGGGGCCGCCCCGCCGGGGGCTAGACCCAGAAGAGCATCGTGTTGTAGGTGGGCACGGGCCAGTAGTCGGCACCGCAGAACTCCTCCATCGAGTCGACGGCCGCACGCAGGCGATCCATGGCAGGCAGCACCACGTCACGATAGGCCTCGCACTCCTGCTGCGGGTCCTCGATCGCCCTCGTCTCGATATTTCTGGCGTCGAGGTCGTCGGTTGCGGCGCAGATCGCGTTGATGCCCTCGGTGAGCTTGGACGTGAGGTCGCGCTCGGCAGTAGCGTCGATGCCGATCTCGGCCTTGGTGGCCACGGAAGTGGCCAGGTCGCCAGAGTACTCGGACAGCGCGGGCACGTAGAGATGGCGCGCCATGTAGACCATGGTGTTCGCCTCGATGTTGAGGAGCTTGGCGTACTGCTCGGCCTTGGCGACGTAGCGGGCGTGGAGCTCGGCCTCGTTGAGGACGTGATACTTCTCGTAGAAGGCCACGTTCTTGGGATCGATGAGCGAGGGGAGCGCGTCAGGCGTGGCCTTGAGGTTGGGCAGACCCCGACGTGCGGCCTCGGCCTCCCACTCGCCAGCGTATCCGTTGCCCTCGAAAATCACGCGCTGATGCGCGCGCAGGGTCGTCTTGACCCACTCGAGCGCGGCGGCGGCGAAGTCGGCTCCCCCCTTGCCAGCGAGCGCGGTGGCGAAGGCGTCGCACTGCTCGGCCACGGCCGTGTTGAGGACCACGTTGGGATCGGACAGGTTCTGCTGCGAGCCGCACATGCGGAACTCGAACTTATTGCCCGTGAAGGCGAACGGAGAGGTGCGGTTGCGGTCCGTATTGTCGCGCAGGACGTCGGGCAGGGCGGGAACGCCCAGGTCCATGCGCAGAAGGGCGTGAGACATGGTAGGCTCGTCGTTGATCAGAGCCTCGACGATGCAGTCGAGGTCGTCTCCCAAGAAGACCGAGATGATCGCCGGGGGCGCCTCGTTGGCTCCCAGGCGGTGATCGTTTCCAGCCGACGCCACCGACTGGCGCAAGAGGTCGGCATGCGTGTCGACGGCGGCCACGAGCGCGGCGAGAAAGACCAGGAACTGGAGGTTTTCGTCGGGCGCGACACCTGGCTCGAGCAGGTTCTTGTTGTCGGCACACAAGGACCAATTGTCATGTTTGCCGGAACCGTTGACGTACTCGAAGGGCCTCTCGTGCTCGAGACAGGCCAGTCCGTGGCGGGTGGCCAGGAGCTTGAGCTTCTCCATGGTGAGGAGGTTGTCGTCGATGGCGCGCGAGCCCTGCTCGAAGATTGGGGCAAGCTCGTGCTGGGACGGTGCGACCTCGTTGTGCTTGGTCTTGGCCGGAACCCCGAGCTTCCAGAGCTCGTCGTCTACCTCCTTCATGAAGGCGTTGACCGTGGGGCGGATGGCACCGAAGTAGTGCTCCTCAAGCTCCTGCCCCTTGACGGGCGCGCAGCCAAAGAGCGTGCGGCCCGTGAGGACGAGGTCGGGACGGGCCTGGTAGTCGGACTCCTTGATGAGAAAGTACTCCTGCTCGAGTCCGATGGTGGTCACAACGCGCTTGGGAGAGTGACCAAAGAGGGCAAGTACGCGCCTGGCCTGGGTCTCAAGAGCCACCTGCGAGCGCAGGAGCGGGGTCTTCTTGTCGAGCGCCTCGCCCGTGTAGGAGATGAACGCCGTGGGGATGCACAGGACCTCGTCCTTGATGAAGGCGGGGCTCGTGGGGTCCCATGCGGTGTAGCCCCGAGCCTCGAAGGTGGCGCGCAGACCTCCCGACGGGAAGCTCGAGGCGTCGGGCTCGCCCTGGACGAGCTCCTTGCCCGAGAAGGTC
This sequence comes from uncultured Atopobium sp., assembly GCA_964430985.1. Taxonomy (GTDB): domain Bacteria; phylum Actinomycetota; class Coriobacteriia; order Coriobacteriales; family Atopobiaceae; genus Thermophilibacter. The sequence continues at coordinate 85,231 of CAYSIC010000003.1, forward strand.
ATGAGCACGCGTCCGTCGTCCGTGGGGGTGATGAAGCTGTCATGCTTCTCGGAGGTGATGCCCGTGAGCGGCTGGAACCAGTGAGCGTAGTGCGTCGCGCCCTTCTCGAGCGCCCAGTCCTTCATGGCATGGGCGACCTCGTTGGCGATCTCGAGATCGAGCGGCTCGCCCTCCTTCATGACTTTCATGAGCTCTTTGTAGGTCGGCTTGGGAAGTCGGTCCTGCAATACCGCCTCCGTACACAACAGGCTACCGTACTCCTCAGTGACCTTGTCCTTGCCCATGTGCGCCCCTTTCCCGTGAGCGTGGCGTGCTGGCTTATGCTCGAACACTGTACGTGGCCATTGTTACACTGCAATTAAGGCCGCGTGAAGCTCGTAAAGACACTACGTTGTGTCCATGCAGATTATGGATGAGCGGGCGCGGAGCGGGCGCCCAGCTCACAGCCGCTACAATCGGGTGAGCGACAACCAAGAGGAGACACATGCCAGACACCACGGGCGCAGACGAGCGCCGCACCATAGCCGTCATAGACGGCAACTCCCTCATGCATCGCGCGTTCCACGCGATTCGCCAGCCCATGAGCGCGCCGGACGGGCGGCCGACCAACGCCCTGTTTGGCTTCTTCAACATGTTCGTCAAGATGGTGGACAGCTTCAAACCCAACGGAGTCATCTGCGCCTTTGACAAGGGCAAGCCGCTCGTGCGCATGGAGATGCTGCCCTCCTATAAGGCCCAGCGCCCGTCCATGGACCCGGACCTGCACGAGCAGTTCCCCATGGTCAAGGAGCTCCTGGGCGTACTTGACGTGCCCGTCTGCGAGCTCGAGGGCTGGGAGGGTGACGACATCTTGGGCACCCTCGCGCTCAGGGGAGAGAGAGCCGGCTACGACATGCTACTCTTCACCGGCGACCGCGACATCTATCAACTTTCCACTGAGCACGTGCGCGTGGTCTCCACCAAGAAGGGCGTCAGCGAGGTCTCGATTATGGACCCGGCGAGCGTGGAGGACCTCTACCACGGCATCACCCCCGCGCTCGTGCCCGACTTTTACGGTCTCAAGGGGGATTCCTCGGACAACATCCCGGGCGTGCCGGGCATCGGCCCCAAGAAGGCCTCGGCGCTCATCTGTCAGTACGGCTCGCTCGACGAGGTCATCGCCCATGCCGACGAGATCAAGGGCAAGATGGGCGAGAACCTGCGGGCCCACGTGGATGACGCGCTGCTCTCGCGAACGATTGCCACGATTCGCACGGATGCCCCCATCGAGCTCGAACTCTCCGACGCGCGCTTCCCCACGTTCGACCCCGCCGAGGTCGCGCAGGCCTTCTCGGCGCTGGGCTTCACGGGCATGACGAGCCGCCTCGTGAGGCTCGCGGGCCCCGAGGCCGCATCGGCCTTCAAGGGCGCCGCCAGCGCCGAGGCCCCCGCCGCGGACAGCGCGCTCGAGGTCCCCCTTACGGGCGAGGACGCCGAACGCGCCCTCGATGAGGCGCTCTCGACCGACGCGTGGATCGGCTGCGCCACCGACGACGGCCGGACCGACGGGGCGCTCTTCGGACTCTCTCACACGCTGTGGGCCTGCGTCGGTGACCAGCTCCTTAAGTTCGAGGGTGACGCAGCCGACGCGGCCACGTCACGCCTCTTTCGCGAGGGGCACATGGCCTCAGGCGACATCAAGGCACTCCTGCACGCAGTCTGTCCCACCGACTCCTCTCTACCCGCCCGCGTAGAGACCTCCGAGGTCGATCCGACGCGCATCTTCGACGTGGGCGTCGCGGCCTATCTGCTCGACTCCGAGCGCGCCTCCCTTGGCATGGGAGAACTCGCCGAGGCCTACCTTTCCGAGCCGTTGCCCTCCCCTACCGAGGAGGCTCCGCGCACAGCCGTTGGGGTCCTGGCCGCTCGCAGACTCGTGGAGCCCCTCCGCGCACAGCTGGAGGCCGATGGTTCGCGGGAGCTCTTCGAGGACGTGGAGATGCCGCTTCTGCCCGTGCTCGCCCAGATGGAGCGAGAGGGCCTGGCCGTGGACCCGAGCGCACTCGCCTCCCAGTCCGCCGAGCTCGGAGTCGAGATCGACGCCATGGTCGGGCACATCTACGCTGTCGTCGGAGAGAAGTTCAACCTCGATTCCCCGCAGCAGCTCAGCCACGTCCTGTTTGACGTGCTCGGACTTCCCACCTTTGGGCTCAAGCGCACGAAGCGCGGATTCTACTCGACCAACGCCAAGGTCCTCGCGGACCTCGCCGCCGAGCACGACGTCGTGCGGGAGGTGCTCGAGTACCGTGAGCGCACCAAGATCAAGTCGACCTATCTCGACGCCCTGCCCGCCCTCGTGGCGCGGGCGCACGATGGCCGCATCCACACGACTCTCAACCAAACCGTGACGGCCACCGGGCGCCTCTCGAGCTCCGACCCCAACCTGCAGAATATCCCTACCCGCTCCGAGCTAGGGCATCGCGTGCGCCAGGCGTTCGGGGTCGGCGAGGGCAGCGTGTTTCTCGCCTGCGACTACTCGCAGATCGAGCTGCGTCTGCTCGCGCATCTCTCTGGGGACGAGCATCTAATCGCAGCTTTTCTCGAGGGGGAGGACTTCCACGCCGCCACGGCCGCGCGCGTCTTTGGCGTACCGCTCGAGGAGGTCACGCCCAGCCTGCGCAGCCGCGCCAAGGCCGTCAACTTTGGCATCGTCTACGGGCAGCAGGCATTTGGCCTGGCCACGTCCCTCAAGATTCCTCGCGCTGAGGCACAGGGCATGATCGACCGCTACTTCGAGGCCTATCCCGGCGTGCGGGCGTTTCTGGACGAGTCGGTACGCCTGGCCCACGAGCGCGGCTATGCCGTTACCCTCTATGGGCGCAAGCGTCACATTAGGGAGTTCAAGCAGAGAAATCGCCAGCTCGTGGCCTTCGGGGAACGCACGGCCATGAACCACCCGATGCAAGGTACGGCAGCCGATATCATCAAGATTGCCATGATTCGCGTGGCGACCCGGCTGCACGAGGAGCATTTGGCCTCGAAGCTTGTTCTCCAGATTCACGACGAGCTGGACCTCGAGGTCCCCACCAGCGAAATCGAGACGGTCTCCGCGCTTGTGAAGGAGACGATGGAGGACGTGGTCGAGCTCAGGGTGCCCCTCATCGCCGAGGTCAGCTACGGCAGCAACTGGGCGGAGGCAAAGTAGTGAAGGACATGGGCGCGCCCCTGCACGTCACCGTCTTCACCGACGGCTCCTCACGCGGGAATCCCGGCCCTGGCGGCTACGGGGCCGTGTTGCGCTACACGGACCCCGCCGGTGCCTCGCACGAGCGCGAGCTCTCGGGGGGCTACGCGCGCACCACCAATAACCGCATGGAGCTCATGGGCGTCATAGCCGCCCTCGAGGCACTTGTGCGCCCCTGCGAGGTTGAGGTCCACACCGACTCCCAATACGTCTGTCACGCCTTCACCCAGCACTGGATCGCGGGCTGGCAGAAGCGGGGGTGGAAGACGGCAAACAAGCAGCCGGTCAAGAACGTCGATCTCTGGCGACGTCTCCTGGCCGCGATGGAGCCTCACGAGGTGAGTTGGCACTGGGTCAAGGGCCACGCAGGCCACGCCGACAACGAGCGCTGTGATCAGCTCGCCACGAGCGCGGCCGACAACTATCCCTTCCATGAGGATGTGGGCTTTGCGGGATAGGCGCTTGCCCCCACGTATTTTCTGCTCAGAGGCCCCGTCAAGAACATTTGACGGGGCCTCTTGCGCTGTGTCGGCCAGCCTTGATGGCAGATGGCAGATGGTAGGCTGCGAGTCGCAGGAACCGCGCAGCCCTAGGCCTACAGCACGTGCACGTCGTCGGGGCCAAAGGCCACGAACGCCTCGTCACCCACCTCGTAGACCTTGTGGTTCTTGGGGTTGAAGTCAGTGATCTTGACGAGAGTCTGACCCACCATGACCTGGTAGTTCTGGTAGTTGCCCATGAAGCGGGAGAGGGTCACGCGGCATGGCACCACGCCGGCATCGGCAAGGCGTGCGGCCTCGGGGCGCAGGACGAGCACGCAGGCGTCACCCACGGCGAGATGACCGACGTTGGCGACCTCCACCGCATGCCCCTCGATCATGGCCATGCCAGACGCACCGTCCTTCTGGGAGAGCGATCCCCTCAGGAAATTGGACTCGCCGATGAAGTCGGCAACGAACTCGTCAACGGGGCGGTAGTAGATCGCGTGCGGGTCTCCTATCTGGGCCACCACGCCCTTCTTCATGATGATGATGTTGTCGGAGAGCGCCATGGCCTCGGACTGGTCGTGTGTGACGTAGATGGCCGTGATGCCAGCTTCCTGCTGAATGCGGCGAATCTCGTTTCTCATGTCCACGCGCAGCTTGGCATCGAGGTTTGAGAGCGGCTCGTCGAAGAGGAGCACGCCCGGCTCAAGGACCAGCGCGCGGGCGAGGGCGACGCGCTGCTGCTGGCCACCGGAGAGCTGGTTGGTCATACGGCCCTCCATGCCCTGGAGCCCCACGAGGTCGAGGATGCCGTGGACCTGCTCGGAAATCTTCTCCTTGGGAAGCTTGCGGAGCTTGAGTCCGTAGGCCACATTATCGAAGATGTTGTAGTGGGGCAGCAGGGCGTAGCTCTGAAAGACCATCGCGGTGTCGCGCTTGTTGGGCGTGAGCTCATTGATGGGCTCGCCACCGAGGTAGATCTCGCCCTCGTTAGGACTCTCGAAGCCGGCAATCATGCGCAGAATCGTGGTCTTGCCGCAGCCCGAGGGGCCGAGCAGCGTCACGAACTCGCCAGGGGCTATGTCGATGTTGGCGTCGTGGACCGCATAGAAGTCCTTCTTGGTCTTGGGGTCCTGATAGATCTTGGAGACGTGCTCCAGACGGACGCCCTTCTTCTCCTTGGACATGCTAGGCCTCCTCGGTCTGCTTGCTGGTACCAAAGTGCTTGATGGCAAGGTTCATGAGGAGAACCGAGCCGTACGTGATGGCGATGAGAATCGAGGCGAAGGCGCACGCGATGCCGTAGGAGCCCTTCTCGGCGAACTCGTTGATCTGGACCGTGATGAGGAAGAACTGCGGCGTCACGAGCAGGATGATTGCCGAGATAGCCGTTATCGAGCGCACGAAGGCGGTGACCAGGCCAGAGAGGAAGGAGTCCTTGATGAGCGGTAGCGTGACCGTGCGAAAGACCGTGAAAGAGTCCGCTCCCATATCGTAGGCGGACTCCTCGATCGACTTGTCAATCTGACGCAGGGCGCTGATGCCGCTGCGGGTCCCCGTGGGCAGCGAGCGCACGATGAACACGATCACGAGGATGGCCGCCGATCCGTAGAGCCCCTTGAGAAAGCCCGTGCGAAAGATGCCCGCCGCGAAGCCGCGGATGTAGCCGACGCCCAAGACCGTGCCGGGCACGGCCATGGCGAGCATGGAGACGGCCTCTATGAAGCCCTTGAATCGAAAGTTCCGCTTGACCACCAGATACGAGATGATCATCGAGAGCAGCGCCGTGATGGGAGCCGCTATGAGCGACAAAACAAAGGAGTCGCGGAAGGCCTCGAGGCCGTGGTACTTGGTGAAGATCTGCACGAACCACTTGGTCGTCAAGGTGAAGTCGTAGCCCCAAGTCTTGAACAACGCACCAAAGGGCACGCAGGCGTACATGACCACAACGAAGAGAGCCATCGCGGAACACAGGAGGGTGAGCGGCAGGGTGACCGATCGGTCGGTGACGAGCATGCGCGCGCGGCTCGCCTTACCCGAGAGCGTGGCCGTGCTCTTGGCCTCGAGCACGTACTTCTGTACCACGAACATAACGAGCGTGATGGACAGCAGGACGACGGCCATCGCAGCTGCGCCCTGCTTGTCGTAGGCACCTGTAATCTGCAGATAGATCGTCGTGGCGAGCGTGTCGTAGGATCCGCCGATGATCATCGGGTTGGCAAAGTCGGCGATCGACTCGATGAAGGTGACGAGAAACGCATTGCCCAGGCCCGGCAGCATAAGCGGCAGAGTCACGCTCGTGAAGACCTTCCAGCGCGAGGCCCCCATGTCGCGCGCGGCCTCCTCGAGCGAGGGATCGATGTTCTTGAGTAGGCCCTTGAGCATCATGTAGCAGACCGGGAAGAACGTGAGGGTCTGAACGAGAAAGATGCCCCAGAAGCCGTAGACGTTGTTGTCGTAGATCCCCAGAGCATAGCGGGTGATGATCCCCGCCTTACCAAAGAGCATGATCACCGACAAGGACAAGACGAATGGCGGCGAAACGACCGGCAACATGGAGACGACCTTGAACAGACCGCTCATGAAGCGGGTCCTGAGGCGTACGTAGACCTCGACGTAGGCGAAGAGCAACCCCACGAGCGTCGAGGCAATACCCACGAGAAAGCCCACCGCAAGCGTGTTGGTGATGGCCGTCGTGAACGTGTGCATCTGGAAGATGCGCTCGAAGACGGACAGGCTCGGGCCCTGATCGGTGATGAAGCTGTCCACCAAAAGGATTGCGAGCGGGTAGAGGATGAACAGCGTGAGAAATGCGACGAGCACCACGATCGTGGTGACCATGACGGGATCGCCCATCAGCTTCCTGCGATCGAGGGCGGCACCTTGGTCTTGGGCCATGAGCACGCTCCTTTCCGAAATGCGATCAGAAGGGCCACAGGCGGAACACGCGGATGCCAGCGGGCCTCGCAAGAAGACGCCGGGGAGGTTGAGGTCCCCCGGCGTCTGTCCTGACTGACTGAGCAGAAGCGACTACTCCGTCTTGAAGCGGTCGTCTCCGCCACCCAGGGCGTTCATGACCTCCTCGACGTAGGTCGAGGTGTGCTCCTTGGCGTCCTCGAAATCGTAGTCCATGACGTTGTTGGGATCGAGGCCGAACTCGGTGGCCACTTCGGGCTGCTTGGCATTGTCGATGACCAGGAACTGATAAGAGCCGTTCTGGGCGGCCAACTCGACGCACTCCGGGGAAAGGGCGTACTCAATCCAGAGCTTGGCCGCGCTGTCGTGCTTGGCACCCTTGAAGATGGCAGTGGCACCGACCTCGCAGGACGTGCCCGACGACGGCACGATCAGGCCGATGTTCTCGTAGCCCTGGTCGACGATCTGGTAGATGCCATCATGCAAGAAGCCCAGTCCGACCGTGCACTCGGCAGTGCCGATGTTCTTGGAAGGGCCGGAGCCGGACTTGGTGTAGACCGCAATGTTCTTGTCGAGGTCAACGAGGTACTGGATGCCCGCGTCATGACCGTACTTCTGAATGGCGGTGTTGATGATAAGCTTGGCCGTGCCAGCGGTGTTGTAGTTGGACGACCAGACGAGGCCCTTGTACTTCTCGTCGGTGAGGTCGGCGAAGTCCTCGGGGGCGTCGAGGTCGAGGCGGGAGAGCTCGTCCTTGTTAACCATGATGCCAAGAAGCCCGGTGTAGACACCGTACCAGTTGCCGTCGGCGTCACGATACTTGGGGTCTAGGATATGACTCGCGTTGGCAGCGTCATAGGGCTCGAGCAGACCAGCGAGGGCAACCTCGTTGTACGGGTCAGTGGTACCGCCGAACCAGACGTCGCCGGAGGGGTTTCCGTTCTCCTCCTCGATCTTGGCCTGGACCTCGCCGGTGGAGAGGCGCTGGTACTGGGTGTCGATGCCGTAGAGTTCCTGGAAGTGCTCGCAGGCGGCGGCGAGGTACTCCTCCTCGCAGGAGCCGTAGACGACAAGCGTACCGTCCTCCTTGGCCGCGCTCACGAGCTCCTCGGACGCGCCGACCTTGTCGGTCGTGGAGTCGCTGGTCGTGGAGTCGCTGGTCGTGGACTCGCCACCGCTGCAAGCGGCAAGGCCAAGGCCAGCTGCCGCGGCGGCCCCGGCGGACAGGAAGTTCCTACGGGTGAGATTCGACATAAAGTTTCCTTTCCTAGTGTTCGTCCCCGCGTACGCGAAAGCTCTTACTTGCTCACGGTTTTAACCTATCGAGGGCTTGTGTGCAGGAGCGTTTCGACGAGCGGTCGCAGGGACGGGGGCAACGTGACTCGCCTGAGGCGAACCACGAGTCGCACTATACCAGGAGCGCCACGGCGACGGGGCTAGTTTTTGGGCCAGTCCCTGGAGTCACTTCCTGAACGCGGCCACGATCTCGGTAACGCCGTTGAAAACGAGCCCGCAGCCGGCGATTGCAAACATGACGCCCACGAAGGCGAACGGCGCGCCCATCACGACGAAGCCGAAGACGATCGTGAGAACGGCCATGAGCGTCGCCGCCGTGGTCGGGACGCCCAGAACGGCGATGGCCCGCGCCTCGACGAAGTCCCCAATGCCCGTGAATAGGATGAAGACGCCGACGAGCACCACGAGCCAGCTCACGAACATCGCCGGCCACGTCCACAGGATTGCGCCGAAGACGAACTCGAAGAGGCCAACGAGGAGGTCCGCCTGGGAGGCCTGATCGCGGGCACGGGCGTAGCCTATGAGCGTCATCGCGCCCGTGATCGCGAGCACGCCCCCGAACAGGCTCGTCGCGAACAGAGCCACGCCCGTAGGGTTGAAGAACAGGAAAAAGCCGATGACCAAGGATGCGATGCCCGTGAGGACCATGGTCGTCTTGGTGCGCTGCGATGAGTTCTTCATGGATGCCACCTTTGAAAGAGGCGCACGGCGCGCCTTTGTTTACCTTTCTACGTCTCTACCCGCTTCAGGTTTTCCCCACACGCGCAAAGGCCACGTCCGCGGGCACATTGCGTTACCCTAGGGACCCGTCATCCGAGGGAAACACCCTCCGACCCTCAATCGCGAGGAGAATCAATGCCCGCGCTCATCACACATCACATCTACGGCGAGGACGTCGTCTCGTCCCTGCCGCATGGCATGGTCTCGGGAGAGGAGGAGCTCCTCGCGTTTCTGCTGGGAAACCAGGGGGTCGACCCCCTCTCCGCGCGCTTCTCGACGCTTCCGCACGTAGTGCGCTCCTGTTACCAGTTTGCCTTCCAAATGCGTTCTAGTCATGTCTCGCGCGCATTTTTGGCCCTGCGCGACGGCGTGGGGCGCCTGCCGCTCGGTGACGAGCGCATCGGACGGGCCTTCACCCTCGGCGTGATGGGTCACTACGCCTTGGACCGCGCGGCGAGCGCCCTCGTCTCCTCGCAGCAGCAGGGCCTTGTCGCGGCGGACCCCTCGCTCGCTCCCTTCGCGCCCGAGGTGCGCGCCCTTATCGAGAGCGATCTTGACACCTGGCTCTTGTGGGAGAAGCGGGCGGCAAGCGTTGAGGAGCGCCCCGCTGCCACGAGCCTCATGCGCACGACACGCGTGGAGCGCGTGGGCGGCGCGCTGCTCTCTCAAGTTGCCCTTGCAATCTTCGACCTGTCCGTGGGCGCGGGGGAGTACGCGCGGGCAGCCCGCGATTACGAGCGACTCTACGCCTCGGCCGAGGAGTCGGGCTCGCTACGAGCGCGAGCGACGGTCGGCCTTGAGCGCCTCGGTCGCGCGAGCGCGCGCGCCGTCATCGTCGCCCATCGCACGTGCCCTGCGCCCGCAGCCGCGGCGGCCAACCTCGATCGGCGACCCTGGAGAGACCCCACCACGGGGACGGTGCGCCACGACAGCTTCGCGGACCTCTTCGAAGAGGCTCGCCTTGCCTACCCCGCCCTCGCCGAGGCCCTCGTGCGCGGTGACGAGAAGCGTCTGAGGAAGCTCGTGGGCGGCCTCGACTATGAGGGCCGCCGCATCACTGACGACGAACGGGGCGCGTAGGGTAGTGAGTGCTCCTCCAGCTCCTCCCCGCCGCTCCCATCTAGGATGGCGCCTCTCCCCGTTCAATGATGTTTTCAACCACTCCCTGGGCGGGCGCGAGCTGCATGCCCCCTACTCCAAGTAGCGGTCACGCAGCTCGGCGAGGTCGGCGTCATCCAGGCCGAGCGCCTCGCGCAGATAGCCATCGAGGCTCCCGAAGGCGCGCCGGACGCCGGCCACCGCGGCGCGGATGAAGCGCGGGTTCGCGGCAGTACGCTCATCGGACTCGATGTCGGTGTAGAGGTTCGTGGCCAGGTAGTCATCCTCCATCGCATCCATGGGAACGCCCAAGGCCTGCTCGACGAGCATGCTCGCCATGCCGCAGCGGTCTCTCCCCACGTGGCAATGCCACAGGAACGCGCCGTCCGTGGTCTCGAGCAGACGACGCATGAGCGCCCGATAGCCGGCAATCCCGGACTCGCCCAGAAGGATCCGCGGGTACATCGTCTCCATGAAGAGCGCGGGGTCCTCGTCGGAGGAATGCACCGCCTCGAGGCGGGCACGGGCGGCGACGTCCTGCGAGATGCCCTCGATGGCATCCTTGAGCACGTCGGCGTGCAGGTAGCTCACGTGCGGCATGCGGTCCATGGGGTCGGGCAGCTCGGCCAGCTCGTCGTCACCGCGCAGGTCGACCACACAACGCAGGTGGTCCTCCTCGAGCAGGCGATCGATGTCGGAGGAGGTCGCAAAGAAGAGGGCACCCGAGCGCAGCAGCAGGCGCGGTCGCACGTGACGACCGTCCACCGTCTCAAGCCCTCCGAGGTCGCGCGTGTTGGGCAGCCCCTTGAAGTCGATGCGCCCGTGATGGGGCCTTTGCGTATGCTTCTGCATGCGTCACTCCCTTGTCCTGCATCTTATTGAGACACAGTCTAGCCTGTCGGGGGACCGAGAGAGGCACGAAGGGGTCGCTACTCCCCTCTCGGGAGCTCTCCTGTCGCGAGGATGCGATCGAGGTCGTCCTCGTGGAGCACGGGGACGCCCAGAGCACGAGCCCGCTCGAGCTTGGAGCCGGGCGCCTCGCCGGCCACCACGAAACTCGTCTTCTTGGAGACTGAGCCCGTGACCTTGGCGCCAAGCTCCTTCAGCGCCGCCCCGGCCGCCGAGCGCGCATGAGACTGAAGGGTGCCGGTGAGCACGAACGTGAGGCCCGCAAGGGTCTGCGGACGCACGGGAAGGGTGAGCTCCTGCTCGAGCGAGACTCCCGCCTCGCGCAGCCGCTCCACCACGGCCAGGTTCTCTGGCACCGCGAAGAACGCGCGCACGCTGGCCGCTATCTTGGGACCGATGCCGTCGATTCGAGCTATGTCCTCCTCGGTGGCCGCCTGGAGTGCCTGCAGCGATCCGAAACGTCCAGCGAGCGTGGCCGCCACATTGGCGCCCACGTGGCGGATGCCCAGGCCGAAAAGGGCGCGCGCGAGGCCACGGGCACGTGACTCGTCGATCTGCGCCATGATCTTCTTGGCGACCACCTTTCCCACCACGATGTCGTCTCCGTCCATGGACTGGCGGCCCATGGAGACCTCGGCCAGGGACTTCTCGGTAAGGTGGTCGTAGAAGTCCGCCACGTCAGACAACAGGCCCTGCGCAACCATGCGCGAGACGATCTCGTCGCCCAAGCCGTCGATGTCCATGGCATTGCGGCTGCCCCAGTGAATGAGACGCTCGGTGGCCTGGGCCGGACAGTCGATGGAGACGCAGCGAAAGGCCACCTCTCCCTCCTCACGCACGGCGGGGCTGCCGCAGGAGGGGCAGAGCTCGGGCATCTCAAACTCCTTGGAGCCCTCTGGCCTCAGCTCCAGCACAGGACCCACGACCTCGGGAATCACGTCTCCCGCCTTGTGGACCACGATTGTGTCGCCGACGCGAACGTTCTTGCGGCGGATCTCATCGATATTGTGGAGCGTCGCGCGCGCGATCGTGGAGCCAGCCACGACCACGGGGTCGAACTCGGCGACGGGCGTGAGGACGCCCGTGCGCCCCACCTGGATGCGAATCTGGCGTAGGACGGTGCGCTTCTCCTCAGGAGGAAACTTGAACGCGATGGCCCAGCGCGGCGCGCGCGCGGTGAAGCCAAGCGCCTCCTGGCTGGCAAGCGAGTCTACCTTCACGACTACGCCATCGATGTCGTAGTCGAGCTCATCACGTTGGGCGAGGGCGAGCTCGCAGAACTCGTGGACCTCGCAAGCGCTCGTGCAGCGCCGAGCGTGCGGATTCACCGAGAAGCCGCAGTCTGCGAGCCACTGCAAAAACTCCGTCTGAGTGTGCACGTCAAGCGGAGACTCGTCGGCAACGGCGTAAAGAAAGGTCTCTAGGTCGCGATGAGCCGTGACCTTGGGATCCTTCTGCCGCAGGCTGCCGGCGGCCGCGTTTCTGGGGTTCGCAAACGGCTCGCGGCCGGCGGCATCCGCGTCTTCGTTCAGACGCACGAAGCTGCGCTTGGGCATGTAGACCTCTCCGCGCACCTCGATTGTGTGCCCTAGGCCCGCGTCGCGGACGTGAGCGAGGCCTGCGGGCGCAAGCGCGTGCGGGACGTCCGCGATCGTGAGGACGTTGACCGTGACGTTCTCTCCAGTCGTACCATCTCCACGCGTGGCGGCGCGTACGAACTGGGCGTCCCGGTAGGTGAGCGCCACCCCCAGACCGTCAATCTTGAGCTCGCAGGTGTAGGCGACCGGGTGCTGGGGCGTGGCCCCAAGGGCCTCATCGGTGCGGGCGAGCCACTCGTCGAGCTCAGCCAAGTCCATCGCGTCATCCATTGAGTACATGCGTGCGGCGTGCCGTGCGGGCTCGAACTGCTCGGAGACGTAGCCGCCAACGCGCTGCGTGTACGAATCGGGCGAGACGAGCTCGGGATGAGCCGCCTCGAGAGCGAGGAGCTCCTGGAGCAGACGATCGAACTCGGAGTCACTCACAGCAGGGTCGTCGAGCGCGTAATAGCGATATGCGTAGGTATTGAGCAGTCGGTTAAGCTCCATCGAGCGCGCACGCGGGAGCACCAGCCCCTTCTCGTCTGCCATGGAGTCCTCCTTGAATCGTGATTCTCGACGTCACATGGTAGCGCATGGACCCATAAGGTTATCGTGCAGTCCACATCGAGCGCGTCGACCATAAACATGCCCCGCAAAGCTGCAGTTTGGCCCTTCGATACATGTTTCGCCCATTCCGAATGTAGTTTGCCCTTTCGACACGCACTCTTTGGCGTCCACAGCGGACTCGTCGGAAAAAATATGCAGATTGACCGGAGGCCAACAGCAACTCTTCCGAGGATTATTCATTCTATATCTGATATATCTTCCTAAGAACAAAAAAGATGCGTCTCGAACGGGAAAACTGCAGACAGAATCCGAAAAACATGTATCGAAGGGCCAAACTGCAGATCGCTCATCCACCGAGCCTGATCATGAGGTCTGCATAACGCAAGATCAGTTCACGACGGCAGCGCTGCCGGTTATTTTTCCTCGTCCACGTTACGACGCAGCCCCTTGAGCTCGGAGCGATGGCGCTTGTCAGCAAGGCGGTGGCGCTTCTGGGTGCGGGAGACCTTCGTCTTATGACGAACCTGCGGCGGGACAGCCCGCTTCTCGAAGATTGCACGGAGCTTCTGCAGACAGAGCTGTCGGTTACGATACTGGCTGCGCGACTCGCGCGAGACGACCGTGATTCCCGTGGGCCGATGCATCATGCGCACGGCAGAGTCGGCGGTGTTGACGCCCTGCCCGCCCGGCCCCGTCGCATGGAAGGCCCGCACGTCGCAGTCACGCGCGAGCTCATCGAGCGGCATCCGCGCAAGACGGGCGTAGTCGGCATATGTCAGGTTCGTCTCATTCATGATTCCATGGTAGCCTAGGCGACATGCTCAAGCCAGACTTCGAGAACACCCATGCCATATCATCTTTTGCGTAAAGAACATCCTCAGGGGCAGTGCCCCGCAAGATGCGTACGCCCTCTTAAGGGCGCCTGCGCAGCTGCAGTTTTAAAGATGATCCGTCTTTGGGATTCCCCAGGTAGGCCACCAGGCGGGAATGATATCAATCAAGAAATTTAATACGTGTCCCATGCGCAATCTATACGTGCTCCTGCAAAAGACGTAGATACTCCCGAGAAACCCCGCCCGAAGCCCATGAGGGCCCCGGGCGGGCGACGGGTCCAAAAACGCGTGCCTACGCGACGACGCTCGCCTCGTAGTCGGCGTCCTTCACGGCCTTGACGAGTGCGTCGTCGGACACGGCGTCGGTCGCCTTTAGGGTCGCGGAGCCCGAGTCCAGGTCAACGGACACGTCACTCACGCCGTCCACGGACTCTAGGGCCTTCGTTACATGCATCACACAATGCTGGCACGTCATGCCCTCCACCTTGAGCGTCTTCTTCATAGTCTCTTCCTTCCTCATGTCTTCAGTACTGGTCACGGTCGCCTCGACAACCGGTGCTACTGTCGTACCCGTATCCAGGGCTGCCCGCTCGCTCGGCTTCCACGTCCTCAGGCGCAAGGCATTAGAGACCACGAACACGGACGAGAAGCCCATCGCCGCCGCTCCGATCATGGGGTTCAGCGTGATACCCCAGGGACTCAGCACGCCTGCGGCGACCGGGATGCAGATAGCGTTGTAGAACAGGGCCCAGAACAGGTTTTGCTTGATGTTTCTCATCGTGGCGCGCGAGAGCTCAATCGCCGTGGCCACATCGGCCGGGTCGGAATGCATGAGCACCACGTCGGCCGAGCTGATGGCCACGTCAGTACCGGCACCGATCGCAATGCCCACGTTGGCGCGAGCCAGGGCCGGAGCATCGTTGATACCGTCGCCGACCATGGCGACCTGGTGGCCCTGACCTTGAAGCATACGAACGCGCTCCTCCTTCTGGTCGGGCAGCACCCCGGCGACGACCTCGTCGACACCCACCTGGGTCGCCACCGCACGGGCAGTGCGCTCCTGGTCACCGGTCAGAAGAATCGTGGTTGCACCCAGGGCGTGCAGGCGCGCCACGGCTTCAGCACTCGTGGGCTTGACCGCATCGGCCACGGCCACCATGCCCAGAGCATGCCCATCCGCCGAGAAGAATAGCGGCGTCTTGCCCTCGTCGGCAAGGCCCTGGGACCGCTCGGCGAGCGCACCCAGGTCCACGCCGTGCGACTCCATGAGGCGGGCGTTGCCCGCCAGCACAGCCGCGCCGTCGACCGTGGCCGCAAGGCCGCCGCCTGGAATCTGCTCGAAGTTCAAGACGTCCGTGCCCGCGTCCGCTCCCGCCCGGTTCTCGTCAACGTAGGCGCAAACGGCAGCTGCAAGCGGATGCTCGCTCTTACGCTCCAGCGCTGCGGCCACGCGCACGAGCTCGCGCTCGGAGACGCCAGGCGCGACAAGCACGTCGGTCACGCTGGGCGCGCCTTGGGTGATGGTTCCCGTCTTGTCGAGTACGACGGTGTCTACGTCACAGGCGCTCTCGAGCGCCTCCGCGGACTTGATCAAGATGCCGTTGGCCGCCCCGCGTCCGGTTCCCACCATGATGGCCGTGGGGGTGGCCAGGCCGAGCGCGCACGGGCAGCTGATTACGAGAATCGAGATGGCATGGGTCAGGGCAACCGAGAAGTCGCCCGTCAGGACCATCCAGACCACGAGCGTGACGGCGGCGAGCGCGATGACCACGGGAACGAACACGCCGGAAATCTTGTCAGCGAGCCTCTCGATGGGTGCCTTCGAGCTCGTGGCCTCGTCAACGAGGCGGATTATGCCCGCCAGCGTGGTGTCGTCGCCCACGGCGCGCGCCTCCATGGCGAACCAGCCGCGCGTGGAGACGGTCGCGCCCGTCACGCGGTCGCCCACGACAAGCTCGCGGGGGACCGGTTCGCCGGTAATCGCGGACTCGTCCACGGCGGCCGAGCCCTCGACCACGACGCCGTCCACAGGAATCGACTCCCCTGAGCGCACGATCACGCGCTCTCCAACGGACACGTCCTCGGTGGGAACGCTCACTTCGATGCCGTCGCGCACGACGACGGCCGTCTTGGGTGCGAGGTCCATGAGCGAGGTGATGGCGTCGGTCGTGCGCCCCTTGGCACGGGCCTCGAAGAACTTGCCAAGCGTGATGAGGGTCAAGATCATGCCTGCGGAGTCGAAGTAGAGGTCGTGAGCCGCCGCGTGGAGCCCGACCATGTCGGAGGCACCGACAGACCACGCCATGCGATAGACTCCCACCACGCTGTAGGCGGCCGCGGCGGCCGACCCCAGGGCGATGAGAGAGTCCATGTTGGGGGAGCCGTGCACGAGGGCCTTCGATCCCGTGATGAAGTAGTGGCGGTTGACCACGAGTATGGGAATGCAGAGCAGAAGCTGCGTGAGACCCGCAGCCATCATGTTCTCCATACCGCCCAGACCGGGCACGTCCGGCCAACCGAACATCGGGCCCATGGCCACGTAGAACAGGGGCACCGAGAACACCGCCGAGATGATCAGCTGACGGCGCTTCTCGGCTATGACCCGCTCGGCGGCAGCTCCCGGCTTCTCCTGAGCCTCGGAAGCATGTCCCGGCGCCGTCCTTGCGTGCCGATGCGCCCCGTAGCCAGCCTTGTCGATGGCGGACACTACCGCGTCGGCGGTCTGGGAGGTTCCGTCATATTCGATCTCCATCGAGTTTTTAAGCAGGTTGACGTTCGCCTCTGTGACGCCGGGAATGCCCGAGGCGGCCTTCTGCACGTGCGCTGAGCACGACGCGCACGTCATCCCCTCTATGTCAAACGTTTCCTTCATGGTCTTCCCTTCCCCTCGCGCGATGCGGCTTGGGT
The DNA here is from genome assembly GCA_964430985.1 of uncultured Atopobium sp. GTDB lineage: Bacteria > Actinomycetota > Coriobacteriia > Coriobacteriales > Atopobiaceae > Thermophilibacter. The sequence continues at coordinate 101,765 of CAYSIC010000003.1, forward strand.
GCGAGCCGTCCTACATGAACTTCTTGAAGAGCCGCATGACCTCGTCGATCACCTCGGTGTCACCCTCCTGGATGCGCTCCACGACGCAAGTTTCCAGGTGGTCCTGCATGATCTCGCGTGAGATGGCCCCGACGGCACTCTGGACGGCAGCGAGCTGCGTGAGGACATCTCCGCAGTAGCGGTCGTCCTCGACCATCGCCTTGATGCCGTTCAGCTGACCGACCGCGCGATTGATGCGGCGGGAGACGTCACGCTTGAGCTCCGCGGTACGCGGAGTGTTCTTGTCGCGAGCATGGCACGCCTGCGTGCTCTTTGCTGTCATCACGCCCCCCTTCTCCTCTAGATACCCCCTGTGAGTATCTGATACGGGTGACAATATACCCGTTGGGGGTATATGTCAACGATACTTTCGCCGGAATCATACGACCGCCGTCAGAGGCATGGCGCGCGCTTCGGGCTATTCGACGGTGTCGGGCTCGACTGCCCCTCCCTGCTCCAGGGAGCGCGCCTCGGAGAACTTCTCCCGCATGGTTGGATTCTTCCAGGTGAGCTTACGGATGGTGAGGGCCTCGGCCTTGTCGTTGGCGAGGCGCAGCTGATTCTCAGAGGAGGTTAGGTTATCCTTGACCTTCTGCAGGTGGACGATGGTCTTGTCTATCTCGTCAATCGCCGTTTGGAACTTGCGGCTCGCCGTCTCGTAGTTCTTCCCGAACTTGTCCTTGAAGTCGGCAAGGGCGTCCTCGAAGTGCGTGATGTCGAGGTTCTGCTGGCGTATCTCGGCGAGCTCGCGTCGGTATCCCACGGTGTTCAGCGCAGCGTTTCTCAGGAGCGTAATCAGGGGGACGAAGAACTGCGGACGGATGACGTACATCTTCTCGTACTCGTAGGACACGTCCACAATGCCCGCGTTGTAGAGGTCGCTGTCCGGTTCCAGCAGGGAGACGAGCACGGCATACTCGCAGCCCTTGTTGCGACGGTCTTGGTCGAGCTTCTTGAAGAAGTCCGCGTTCTTATGGCGATTCACCGCAGCCGAGGAGTCGTCCTCATTTTTCATCTCGAACATGATGGAGACGACCTCAACGGAGTCCGAGGTCGTCTCGCGAAAGACGTAGTCGCCCTTGCTTCCTCCCACGACCTCGTTGTCCTTATGGAACTCCGCGTCGCGGAAGCCAAGCGAGCGCCAGCGGTTGAACTCCTGCTCGCAGTGCTGCTCGAGGGTCTCGCCGATGAGCTTGGTGGACAGACGCGAGCGCTGGTTGCGCAGACGCTCGATCTCGTCCTCGCGCTCGCGAATGGTCTGGTCCTTGAAGGTTACCTGCTCGAGGAGACGCTGCTTAAGGGAGGCCTCGACCTGCTCGCGCTCTAGACGCGCAGCCTCCACCTGACCTTCGAGGGTAGCGATGCGCTGGCTCTGTTCGCCGGTCGCTTCGCTCACTGCGAGGGCCTTCTCAGTCCCGAAGGAGGCTTCACGCGCCTTGAGGCGTGCCTCGAGCTCGGCGGCATGGCGCTCGCTCGCAAAGAGTCGCTCCTGAAGCTGGTGCTCGACCTGCGCACGGGCGAGCTCGGCGGCGTCCTTGCTGCGCGCGACCTGGGCCGTGAGGTCGGCTATCTGGGCGTCCTTCTGCGCGGCAAGCGTCGTGGCCTGCGCACGGGCACTTGCCACCGCAGCCTCAACCGCACTCGAGCGCTCCTGTTCCGCGATTCGCTCCTGCCGCGCGATCTCCTTCTGGAACTCCGCATCGCGCACCTGTCGCACGATCTGTCCGTACTCCGAGTCGTCGACCTGGAAGACCTCGTCGCAGTGCGGACACCTGATCTCGCCCATGTAAGAACCTCCGTCTCATAGCTCCCTTCTCATAAGGGTACCCGCAGCACCGGACAAGACGGCGGACGAGCTGCCGAGCGGAGAAGGCGGCACGACCCTCATGTGACTCCACCCGTGCTTCCCGGCGGCGTTCTCCCAGCCAGGAGTTGGCGCTGGCCTCCGCGGAAGGCACGCGCGCGCCATCCATCAAAGACGGCCCCAATCGCGCAAGAGGGTCGGGCAACCGAGAAGGGCCAGGGTCAGTCCCGACTCATGGGCAGCCCCTTCCCGGCAGATTGCGGCTTTTCAGACGGAGGGCCCAAACTCGTAGCGAATCACGAGGGGCTCTCCGGGAGCGTCAGGGTCATCACGCTCCACGCAGACAAAGGCGCAGTCCACGCGTTCATAGCCCTCGGCGAGAAGGATTCCCGCGTAAAACTGGGCCTGCAGCGCGTGACGCGACCGGACCTCATCGGACGAGAGGCCCGCGTCACCGGTCTTGTAGTCCACGACGAGCGCGCGCTCAGAACCGGCATCCGTGCAGAGCAGGTCAAGAGCGCCCTCGAGGTAGTCTCCGTGAGGAGAGTCGACGCGCTGAAAGAACGGGACCTCAGCACGAACGAGCCCATGGGAGAGGGCCTCGGCGCGCGCGCCCGAGCCCGACCAGCGCTCGAGCGCGGCCCTGAGGCGCCCCTCGGCGCGCGCGGAGAGATTCCAGTAGCGCACCATGGCCTGAACCTGGGCCTCACGAGGAGCGCGCCCGGACTCGACCATCGCCTGGGCGAGCTCATGGAAGGCCGAGCCTAGGCTGGTGGCGTGATCGGCGTCCTCAGCTGATGGGGCACCAGCGGCCTCGGCCTCGCGCGCGCCGCGTCCAGGCAGCCCTCGCGCCCCCGAGCGGTCCCCTCCGGCAAGCTCTTCGTGCACGCTCGAGTAACTGAAGACGCCCGTACGGGCCCGCCAGGTGCCGACAACCCCCGGAACGGAGGGCTCCGACGCATAGAGGTCGAATGGATCGGGCGGGGAGTCGGGAGCAATCGCAGGGGCCGAGCCCACGTCACCGTCACCAGCGGCGTCCTTCTCCACGATCGTGCGGCGCACGGCCGCGGGTTCGCTGCCGCCGTAGTCCACGCTCGTCTCGCCTGCCGCACCTGCGCTGACGCCCAGGGCGCCAAGCACGGCCGCCGCGAGCTTCGACGAGACGCCCGCCTTGCCGGCGGAGGCGTCAATCCCCAGCACGAGTGCCTCGCGGGCGCGCGTGAGTGCCACGTAGAGCAGACGTGCCTTCTCCTGAGCCTCGGCCTCGCCGTCTGAGGCCCGCGCCGCGAGGTAGCGGGCGGCTAGCAGCGGTACCTGGGACTTGTCAGCACTCGCCTCGAGCTCCTCGGGGTCCACGTGCGCAAGGCTCAGAGGCTTCTGGGGACGCAGGACGAAGGAGCGTCGAGCGTCCGCGTCCGACGCAAAGGCGAGCACGGAGTCCCCCGTGGGATTACCCCAGCACTCGGCCACCGCGCAGACGGGAAACTCGAGCCCCTTCGACGCGTGTATCGTCATGACGCGCACCGTGCCACTCGCGCTCCCCTCGTCAGCGCCTGCGAGAGACGACGGCGCGATCTTGGACGCCGCGAGCCACAGGTCGAACTCCGTAGCCGCTCGCGCCGCGCCCAAGCCCAGGCTCCGCGTGAGGTCGCGCACGTAGCGCACGGCCGCGAGCACGTTGGCGGCGCGCGCCAGCCCCGTCGTGCCCGCCGCCTCGAGACGCGCGAGCCAGCCGGATTCGCGCACCGCGTCCGCGCAGACGTCGGCCACCGGTCGCATGGTCACGTCTTCGAGAGCCCGGGCGAGCACGTCATGCGCCCGGGCCAGCCGGGCCGAGGGCTCGCGATCCCCATAGAACACCATATCCAGAAGGCCTCGATCGATCGGGCGCTTGGTCGGGGCGTCGAGCTTGTCCTGAAGGCGCGTGCCGAGCTCGCAGAAGTCGTTGGCGTCGAGCCCGAACATCTCGCTCGCGAGCAGCGGGAACAGGCCCGATTGGGTGTCGGTTGGGTTGGCGAGCGTGTGAAGCAGCGCGCAGACGACCTTGACCTCGTCGGTTGACGTGAACGTGGAGCCCCCCGTGACCACGCACTCCATTCCTGTACTGCGTATGGCATCGATGTAGAGGTCAGCGTGGGTGGTCACGCCCAGGAGAAGCGCCATGTCGCCGGGGCGTTCCCCATGGTCACGATAGCGCGCGAGGGCCATGGCGACCTGGGAGGCCATGGCCTGCTTGCGCGCTGCCGTCGCCCCCCTGGACGAGCCGCCCACGACCTCGATGTCGATGCGGGGCAACCCGCGTGCCCGATAGGCATCCTTTCTGGTGGGGCAATCGTCCAAGTGCATGAAGCCACTCATCGTCCCCGCCGCAGAGGCTCTCTTGCCGCCCGTGGCCACGCGCTCCACGAATGAGAGCACGTCGGCGTGGCTGCGGTAGTTGGTGTCGAGCCGCACGGTTCCGAGCTCGTCAACGGACGAGCCCCGCGACCGGAATACCTCCACGTCGGCACCGCGGAACCGATAGATCGACTGCTGGGCGTCGCCCACGGTGCATAGGTGGCAGGCCCGCTCGCCGGAGAGCAAGCCGATGAGCTCAAGCTGCATCTCGTCGGTGTCCTGGAACTCGTCGACCATCACCAGGCGGAAGCGTCCCACGTAGTCGCGACGCACGCTCTCATGATCGCGCACGGCGAGAAGCGCAAGGCGCACGAGGTCATCGTTGTCCAGGCGGCTCTCCTGGCGCTTGAGCTCCCCGTAGCGCACCTCCACGCGCCGCGCGAGCTCGAGGAGCTCGTCGGCAAGCGGGGCCACCCGAACGAGCTCAACCTCGGCGCGCGCGAGCTCGAGAGCGGATCTGACGGCCCCAACCTCGACGGAAATGGTCTTGGACGCACGCGGGACGCTCACCGCCGCGAGCGTCTCTCGAGCGACCTCGCTCGTGCGCGCACCAGGGGCGAGCCCCTCGTACGTGCGCAGGGCCTCGAGCGACGGCACCAGCGACGCCGTCGCCGCGGGAGTGAGCCTGCAGGCGGCGAGCTCCTCCATGCGTGCCACGAGGGCGCACATGGCCTCGTCGATTCCTCGTGAGTCCACGGGTGCGCTCACGAGGGCGTCGAGGCCGTCCGCCTGGGCGCGCCCCTCGCGCACGAGGCGCTCGACGCGCTGCATGACGCCGCCCTTGTAGCCGTTCTGAGGGCTGTAGGTACCCAGGTCGTACTCCTCGAAGGCCCCGGCGAAGGCGGGGTCGCGTCGGGCGTCGCGCATGACGTCGTCCATGGCACGGGCGAGAAGCGCTGCGGCCTCGGAGCCCTCTGCCATGCTGAAGGCGGGATCGAGCCCCAGGTCGAGCGCGTGACGGTGCAGGATGCGCGAGCACATGGCATGAATCGTGGAGATCCACGCGTCGTCTACCGCGAGCGCGGCCGCGCCCATGTGTGCGCGGCGCAGGGTGGAGCGCACGCGCTCCTTGATCTCGCGCGCAGCGGCCTCGGTGAACGTGATCACAAGCACCTGGTCGAGCCCCTCCAGGAAGGGGGCGCCATCCATGCCCGAACCGGGGGAGAGCGCCCACGCGACGCGCTGCGTGAGGGTGAACGTCTTTCCCGACCCGGCACCCGCCTCCACGAAGAGAGGTCGTTCGAGTGTCGTGGCAATACGCCGCTGGGGCTCGTTGAGCCCGGAGAGATCGACGATAGCGCTCACTTTCGGAGCCTCCTCTCGCAGTTCAGAACCGGGCAGTACGAGCAAGCGCCCGCGTCCAGGGGGCGGGCCTCAATGTCGCCGGCGAGCAGACGCTCAATGCGCTCGGCGATGGCCTCCTCGCAGGCGTCGAGCAGGGCCTGCATTCCGCGAGCCTCTCCCGTGCGCCCAAAGCTGGCCGTGCGAGGAACCGCAACGCGCGGAGCGCGGCGAGGCGAGGGGGGCTTCTCGCCAAAGACGAGATCAAGTGCGTTGTCGTCCACGGCGCCGGCAAGGGCATGGTTGCCCTTCGTGCAGAGGTAGACCGCCGCACGGACCGTGAGATCCGGGAAGGCGCGACGCACGACCTGGCCATATATGAGAGACTGCACGCGTCGGGGCAGTGTGAGCGCACCCGCGGGGACACCATCGGGGCCAAAGACGTCGTACTCGCGTGCAAAGTCGACGTCAGACTTGTGCTTGTAGTCGATGACGACGGCCTGCCCGTGGGCATCCACGTCTATGCGATCGACGGTGCCCACGATCCGCACGCCCGCATAGCTCACCTCGGCCCCGCCGCGACCGAACCCCCACTCGAAGAAGCGCGGCTCATAGCCCCTGAGCGCGCGGCCCTCAAACTCCAGGAGCGTCGAGAGATCGCGGCGCAGGCCCTGGACCTGGGCGTGCTCCTGCGCGCTATGCGCGACGAGGGCCTGCGGGAGCGGGCGACGACCACCCGCGAGCTGGTACTGATGGGAGAGGTGCGCGTCGAACTCCTCGGAGAGGATCTGCCGGGCCTCCTCGAGCGCCTCCGCGCCCGCGGTTGACGAGCCCGGCAGGCGAATGACTGGATCAGCCTGTGCACGAGCGAGAAGCCTTTCTGCCGCGGCGCGGTATGCCTCGTCCTGCAGGGCATCGGGAGTCCGAGCGCGCAAGTCGGCGAGCAGACGGTCCTTCTCGGCGCGCTCGACGGCACGGGCGAGAAGCTCGCGATGCGTGACCTCGAGGACGCGGTGAACGAAGGTGCCCAGCTCCGCTCCCGTGAAGCGGGCGTCGGCGTCGCGCAGCCTCAGGCGACGCAGGCTGAACCACTTGTACGGGCACTCCAGGTAGCTCTCTATCTGAGAGGCGGAGAGGAGGGGCCGGGCGTCCTCGGAGGTCATGCCCTCGGGAGGGGGTGAGACGAGCTCGCGCCGCCTCGCGTCGATGTGCCCGGCGGGTGCCGGCGTCTCGCCCCCCATGCTCGGCGCGGCGACCCCCGCGGGCGCGACGTTCTCGCTGATGCGCACCTCCGAGAGCGAGGGGACGCTCGCCTCGCCGAGCACGCCGGCGAGCTCCGCGGCGTCCGCCTCAGCGCGTACGCCATAGCATGCCATGACCTCGGAGAGCATGACAGAGGGGTAGCACTCCTTGCCATCCGCTCCGAAGAGCGTGCGCTCCAGCGCCAGCACACGGCGCGGCACGCGGGCGAGCGAGCCGAACCGGACGCGCTCGAGCTCCATCGCACTCGGCGGCTCCTCGACGCCCCACGCTCGCAGGATGTGCGACCGGACGTCGTCGCTCTCCGAGACGGCC
>CAYSIC010000004.1:0-84760 GCA_964430985.1 uncultured Atopobium sp.
CATGCGGCCGCGATGGCCACGATAGATGCCGCCATCGGTAGGCTCGGTGGAGATGACGAACTCGGGGCGGATGCCATCCTTGTTGACGATGTACTGCCAGCACATGCCGTCACAGTCCTCTTCCTGGACGGTGCCGACGACCATGACTTTGTAGCCCTCGGGGATGAGGTCGAGGTCCTTCATCATCTTAGCAGCGTAGACGGCGGAGCAGACGCCACCCTCCTGGTCAGAGCCACCACGGCCGTAGATGAGCTCGTCGGTCTCGTAGCCCTCGTAGGGGTCGGCCTCCCAGTTGTCGCGGTTTCCGATGCCCACGGTGTCGATGTGGCCGTCAAGGCAGATGATCTTGTCGCCAGCGCCGATGAAGCCCATGACGTTACCGAGGCCGTCGACCTTGACCTCGTCGAAGCCGAGCTTCTCCATCTCGGCCTTGATGCAGGCGACGACATCGCCCTCGTTGCTGGACTCGGACGGGTGCGAGATCATGGCGCGCAGGAAAGCCGTCATGTCCTTGCCGTAGCCCTCAGCTGCCTTCTTGATGCGGTCGTAATCCAGTTCCTTGGCCATTGCGAAGTCCCTTCTCGTAAAACGGTGGGCGGGGTCCGCCTTACCCCTCCCGCGGATTCGTGTCGTACGGAACCTCGTCCAGACGAGACGGCGCCTGGACGAGGCGTTTGTGACCTACTTGGCCCAGGCGCCGTCCCACACGATCTGACGATAGCGCTCGGGATCGGTGTCTCCCTCGGTCGAGAAGAGCAGAACCTGAGAATTCTTGTCCAGCTCAAGGGCAGCTCTCAGCTCGGCATAGATGGGGTCGCACATGAGGGCGCTGATGGCGCCCATGCCCACGGCGCCGGACTCACCAGACGTAACCGCAGGGTCGCCCTTCACGGGAGCGGCCAGCTTGCGCATGCCCTCGGCGCTGACCCAGTCGGGGCAGGAGAGGAAGGCCGTGGCGTGGTTTCTCAGGATGTCCCAGCCGATGGTGTTGGGCTCGCCGCACGCGAGACCGGCCATGATGGTCTGAAGGTCGCCACCCACGATGCGGGGGCTACCGTCAGCAACCTTGGCGCCCTGGTAGAGGCAGTCGGCAACGGCGGCCTCCATGATGACGAACTTGGGAGGATTGGAGGGGAAGAGATTGGTGAAGTAGCCCACCATGGAGCTCGCGAGCGAACCAACGCCAGCCTGCACGAAGACGTGCGTGGGGCGATTCACCTCGAGCGAGCGAAGCTGCTCGGCGGCCTCTGCGGCCATGGTTCCGTAGCCCTGCATGATCCAGGCGGGGATCTCCTCGTAACCGTCCCAGGCGGTGTCCTGGACTACGACGCCGTGCTCGGTCTTGGCAGCCTCGGCAGCGGCCATGCGAACGCAGTCGTCGTAGTTGACGTCCTCGATGGTGACCTCGGCGCCCTCCTTGGCGATGTTGTCGAAGCGCGTCTTGGTCGAGCCCTTTGGCATGTGCACGACGGCCCTCTGGTGCAGCTTATTTGCCGCCCAGGCGACCCCGCGACCATGGTTGCCGTCGGTGGCGGTGAAGAACGTTGCCTGGCCGAAGTCATCCTGGAACTGCTGCGAGGTCAGGTAGTCGTACGTCATCTCGGACACGTCCCTGCCCATCTCCTGGGCGATGTAGCGTGCCATGGCGAAGGAGCCGCCGAGCACCTTGAAGGCGTTGAGACCGAAGCGGTAGCTCTCGTCCTTGACGAAGAGTCCGCCAAGGCCCAGACGCTCGGCCATGCCGGAGAGGTTGGCAAGCGGCGTCACCGAGTACTGAGGGAAGCCCCTGTGAAAGGCCTGGGCCTTGGCGATGTTGTCAGTCGTCATCACGCTCAGGTTCTTGTCCTCGCTCTTGGGCATCCGATTGGTGACCCACTTAATCTCTTCGCTCACGGCGTCCTCCCTGACTCGTATGAATCCTACTTTTTGTCTGATTGGCAAACAGAAAGTTTGTTACTCCATATGTTGGCACATTTTTTGTTTGTTGCAAGCCCTATTTTCTTGTCCCGGCAAACGTCACATTTACGACCGCGGACGGTCACAGGGAGAGACGATACATCCCTCCCCCTTCGGGCCCCTGAGCGCGAGCGTTGCGCGCAGTTTTGTCCTTCGACACATGTTTTTCTCAAATGCGATGTAGTTTGGCCTTTCGATGCGCTCTCTTTTGCGGGGCACTCATTTAATTTGAATATTTTAACTGGGCAAACGTCAATAATGAAGTTGCACGGGAGGCCACGATCTCTTTGTCAGCCTCAAAACGTGCGTGTCGAAACGCCAAACTACATCCAAGGCTCGCAAAACATGTGTCGAGGGACAGAACTACAGGAAAACATGGCCTCCATCGCTGAGCGCACAAAAGGTAACGTGCGAGCGGGGTCGGAACTGCGCACAAATTGGGAACCTCGGCAAATTATCGACGCTATTGCCCAAAGGTGGGGGGCTGTGACAGGTCGAGAGGGACTCAACGTGTCACAGGCCTGGTTTCATGAGCGCCACGGAACTTCAGCGGCAAAGTAGCAGCAAAAAGCGGCGGAGCCCACTAGAGGCCCGCCGCCATGACAATCAAGACGCACGCTATGCCGCAGGGCGCGCTACCACTCGATATGCACGATTGGCTTGATCAAGTCGCGAGGCTTCTCGTCCATGACCTTAAAGGCGTCCTCGATCTTCTCGAAACCATCATAGGAGTAGTTGAGCATCTTGCCGGGGTGCAGCCGGCCGGCACGGATAACGTTGAGCAGACGACCGATGCGATAGGCGCCCCCTGGGCAGAAACCGCAGTGCAGGCTCACGTCGGACATGCCCAGCCCCCACTTCCACGTGGGAATCTCAAAAGTATCGGCTGCGTCGTAGAAGTTGATGCTCGAGACGGTTCCGCCCGGACGCGTGAGCGAGAGCGCCTGATTCAGGCTCTCAGGGCCGCCGCCGGCGATGATGCAGGAGTCAACCTGACCGGTGAGTTCAAGGATCTGCTCGACGACGTCACCCTCCTTGTAGCTCACGATGTCAGTCGCGCCGTACTCTCGAGCGAGCTCGGAGCAGTTGGGGCGCGTGCCGATTCCGATGACGCGGCCGGCACCAGAGAGCACCGCGCCCGCCGTAGCCATGAGGCCCACGGGACCTATGCCAAAGACGACTACGGTGTCACCGAACTTGATGTTGGCATTCTCGGCGCCATAGAAGCCGGTCGACATCATGTCAACCGTCATGAGGGCGTCCTCAACGGAGACATCGTCGGTAAGGGGCACGAGGTTGGCGTCGGCGTTGTTTACCGTAAAGAACTCGGCGAAGATGCCGTCCTTGCTGCCTAGGAACTTGAAGCTGGCCATAAGGCCCTGATCATGTGCGTTGTTGCTGTCGCGGCGCTGCAGCTGGGGGGACTCCCAATCCGGCGTGCAGCACGGAACGACCACGCGGTCGCCCGGCTTGAAGTTGCGAACGAGCTCGCCAACCTCCACGACCTCACCCAAGGCCTCATGGCCTAAGATGAGGTTCTGCTTGGGGCCGGACCCACCGTGGCTGGCGTGAGTGTCGCTTGAGCACGGCGCCACAGCGATGGGGCGCAAAAGGGCGTCGAGCGGGCCTGCCTGCGGCTTGTCCTTCTCGAGCCAACCGGTCTTGTTAACGTCAATCATTCCGTATCCACGCATGGGCTCTCCCCTCTCGACAGCTCGACCAGCCTGACGCTGGCCACATGTAATCCTAGGATTGAACGGAAAAAGAGCTTATAGAGATAACTAAGTAGCACTCAACGAACAGTCTGTTGAAGATCCCCTCAGCGATCGAATGGCCGGACCGTCGCCGGCGAGCCACACCTTTCACGATAATCCACATAAAAGAATCAAAGTAGTAATGCGCGGCCGATTTCCCAAATAAGAAACTTTTCACTGAGTAAATCGACTCTCCATCCTCTTCCCACCCAAACTGCATTCTTATATTATAGAAAAAGGGTTCTTACAAGAAATGGAGATACATCATGATATCCGCTGAAGAAGCCCGTGCGCTCACCGCTTCCTCAAAGTCAAACCGCGAACATGCTGAACCAGACACGCTCTCAGAAAATGCCATGTCGTGGGCTCTTCATAACGCCGAGGGACGCACCCATACACGCATCAGCCTTTTTGCAAAATATGGAAGAAGCTCGCTCTCTGTTAAATTTGCCCCAGGCACCCAAGACGGCAACGGAAGCGGGAACTCCTTCTATAGTGATCTCGCGGCCAACAGTAACACACTCATAGCTGATGCCATCTGTGACATCATCTACAGTCGAGGTCAGAGCCTTATATCGCCCCTCCAGACTGCTCGTCTTCTCAACACATACAACGCTCGGCTTACCAAGTTCATTCGCAGCCTCGAGAGGCTCGGCTACGAAGTGCGAACGGGGGAGGATGAATACGGTAATTCAAATCTTGACGATAGCACCATCATCATAAATTGGTAACACTCCTCAGTCACAGGTGAGCACACGTCAGCAAAACAATATCGACGTGTGCTCACCCTATATAAGACGAGTTTACCTAGAGGAAATCCTCAATCTTAAGAAATTCAGCCTTCTGCGCCCACGAGACCGTGTACCGTGTCGATGGCCTTTTGCACAGCGTTCACAATATTCTCATATCCGGTGCAACGACAGAGATGGCCTGAGAGCTGCTTTCTAATCTCGTCACGCGTATAGGTTTTGCCAGAATTTAACATCTCCATTGAGCTCATGATAATTCCAGGAGTGCAGAAACCGCACTGAACAGCAAATTCATCAACGAATGCCTGCTGAACAGGATTAAGAGATCCATCAGGAGCCTGCAGCCCCTCCACCGTGAGTATCGTCTTTCCCTGAGCCCAGCTGGTCAGATACAGGCAAGTATCCACCGCTACTCCATCGATAAGAACAGTGCAAGCCCCACATTCGCCAACCTCGCAGCCACGCTTAACGCTCGTGAGATTCATACGATTGCGCAAAGTATCAAGAAGAGACTCACGCGGATCATAGCCCACCTGTACTTGCTTGCCATTGACGATGCACTTGAGTATACGCATGTCCATTAGATATCAGCCCCTCCCCTACGAGCCGCCTCAACGAAGGAGCGGCGAGACATCTCACTAATAAGCTGGAGCCTGAATTCCTTTGATGCACGCCAGCTGTTACGTGGATTCGTGTCCGCCTGCGCGAAAGCGCCAATCTTGTCGACAGCCTCTAAAACAGATAGACCACGCACACTCTCTTCCGCATTCAGCGTCCGCATGGGCGTCGGCCCAGCAACACCAAAAGCAAGGCGAATATCGTCAATTCTCTTCTTGTCGGCATCTAGCTTAACTAGGCAGCAGCAGCTCATAGTCGCAATCTCTAGTGCACGACGCTTGCCATACTTAAAATAATATCCTGTGAAGCCATCATAGTGGCTTTTAGGAATACGTATGTTGACCAAAAGCTCGTCACGTTCTCTGAATGACTTACCAGGTCCCGCATACCACTCCTCGATGGGAATAGTACGTGTGCCTCGGACACTGCGAACGTCCAAGAGGGCTCCGTAAGCATACAGCGTTGGGGCGGAGTCGCCTGAAGTCGCTGCGTTGCAGATATTACCTCCTATAGTGCCAGAAACACGTAGCTGAGGGCCTCCGGGAGTGTCACATGCGTCGCCTAGAACCGGAACCGTCTTCTGGATGATTGGACTAGTAGTCACATGATGAAACCAAGTGATGGAGCCAATCTCAACGGTACCATCATCAGCAAGCCTAACCCCATCGAGCTCATCATGGAGATCGTGAATGGAGACAAGGTGAGCTCTGCCCAGTTTGCCATCACGCACTTTGACGAGTACATCTGTTCCGCCCGCTATGGGGATGGCCTCAGGGTCGTTTGCGAGAGCGTTAACGGCATCATCAACACTGACCGCCTCGTGTAGCATTTCAATATCATACATTAGATAAGCCCCTCCCTTTTGAAGCCCTCGAACAGACGCTGAGGCGTCATGGGCTCCTGATAGAACTTGACGCCAGTTGCATCTAGAATAGCGTCGCGAATGGCTGCAGCAGGAGAGATAATCGGCGTCTCACCTACTGCCTTGTTACCATAGGGGCCTGTAGGGTCATCAGTCTCTACAAACTGAGCTTCCAGGTCAGGAACATCCATCATCGTTGGTATCTTGTAATCAAGCAGGGTGGGATTGAGAACACGGCCCGTCTTGGAATCTACCTGAATCTCTTCATAGAGACCAAAACCGATGGACTGAGCCATACCACCGTGTACCTGCTGTTCAACGAGCTTTGGATTTATAAGACGACCGTTATCCTGTACATTAATAATTTTATTGATAGTCACCTTTCCCAGGGGCATATCCACCGTAACGTCTGCGAAGCTGCACCCGACAGCAATCGTATTGGTATGAACCTGAACCGTTTCATGTGCGTGAAGTTGATTGTTATGTTCCATATTATAATAGGCCTCGAGTGCGAGCTCCGAAAGAGCGCAGACCTTGTTGCCGATTGCGTCCACGACTGCATGGTCAACAAGATCAAGCTCGCCTTGTGCGTCGGGATGCAAGAATCGGGCATATTCAAGAATCTTGCGACGCAGGGTCTCTCCCGCCTTTTTGACAGCCGTACCCGAGACATACGTCTGGCGCGATGCGTATGCCCCAGAATCATAGGGCGTAACGTCCGTGTCCTGGAAGGACGTAATGTGGACGTCTTCGGTATCAATTCCAATGGCCTCTGCTGCCATCTGGCTGAAGACGGTATCAGCACCCTGCCCAATTTCCGTAGCGCCCATCTGCAATTGGACCGAGCCATCCTGGTTGAGCGTCAGAGCTGCTGTTGCTGTTTCAAGCGCAAAGGGGGCGACTGCCGTCTTATATACAAAAAAGGCTACGCCAACACCGTGGCGAATGGGTCCATCTTCATGCGCATACTTAGCCTTGAGCTCATCCCACCCTATATAACCTTTGCCCTTTTCAACACATTCTGGAAGCGCACATGTATGAGCTCGTATAACTCCGCCTGGTGTAAATTCATCTATGAAGCCTGCTTGTATCGCATTCTTCAGACGAAATTCGATACCATCCCAGCCCATCTCATAGGCGATGTCACCCATGAGGCATTCGGCAGCCCAGTTACCTTCAGGCACACCATATGCACGCATCGCCCCCGTATGAGGGCCGTTGGTGTAGACAGTAAAGGCTTCGCTGCGCGAAGCGACCTCATTTGTGTGGTAGAGCCAACGGAATGAATTGACGGAGTTGAGCACAAGAGCATGTCCATGGTGGACATAACCACCTGTGTTTGAGTAGGCAATAATGGAGCGCGCTTGTAGGCGCATATCGTCGCCGACAGAGGCCTCAACATCAAAGATTTTTGGCTGTCGACCGCTTGTATCGTAAAAGAGTTCCTCGCGGCTCACCTCAAGCTTTACACAACGGCCTCCAACTTGCTTACAGAGCCAAGCATTTAACGGCTCGTAATGAACATCCTGCTTGGTTCCAAAGCCCCCACCGATATAGGGCTTAATAACACGAACGTCACCCCAAGGAATGCCAAGGGCCTGGCCAATGACACGACGTACGATATGCGGAATCTGAGTCGAGGCGACACAGACAATTTTTTCGGACTCCATGTAGCAGTATGAAACGCAGGTCTCTATGTGAACCTGGGACTGCTCCGCAGTTTCCATGTGAACTTTAAAATGGTGATAGGAGGGATCATTCAGCGCCTCGTCCACACTCTTGTAGCCATTGCGCGCAAGATCCTCTTCGCTGGTAACAAAACAGGTATGGGCAACGAGATTATCGGGATGGCTATCTTGCACAGGGTGCTTGGTGCCCTTAAGCGATTCAAGGGGATCGTAGACGACGGGCCACTCCTCATATTCTACTTTAATCTTGGCGAGTGCGCGATCGCAGGCCACATTATCCTCGGCCACAACAGCTGCGATATTATCTCCATATATGCGAACGCGAGAGTCAAGCAGCTTGCGATCCATGGCGTCGCGCTTCTCACTCTTAGTATCAGCATACCAAGGGTGGCCAGCCACCGGGTAGACAATGTCTGGTACGTCAAAGCATGTGTACACTCCCACAACGCCGGGGACTTTTTTCGCCTCTGAGGTATCGATGGACTTAACGATTCCGTTGCCAATTGTCGAATGCAAGATTTTTGCCTCTAGACAGGGCTTCGGACACATATCATCGGTAAACATAGCCCGTCCGGTGACCTTATCATAGGCGTCAACTCGAACTATGGGTCTACCAACTTCCTTTAGCTTTTCCATATCCTACTCCTTTCTTTTTAACAAACTATAGTACAGAATTTTCCAGTTAGAGAGTCCTCTTACCTGCCACATACTTCCTGATGATTCTGCCTCCCTCCTCGGCAAGATAGACATAACGCGCCACCCGATTCTCAACACTCAGGTCAAGTGAGGTGCGAATATGAGAGTCGTCAAGCACAAGAGCGTCAAGCTCATAACCCCTCTCAAATGAACCAACCAGCCCAAAAAAGGATCCGCCGCCCACTGTAGCAAGCCAGAACGCTTCCTCCGTGGAGAGAGGTGCCAGCGACTGATCAACAAAACGCCATCGAAGCTTCGAAACGGCCACAGTATCGGCAATGGCCCGAAACATCGAGAGCGTAGCACCGCCGGCAACATCAGTGCCAATCCCCACGTTCATGCCCATATCAAGATAGTGACGAATAGGCGCAATACCCGAGGAAAGCTGTGCATTTGACTGTGGGCAGTGGGCGACGAAAACGCCATGCTTGTGCAGAATCGAGACCTCTGCATCAGTAGAATAATTACAGTGCGCCATGATGCATTTCGAACCGGCCGAGAGATGGCCAAATCGCTCGTAGGTCTGCCCATAGCAGCTCGACCAGGGGCACAGCTCATGAACCCAATTAATCTCGGAGAGGTTTTCTGAAAGATGGGATTGCAGAGGCAATCCTCTTTCTTTCTTGAGACGACCCAGGCCCTTCATCAGCTCATCAGAGCAGGTGGGAGTAAAACGAGGCGTAAGGATGGGCCGTGTATTAATGTAATGCCTAGCGTCACAATCATCGAGCCAGCGCTCAGTATCGTTAAGGGACTCTACAGCGGACTTCTCACAAAGATAGCTGGGGCTGTTACGATCCATGTTCACCTTGCCGACACAAGTTTTGAGGCCGCTCTCTTCAAGCTTGTCCATAAGAATCTCAGTCGCACCTACATGCATGGTCCCAAACACGACCGCACGCGTAGTAGGAGAATGCTGAAGATCGCCGGAAAAAATCTCGTATGCCTTGTCAGCGTATGCGCTGTCCTTATACTTGCTCTCCTCGGGAAACGTACGTGTGTTGAGCCAGTCCAATAGTTCAAGATTCATCCCAAGACCACGAAAGGCATACTGGGGCGCATGGATATGCAAGTCCGTCATTCCTGGAATCACCAGATAACCAGAATGATCAATGACTCTCATACCTGCATACTGCTCGGGAAGCTTTTCAAAAACGCCCTCTGAAACTCCGTCAATGCATACGAGATAACCGTTGGATACACTATTAAACTCAGTTTTACTTTTTGACCAGCAGATATCGCCTTTAATTGCGAAGGTTTTTTCATCCATTGTCAGTGGCCCCTTTCACAGCAACACATTTGGATTTCGTGTCTTCCATAGAGCTTGATTAAGCTTTACATAAAGAAATACTTTGCTACAAACAGGAAGAAGAGAATCCGCATGACGCCGGAAATCTTGGAACGATGCTCCTTACCAGTGCAGAAATTAATCACCACATAAAAGATGACGCCCAGAGAAATTCCCTCAGCAATTGAATACATGAACGGCATGGCGATGATAGTAATGAAGGCGGGGATAGCCTCCGTCATGTCATTCCAGTCAATCTTAACAACGGCTGTAATCATCATGAAACCCACTATGATGAGAGCCGGCGAGGTTGCAAATAAAGGAATTGCCAAAAATAGTGGGGAAAGAAACATAGACAGCAAGAACATAATCGAAACAACAACAGAAGTGAGGCCCGTGCGGCCACCTGCAGAGATGCCCGAAGTGCACTCGACGGCGGTAGCTGTTGAGGAAGTACCAACGGCACCAGCAATAAGCGTCCCGCACGACTCTGCGAGAAGAGCGCCCTTCACATTAGGCAGCTGGCCGTCCTCATCAAGCAAATCCGCCTTAGCCGCAGCCCCAATCAATGTACCGATAGTGTCAAAGAGATTCGTAAACAAAAAAAGCACAGACAACAACTACGAAACCTACGGAAAGCACATTAGAGAAATCCATCTTGAACAAGGTCGGTTCCAACGAAGGAATTGAGATACCGTTGGAGAAGTCCGGCAGAAGGCTATTGAAACCGGCTGATGAATCTGGAACATACCAACCAAGTAGTTGACAGACGATACCCATCCCCCATGTAATAAGAATGCCGAGAAGTATGTTGCCCTTGACGTTGAGACTTACGAGAATTGCTGTAATCAGTATTCCCAGAAGGGCAAGCACTACGGTAATCCCCTGAGTCGGCCACGTGCCATTCGCTACGCTTCCATGAAAGGAAAACATTGTCACTAGCGTAGACGAAGATGGCACCACAAGACCCGAGCTCTTTAGACCGATAATGGTAACAAATAATCCAACACCAGTCGTAATGGCAAACTTGAGATTGAGAGGTATGGCCTCGAAAATCTTCTCACGAACATTCGTGAGCGAAAGAATCACAAAGAGGATTCCTTCAACGAAAATGGCCGCAAGTGCGACTTGCCATGTATAACCCATGCCAAGGCATACCGTATAGGCAAAGTATGCGTTGATTCCCATACCGGGAGCAAGAATAAATGGATAGTTGGTTAGCGCCGCCATAAGAAGGGTGCCTAGAAAAGAGACAACCGCTGTTGCCGTAAATACGGCGCCCTGATCCATACCCGTCGCTGATAGAACAGAGGGATTGACAGCGAGAACATATGCTATTGTAACAAAAGTCGTAAGGCCCGCCACTACCTCTGTACGCACATTTGTGTGATTCTCCGAAAGGTGAAATAGTTTTTCAAGAACCTCTCCCATGTTATACGTCACTTTCTCATTTCACTGCATATCTATGTGTAATAGCCATGGGCGGGCTTTGAAGAAGGAAGTCTGTCCATTAACGAACTCCATGGTCGGCGGGCTGAGAAGTTCCTCTCAGCCCGCCGACTCTGATCACACCGCGTGGATTTAACCCAGAGTGCTCAGAATGTCATTTACTTCATCCTCAGTCGGGAACGAGCCGGATTTAATTTGAGCAGCGTATTCAGCAATCTTTTCCTGGATATCTGCGGGGACCTTATCGGAGAAGGATCCGAGTGAGATACCACCGTTATCCATGTTGGCCTCGATAATCTGGCCATCTCCGAACGAACCTGCTTCAACCTCGTCCATTGCCTGACCAATCATCCAATCTGAAACCGTAGAAGTCACGACAGTGGGCTGATCGGAGCCAACAATGTCAATCGGCTGAGCAATGTCAAAGTGCGTATCCGCACCGGCGCGCTCAAGAGCCTGGCGCACGCCATCGTCTACTACGGAAGCGTCCCCCCACATAACATCGACATTGTTCGTACTGATCCACTGCTCCGCAAGCTTGGTCCCCAATGACGCGTCTGTAAAGCCAGCTTCAAAGTTGTATTGCCCCTGGACGGACGTATCAATCTTCCTAGCTGCAGCTAAGTAGGCGGAAAACTTCTTGAGGGAGGACGGAAGCTTCATGCCACTGATGAACCCGATATTTTTGGTCTTGCTCATGAGACCAGCCACCACACCGGCAAGGGCGCCCGTCTGCGTAAAGTTGGGAAGCACCGTTTCGACATTCGCGAGGCTCTCGTAATCCGTCATCTCAGTCGTAGGATCTGTGTTGGTGATTAAGAAGTGAACCTTGGGATGGTTCTCGAGAGCATCCGCCACAACCTCCATCCAGTCGGAGGCAAATTGGTTGCCATTACCGATGATAAGGTCAACATCCTGATCGACGTAGGATTGGGCAGCCGTAGCAGCATCAGCGTTGGCCGTGCTCTCTTTTGGTTCAAGCATTTCCCACCCTGTGTGGTCTTCAAGGGCCCTCTTAAGAGACTCGTAATGGCCTTGATCCCACCCGCCGTCAGTGACGGTACCACTCATTATCATGGCAACCTTGTGGCTAGAGCTACCAGACTCTCCGTCAGAGGATGCCTTCTCATCTGACGAGGGGGATTCGCTGCAGCCAGCTAGAAAAAGTGTAGCCGCACTACCAACAGCGAGCCCAACGGCTTGGCGTCGGTCGAACATAGCGCTCGAAAAAGACTTACTCATGCTAGTTCCTTTCACTCCACTTTTCAGAGCATGACTTCGCCATGCTCCACTTACCATCTTTGGAAGACAACCACCTTAATATCAGAACTTCTAATCCTAGCGTTGCTCACGATGGTAGGGTTGTCCATTAGCTTTTGGTCCCGCATGCTTGGATCCAAAAAAGATCAAAGCGACGATAGTGAATACGTAGGGAATCATCTTGAAGAACATCACGGGGGCCGCCTGGAACTGTGCTTGCAAAGCCACGTTCAGACCGTCGAAAAAACCGAACAATAGACTGGCCCCCAAAGCCCCCACAGCACTCCATCGACCGAAGATCACCGTGGCAAGCGCAATGAAGCCGCGCCCCATTACAATGCCGTCGGTATAGATGGGCGTGTAGCAGAGCGTAAGAAAAGCTCCGCCAGCGGCGGCAAGAGCCCCGCATACGAGACAAGCAACATACTTAACTCTAACGACATCAATACCAAGCGTCTCTGCTGCATGAGGGTTCTCTCCGACAGAACGGAAGGAAAGTCCCGAGCGAAAACGCTTGAAAAAGAATGAGACGAGCGGAACCAATATAAAAGAAAGATAGGCAAGGGGAGTCTGGGCAAAGAAAGCCTCTCCCACATACGGTATGGACGAAAGACCCGGAAGCGAGAGACTTGCCATCTGCTCTCCCGTAGCGTTACCCGAGTTCGCTCCCACAAATAGATTGTAGCCAAAAAGAGCAACGGCGGGAACGAGAACGTTAAGGGCCATACCTGTAACAACCTGATCTGCACATAGTGTAACCGTACAGAACGCATAAAGCATATTTACGAGCATGCCAGCAAACATGCCTGCAACAAGGCCAAGCCATAGATTTCCGGTAATTTTTCCGACCGCAAACGCCACAAAGGCACCGATTGCCATGATGCCCTCAAGCCCAATGTTTACAAGACCAGCTCGTTCAGAAAAAATCTCACCTAGTGCTGCAAGCAAGATGGGTACGGCGCCCATGGTCATTGCTCTCAGAATAGTAGGAAGGGTAGCGATAAAGTCCATTATGCGCTCGCCTCAGCTTTCTTGGAATTCGAGCCCATGCTGGCAAAAATCGCCTTGATCTTGGGCAGCTTAACCATGGCCATACCTGCAACAGCAAAGATAATGATAAGTCCAC
The DNA here is from genome assembly GCA_964430985.1 of uncultured Atopobium sp. Classification (GTDB taxonomy): domain Bacteria; phylum Actinomycetota; class Coriobacteriia; order Coriobacteriales; family Atopobiaceae; genus Thermophilibacter. The sequence continues at coordinate 13,447 of CAYSIC010000004.1, forward strand.
GAATGATATCAACGATGGCCGTAGGAACTCCGATGACACTTTGCATCATTGTGCCACCCGTGGAGAGAATACCAAAGAGCAATGCAACCACGATTGAAGCAATAGGGTTCAGCTGAGCTATCAGCGCTATGGCTACACCATCAAATCCAAACCCTGATCCAAAGCCATCAGCAAGCCTGAAGGGAGTCTTACCCAGAAGCTCAACAGCTCCTCCAAGCCCAGCAATGGCTCCCGACAAAATAAAGGCCAGGAACACAAGTCGTTTGACGGGAAAGCCATTGACTCGAGAAGCCACCGGGTTCAAGCCTACGGCGCGAATTTTAAAGCCGAAGGAAGTGCAGAAAATGACATACCAAACGAACGCTCCCAAGAGAATCGCCAGGATAACGCCAATGTGAGTGCTCAGCACTTCAGGAAGTCGTGCGGGCTGGGGAATAGCAACCGTCTTAGGAAGACCCTGGTCGGAAAAACTGTTTTTGAAAATATATTCCATCAAGTACATAGCAATATAGTTGAGCATGATAGTCGTAATCATCTCGTTAAGGCCACGCGTTATCTTCATGATACCCGGCAGAAGTCCCCAGATGCCTCCGGCGATGATGCCTGCAAGAAGGCCTAAGGCAAGGGCGCCTGGGCCTTCAATACCCAGACCCAAGATGACCGTCGCAGCGGCACACCCCCCCATGATGAACTGTCCCTCTCCACCAAGATTGAAAACACCGCATTTATACGCAAAAACGGCGCTAAGACTCGTGAATATAAGCGGGCACGCACGCTCAAGCGTCTTACTAATCTTGGAGACATCAGAGAGGGAGCCCTGGAGCATGGCTCCATACCCCTCGAGCGGATTCTTTCCGAGGGACCCGATAATAATTGCTCCCACTACCAAAGCAAGAAACACGGAAATGATAGGCGTGAGAATCATAAGTCTACGGTCGTTTTTTTCCTCAACGCTAAGCATTGCTTTATTGGACACTGGTCATCCCTTCTATTTTCCTGCCATGGCAAGCGAGATCTCCTTGATAGGAGGAGTCGCCCCTGGGTAGGTCCCCATAATCTGACCCTCGAACAGAACCGTAATGCGATCGGAAAGCTTAAGGACCTCATCAAAGTCTGCAGAGATTAACAGGACGGCGCAGCCAGCGTCACGCTGAGCTACAATTTGGTTGTGGATGAACTCGGTAGCGCCGATGTCTAGTCCTCGAGTGGGATACACCGCCACAAGAAGCTTTGGATGGGCGTCGAGCTCCCGGGCGAGGATGACCTTCTGCTGGTTACCACCAGAGAGGCTACGTGCAGTTTGGTTGACTGAAGTGCACCTAATATCATTTTCTTCTCTCAGGGCATCGGCGTACTCCTTGATGGCTTCTTTCTTGATCCACGCGCCGTGTCCATATGAGAACCGCTTACTTTGCGTCTGCTTGAGAGCAAGGTTCTCGGCAATGCTCATATCACCCACGAGACCCATTTTGTTGCGATCCTCGGGAATGTTACCCAAACCCGCCTCAATAAATGAACTCGGGGAAAAAAATGCGATTTCGGCGCCGTCGGGGCCCAAAACGTGTCCTGACTCAGGCTTGATAAGGCCAGTCACCATCTCTGCCAAGGGCGTTTGGCCGTTTCCGTCAATCCCCGCCACGCCCAGAATCTCGCCCTCGTGAATAGCCAGCGAGACATCCTTGAGCCCTCCATGCTTCATCTCGGGCTGAAAGGAGACCTCCTTGAGCTCGAAGGCTGTGTGCCCCGTTGATTCTACTTTTTCGTAAATGCTTTCGGTAAACTTCTGCCCAATCATGAGATCGGCAAGTTCTTGTTCAGTTGTATCGGCAAGGTCCACGGTCTCAACTGATTCTCCGCGACGCAAGACGGTCACTCGATTTGACACCCGCATGACCTCGCGCATCTTGTGCGAGATGAAGATGATTCCTTTGCCCTCTGCAGTGAGTGCATCCATGATGTCAAACAAACCCTCAACCTCAAGGTCAGTAAGAACTGCGGTAGGTTCGTCCAGAATAAGCAAATCGGCACCACGGAAAAGGACCTTCATGATCTCGACTCGCTGCTGCATGCCAATCGGCATGTCACCGACACGCTCGTCCAAATCAATCTCGAGGCCGTAACGATTCATCAGCTCCTTGATTGCAGTCCGATCATCCGCCTTTTTCAGCAGCGGAGAGTCGTGGCGCTTGTCGCCAAGGATAATGTTCTCGAGGCCAGTCATGTCTTCTATGAGCATAAAGTGCTGGTGCACCATTCCGATACCCTGTTGCACCGCAACCCCGGGAGAAACAATCTGAATCTCCTTGCCGTTCATGAAAATCTTACCGCCGTCTGGTTGATACAACCCGATAAGCACATTCATGAGAGTTGACTTGCCCGCACCGTTTTCTCCCAGAAGCGTATGAACCTCGCCACGTCTAACATCAAGGTTGACGTTTCGATTCGCATAGAACGAACCGAAGCATTTGCTGACGCTCTCCATTCTCAGCAATTCGTCCATGTCTACCGCCTTCCATGCCTATATCCGTCTAAGCAGACATTATCCATATGATTTCCTATTACTTTTCCATGTGTGCATCCAATTGAATACACAATGCAAGCGCACGCCCATGGCCGTTAGGGCCGTATTGCCGAGGATGTACGCCCCCTTCGATAGTAGGTGTCCACCATGGGTAGGTCTGTACGCAGCCTGCCGTCAAGGGTACGATACGCATTCTGAATGGCCGGAGCCGTTGGAATCGTGGCGATCTCGCCGATGCCCTTGCTGCCGTAGGCCACGTCCAGAAGCTCTTCTCGTTCGACGTAGATCGCGTGGATGTTGGGGATGTCAGTTGCGCGGAACAACCCAAGCGTAGCGAACTTGGCCTTGGGGACGCAGTCCTCGAGCGGGAACTTCTCGGTGAGCGCGTAGCCCATGCCCATGAGCACGCCGCCCTCGATCTGACCCTGGATGGCAATGGGGTTGACCACCTTGCCGGAGTCGTGCGCCGCGTAGACGTCCTTCACGCGCCCGTCGTCATCAAGAACCACGACGGTGGTGGCGTAGGCGTAGGCGATGTGGCTCTTGGGATTGGGCACATCGGCACCGAGTTTGTCGGTGAGCTCGAGGTACTCATAGGAGAAGGAGCAGCCCTCAAGCGCGGTGAGCGCTGCGGCCGGGTCTGCGGCGTGCACCGTGGCGTCCGAGCCCACGTAGGGAGTGCCGTCCGCATAGGTGATCGTGAAGCCGTCGCCACGGGCGACCACAGGGTCGACAGGCGCGGGCTTGCCCTGCTCGACGGCGAGCATGGCGTCGCGTAGCAGGAAGGCCGCGCCGCGCACGGCTTCGCCCGTGACGAGCGTCTGGCGCGAGCCGGAGGTGGTGCCGGAGTCGGGGGCATTCTCGGTAGAGCACTCACCGTTGAGCACCGTAGAGCGGGTGAGGCCCGTGGCCTCGGCGACGTCCTGAATGAAGATCGTGTTGCAGCCCTGGCCGATGTCGGAGGTGGCAGAGTAGACCACGGCGCGACCGTTCTCCACGACGATCTTGCAGCGTCCCGCATCGGGCAGGCCCACGCCCACGCCGGCGTTCTTCATCGCGCAGGCGATACCGGCATGACCGGGATTAGCGTCGTAGACGTCCTTGACCGCAAGCAGGGTCTCCTTGAGAGCCGTGGAGCGGTCGGCGATCTGCCCGTTGGGCAGGACCCCGCCCGGCTCGATGGCATTTCTGAAGCGAATCTCCCACGGGGAGATGCCGACCTTATCAGCGAGAAGGTCGATGGCGCTTTCGAGCGCGAACTCGCTCTGGCACACTCCGAAGCCGCGGAAGGCGCCGGCAGGCGGGTTGTTCGTGTAGTAGCCGTAGCCGCGAATGTCCGTGTTCTGGTACTTGTAGGGTCCCACGGAGTGCGTGCAAGCGCGCTCGAGTACGGGACCGCACAGGGAAGCGTAGGCGCCCGTGTCGAAGTTGATCTCGCAGTCGAGAGCCGTGAACATGCCGTCCTCGTCGCAGCCCAGCGTGAAGGTGGCCTCCATCGGGTGGCGCTTGGGGTGGAAGTTGATCGACTCCTGACGCGTGAGCTTAACCTTGACGGTACGCCCGAGCTTGTAGGCCGCAAGCGCCGCGATGTGCTGGACGGAGACGTCCTCCTTGCCGCCGAAGCCACCGCCCACGAGCATGGTCTCGACGACGACGCGATCGGGGGTCTTGTCCCAGCCGAACATGTGGGCAATCTCCTTGCGCGAGTCATAGGCGCCTTGGTCAGACGAGCAGACCTTGACCCCATCCTTGTAGGGGAAGGCGACGGCACACTCCGGCTCCAGGAAGGCGTGCTCGGTGAAGGGGGTGTTGAAAGTCTCAGTGACCACGTGAGCGGAGGCAGCGAGGGCTTCGGTGGGGTTGCCGCGCACGATATGGCGACTCTGGCAGATGTTGCCGGCCGACTCGGCGTGCACGAGTGGGGCACCCTCGGCCTTGGCCTCGGAGATGCTGCGCACCGGCTCGAGCGGCTCGTACTCCACCTTCACGAGCTTCTTGGCAGCCTCGAGAATCTGCGGCGTGTCGGCGACCACGACGGCGACGGCGTCCCCCAAGTCGCGCGTGATGTCGCCCTCCGCGATCATGACGTCCCAGTCCTGCTGAATGTGACCCACCTTGTTGACGGGAACGTCCTCGGCAAGCAGAACCCCCACGACACCGGGCAGCGCACGAGCCTCCTCGACGTCAATCGAGAGCACGCGGGCGCGGGGATAGCTCGAACGCACCGCCGAGCCGTAGGCCATGTCCGGGAAGTCGCGCTCGTCGAGATCGTCGGGATACTTGCCATAGCCCAAGACCTTCGGGCGCACGTCCACACGAAAGGCACGCGCACCCACACCATAGTCGTCGCCATGCTCGAGCTCGGGGTCGATCTGGGCCTCGCCACGTAGAATCTTGGCGACCAGGAGAACTCCCTCGATGATCTTCTTATAGCCGGTGCAGCGGCAGATATTGTTGCGAATAGCCTTCTTGACCTCGTCCTCGGTGGGGCTGAGATTGGTGTGCAGGAGCGCCGCCGCACTCATGACCATGCCCGGAGTGCAGAAGCCGCACTGGACGGCACCCACGGAGCCGAAGGCGTAGACGAAGGCCTCCTGCTCGTCCTTGGGCAGACCCTCGACCGTCACGATCTCGCGGCCGGCCGCCTTCTTGGTGGTGAGAACACAGGACTTCATGGCCCGGCCGTTGACGATTACGGTACAGGTGCCACACGCTCCCTCGGAGCAGCCGTCCTTGACGCTCAGGAGCTTGAGGTCGTCACGGAGGTAGCGCAGGAGTGACTTGTCCTCGTAGGTAGTGCATTCCTCGCCGTTCACGGTGAATGTGTAGCCTATCTGTTGCGTGGGGTCGAGACCCCCCGTAGCTTGCGTCATCTTTGTCATAACCGCTCCTCCTTAGTAAGTTGCAACGATAGGAAACGCATCTGGGACGACCGCGCATGGGAATCCCGACGCTCGTAAGAGCTCTGGCGCACGAATCTCCCAGAGGCAGCGACCGCCTGATCACGTACGATTTCACCCTTACGAGCGAGACGGCCCCCGCCACGGCACACACAGGCGATCGGACGGGGCCTGCGCTGCCTCGCCCCAACTTTCTTCTTGCTCATGCCTTGAGCGTCGCTCATGGTCTCCCCTTGTATGACGTTGAGTACAACGCCCCTATACGGGCATGGGCAGATCTGCGCAGATCTGCCCATGCCTCAACGCCCCCCCGAGAGGGCGTCTTTACCGTGTGAATCTAGCGTTAGGCAATCTCAGAGGCGACCACATCCTTAAGCAGGTAGGCATAGGAGTCGCGCACCGCGACAATGGTGAGGCGCACGTCGTCGGGCAGGCCGCATGACGCGTCGTCCACATCATAGGCACCCTCGGAGGACGCCAGACGCACACGAAACGTGCCGTCGGGCAAGGGCAGGAAGCCGCGGTTCTCGCTTGCATCCATGTCCTCGGCGCTCCAGAAGACCGTGAGCTTGTCCTTGTAGGGACGTCCCGACCAGGGGCAGAACACGGCGCAGTTGCCGCACTCGTTGCACATGCCGTCAATGTGGACGATCTGCTCTTGTGCGAGGCCGGCCACCTTGACCGCCACGTTGGCACGGTTGGGGCAGACGTCGCAGCAGACCTCGCAAATCGTGGCGCAGCCCAGGCAGCGCGAGGTGGTGCAGGTAGCCACGTCCAGGCAGACGTCGCCCTTTCGGTCCTTGACGGCCTCTTCCTTGCCGTGGCGGACGTTCTGATCCACGACGGCCTCGAAGTCGGCGCCCACCATGGCGCGAGCGACAGCCTGCGCGTCCGCGACGGCCTCGACGAAGGTCGCAGGCCCGCGGCGGCAGTCACCGGCCGCCCAGACGCCATCCACGCCGGTGGCGCAGCCCGCTGCGGGGCGCCCGCGACGGTCAAGCTCGACACCGACCTGCTTGTAGAGGCTGTCCTTGATACGCTCGCCCACGGCACAAATCACGGCGGTGGCGGGCAGCTCGATCGTCTCGCCGGTGGCGCTCACGCCGCGGCGGCCGGACGCGTCAGGGTCGCCGAGCGCCATGCGCTCGCAGCTCAGGATACCTTCGGCCAAACCCTTGGGAGCCAGGAGCTCTATGAACTCGACGCCCTCCTCGAGTGCCTCGTCGAGCTCGTACTCCTCGGCGGGCATGTAGCGGCGTGTGCGGCGATAAGCGATGCGCACGCTCTTGACGCCCGGAAGGCGCTTCGCAACGCGGGCGCAGTCCATGGCCGTGTTCCCGCCGCCGATGACTACGATGTCCTGGCCGAGCCGGGAGAGATCCTCCCCGCGCTTTGCTGCGCACAAGAACTCGAGCGCGTCGAGCTCGTCGCCGTACTCCAGGGCCTTGCGACCGGGAGCCCAGGCACCGATGCACATGACCACGTCGGTGTAACCCGCAGCCCTGAGCTCCGAGACGTCGGTGACCTCATGGTTGAGCTCAACCTTGGCACCATACGACAGGCACAGGTCGATGTCGGCCTGGATGTCGGCGTCGGGGATGCGGAACTCCGGGATGGTCTGGCGCGGAACGCCACCGAGCACGGCAGTGCGCTCAAAGATCGTGGCCTCGGCACCAACGCGCGTCAGGAAGAACGCCGTGGACAGGCCCGCCGCGCCACCACCCACGATGGCGACCTTCTTGCCACGGGCGCCGGGTATGGGAGCCGGCGTGGCGGCCTTGATCTGCGCGAGGACCTCGTCAAAGCCACCCTTGGCCGCAATGAGCTTGGACTCGCGGATGCGCGCGCCCTCGGGCTCGTAGAAGGAGCGCTCGCAGTTGACGCCGCAGGGGTGCGGGCAGAGATTGCCGGTGATGTGCGGCAGGGCGTTGCGCTCCATGACGATGTTGAGCGCATCGACCAGACGGCCCTCGTCTACGGCAGAGAGATAGGCGGGGATGTCCTGCTGGATCGGGCAGCCGGTGCGACAGGGAGCCGTGAAGCAGCTCATAAGCGGGAGCTCGGCGTCGATCTTGTGAGACTTGGCGGGCTTGATGGGCTTGTGGTAGATCGGGTTGGCCGTGATGGCCTTTTCGAGCACGCCCAGAGCGGACGCGTCCACCTTCTCGACGCGCTCGGACCCAGCGAGAAGACCCGCAATCTGGCTAAAGCGCTCGTAGCCACCAGGCTTCAAGACGTTGGTGGCCATGGTGATCGGCCAGATGCCCGCGGCGTAGAGCTCACGGATGTTATGGGCATCGGCGCCACCGGAGTAGGAGATGCGCAGCGCGCCCTCGAACTCGGCGGCCACGCGGCGGGCCAGCTCGACGGAGAGAGGCAGAAGCGAGCGGCCGGACATGTACATCTCCTCGCTCGGCAGCTCCTCGCGCGTCACGTCGACGGGGAAGGTGTTGGTGAGCTTGATGCCAAAGGACAGGCCCTTCTGCGCACACAGCTCGCTCAGGCGATGGAACATCGGCACGGCGTCGGCCCACTGGAGGTCCTCGAGGAAGTGCTTGTCATCGAAGACGATGTAGTCGAATCCCAGCTCGTCCAGGCGCGCGCGGGCATAGTCGTAGCCCAGAAGCGTCGGGTTGCACTTCACGTAGGTGTTGACGTGCTTCTCGCAGATGAGGTAGGTGGCGATGCGCTCGATCTCGTCGGGCGGGCAGCCATGCAGCGTGGACTCGGTGACCGACGAGGACACCTGCGGCGAGACAGACTCCACGAAGGCCCTGTCCACGCTCTGGAAGCGGTCGAGGTTGGCGAGCGCCCAGTCGCGGCACTCGGCCCAGACCTCGGTGCCCGAGGCGTCCTTCATGCCCTCGATGTAGGCATCCACCTTGGGGCTCTGGATGCCCTCGAGGCTATAGCCCACGCTCATGTTGAAGACGAAGCCGTCCGGGTCGCCCAAGCCGAGCTCGCGGGCGAGCAGCTTGCAGGCCCACCAGGCCTTGACGTACTCGGCATGCGCCTGGGGCACCGTGAGCTCGGTGGACCACTCGCAGTTGTAGCACTCGTCCTCCGAGGCGATGCACGGCTTGTTGACGCAGGCGGCGAGCTCCGCGCCGTCCATGACCTGAACGGTCTTGAGCTCGAAGAAGCGCGATCCCGAGACGTACGACGCGATGATGTTCTGCGCGAGCTGGGTGTTGGGGCCGGCGGCCGGCCCGAACGCAGACTCGATGTGCCCGTCAAAGATGGGATCGGCGCCTCCCTCATGGCGCACGAGCTTGCGCACGCCGAAGATGGACCCGTGCTGGGAGTTCTCGGTCAGGCTCCAGTCCATGATCTGCGCAAACGGAATAGGCCGCATGATGTCACTCATTGTTGCTCCTCTCGCATGCTCCCGAGACCGCGCGGGAACACCTTTATGGAAGCGCGCCCAAGGCGCCTTTGCGACCCCGCGGAGGCCGCGTCGGGTCGCGGGGCCCCTCGCCCTCGCGACCCGGATAGCTTTAGTAGGTTCTATTGTTGAGCGTGCCCCAGAGCTTCTTGGCCTGCTCGAGGGTCCACGCGTTGATGCGCTCCGCGTCGAAGGCGACGAACTCTCGATCCTTGTAGAGGACCTTGCCATTGACGATGGTGGTGCGGCAGTCCCTGCCCTCCATGCCGAAGAGCATATGGCCGTCGACGTTCTCGTCGGAGAACGGCGTGAAGGTCGGGTAGTCCATGACGATGACGTCAGCGGCGTCGCCGGGCTTGAGCGCCCCGATGCCGCGCCCGAAGAACTGCGTTGCGATCTTGGGGTTGTTCTCGAACAGCATCGTCATGTCCTCGCCCCAGGCCACATTGGGCATCGCCGCGTTGTGGCGCTGCATGATGATGAAGGTCTTGAGGCTCTCCATGATGTCGTGGGTGTAGGCGTCCGTACCCATGCCCACCTCGATGCCGCGACGGAAGAACTCGAGCACGGGTGCGCAGCCCACGGCGTTGTTCATGTTGGACTGAGGGTTGTTGATGATGCGCGTGCCCGTCTCCTTGACCATTTCCATCTCGGCCGGTGTGGCATGGATGCAGTGGACGAGCAGCGTGTCCGGACCGAGAAGCCCGTGCTGCAACAAGCGCTCGACCGGGGAGACGCCCCCACGGTTCTGGCGGCTGTCCATGAGGTCGTTCAAGCCCTCGTGCACGTGGATGTGGTAGCCCGTGAGGCCGTTGTTGGCCTCGGCCATCTTGTCCATCGTCTCATCGGACATGGTGAAGGTGGCATGGCCCCCGAACAGCCCGGAGATCATGTGGTTGCCCTGCTCGTTCTGCTCGTGGGCCCAGCGGGCAAAGTCGGCGTTCTCCTGGATGGACTGGTCGCGCTTCTCCTGGCCGTCGCGGTCACTGACCTCGTAGCACAGGCTCGCGCGGATGCCTGTCTCCTCCACAACGTCCTTGATGGCGAAGAGGCTGCCCGGAATCTCCTTGTAGCTCGCATGGTGATCGAAGATCGTGGTGACGCCATTGCGCAGAGACTCCAGGATGGTCGGATAGGCAGAGGCGCGCGTGCCGTCGAGCGTAAGGTTGCGGTCGATCTTCCACCACTGCTGCTCGAGGTTCTCGAGGAAGTTGGTGGGGTTGCAGCCCTCGATGGCCAGGCCGCGCGCAAGACCCGAGTAGATGTGGGTGTGGCAGTTCACCAGACCGGGCATGATAACGCCACCATGCGCGTCAACACGCTCTGCGTCCGCATACTTCTCGCGCAGCACGGCTGCGGGGCCGACCTCCTTGATTGTGTCGCGGTCAATGGCGACGGCACCGTCCTCAAGGTAGGGGTTGGTGGGGTCTCGCGTGATAACGCGACCGTTCTCGACGAGCAGCATGCTAGCGCTCCCTTCCTCGTCGCAGATGAAGCATCTCATCCTCGACCGCCCATAGTGCATCACCAAGCTCATACATCTCCCTCTCCGAATTCAGAGAGCTGTAAAATTAGAGGCTGCTGATGCTCAACCTAACAAAATAATTTTAGCCCTAACTAATTGTCATAACTGCATGCTCATAGTGAGCCATATCTTCTTGCTCTTTAAGGGTGATTCGGTGAACGGTAGGTTTCCGAGACAAACGAAATGACATCATCCTCCGGCTCCTTTTGTGCAGCCAGAGTGTCATCAATTACCGTATCCTGGGGCTCATCGGCCATTATTGATGTATCTCGTTTTTCTGCTGTGTGCTCCACCCGAATCTCGCTGCCGATTCCCAACCCGCTGACCGTCGCTGTCTTGAACTCACGCTGGAGTTCGTCTCCGTGAACTGCATTCTCCGGGGGAAGAACGTTATTTAGGATGATTGCCATTATCGCGCAAGGTGTAATTGCGCTTGTACCGAAAATGGTATTAATCCAGTCAGGCATACCTGGACCCGTAAGGGAACCGCTCACCTCTGCGATTCCCAGCCCAAATGCCACAGATATGCCAAAGACCGTGCATGCGCGCGGCGTGAGACCATCCTTTACCAAGATGCGGATGCCGTTCAGGGTAATGGTGCCGAATACGCTTATAGTAGCCCCTCCGATTACTGGTTGTGGAATCATAGTAAGCAGAGCAGAGAACTTGGGTATGAGTCCTGCCATGGCGAATATAACTCCAGCAGCAGCAAACACCCACCGGTTAATTACACGCGTAGAAACGATAATTCCCACATTCTGACCAAATGCAGAGGTGGGAAGCCCCCCAAAAGCCGATGAAATCATGCTCACTAAACCTTGAGCCTTAAGGGCTCCGCTCAGCTCACTCTCCGTCGGCATGCGATCCATGCTGCCCATTGTTGATGCAGACAGATCACCAATAAGCTGCACGTTCACCATTATGTAGACAACGGCAAGCGTAAGGCATGCAGCTGGATTGAACACTATTTTAAAGGGAAAGAGTTCTGGAAGCGCAAACCAGCCTGCAGCCACCACACCAGAGGCGTCTAGCATGCCAAACGGTAGTGACACGAGCACGCCCACAAGCATCCCAAAAAAGATGTTTCCAAGCTTGACAATACCTTTCCCAAAGTTGGCGAACACAAAGACCACAGCGAATGTGGTTAAGCCAACAATCCAGTTCTGAACACTTCCGAAGTTCTCGCTCCCCTGGCCACCCGCTAGATACTTGATTGCAGTGGGATACAGGGATACGCCGATAGTAAAGATTACCGTTCCTGTAACAAGAGGGGGGAAAAGCCACTTGACTCTTGAGTAGAATGTGCCAAAAACAATTGCCACGGCACCTCCCACAAGCTCGGCACCCAGCAGGGTCTCAAAACCGAACTCAACTCCAACGGCTTGGAATGCCGGCAGAAAGGCAAACGAAACGCCCGTAAGGATGGGCAGTCCGCTCCCAAACTTCCCAAACAGTGGAAACTGTTGAAGAATCGTATCGAGAGCTGATAGAATCAGCGCCACCTGAATGATGGCTGTCTCCTGCTCCTCAGTGAACCCACATACACCTGCAACAATTATCGCGGGTGCAATAATACCTGCAAATGAGGCCAACACATGCTGGAGAGTACAAGGCAGCATCTCACCAAAATTGGGCACCCCCTTTTGCTGAAACAAAGGGGGTAGGGTCTCTAGAGAATCATCTTTCGCCATTACCGTCCTCTTTACGATTACGCAATTGTGTCTGTAGTATCTTACGTTCAAAACTAACTTATTGTATGGATAAAAAAAATTTTGTTGGACGGTCGTTTAGAGGGCGTGAACGGTAGAGTGCCCCTTTTTTCTCTTGGCCCCCTCGTTGTCTTTATGGACCTGTAACGACCACGTCAGAACCCCTTTCCTCCATTTCGGGGAAGAGGGCGCACACCTCCCCTTAGCAATCCTCGCCTGTTCGTCTGCCTAACAAAAAGTATGAGTGGGCTATACTGGACAACCACCCAACAGGGGCTTTCGGTATCTCTCGGCCTCACGAGGAGGCACTCGTGCAATCAGAACAGCTCGACTTCTACAAGCGTCTCGCCAAGGCCCTCGCCCTCCAGTTCGGTCGCGGATGCGAGGTGGTCGTTCACGACCTCGAGACGGCCGACCCCAGCCACTCCATCGTGGCCATCGAGAACGGGCACGTGACCGGCCGTAAGGTCGGTGACGGGCCGAGCCACGTGGTGCTCGAGGCCCTGCACGCCGGCGACGCCCCCCTGCGGGACCGCCTCGCCTACCTGACCAAGACGTCGGACGGAAAGATACTCAAGTCCTCGACCGTCTTTATCAAAGACGCCGAGGGCCGTGCCGCGGGCATCTTCGCCCTCAACTTCGACATCACCATGCTGCGCGCGGTGCAGGGAACCATCGCCGGTCTCGTGGGCATCGAGCCAAGCGCCCCGCGCGATCCCGAGCCCATCGTGCGCAGCGTGGCCGACCTGCTCGACGACCTCATCGAACAGAGCGTCGAGCTCGTGGGGACACCGGCAGCGCTCATGACCAAGGACGAGAAGGTCCGCGCGATCCGCTACCTCAACGACACGGGAGCCTTCCTCATCACCAAGTCAGGGCCCAAGGTCTGCAAGTACTTCGGCATCTCCAAGTACACGCTCTACAGCTATCTCGACGAGGCCAAGAACTCTCCAGCGGAGAAGCAAGACAAGAGTGAGGGCGCCTAGTCTCCAGCTGCATCCGACCGTCGAGTCCCGAGCTAGCTCACGCCGCGGAAGCCTCGGCCAATGATCTCCGAGCTGCTCGTGATCGTGATGAAGGCATCCGGGTCAACGCTGCGCACGTAAAGACGAAGCTTCATGGCCTCACGGCGCGTGAGAACGCTCGTGAGGATGACCACGCGCCTGCCCGAAAAGGCACCCCAGCCGTACTCGATGGTCATGGTACGCTCAAGCTCACGCACCACGTACTCCTCGACCTTGCGCGGACACGAGCAGATCACGCGGCACACCTTACGCTGGCGGACGCTCTCAATGAAACCGTCCACGACGAAGGTCTTGGCAATCAGGCCGAGCACGCAGTACAGGCCCACCCGTGCCCCGTAGAGGCCAAGAGCCGCGCAGACGATACCCACGTCAACGGCAAAGAGCGCCTTGCCGATCTCTATGTCGGTATGCTTGCGCAAGATCATGGCCACGATGTCCGTGCCACCCGTCGAGGCTCCTATGTCGAAGACGACCGCGCTGCCCACGGCCGGCAACAGCACGGCAAAGCAGACGTCGAGCCACAGGTCGCCCGTAATCGAGGCCTGGACGGGGACGATCCACTCGAAGAGCGAGGTGTAGGCCGACAGTGCGAACGACGCGTAGGTGCTCCAGAGCATGGTCTTACGGTCCAGGAAGGCGAAGCCGAGCACCACGAGGATTGCGTTGAGAATCCACATGAAACTCGAGACCGACAGGGTGGGAAACGCCGTCGCGAGCAGGATGGCGAGGCCCGAGGTGCCGCCGAAGGCCAGGTGGTTGGGCGTCTTGAAGAGAACGATCGCAATTGCGGTGAGCATGAGGCCCACGTTGAGCAGGGCGAAGAAGATCGTGGGTCGATAGCCGGCGCTACGACGCGCGGACAATCGCGCACCACGCTGAACCTCCTCGTCGCTCACCAGGGTGCGAATGGGCTCGACGCAGTCGCCTCCGTAGGCGACCTCGCGGCTCCGCGACACTCCCTGCGCGCCAGCCTGCTCATCCATGCGACGCCCCCCTCGTCATCGTCAGCCCCCGTTTCCGCGAGTCTAGCATGCCCCGAACATGCGGGGCGCCCCCTGAGAGGCCGCCCCGCGCGGGACCGAACTCGAGAATGAAATCCAACAGGACGCTCTAGGCCTCGAGACGCTCGGTCAGAAGCTGGTTGAAGGCCTTGGGGTTGCCTGAGCCCTTGGCCGCTTTCATGCACTGCCCCACAAGAAAGCCGACGACCTTCTTGTTGCCGTCACGATACTGCTGGGCCTGGTCAACGCAGCGGCCCAGGACCTCGTCCACGATGGACGCGAGGGCCCCAGCGTCCGTGGACTGGCGCATGCCGCGCGCGTCGACGACGGCCTCGGGGTCTTCGTTGGTGCCGTCCACCACGTCCAGGACCTCGCGAGCCTGTGCGAACGTGATCGCGTCGGCGGCGAGAAGACTCGCCAGGGAGGCGACCTGCGCGGGCGTGAGCGCATCATGACCCGGAACAAGATTGACCATCACCTTGGCGACGGTGGGCACGACCTTCTCACTCGCGCCCATGGCGGCGCGCTCGAAGAGGGCGCTCGTAGTCGGATCGCCGGCAAGACGGGCCGCGTCGGCGCGCTTGAGGCCGAGCTCGGCCATGTAGCGGTCACGCTTGGCGCGCGGCAGCTCGGGGATACGCGCGCGGCAGCTCTCGACGAACTCGTCGGAGAGGTCGAACGGTGCGAGATCAGGGTCCGGGAAGAGCCGGTAGTCGTCCGCTGTCTCCTTGACGCGCATCACCACGGTGCGCCTGCGCGAGGGCTCCCAGTGGCGCGTCTCCTGATAGACGACACCACCCTCCTCGAGCGCCTCGGCCTGACGGCAGATCTCGTACTCGAGGCCGTCATGGAGGCTCTTGAAGGAGTTGATGTTCTTGAGCTCGGTCTTGGTGCCCAGACGTGTCTCGCCGCGGCGGCGCAGGCTCACGTTTCCGTCACAGCGCATGGAGCCCGACTCGAGCGAGCAGTCGGAGATGCCGAGCGTGAGGAAGGTCTGGCGCAGCTCCTCCATGAACAGGCGAGCCTCCTCGGGAGTGCGCAAGTCAGGCTCGGTGACGAGCTCGATGAGGGGCGTGCCGCAGCGGTTGTAGTCGATGAGGGACTCGGTGGCCTCGGTGATGCGGCCCTCCTCGCCGCCCACGTGCACCATCTTGGCGGCGTCCTCCTCCATGTGGATGCGCAGGATGCGAATGGGCGCCACGTAGGAGCCATCAGCAGCCTTCTGGATCGTGGCGTCGGGGCGCTCGCGAGCACCCTCGCCGCCAACCTCCAGGTCCAGATGGCCGTACATGCAAAAGGCAACCGGGCCCTGGGTGGTCTGAAAGTTCTTGGCCATGTCCGGATAGAAGTAGTGCTTGCGATAGAACATCGAGTGGCGTTGAATCTGGCAGCCGCAGGCCAGGCCCGCCATGACGATTGACTCGATGGCCTTCTCGTTGGGCACGGGCAGGGCGCCCGGCATGCCCAGGCAGACCGGACAGACGTTGGTGTTGGGGGGATCGTCGTGGGAGAGGCGGCAGTCACAGAACATCTTAGTCTCGAGCGCGGTGAGCTCGGTGTGGACCTCAAGGCCAATCACGGCCTCCCAGTCCTGCAGAACCTCGGCGAGCTTTCTCATCTGAGCTCACCCCCCTTCCCCGCGAAGTCGGGTGCCACAAGGCCCTGGGCGTCAAAGGCCCGCTCGATCGCACGGGCAAAGGTAAGCAGCGCGCGATCCTTGAACGCCGGCCCCTGAAGCTGCGCCGAGACGGGCAGGTGCGTGACATCGCCCAGGCCCAGGGGCACGGACACGGCGCCGTTGCCCGCGATGTTAGCCGAGATCGTGAACAGATCGGACGCGTACATCTGAGTGGGATCGGAGATCTCTCCGAGCTTGAAGGCCGTGCGCGGCGAGACCGGCATGAGGATGACGTCACAGCGCTCCCAGGCACGCTCGTAGTCCTGGGTGATGAGGGTACGCACCTGCTGGGCCGGGTAGTAGTAGCGCTCGTAGACGCCCGAGGAGAGCAGATAGGCACCAAGAAGCTGGCGACGCTTGGCCTCCTCGCCAAAGCCGTGAGCGCGCGAGAGCGACGTCTGCTCGGCGAGCGTGGCACAGCCCGGCTCCTGGTAGCCGTAGCGCACGCCGTCGAAGCGGGCCAGGTTGGAGAATGCCTCGCAGGGCGCGATCACGTAGTAGGCCGCGATGGACGAGGCGATATGGGGAAGCTCGACCTCCACGAGCTCCGCCCCCTGGTCCACGAGGGCGCGTTCGGCGCGCTCGACGGCGCGGCGCACCTCGCCGGTGAGGCCCGCGGCCTCCATGAGCTCGGGTACCACGCCCACGCGACGCCCGCTCACGGGGTCCTCGAGATGCGCGAGAAAGTCCACGGAGCAGTCCTGCGAGGTGGAGTCATAGGGGTCGCGACCCGCGGACACGAGCGCGTTCATGGTCAGAGCAACGTCCTCCACGCGCCGTCCGAAGGGACCCACCTGGTCGAGGGAGGACCCAAAGGCCACCACGCCATAGCGGCTGACCGCGCCGTAGGTGGGCTTCATGCCCACCACGCCGCACAGCGACGCGGGCTGGCGGATGGAACCGCCCGTGTCAGAGCCCAGGGCGACCGTTACCTCACCGGACGCGACGGACGCTGCCGAGCCGCCCGAGGAGCCTCCCGGCACGCATTCGGTATCCCAGGGGTTGAGCGTAGGATGAAAGGCCGAGGACTCGGTGGAGGACCCAAAGGCGAACTCGTCCATGTTAGCCTTGCCCACGGGCGTGGCCCCGGCGTCGACAAGGCGCTGCACGCAGGTAGCCGTGAAGGTGGACTCGTAGCGCTCGAGCATGTGGGAGGCGCAGGTCGTGCGCGTTCCCATGAGGTGCATGTTGTCCTTCACCGCCACGGGCACGCCCGCGAGCGGCCCCAGGGGGGCGCCGGCCGCACGTGCGGCGTCGGTCACGGCGGCGGCCTCGAGGGCGAGGTCGGCCGAGACCTGGAGCAGCGCCTGGACGCCCGGCTCGCGGGCCTCGACGGCGTCGAGCGCCGCGCGCGCGACCTCGACCGCCGAGAAGTCCCCCGCTCGGACGCCCGCCGCGATGTCCGCGACGGAGAGCTCATCGACGTTGGCCATCAGCGATCGCCCTCCTCGGCACCTAGGATGGAGGGAACGCGGAAGCTACGATCGCGCGTCGAGCTCGCGTTGGAGAGCGCCACGTCAAGGGGCAGCGCACGCTCGGTCGCGTCGGGCACGTCTTCTGCCATCACGTTCGAGAGGTCCCCGATGGGGTGAAAGGTGGGCTCGACGCCTGCAAGGTCATACTGGCGTATGGGCTCGAGCAGCCCGACGGCCTCGTTCAAGTAGGTGGTCATCTCGTCGAGCTCCGCACCCGTGAGGGCGATACGCGCGTAGTCCGCGATGTCCGCCACGTCTTCTCTGGAAAGCGCCATGAATCCTCCTGTCACACATTCGTTTTCTCATCTTACGACAAGGGGGGCCGGGGTCCGCGCGAGCCGGACGGCCCGAGACGCACAGGCAACAATGGTCGGAAGCGGGTGAGACGCACAAATCCGCATCCCTCCCGCTTAAATGCCACTGCGAATAGAGCATTTGTTGACCCGCCCTGTTTTTTTGCCTTTCGCGTCTTGCCTTTAATTCCCTACTGATTAGTATGAATTGGGCCACCTTCGGGCGGACGCAAGCAGAAGTGCGCGGCGCATCCGCGCCCAGCAGAGGAGAGACCATGGCAACGCAGCTACTCAACATAAGCTCCCTGTCCGCGGGGATTGAAGACAAACCTATCCTGCACAGCGTCGACCTTGTGATCGGCGAGGGCGAGAGCCATGTTCTCATGGGCCCCAACGGAGCTGGCAAGTCAACGCTCGGCCACGTCGTCATGGGCGATCCCATCTACCAGGTCAGCTCCGGCTCCATAACCTTCAACGGAGAGGACATCACGGAGCTCTCCCCCGACAAGCGCTCGCTTGCCGGCATCTTCCTCTCCTATCAGGCCCCCGTCGAGGTTCCCGGCGTGCCCCTCTACAGCTTCCTACGCACGATCTGCCAAATGCGCCCGGAGCTCAAGAGCACCGCGCGCGAGTTCCGCAAGCGCGTGGGAGAGATTGCCGACCAGCTCGACCTCGACCAGAGCTTCCTCATGCGCGAACTCAACGTGGGCTTCTCGGGCGGCGAGAAGAAGAAGATCGAGATGCTGCAGCTCCTGCTCCTACGCCCCAAGCTAGCCATCCTCGACGAGACCGACTCGGGCCTAGACGTGGACGCCCTCGGCGTGGTCTCGCGCGGCATCGAGGCCTACCGAGAGCAGTGCGACGGCGCCCTTATCGTGATCACGCACAACACGCGCATCCTCGAGCGCATCGCCGTTGATCGCACGCACGTCATGGTGAAGGGCCACATGGTGGCCGAGGGTTCCGCAGAACTCATCGACCAGATCGACAGGAACGGCTTCGAGCGCTACGAGAGCTCCCTCGAGGACGCGAACCCGGCGGGTGATGCCAAGTGAGCAAGAAGCGCACCCAGGTCGCTGACGTCGACCGTTCCCTCTATGACTTCGTCATGCCCGAAGAGGGCTACGAGCGCTACTCAGACGGTCTCACCCCCGAGATAGTCCGATCCATCTCATCCAAGAAGGACGAGCCTGACTGGATGCTCCAGATGCGCCTTGACGCGCTGGAGACCTACCACCAACGGCACATGGCCCCCAACTGGGGCCCTTCGATCGCTGGGCTCGACCTCGACCACATCTCAACCTACGTGGCCCCCAAGACCAAGCAGGCCAAGAGCTGGGACGACGTCCCCGCCGACATCAAGGACACCTTTGAGCGCCTGGGCATCCCAGCCGCCGAGCGCGAGAGCCTCGCCGGCGTGGGTGCCCAGTACGACTCCGAGATCGTCTATCACAACATGCGCGAGGAGGTCGCCAAGGAGGGCGTCGTCTACACCACCATCGAAGACGCGCTGCACGACCCGGAGCTCGAGCCCTTAGTTCATGAGTACTTCGGCACGCTCATCCCCCCCACCGACCACAAGTTTGCCGCTCTGCACTACGCCGTGTGGTCCGGCGGCTCATTCGTCTACGTGCCGGCCGGTGTCAAGCTGGACTACCCGCTGCAGAGCTACTTCCGCCTGAACGCCGTGGGCGCAGGCCAGTTCGAGCACACGCTCATCATCGTGGAACCTGGAGCGGACCTGCACTTCATCGAGGGCTGTTCGGCACCCAAGTACTACGAGGCCAACCTGCACGCCGGCGCGGTGGAACTCTTCGTGAAGGATGGCGCGCGCCTGCGCTACTCCACGATCGAGAACTGGTCCAAGAACATGTACAATCTCAACACAAAGCGCGCCACCATCGGGGCGGACGCTCAAATGGAGTGGGTCTCGGGCAGCTTCGGCAGCCACGTCTCCTATCTCTACCCCACCACCATTCTGGCTGGCGACCGCTCGAGCTGCGAGTTCACCGGCATCACCTTCGCCGGTGCCACGCAGGACCTCGACACCGGCTGCAAGGTCATTCTGAACGGCGCCGACACCACGGCCTCGGTGGACACCAAGTCCATCTCCAAGGACGGGGGCGTCAACACCTTTAGGAGCTCTGTCGTGGTGGGCGCCCGTGCCGACCACGCACGCTGCACCGTGAGCTGCCAGTCTCTCATGCTCGACAACATCAGCCGCTCAGACACCATCCCCGCCATGGACGTGCGCAACGCAACCGCTCAGGTAGGACACGAGGCCACGATCGGCCGCATCTCAGACGACACGATCCTCTATCTCATGAGTCGCGGGTGCTCGGAGGGCGAGGCCCGCACGCTCGTGGTCAATGGCTTTGCCAATCCCGTCTCCAAGGAGCTCCCCATGGAGTACGCCGTGGAGATGAACAATCTCATCAAGCTCGAGATGGAAGGGGCCATCGGATAATGGCTACCAAGAACAGCCCCATATCAGTCGCGGACGACGCGGGGGGAACTCTCACCCTCGATCGCGTGAGCGCCGCCCCCCAGCAGACCTGGAACCGCCTGCGTGCCAACGACATCACGCTCAATGTGCCCGTGCGCTCACGCAAGGGCAGCGTTTACTTCGCCCTGCCCCGCCTGTTCGACCGCCTCGAGTGCGGCATGGGCGAGCGCGTGCGCGACTGGGCCGTCTCCCAGGCGGCCGATGCACGCTACGTGGAGGTTCCGGCGCGCACCGTGCGCGAGGAGCCCATCGTCGTGAGCGTCAACGCGGATTCCGGCGAGGTCGCGGACACCGGGGTCATGGTCCGCGAGGGTGCCGAGGTCACGATTGTCGTGGCCGTCACCGGAGGGGCCGATCCCGCAGCCGCCAAGGCCACGTCCGGCTCGCTTCTGCGCGTCTTCGCCGAGGCCAAGTCCCATGTGAGCATCATCGAGATCATCGGCGTGGGCGAGACCCAGCAGCACCTTGACAACGTGGGGATCTCCGCCGACGCCGACGCCCACGTCGAGATAAGCCAGTTCGCGCTCGGCGGGGGCACGGTCGCGCTCGGCCTGGCCTGCGACCTCGCGGGCGCCCACGCCCGTCTCGACCTCTCCTGCCGCTACCACGTCAACGGCACGCAGGTGCTCGACGTCAACCACGTCGTGCGCCAGCGCGGTCGCATGACGCGCTCCGAGATCTCCGAGTCCGGCGTTCTGGAGGACGCGGCCAAGAAGAGCCTGCGCGCCACGATCGACCTCATCCACGGTGCCAAGGGTGCCAGGGGCAACGAATCCGACACCGTCCTCGTGCTCGGTGAGGACGTCATCAACAAGACGCTCCCCGTCATCCTCTGCGACGAGGACGACGTCGCCGGCAATCACGGTGCCACCATCGGATCGGTAAGTCCCGAGCAGCTCACCTATCTTTACAACCGCGGGCTCTCGCTCGAGGAAGCCGAACGGCTTTTCGTACGTGCCCTATTCGAGGACGCCATCATGCACGCGCCCGAACCGATGTCACACGCCGCCGCGCTCGCCCAAGCCGAGCGCGTCCTCGGCGACGAGGTGGCTCATGACTTCGACGACGCACGTGCCGCGAGAGAGGAGTAGCCATGCCCGACTTTGGCCCCGAAGCCCTCGATATACGAAAGAACCCCTTCAAGGTGGACTTCCCGCTCCTGTCCTCTCGCCCCGATCTTGCCTTTCTTGACAGCGCGGCCACGACGCAGCGCCCCTCATGCGTCCTCGACGCCCAGAGGCGCTTCTACGAGACCATGAACGCCAACCCACTACGCGGCCTCTACGGCCTGTCCGTCGAGGCAACCTCCGCGATCACGAGCGTGCGTGCAAAGGTGGCGCGCCTCATCGGCGCCGTGGACGAGGACGGCCGCCCGGACGCCTCCGATGTTGTCTTCACACGCAACACGAGCGAGTCTCTCAACCTCGTGGCCAAATCCTTTGGCCCTCGCGTGCTCGGAGCCGGTGACGAGGTGGTCGTCACCATCATGGAGCACCATTCCAACCTCATCCCCTGGCAGCGGGCCTGCCGTGAGGCGGGCGCCACGCTCGTTTACCTCTACCCCGCCGCCGACGGCACCCTCTCGGACGAGGAGATCGCCACCAAGATCGGACCGCGCACCAAGATCGTGGCCGTGGCAGAGGTCTCCAACGTCATGGGCTGCCGCCTGCCCGTCGAGAAGATTGCGGCGGCCGCGCACGCCCAAGGCGCCTACGTGGTGGTCGACGGCGCGCAGTCCGTCTCCCATATGCCGGTCGACGTACGTGAGCTCGGCGCGGACTTCTTTGCGTTCTCTGCCCACAAGGCGATCGGCCCCATGGGCGTGGGCGTGCTCTGGGGCAGACACGAGCTTCTCGACGCCATGGAGCCCATGCTCACAGGTGGCGAGATGATCGACTCCGTCACCGAGCAGGATGCCGTGTGGGCGCCCGTCCCCGAGAAGTTCGAGGCTGGCACCCAAGACGCTGCCGGCATCTACGCCACGGGAACCGCTCTGGACTACCTCACGCAGACCGTGGGTTATGGGACCGTGGCCGCACGCGAGGCGGCTCTTGTCTCCTATGCGATCGAGCGCCTCAGCGCGCTCGACTTCGTCGACCTCATCGGGTCAGCGGATCCCTCCCTGCATCATGGCGTCATCAGCTTTAACGTGCGCGGCGTGCACCCGCATGACGTGGCGAGCATCCTTGATATGTCGGGCGTCTGCATCCGGGCCGGTCACCACTGCGCCGAGCCCCTTCACTCCTGGCTCAAGGTGGAGAACCTCGCCAGCTGCCGCGCAAGCGTGGCCTTTTACAACGATGCTTCGGACATCGACCGTCTCATTGACGCCCTCAACCAGGTTTGGCAGGTCTTCCATGGCAGTAACTGATCTCTATAACGCCGAGTTCATGGACCACGTGGCCCATCCGGACTACAAGTACGCCCTCGAGGACGCGACCTGCACCCACGAAGGCGTGAACCCCTCGTGCGGTGACGAGCTGAGCTTCTCGGTGCGCCTGGGAGACGACGGCATCATCGACGAGGCGGCCTTCACGGGCCACGGCTGTGCCATCAGCCAAGCGAGCGCAGACATCATGAGCGACCTCGTGACGGGCAAGACTCCTAAGGAGGCCATCGAGCTCTGCAAGCTCTTCAGGCAGATGCTCACCGGCGAGGTCACCGACGAGACGGCGCTCAAGCCCCTCGAGGGTGCCGTCCTTCTGCGCGATATCGCCCACATGCCCGCTCGCGTCAAGTGCGCCGAGCTTGCCTGGCGCACGCTCGAGGAAATGCTCGTGGCCCGCAAGGAGTAGGCGGGCTGATCAATCCACCAACTGGAAGGAGGCACCATGGCAGCGATGTTCTCTACGAAGGGCATGTACGCTCTGCGCGCTATGGCCGACCTGGCCGTCCATGACGGCTGGGTGTCTCTTGGCGACGTCGCGCGACGCCAGAACATATCACGCAAGTATCTTGAGCAGGTCATCTCTCTCATGCACAAGGCTGGCTTCGTGAAGAGCCAGCGTGGCAAGGGGGGTGGCTACCAGCTCACGCGCGCGCCCGAGGACTACACCCTGGGCGAGCTTCTGCGCGCCGCCGAGGGCAGCCTCGCACCCGTGGACTGCCTCGACTGCACGAACGGCGAGTTCTGTCCGCAGCTCGGGACCTGTACGACCGTGGGTGTCTGGCGTGAGCTCGGCCGCGTGACGTCATCCTATCTTGATGGCAAGACCCTCGCCGACCTCGCCCAGCCCGATGCTGCGGAGGGCGTCTGCACGGCCCGACCAAACTAGGGCTGCCCGCATACGCCGTGGCGAGCGCGCCCGCGAGCTCGTAGACCGAGAGGTCAAACGAGTAGTGCGCCTGGTCGAGAAAGACGCGCCCGCCATCCGCGACCACGGGAAACATCGTGAGCAAGCTCGTGAAGTTGGCCACGTTCGCCGTCGTGACCTCGATGCCCTTGGGACGGTCCGTCGAGCCGGACGTGAAGATCACGTACTACGTCTGATCATCCGTGACCCACCGCTCACGGGGGCAGGACACCAGGAAAGCCTCCTGCAACGCTGCGCCGCGCAGGAGGGCACGGGCGTCGAGCAAGCGGGCCGTGGGCAGAAGGTCCGCGAGACCCCCCGCAACGTCGCAGGTCGCGAGCAGCGTGGCCTGAGGAATCTGGCTCGCGATGTCACGGACGCGCGCGGACGGGAGCTCCACGTCGACGAGCGCATAGGCGTGCCCGCTCATGAGGCAGCCGAGAAACGCCGCGACGGTGAGCGCCTCCTTGTGCCCCACAACGATTATGGGACCCTGACCAGGCACGCGTTTCGCGAGGGCGCCCGCGAGCGCGGACGCCTGAGACCACAGCGCTCCGTACGTCGTGGGAGCCGATCCGCGCGCATGATAGCACACGGTCTCGGGCCGCTCGCGCGCGGCCCTCTTGATGGCTGCGAGCAGGGCGTTCGTCTCGCTCATGTGTGCCCCTTCGAAGGCTTCGAATTTATTCAGGAAGCCACCTTAGACACTTGCGCGACGGATGGGTCGCTCGCGTTTGAACGGCACAAAGGCTGAGGATGGGTAAAGGTCAACTGAAAGAATGTTAGTCCGTCATCCGCCTGGCCCCCGGTCTGGAAAAGTCAGTTCAGGCAAAGAGAACAGACCTGAACTGACTTTTCCAGACCGGGGGCCTAGGGAGCGCGCTCGGGTTGAGGGCAGCGCCACCGAAAAGGGCGGCCCCGACGAGAAGTCGAGGCCGCCCCAAAGAGACGATACCGTGCGAGCGCTAGTTCCAGCCCTTGCCATCCGAGCCGAACTCTACCATGAGCTCCTTGGTATGCGCACAGATGGCGTCGCGGCCGGGCTTGAGGAGCTTGCGGGGGTCGTAGCCCTTGCCCTCCTGGTCCTTGCCCTCCTCGATGTACTTGCGCGTGGCCTCGGCAAAGACGAGCTGAAGATCGGTGTTGATGTTGAGCTTGCAGATTCCCTGAGAGATGGCCTTCTTGATCTGGTCGACGGGGATGCCAGTGCCGCCGTGCAGCACGAGCGGAAGGTCGCCAGTCTTGGCCGTGATGGCCTCGAGCTGATCGAAGGACAGACCCTCCCAGTTGGCGGGATAGATGCCGTGAATGTTGCCGATGCCGCAGGCGAGAAAGTCGACGCCCAGGTCGGCGATGGCGCGGCACTGCTCGGGATCGGCCAGCTCGCCCTTGGAAGTCACGCCGTCCTCGGTGCCGCCAATGCCACCGACCTCGGCCTCGACCGAAACGCCCTTGGCGTGGGCGGCCTTGACGACCTCGGCGGTGTGCGCAAGGTTGACGTCGAAGCTCTCCTCGTGGGAGCCGTCATACATGACGGAGGTGAAGCCGGCGTCAATGCACTTGAAAACGTCCTCGTAGGTGCCGTGATCGAGGTGCAGGGCCACCGGCACGCTGATGTTCTTGTCCTCTACGAGGTCGCGCACGAGGTCTGCCACGACGCGAAAGCTCGTCTGCCACTTTGCGGCACCGCTCGTGCACTGGATGATAACCGGGGACTGGAGCTCCTCGGCGGCGTCGAGGATCGCCGATGCCCACTCGAGGTTGTTCGTGTTGAAGGCCCCAATGGCATAATGGCCCCTCTGTGCGCTCTGAAGCATGGCAGTAGCATTTACGAGCATGATAACCTCCATATGTTGAAGCTCCGGAAGAACGCGACGGCCTCATGATACCCCGACAAGGCCATAAAAAACGCTGCGATTTCCTTTTTAGGAGCCGTGTGGTTGTCTGCTCTTCGTGAGGTTCGCCTCGTGGTAGCAGCGCTCGGATACGCTCATGGGTACCGTGGGAGAAGAGGCGTGCAAGAGAGGAAGGGGTCGTCTTGTCATCCACCAACGAGACCAGGGTAGCAGAGCAGCAGGAAGAGCAGGCCGAGAGCCCCTCAGCGAAGCAAGGCATCCTTGGGAACTTCTCGGTGTCCCAGATCATCGCAAGCGGGCTGGCCGCCGCCACGTCCTTCGCCCTCTCGTCACAGATCGGCCTTGCGGGGTCCGTCATCGGTGTGGTCATAGGCGCAGTGGCGTCCGCCGCTGCCTCGCAAATCTATCGGGGCATCCTATCATCCTCCGCCGAGAAGCTTCGCGCGTTCGGCTCGGATGACGATGAGGATGCGGACTTGGGCTCCAACGTGACAGCTGTCGGGAACGCCTCGGCCGACGATGAGCGAACCATTCGACGAGAGCCCTGGCAGCCCACGTCCATCTCGGGTCGCACGCAAGTCCAGCAGGTGTCAGACTCGGGCACGCCCATTGCCCCGCGCGAGGTGCGCCATGCCGCCCACGCGCGCCGACAGGCCCTCATTCGCCGGCGCGTCACGATTGTGACGGCATGCGTGGGCGTGACGGCGGTTCTCGTCTTCGCGCTCGTGGTGAACGTGGCCACCCAGGGAACCGGCATCGGGACGACCTCCTCGACGCAGACGCACGAGGTGACGGACGCCGCAGAGCAGGCGACCGACGAACAGCAGGGCAAGCCCCAGCAGTCCCCCACCAGCACGTCCGACGAAATTTCGGCCAATGACCAGGCAACCGGAACCGCCCCCACGGACACGACCACGACCGATGACTCAACGACCTCGGACGACACATCGGGAGGCGTCACCTCTGACACCTCCGCGAACGCGGGCGCAAGCTCGAGCGACACGTCGGACACCACGACCTCGGATGACACCACCTCGAGCAGCACGGGCACGACAACGGGAACGACCTCGAACGGGACGACCGCGCCGAGCACGACCGACTCCTCCGTGAGTGCCACGAAGGGCACCACAGCGACCTCGGGCGCAACCAAGTAGCCGTGGTCCACAAAAACCCGCCTGCTAGAAATCCCACCATACCCGAACGCCCAATTCCGGTGAAAAAGGCACCGTAATTGGCGTTCGGGTATGGTGGAAAAGTAGCCTTGGTCGCAAATCGAGCCAGGGGCCGTCGAACGCGAGCGGTTTCTAGAGCGTCTGCTCGGTGCGTTCGATGATGTCATCTTGGGTGGCGCGCGAGAGCACGTTGAAGAAGGCCGAGTAGCCGGCCACCCGCACGATGAGGTCGCGATGCTTCTCGGGGTGATCTTGCGCGTCGCGCAGGACGTCGCGGCTCACGACGTTGTACTGCACGTGATAGCCGTGGAGCTGGTCAAAGAAGGCCCGTGTGAGCTGGGCGAGCTTAACGCGGTTCTCGGCCTTGGCCAGGACCTGGGGCGTCATCTTCTGGTTAAGCAGCACACCACCCGTGATTTCCTCGGTAGGGAGCTTGGAGACGCTCTTGAAGACCGCCGTGGGCCCCAGGCGGTCTCTGCCGTGACTCGGGCTGCAGCCCTCGGCGAGAGCCTCGCCGGCGTAGCGACCGTCCGGCGTGGCAAGGGTTCCCGCCCCCTGGGGCACGTTCGCGGAGATCGAGCTCGTGCCCGCGTAGTAGGTCCCGCCGATAGGTCCGCGACCGTAGCGCGTGTTGTGATACTTCTTCATCTCATCGATGTAGCAGTCGTAAGCAGCACGGATGAGACCGTCCACGTAGTCGTCATCGTTTCCGTACTTGGGAGCGTCGAGCATGAGCTGGCGAATCCGCTGGTTCTTCTCGCCCCCCCAGTTGGCCGCCAGAGCATCCCTGAGCTCGACGGGCGTCACGGCGCGATCCTCGAAGAGAACCTTCTTCATGGCCGCGAGCGAGTCGGCAAGGTTGGCGATGCCCACCTGCAGATCTGAGATGAAGTCGTAGTGAGCGCCGCCTTCCTTCATGTTGAGGCCCCGCTCGATGCAGTCGTCGGTCAGAGCCGAGCACAGGACGTCAGCGGTATCCTGCTCAAGCACCATGTCGCAGGTCGCGTCGATGATCACGCACTGGCGACACATCTCGCGCACGGTCTTGTCCCAGCAGGCCATGACGTCGTCGAAGCTCGTAAAGTCCTCGAGCAGACCCGTGTGGTCGAGCAGCCGCGTCCCACTCGCGGGATCGACCCCGTCGTTCATGCCGATGAGCAAGGCCTTGGGAAAGTTGAGGAAGCTCATGCCCGTGCAGCGGTAGCCCCACTTGCCGGGGACGGCCGTCTCCACGCAGCCGATGGCCGAGTAGTTGTACGCGTCCTCACGTGCAACGCCCTTCTCGATGAAGCTCTTAATGATGACCTCGTCGTCGTTGAAGGCGGGCATGCCAAAGCCGCAGCGCACGACCTCGACGCACTCGGCCATGAAATCGTCGGGCAGCCCCTTGTGATAGCGAACGGTCAGATTGGGCTGGGTGAGATGGCACTGTGCCACGGATTTCAGGATGAGCCAGCTCATGGGATTGGTGGCGTCGACGGGCTCTCCGTCGCAGAGCCTCTGGCCACCCACGGTAACGTTCTGGTAGAGCGGTGAGCCCGCCGAGAACTGCGTGTGACTCCACGAGCGAATCTTGTTGATAATGTAGGTCTTGAGCCAGAGGTTGCCCATGAGCTCGCAGGCCTCGGGCTCCGCTATGCGACCAGCCTCGAGATCGGCCTCGTAGAAGGGCCAGAGATACTGGTCCATGCGCCCGTAGGAAAGGCTGTGGCCATTGGACTCGATCTGAAGCGCCAGGTGGACGAGCCAGGTGGACTGCACGGCCTCGCGCAGGGTACGCGCCGGCTCAAAGGGAACGTGATCGAGGGTGTCGGCCATGTCACGCAGCTCGTAGGCGCGAGACAGGTCTCCGCGCTCCTCGGACTGGATGGCCTCCTCGCGAGCGAGTGCCGCATAGCGGGCGGCAAACGCCCTCATGGCGTCGACGACGATGATGATGGCTCGGTAGAAGTGGCTCTTGTGAATGTTGCGGTAGTCGGTAAGATCGAGGGCCTCGAGCTTCTCGGCGGCTCGGCGCCGGAAGTCCTTGAGCCCCAGGCGCAAAACCGCCCCGTAGTCAACCGCGCAGTGGGCGTCACCCGAGGTGATGTTGCCCTCGCTCTTGATGATACCTAGATCGTAGAAGAGCTTGGAGTGGGGCGGGAAGGCTGCCAGACCACGATCGAACAGGGTGTTGTGCTCCCAGAACGGCGCAATGTCACGGAGCTTTCGCTTGTTCTCCTCGCTAATGTGGAAGCGGTCGCCGTCACGCTTATCAAACTTGTCCAGCTCGTCGATGACCCAGCTCATCGCATACTCTGGGAAAATCGGTGCTGAGCGGTTGGACGAGGCCTGGTTGCCCGCTATCAGCGTCTGGGGCTCGATGAAGATGGTCATCTCCCCGAGGACGCGCTTGAGCATGAGGGCACGCTTGAGCGCCAGGGGCTGATCGGCGTTCTCCCGATACACCTGCGTGGTGATGATCGCCCGCTCGACGTCTACCTGCGGGCTGGCGTCAAGCAGAGCGTCTCTGAATTGACTCATGCGCGCGGTGAGCTCCCCGAAGTGATTCTCGACCATGGAGGTTCCTCTCTTTCGCTCCTTTGCCGTTTTGGTATACCAATAACCCTAAATGATGTCAATGTTCGAAATTGAATTTGCTTTCATTCAAAAGTTCCGTATGCTGTTTATCGTCAAAGCTACGAGGGGAGAGCATGCAGACGGCGACCGTGTTCAATATTCAGAAGTTCAGCCTCGACGACGGTCCGGGGATTCGCACCGTGGTTTTTCTCAAGGGCTGCCCCCTGCGCTGCTACTGGTGCTCGAACCCCGAGAGCCAGGTGCGAGCGCCCCAGGTCGAATGGGACGAGGGGGCATGCACCGGTTGCGGGCGGTGCCTCGAGGAGGTCCCCGGGGCGCCTACGGCCGTGACGGGCGGCAAGCGCCACGTCGCCGTCAGTGCGCTCGACGCAAGAGACGGGCATGTTAGGCGATCCGTCCAGGCGTGTCCCACGCGGGCTCTCTCGGTCGTAGGAAAGACTATGGAAGTCGAGGAGGTCGTCGACGAGTGCCTGAAGGACCTCCCCTTCTACCGTCAGAGCGGCGGGGGCGTCACGATCTCGGGAGGCGAACCGCTCGTGTGGCCGGACTTCTGCGCGGAGCTCATCGCCCGCCTGCGCGAGGAGGGGGTCGACACCAACATGGAGACCACCGCCCACGTGGACCCCACGACCTTCGACGCCGTGACGGGGCTCCTCGACCACATCTACATAGACATGAAGCACGCCAGCTCGGATGCACACCACGCGGGCACCGGCGTGGAAAACGACCTCGTCCTCGCCAACGCGGCACGCGCGATTTCCACTGGCGGGGACGTCCTCGTGCGAATCCCCCTCATACCGGGGTTCAACGATTCTGCGCAGGAAGCGGGCATGATGGCGACGAGACTTAGGGAGATGGGAGCTGCCCGCGTCCAGCTCCTCCCCTTCCATAACTTTGGGGAGAGCAAGTACGACCTCTTGGGGCGCGACTATCGGCTTCGCGGCAGAAGAGGCCTTCATCCCGAAGATCTCGAGGGGTACCGAACGGTGCTCTTGAATGCGGGAATTGACGCGTTCTTCTAGAGGTTCTTTCGTTCGAAACTCATTGGCACTATACTTCCTTGCGTCACCTACGTCAGGAGAGGCCCATGCCCGCACGAGCGAACCGCATTCTCGAGATCCTCACCGAGCGTACCCGCATCGAAGTAGCCGAGCTCGCCGGGCAGCTCGGGGTCTCTCAGGTCACGATGCGCAAGGACCTCGCCGACCTTGAGTCGCGAGGTCTCATCAAGCGCGAGCATGGCCTTGCGCTCCTGCAGAGCACCGATAACGTCGAGGGCCGGCTCGCCTACCACTACGAGGAGAAGCTCAAGATCGCACGGCGCGCCATCGAGTACGTGCACGACGGTGACACCATCATGATAGAAAGCGGAAGCTGCTGTGCACTTCTCGCCGCACAGCTTGCCGACGCGTTCCATGACGTCACCGTGATCACCAACAGCGCCTTCATCGCTGGCTACGTACGAAAGAGCAACAACGTTCAAATCATCCTGCTCGGTGGCATCTATCAGAAGGACTCACAGGTAATGGTAGGTCCCCTGGTGTCTCACTGTGTTGAGGGGTTCTATGTGGACCTTCTCTTCGTGGGAACGGATGGACACTCGCAACGCACTGGCTTCACCAACAGCGACCAGATGCGCGCCCAGGCGGTCCACGACATGGCGCTCCATGCCGAGCGCGTGGTGGTGCTCACCGAGAGCGAGAAGTTCAGCCAGCGCGGCACGATTCCCCTCGACTTAGGCAAGAGGCCCGTCACGGCCATCACGGACGCCCGCATACCCGAGAAGGCCCGCGCCGAGCTCACCTGCGAGGGCATTGAGCTCGCCCTGGCATAGACGCGGGCGCCACAGAAAATGATGGCAGGCCTGTGCCCTTTTTGCACAGGCCTGCCATCAGCCTCAATCAGGAGAGGGACCTCGTCGCTTCCTATCCCAGAAGCGCCATCACCTGGCGCTTGGCGACCAGAAACTCGTCAGTGAGCTCGAAGGCCTCCTCGGAGCCCACGCCAGCGCGATCCACGACGATCTCGCCCGCCACGTGGCTCGGCTCTCCAGTCGAGGGCGTGCCCGCAAGCACATAGACGCGACTCGCCATGGAGACGGCCTCGTCCACGTCGTGGGTGATCACAAGCGCGGAGAGCCCCAGCTCGTCCACCATCCCGATGAACCAACGACGCATGTCCACGCGGGTGAGAGCGTCGAGCGCGGAGAATGGCTCATCCAGGAGCGTCACGTCGGTGCCCATGAGGTACGTGCGCAAGAAGGCGGCGCGCTGCCGCATGCCACCCGAGAGCTCGCTGGGCCACAGCTGCTGCGTGCCCACCAGACCAAAGCGCTCAAAGAGGGGCTCGGCCTTGGCATGAGCCTCCGCGCGACCCATGCCGGACACAACGAGCGGCAGACAAACGTTGTCGATGATGCGGCGGCTCGGCAGCAGGAGATCCTTCTGCAGCATATAGCTCACCCGGCCCGGCTGTCCGGTCACGTCCTGTCCATGCAGAAGAACGTGGCCGGTCAGGGGCATCGTAAGCCCCGCCAGAGCATGAAGGATGGTGGTCTTTCCGCAGCCCGAACGTCCGACAAGGCAGCATATCTCTCCGACCCCCACCTCCAGGCTCACATCCTCGGCCACGATCTGCACGTCGTTCCAAGACAACGTCAGCCCTTGGGCCGCAAGGGCCGGGACCGTGGCACGCTCGCACCCCTCATCCACCGCCATGCTAGGCGAGGAAGGAGAGGTCGTAGCCGGCAGACGTGTTGAGCTTGTTCTCCACAAGATCGTTGTCGTTCAGCCACTGGTAGAAGGATGCCCAGCGCTCGGGGTCGATGACTCCCCAGCTCGCTGCGTCAGCGACATACTGATCGGACAGGTAGGCCTGGCTCTGGTGCACGAGAGCGGAGTCGAGCTCGGGCACGGCAGAGCAGAGGATGTCGGCCGCGGCCTCGGGATTGTCGACGGCGTACTCGTAGCCTCTCTTGGCCGCGCGCAGAAAGGCCTTCACGACCTCGGGGTTGTCGTGGGCGAAGTCGTCGTTAACGGCGATGATCGGCGTGTAGAAATCAAAGACCGGATCGACCGACATAAACGAGAAGTAGTTGTAGTCGAAGTCCTGGACCACGGCGTTCTGACAGGCCCAGCCTTCGAAGACCCAAACGCTGTCGAACAGATTGGCCCGAAGGCCGCTGACCTCGTCGTCCACGTCGTAGGGCACGAGCTCGACCTGGGAGTAGTCCCCGCCGTCAACCTCCACGACGTCTTTGATCGTGGCCTGCTCGACGGGCATGTTCCACGTCGCGTAGCGATGATTCATCATGGCCGCTGGATGCGTGATGCCATCTGCCGCGCGGCTCATGATGCCCGAGGTGTTGTGCTGGATGACGGCGGCCACCGCCGTAACGGGCATCGGCTGGGCGGAGGCTAGATTGTTGGCCATGACGTCCTGGTAGGAGATGCCCATCTGCGCACCGCCCGCACCGAGAAGAGCATCCGCGCCATCCTCGGGCGGCTGGACGATCTGGACCTCAATGCCCTCCTCAGCGAAGTAGCCCTGGTCGGCAGCCACGTAGATGCCCGTGTGATTGGTGTTGGGCGTGTAGTCGAGTACGAAGGAGACCTTGGTCGTCGCGGAATCGTCGCTGCCTGCGACATCAGAGCCGGCGTCGGAATCCGACCCCGATCCCGTGCTGCAGCCGGCGAGCGCAAGGCCCGCCGCCGCGACGCCAGAGACGCGTACGAACTGGCGACGGCTGAGCGCCGTCCGCTCGGGATTGTGAGGGGTGTGGGAGCTGATATTCATGAGTGCTTCCTTTCTGCCCTCTTCCAGGGCATGCACACGCGCTGAAGCAAGTCGACAAGAGCCATGAGCCCCAGCGAGAGCGCAGATATGATGATGATTACCGCAAACATACGGTCATACGAGAAGGACTTGCGCACGCGCGTCATGTAAACGCCCAGGCCCACCGAGCCACCGAGCCACTCGGCGATAACCGCGCCCACGATTGCATAGGTAGCCGAGATCTTGAGACCGCTGAAGAACTGCTCGGCCGCAGCCGGCAGCTTGGCGTACCAGAAGACCTGCCAACGCGAGGCATTCATCGTGCGCATGAGGTCAACTACGTCGGAATCAACGGAGCGAAACCCGCTCACGAGCGAGACCGTGATTGGAAAGAACGTGCTGACCACGATGAGAACGACCTTGGGCGCCAGACCATAACCGAACCACAGCACCAGAAGAGGTGCGATGGCAACGGTGGGAATAGTCTGCGAGATGGTCATAAGCGGCTCAAAGGCCAGGTAGAAGGTCTCGAATCGGTCCATGAGCAACGCGCAGACAAAACCTAGGGCCACGCCAAGCAAAAGCCCAAGCGCTGCCTCGGCGAGTGTGGAGAGAGCGTGGCGCGCGAGAAGCCCCGCATCGCCCACGAGCGCGGACACGACCTGCGTCGGCGTGGGCAGCAGGAAGTTGGGGACCACGCCAAAATCGACGAGAGCCTCCCATCCCGCGAGCAGAAGGACGACGGTGACCAGTGGGATCATAACGCGACGCACGCGCAGGGAGACGCGTCCTGCCTGCGCGGCGTCATGCGACAGACGTGCCATCCTAGGCAGCCGGGCTCTCCGAGGAGACCTTGGAGAACTCGGGGTCACCCGGATGGTACTTACCAACCTTGCGGTCCGTGCTCATGACGTCACCGTTGGGGCGGTAGCTGATCTTGGCGTAGGTCATAATCTCCCTGCAGCCCGCCTTGGCACCTACGAGCTGGCAGTTCTTGAGGATCTCCATACAGGTCTCGTAGTCTCCCTCGATGGCCGTCTCGAATGGCCCCACGAAGTAGTCAACCCCCGTCGAGTCAATGTAGGCGATGACGGCATCCACCGCATCGCACGTGGCATCGTCCGTCGTGGCATCCATGGGCAGAAACTGAATCGCTATCGAACAGTTCATGGCCGTTCCCTTCCGCGCGGCTCCCCCGCGCTTCGGGCACCAAAAAAGGCACCCACGTCATTTTCGTAGGTGCCCCAGGATGAGCTTTAGGTCCCTACGCCGGCATTACCCGGATCAGGTTCTGGGTCAGGGTCGCCATGGACCCAATCTCAGCCGGCGTGCGCCAGCCCCCCGTTACGCGGCCATTATAGCTCGCCTCTCGTAGGATACAAGGGATGCGTCTAGTCGATCCAGCTATTCGCGAGCGCGCGATTCTCGGCCACGTCAAGCCATCTTCGCACGCCCTCGCTCTCGTGGCCAATTCCCGCGTCCTGCGCGACGACCCTCTGAAGATCGGAGAACTGTGCATCGGTGAGCTCGAAGTTGTTCAGCCAGCGCGCGATGTCCGGGTAATCCTGGGTGAATCCGTGGCGCACGAACGGTATGAGCGCCTCTGCGACGCCGAGCGAGCCCTTGGGATCCGCGAGGTCCTTGAGATCGTAAGTCGCGTAGGCCCAGTGGGGGTGCCAGAGCGTGACCACGATGGGCTCCTCGCGGCTGATGGAGCGATCGAGCTCAGAGAGCATGGCTGTCGTTGATGCATCCACGAAGTCCATGCCCTCGAGGCCGTAGTCCGGGATCACCTGGTTCTTGGAGGTGTCGGTCAGACCGGCTCCGGGCTCTATGCCCACGATGCGGTTATCGAAGAGCTCCGCGTTCTCCAAGATCTGGTCTATCGAGTCGATGGGCACGTAAGAGGGGACCGTCCAATTGAGGGTCGCCGTACGATACCATGGGTCGAGCAGATCGAAGTCATCCTGATACTTCTCGAGATAGGCCTTGTGGGTGATGGGGGACCAGGCGTCCAGAGCGAGGTCGAGACTTGCACCTGCCACGCCCTCGAAGACGGGCCCCTGGTCCGCGAAGATCATCTCGACCTCGTAGCCCTGCTCCGAGAGGAGCTGGTTCCAGAGGTAGGACGGCGCGATGCTGTCAGTCTGAGACCACCAGCCCATGCGCAGCTTGTTCGAGCGATCCGCGCATCCGCTCAGCGTGGTGGCGCCCAGAAGCGCGGCGCCGGTGAAGGCGCACGACGTCAGGAAGGCACGGCGCGTAAGGAGTCTCCCGTTGCGGGGCCCCGCGGAGCCGCAGGGGGCGTCCAGTCGGTTTCTTGAGCCGTAGAGCATGTCAGATCTCCCCTATTCCCTGCTGATTCTATGGTTTGCCCGCTCGCCGAGGGCCGACGTCAGTCGGTCCAGAAACACCGCCACGATAACGACCGCGATGCCGCCCTCGAATCCCAGGCCCACCTCCAGGCGCGTCACGCCCTGGTAGACGACCGACCCCAGACCGCCTGAGCCCACGATGCCCGCCGTCACCACCATGGAGAGCGAGAGCATGATGGCCTGATTGACGCCGCTCATGATCGTGGGCAGCGCAAGGGGAACCTTGATGTTCCACAAGATGCGCCAGTTCGAGGCGCCAAAGGCCTCGCCGGCCTCCACAACCTCCGGATCGACGTTTCTCAGGCCGAGCTCCGTAAGACGTGCGGCGGGAGGTAGCGAGAAGATGATGGTCGCTATGGCACCCGGCACAAAGCCGATGCCAAAAAAGACGATGGCGGGGATGAGATAGACGAACGAGGGCAGCGTCTGCATGAAGTCCAGGATAGGCTTGAGCACCTTGGAGAAGCCATCATGCGCCGCCGCGAGCATACCCAGAAGGATGCCGACGACCAACGAGATGAGCGTTGAGATGAGGACCAGGGAAAGCGTTGACATGGCGGCGCTCCACAGGTCCATCGACTCGATGAGCAGGAAGGAGAGGGCCGTGTAGAGGGCGAACCTCCCGTTCCTCACATACCAGGCGAGTGCGGCGAGAAGCGCGATGAGCACGAAGTACGGTGGCGCCGAGAGAAGTGCATCGAGGCCCTCGACCAGAGCGGTGATGCCGTCCGCCATCCCATCGAAGAAGGATGCCCAGCTGACGCTCATCCACTCGACGCCAGCCTCGACCCAATCCCCCAGAGGAATCCTGACGAGCGAGAAAGCACCCGCACCCATCATTGTTCACCCTCCCTCTCGCTCGTCGCTTCTTCTCCTCGCGCCTTGGGATTCCCCGAGGCGCCGCCATCGGACACCTGCAGATCGCTGGCCGCGGCCGCCTCGACGGCCTTGACCGAAAACTCGCCGGTGCGCCCCATGGCATCGACTTCGACGCGCTCGCTCGAGTCGAGCGCAGCCAGGATCGCCGTCTTGGGAATGACGCCCCTGAGCCTTCCGCTGGCGGAGGTGACCGCAAGCGGGATGGGAGACTCGACGGCCGACGAGAGCGCGTCGCCGATTGTGACCTCGGGGCGAACCGCCGCAAAGTCCTTTCTGATCAGACCCTCGAGCGTCCGCCCCCCGGCACGCGCCGCCTCGACGGCGTCGCCCACGAGCACGTATCCGAGCAGCCTTTGATCGCGATCGACAACGTAGAGGTAGTCAACGGCCATCCGCCTCATTCGGTGCAGGGCGACAAGCGGCCCCTCCGAGACGAGAATGCGGCTATCGGGGGCAATCATGGCGCTCTCCACGGTCAGGATGCGCGAACGGTCGACGCTCTCCACGAACGACTCGACGTACTCATTGGCCGGGTTCTGGAGAACGTCCTCGGGCGTTCCTATCTGCACGATGCGGCCGTCGCGCATGACGGCGATGCGATCACCCAGGTACATGGCCTCATTGAGGTCATGCGTGATGAACACGATGGTCTTGTTGATCTCCTGCTGAATCGAGAGCAGCTGGTCCTGCATCTCCGAGCGGATGAGCGGGTCAAGCGCCGAGAAGGCCTCGTCCATAAGGATAATCTCAGT
This sequence comes from uncultured Atopobium sp., assembly GCA_964430985.1. GTDB lineage: Bacteria > Actinomycetota > Coriobacteriia > Coriobacteriales > Atopobiaceae > Thermophilibacter. Next base: position 50,146 of record CAYSIC010000004.1, read on the forward strand.
CTCGGAGGCGAGCGCGCGGGCAAGGCCGACGCGCTGCCTCATGCCACCGGACAGCTCGTCGGGATACTTGTCCTCCCACCCCTTGAGCCCCACCAGCTCGATTGCCTTCTTGGCCTTCTTACCCGCGACGACCTTATCGACGTCCTTCACGAGCAGGGCCCATCGCACGTTCTCGAGAACCGTCAAGTGAGGCAGCAGACCGAAGTTCTGGAACACCATGGAGATCTTCTCCGCGCGGAGACGTCTCAGCTCCTTCGGTGAGAGCCCCATGACATCCTGGCCTAACACCTTGATGCTGCCGCTCGTGGGCTTGTGGAGAAGGTTGAGGCAGCGCACGAAGGTCGACTTCCCCGAGCCGGACAGTCCCATGAGCACGAAAAGCTCACCCGGGTTCACGTCAAGCGTGATGTCGATCACCGCTGCCGTCGTAGCGTATCTCTCCTCGACCTCCTCGCGCGAAGCGCCTCCCTTGATCGCCGCAAGCGCCTTGGCGGGATGGTCCCCAAAGAGCTTGTACACGTGACTCGCTTCAATAGCTTTCATAAATATCCTCTCTGATCCGCATGTATGCGAACCGGTGGGGCGCAGAGATGCATAGCTTTGCTATTCGCCACACAAACACGTGCGTTTACCACGTGACAGACGGCCTTTCATCTAATGCACTCACCGTATGCGGGGCATCGAGGATCACCCGGCGCTCATACCAAAGTCTTGCGAAAGGCACCCACGAGACTATAGCACCCCTGTATTTTTTTACTCACTATTGAGCATATTCTGTTCATATATGCTGCTATATAACTCTAAATATAATTATTTAGTTCCAATAATTAAATCTTATTTAAAACATAAATATATTTATTTATACCTATACACCGAGAGGTCATGGCCCTGGGAGAGGAAGCGAGCGCAATCGCCACGCGCTCGATCAGATATGCCAACGTCGGCCTCGGGCGCGCTCGAAAGATCGGGCTGCGCATGGCCCGCGCAGCCCGTCCGCCCGAGGGCGTGGCCAACTACGCGACCATGCTTATGATGATGGTGCTACGCAAGGCCAAACTCGTCCTAGCCCAGGCGGCCCCGCAGGACTCCAGCCTGCAGGGCAAGCTCGGGCGCGTCCTCTCGTCGCACGCCGTGGGCATGGTCGGGAGCGCCACGAGCGCGCTTCTGGCCTTCTTGCATGCAGAGGGCTCCCCATTCGAAGTGCGATAGCGCCGCACGCCCTACTCAGCTCGCTCGTCGCCCCCAGGCTCCCCGCCCTGCTTGGAGCGATCGAACTCCTCGGAGGTGAGAACGTCCTCGATGCGCAGGTTCACGCCGGCGACCTCAAGGCCCGTCATGCCCGTAACCTGCTTGACCACGGCCCGCTTGACGTCCTCGAAGACCTGCGGAGCATAGGCTCCGTACTCGATGAGCACGCTGATGTTCACGCGCACGGCGCTCTCGGGGGTCACCTCTACGCTCACGCCCTTGGTGGTGTCGGTCGCACCAAAGGCGTCCTGCACGCGGTTGAACCAGCTGCCCTTCATGCCCACCACGCCGGGGACCTCGCGCATGGCGAGCGCCACGATCTTCTCGATGACCCCGTTGGAGAAGGTCAGCGAGTCCTCGGAATCCTCATCCTCGTCGCTTTCCGGCACGAGGTCGATATCCTGGCTCGCGTCGAGAAGCTCGCCAGAGGTCGGAGACGAATCGTCACCCGGCGCTTGTCCTGCAGTATCCACGAGAAGGGAATCCTCGGGGGGCTCGATTGGCTGGACGTCCGTAATCTCACCTGTGCTCATGTTTGCTCCTCGCTGGCGGGGCGGCACGTCACCGCCCGAGGCCCGTTATCTCCTACTGGTTTCTGGAAAAGAGGCGACGTAGCACGTCAATCAGACTGGGGTTCCCATCGAGCAGCTGGCCCACGGCCACGCCCACCAAAATCAGGGCGCCGATAAGCACCGTGCGCCAGAACCCTATCGCAAAGAATACGAGCGCGACGACGAGTCCGCACACGCCGCCCCAGAAGGCGTTCTCATGACCAGGAAAGGTTCGTCTCACCCACGCAGAGACGCGACTCGCCCCCGTGCGACACCCGTCCGACTCGCTCGCGGTCTGATTGCCCGCGTCTCGTGCGCTCGCTGGCGTCGGCTCGGGCGCAGACGGGTCTGCGTCGTCGAGCACGACTTTGGGCTTGGGGATCTTCTCGTCGGACATGACGCTCACGCCCCCCTCTGCTCGTCGTGCGCGGTGCCCATGGACACCGTGATCTCGCTCGTGAGGTCAGGAAGCTGCGCCGCCGCATCCGGCGTCGAGGCCACGGGAACGTCCACGACGGCCCCATCATCGGCCACCGGGGCCGCGGCGAGCGTCACGGACTCCGGCTCGACGAACTCCAGGCTCACGTCCTCGACCGTGTCCCCACAGACGGCCGCAAGCCCGCTCAGGAGCTCCTCATGGAGCTCGGCCCCCTTAAGCACCACATCCACCGTCTCGCGCGGGAGCACCCGCACGTGGACGCGCACGTGCCCGCGGGGCTTGGCGTCCACGCGAACGCGGGAGGCGGTGCAGGTGCCGTCGGCCTCGACGATGTGGGAGGCCTGCGCGCCGATGGCGTCGCGCGTGACCGAGATCGTGCCCCCGTCCACCGTGGCAACCTCGACCGTACGGACCTTGCGCACAAAGAGGGCGCGCGCGAGCAGGACCGCGAGGCCGAAAACGCTCACGGCAAGGCAGACGAGCACCGCCACCGCGTAACCCTCCACGTTGAGGAGGGCCGACGCGACGTCGGTCCAGGGGCCATACCACGTGAGGGCGAGAGCCGCGAGGACCCCCAGATCGGCCAGCACGAAGACGACCATGCAGAGACGCTTGAATCCACTCATGCGAGTCTCCCGTCAGACTGCGCCCGTAAGACCGGGCGCGTGCACTTAGACCTTAGGATACCCCTTGGCCCGAGGGGGTTTCGCGTGCGCTCACGGCCGTCCTTCCACGACGAATGCGCCTCCTTCGCGAAACGCTTCCCCGGGTTGCGAGGCGCACGAAGATCATGCCGAGAATAGCCGAGGTCACCGAGCCCAGAAGGATCGCGCACTTCGCGGCGATGACGTCCTGCTGGCTGTCAAAGGCAAGCCCCGAGATGAGAATCGACATCGTGAACCCAAGCCCTCCCATGATGCCCACGGCGATGACCTGCGTCCAGTCCATGTTTCGGGGCAGGCGGGCAAAGCCAATCTTGACCAGCACATACGTCACCAGGATGATCCCCAGGGGCTTTCCTATGACGGCCCCAAGGTAGACGCCGTGTGCCACGGGGCTCATGAGGATGGACCCGAGGTTCGCCCCCACCAGATGCAGCTCCGCATTCACGAAGGCGAACAGCGGCAGCACGAGGAAGTTCACGAAGGTCGAGACGTGATGCTCCATGCGCTGCAGGGGCGGGGTCACGTGATGCATCACGCGCTCGACGCCAAGCGCCCCCTCGGTGAAGTCGTGCTGGCCCAGGACGTGGTGGGTATCATCATAGGTGTCCTCGAGGTCATGGGCGCGCTCGGAGAGCCAGCCTCCCAGCTGGGACAAGCGCACGTCTGAGCGGCTTGGCAGCGAGAAGGCGACGACGACGCCCGCGAGCGTGGCGTGGATGCCCGAATTGTACATGCAGACCCACAGCGCCAGCCCCACGATTACGTAGGGGCGCAGGGAGTAGATGCGTGCCCGGTTGAGCAGGGCGAGAGCGGCGGTCGAGAGCGCCGCGGCAAAGCACCAGAGGGGGTCGGGCACCTGACCGTAGAACAGGGCGATCACGACGATGGCGAGGATGTCGTCCGCAATCGCGAGCGTCTGAAAGAAGACCTTGGTCTCGGGAGAGATGCGGTCCCCGAGCAGCGAGACCACCCCGAGCGCGAAGGCGATGTCCGTGGCGATGGGCACGGCCCAGCCCGAGGCAGTGGGCCTACCCCCGTTGATGGCCAGGTAGATGAAGGCCGGGGCGCAGACTCCTCCCACGGCGGCCAGCATGGGCAGCAGAGCCTGCCGCGGACGACGCAGCTGCCCCACGGTCATCTCATACTTGAGCTCAATGCCCACGAGTAGGAAGAAGATCGCCATCAGGAAGTCGTTCACGAAGGACTCGGTCGTCAGCGAGACGATCGTCTCCCCGAACCCAATTTCCAGGCTCGTCTCGAGGAGCCGCTCGATTGCGTCATAGGCGGGCGTGTTCGCGATTACGAGGGCGAGAAGCGCCGCCCCAACCATTGCCGACGAAGCGACTACGCCGCTTGTCGTGGCTCGAGAGAGGGCTCCCCTGCGCTCAATGCGCCTGACGACCGCAGGCTCGCCGTAGATGCTTGCCATGCTCCTCTTCCTTTGCGAATCCAGTAGACGCCTCGCGCCCCAGGTGACCTAGACGCGCCGCTCAGCTGTCTCCCGCGCGCGTTCGGCCAAGTCGAGATTCTTTTCGACGTAGACCTTGGCCGCAAGCGCCGCCACGGCGGAGTCGAGCAGGAGCGCGAGGTCGGGAGCCACCGGCTCGCCCTTCTCGTCAACGACGCGTATGCCCCGCTCGGGCTCATGGGCCCCCTCAGGCGAGAAGCGCGCGGCCAGGGCGCGCTCGAGCGCGGCGCCCGCCTCATCGTAGAGCAGCGCGAGATCGGCGCCGGACGCATAGACCAAGCTCATGAGCTCGGCAACCTGCGCGATGGAGAAGACCCGCTTGAAGGCGCAGACGAACAGGAGCGTGGCCACGTGGCGCCGAGTATAGCGCTTCTTGCGTGGCGCAGGGACGACTCCCTGCTTGACGTAGTTGTTGACCATGGAGCCCGTGACAGGGGCGTCACCCGGAACGCACATGAAGTCGAGCTCCATCGAGACGAGCGTGAGCAGCTGATCGAGGTAGAGCTCGATGCGCGGCAGCTCCGAGAGACGCGAGAGGTGAAGGGAGCGCATGCGCTGCGCGAGCTCGACGCGAGCCGTCTCGTCGCCACCGGTGTCCGTTTCCTCATATGACGATTCCTGTGCCATGGTCCTCCCCCTTCTGGTATGATTCGCTTTAATTCTAATGAATGGTGAACCCAGTATCCAGAACCATGTTGAATGGTTTGAATGGCCATAGTTTTCCATACACCAGTCAATCGCTCCGCGCCACGGGGCCTCACGGGGAGAGACCATGAACGATCAGCGCATCGCCGTCATCACCGACTCCGGCACCGACACGCCCGCTGACTTTGCCGCCGAGCACGACGTTCGAGTGGTTCCTCTGCGCATCAGCTACGCAGACGGTTCCTCCTACGAGAGCGGCGTTGACATTACCCCTCACGAACTGGTCGAACGTCTTGACGAGGAAATTCCCAAGACCTCTTTGCCCTCTCCTGAGCGCATTCGTGCGGCCTTCGAGCAGGCGCGCGCGGACGGCTACGTCGCGGCGGTTTTCGTAACCATCTCGTCCGGGCTCTCCGCGACCTACGAGACCGTGCACCTCATGGCCAGTCAGCTCGAGGACTTTCCGACACTCGTCGTGGACACCAAGAGCATTGGCGTGGCGGCGGGCCTCGTGGTCATGGAGGCCGTGCGTAAGATCGAGGCGGGGGTTCCCTTCGAGCTCTTGGACCGAGAGCTCACCGCCGCATCGGAACGTACCCACGTGTTCTTCTCGGTGCAGACGCTCGAGTTTCTGCGCAAGGGCGGTCGCATCAGCGAGGCGATCTATCGCATCGGGTCAGTGCTCAATATCAAGCCCGTCATGACCTGCAGCGAGAAGGACGGTCGCTACGTGATCGCCAAGAAGGCGCGCGGCTGGCAGAATGCGCTCGACACAGAGGTCAGACTCGCCGAGGAGCAGGCCCGGCGCTGGCCCCACGTGCGTCTCGCCATCTGCTGCTTCGAAAACGACGCGCTCGCCGACAAGCTCGAAGCGGCCCTGCTGCGGCAGATTGACAACGCAATCGAGGTCGTGCGCTCGGGTGTCTCATCTGACCTTCTCGTGCACACCGGACCGAGCCTCGTGGGCGTGGCCGTTCTGGGGCTGTAGAACCTCGAGGTCTGTAGCGTTTGTCGGCCATCATGCCAGCTCAGACGCCCTCTCTCGGAGCTGGGGCACGACCCTGACGCCAGGCCGCCCCTCAGCCAATCGTTTTCTGAGCTTTTGTGAGGCCTCAGGTCATGAGACGAGAGGGGCCATCGGAAGCTCGCCCTACAGCGACGCCACCATGTGAGAGACGATCTTCGCGCAGTGCAAGGCGGCTGCGCGCTCGAACGTCGCATAATCTGTGGTCTGCCCCTCGGTTCCAGCCTTGTCCGAAATCGCTCGCACCACGACGAACGGCACGCCGTTCAGCCAGGCAGTCTGGGCGATTGCCGCCCCCTCCATCTCGCAGCACGCTCCTCCGAACGTCTCCACGAGGCGCCGCTTCTGAACAGCGTCCGAGACGAACTGGTCGCCTGAGACCACGCGTCCCTCGTGAGCACGAACCTCGGGTGCCACGATACTGGCCGCCGAAAGGGCCGCCGCACGCAGCTCCGGACTCGCGGGAAAGCCCACGGTGCCCAGGCCCGGAATCTCGCCCGGACCATAGCCAAGCGCGCTCGCGTCAAAGTCATGATGGACGCAGTCGGTGGAGACCACGAGGTCTCCGATGTCCAGCTCGTCATCGAGGGAACCGGCAATGCCCGTGTTGACGATGGCCGTGACCGCAAAGTGGTCCACAAGCACCTGCGCGCAGACGGCCGCATCGACCTTGCCTATGCCGGAGCGCACCACGACGACGTCGGCGGCGCCCAAGGAGCCCGCACAGAACCCCATGCCGGCAACAATGGAGAGCTGGGTGTCCTTGAGCTGCTGCTTCAGGAGCTCCACCTCGACGTCCATGGCACCGATGATTCCTATACGCATCTAACTTCCTCCCTAGCCCGCCTCTTCTATGCCCTGCTGCCTCGCGTCCCGCTCTGCCCGCTAGCCGTGCGGGTAGACGAGATGGAACTCGTCGATGCCGTCGAGCGTCTGCTCCACGTACCTTCTCGCCCACCAGCGCGCACCGACAAGGTCGGAGTCGTGCCAGTTGCCGCACTCCTCGGGCCGCGCGCCGGGAACCTCACCCATGAAGTCGCGCACGAACTCGAAGGCGGCCCGCACGAGCGGCGCCACCTCGGCGGAGCTGCGCTCTCCGAAGAGGATGAGGTAGAAGCCCGTACGGCAGCCCATAGGCCCGAAATAGACCACCTGGTCGCGCCAGGTGGGATCGCTTCTGAGATAGGTGGCCCCCAGATGCTCGATGGCGTGGGCGGCGGCCGTGTCCATGACCGGCTCGCGGTTGGGGGCGCACATCCTGAGGTCGAACGTCGTGAGCATGGCCCCGGTGGCAGGGTCACGATCGACGCGACTCACGTAGACGCCCGGCTCGAGCAGCAGGTGGTTGACGGTGAAGCTGGCAATCTTCTCCATGGTGACTCCCGGGTCGAAAAATGGGGCCCTCTCGACGTCCCAGTGTAGCGCGTCGTCGTGGGGGATGCCGCATCTGGCGCCGAGCTTGCTCACGCGCCCGCAAGCCAGGGGCGCCCTTGGAGCGCACGGACTACGCGATCGGCTGCCTCCGACAGGGCCACGCCATCGCGCACATGCGCGCGTACCGCACCCTCGGTCCCCGTAGGCGTGAGCGCCGAAAAGACCACGTCGACCCCCAGCTCGGGATCGAGCAGACCGCCCAGGACATCGATGGTCAGCCTTCGGGCCTCGGTGGCCACAAGATCGAGGTCGGCGGCTGACGACGCAATGAAGGGGACCTCGCACAAGGTCTGGGACCAACGGGTCACGTGCGTGAGCGAGGTCTTGTTGAGCAGCGCGTTGGGGATGACCTCGAGGTCGCCTCCACGCGTGCGCACGGTCGTGCTGCGCCACGTGACATCGACCACGCGTCCGCTGATCGAGCCCACCGTCACGTCGTCACCAGGCTTCACGACCTTGGCGAGCATGAGCCCGAAGCCGCTCACGACGTTCGAGATCGTATCCTGCAGGCCCAGGGACACGGCGACCGAGACGATGCCGATCGTGGTCACGAGCCAGGTGGGGTCCACGCCGAAGACCGGCTTGAGCACGGCGAGCAGCGTAACGGACCAGATGAGCGCGCGCAGCAGGTTGACGAAGATGGACGCGCTCGGGACGTTCGAGGCCTCGAGCGCCCTGCTCGTGATGCGCACCAAGACGCGCTGAACCACGAGGGCGATCGCCACGGCCACCGCGAGCATGAGGGCTCTGCCGCCGAACTCCTCGATCGACAGGCCCAAAATCATCACCTCACCCACGATCCACCTCCCCACTGAGCCTGACTATCCCTCGATCCTTACGAGCGGCGCGAAGCCCCTGAGGAGCTTCTTAGTCTTGCCCGTGCGCGTGAACTTGACCTCGATGGTGTCGCCGGAGGTTGAAAGCACCACGCCCGGGCCAAACGTCTTGTGCGAGACACGGTCCCCGGCCGTGAAGGACGATGACGCCTCCTGAGACGCACCGGGGCGCGACGAGCCAGCCATCCGCGCCCGCGGCGCGATCGGCGACACGTCCTGGGCGCGCGACGAGCCGCCCGTGGAACGCGTTCTGGACCCGAAGACATGGCCCCCGTAGACCTCGGAGCCACGCCCGCTTCCAAAGGTGCCGCGCCGGTCTCCACGCTTCTCCCAGCCCACGCCCGTGAAGCCCGACGAGCCCACACCCACCGGCTCGAGGTCGGCATCGGGAATCTCGTTGACAAAGCGACTGCGCGGGTTGGCCTGGACCGCGCCGTAGGTGCGTCGCGTGGCCGCGTGGGTAAGGTAGAGCTTCTCGCGAGCGCGCGTGATGGCCACATAGGCCAGGCGACGCTCCTCCTCCACGAGCGCGCCCTCCTCGCCGTGGGAGGTGTGCGGGAAGATGCCCTCCTCCATACCGGAGACGAAGACAACGGGAAATTCCAGTCCCTTGGCCGAGTGGATCGTCATCATGGTGATGGCGTGCGTCTGGCCCGCGAGCGAGTCGAGGTCGCTGCGCAAGGCGAGCCACTCGAGAAGTGCGGGCAACTTTTCGGCAGCTACGGAGGGTCTGGCGGGCTCCCCCGAGGGCTCGGCGCTCGCTACGCTCGCTCGCTGTCGCGACTCGCCCTCGGGGGAGCCCGCCAGACCTGCGGAGGTCGGAGAGGTCTCGCTGTGGGGTGGCTCGCCTGCGTACTGATCCACAGTGCTCGCGGGGGCAGAGCCCGGGCCGGCTAGGGGAGAAGAGCTGTCAAGGGCTCCTGCGGCGCGGAGCTGGGCGAGGCTCTCGAGGGTCTCGGCGGCGTCGTCGTGGGTCTCGTCGAACTCGGCCGCCACACCCAGGAACTCCTTGATGTTCTCGATGCGGCCGTCGGCCTCCACGGAGTGCTCGGCCTCGAGGGCCTTTATGAGGCCCGACTTGTCCACGATGGCCTCGACCACGTCTGCGAGCTCCCCCGTGAAGTGCCGACCCGCCTCTATGGTGCCGGTGAACTCAGCGAGCGCCCCGCGTACCTTGGCACCGAGCAAGCCCTGCTCGCCGATTGCCTCCTCGCACGCCGAGAAGAACGAGATGCCCTCGTCAGCGGCCAGCTGGGAGATTTTGGCGATGGAGGTGGAACCGATGCCGCGCCGGGGGGTGTTGACCACGCGCTGGGCCGCCACGTCATCGTCCGGGTTCACGACGACCTTGAGATAGGCCATGACGTCCCTGATCTCGGCGCGATCGAAGAAGCGCGTACCGCCCACGATCTTGTACGGCACGCCGGCACGCAAGAACATGTCCTCGAGGATGCGCGACTGCGCGTTGGTGCGGTAGAAGACGGCCACGTCGTCGTAGCTCGCGCCCGCGTCGTGGAGCTTCTCGATCTCCGAGCCGATCCAGCGGCCCTCGTCGCGCTCGTCGGACGCCTGAAAGAGCTTGATGCGGTCGCCGTCACCGGAGTCGGTGAACAGGTGCTTGGGCTTGCGACGCGCGTTATGGGCCACCACGGCGTTGGCGGCGGCCAGGATGTGGCCCGTCGAGCGGTAGTTCTGCTCGAGGCGCACGGTGTGGGCATCCGGATAGTCCTTCTCAAAGTCGAGGATGTTCTGGATGTCAGCGCCGCGCCAGCTGTAGATGGACTGGTCGTCGTCGCCCACGACCATGAGATTCCCATACTTAGCAGCGAGAAGATTGGTGATCGCGTACTGAACGTGGTTGGTGTCTTGATACTCGTCCACGCTGATCTGGCAAAAACGGTCCTGGTAGCGCTCGAGCACGGCCTGGTGCCTGGACAGGAGCTCGAAGGTCTTGACGAGAAGGTCGTCGAAGTCCATCGCATTGGCGCGCTCGAGGCGCCGCGTGAGGGCGCGATAGACCCGAGCGGCAGCACGATCGGAGGGATTCGACGAGCTCTCCATCTCGTCCGGTCCCACAAGCGCGTTCTTGGCTGCCGAGATCTTGGAGCGAATGGCGTTGAGCGGGAACTGCCTGGAATCTATGGCGAGGTCACCCATGATCGACTTGACGAGGCGCCTGGAGTCATCGTCATCGTAGATCGTGAAGTTGGGGGCGTAGCCTACGAGCTCGGGATCCTCGCGCAGCATGCGCACGCACATGGCGTGAAACGTGCAAACCCACATGCCGCGCGTGCCCGCTGGCAGAAGCGCCCCCAGGCGCTCACGCATCTCGGCGGCCGCCTTGTTGGTGAACGTGATGGCCAGGATCTGCCAGGGGCGCACGCCCTCGTCAGCGATCATGTGCGCGATGCGATAGGTGAGCACGCGCGTCTTGCCCGAGCCGGCACCGGCAAGTACGAGCAGCGGGCCCGTCGTGCATTCGGCCGCCTCACGCTGGGCGGGATTGAGGCTGTCAAGGTCAACGGAGGGCGTCGACGTCATCGTCGCCGCACCAGACGAGCGCTGCGCTGGGTTCATGGAGCATCCAAGTTCTTCTCGCGAGGTCTTCTGCCCTACGAGTGTAGCCGCCCGTCCGGACCAAAAAGGTCGTCGAGCCGAGAAACCATATGCCTCGAGATGCCGCAAGACGACAAGGGCGTGCGGCTGCCCTACTTGCCGGGGATGTCCTCACGGTTGTACGTGATGTGATAGGCACGCTCGAGGACGCGCAGGAGCTCGTGCGCGTCATGCTCCCCCAGCATGGACAGGTTGTCCGCCAGATCGCCCACGCCCTTGGCGCGCACCCTGCTCGTGTGGTCACGGCCAGCCTGGGTCGCATAGACAAGCACGCGGCGGCGGTCGTCCTCGTCCGCGCGACGCTCAACGTAGCCCTTGCTCTCGAGCGAGTTCAAGGCGCGCGTGATGCGCGAGCGCGTATAGCCGAGCTTCTTGGCCAGAGTCGAGGGGTTCATGCCCGTCTCGGCGTCAACGAGGCAATCGAGCACGGGAGCCTCGCCCACGGACAGGCCGTCGTAGGCAGCGCCCGTGGACCCCTTGGCCAAAGCCTGGGAGTAGACGATAAGCTTGTCTGCAGCGTCTTCGTAGTCCATGTCATCCGTTTCGAGGCCTCTCGACCAGCCCTCAAGAATATGGTCGCCCTAGCTATACTACGCCGAAAAGAGATGAACTAAGAATCTCCCATGAGACGGGCAAGCTCCACGGCGAGGCCGTTGTGCTCGTTGTCGAGGGCGGTGACATGGGCCGCCGCGGCGCGCACGTCAGCGGGGGCGTTAGCCATCGCGTAGCTCCGGGGCACCGCACGCAGCATGTCGACATCGTTGTGACCATCGCCAAAGGCCACCGCGTCGGCCAGGGAGAGACCCAGGTGCTCGCAGACCACACGCACCCCCTCGGACTTGGACGCCTCACCGCTCATGATCTCGCAGAGGATGTCCGACGAACGCACGACTCTCAAGGCGTCAAACGCCTTCGAGACCTGCCGCTCGGCAGTCGCGATCTGATCGGGCTCCCCCATGAGCAGGAGCTTGTGCAGGCCACGCTCATCGAAGGCCTTCGCCAGTGGACCTTGCGCGGTCTCGGCCTCGCATCCCACGATGCGCTCCTCGCGCGCAATCCGCGGGTCCGTGCGATCAATGGCCACCCAGCGGTGGAAACCGTACGCGCTGCAGCACACCTCGGGGAGCTCCCGAGAAAGAAATCCCAAGACGTCCGCGGCCATCGTGCGCTCGATCGGGCGGTTCAGGAGCTCCTCTCCACGCTCGCTCAAGACATAGGCGCCGCCGTAGCACACGAGCGGCCCGGAGAAGTCCAACGCCCGCTGGATAGGATAGAGGGCCTCGGGCATGCGGGCCGAAACAAGAACGAACACTCCGCCCTGCCGGCCGAGCAGCTCGATCGCGGGCGCCGCCTCGGCAACGATGCGATGGCCCGCGCCCAAGAGAGTCCCGTCCACGTCCGAGAAGACCACCCGCGGAGCAAGAGACGCCTTCTCCCCCATCGTCACGCCTCCTCCTTGGCTTCGCTCTTCTCGGAAAGGTCCACGCCCGCAGCTGCGAGCAAATGCCTCACGTTCGTCTTGGCGTGACCGATGCCGATTCTGAGCACCAGGGAAACCGGCGCCCCCACAACGAGCATCACGACGCCCACGACGCCGACCGCCGTGCCGCCCCCGCCGTAGAAGCCCCAGTAGCCTAGGAGAAACCCCGCCGCCAAAAGCGAGTAGCCAAGACGCTGCCACACGGCCAGGCGTTGGATGGCGTCGGTCTCCCTTCGAGCCTCGGCGACGAGCTCCTCCTTGCTCAGGGGGCGCCCTTCGCCAGCGCGGCGCACATCCTTCTCGGCTTCCGTTTTTTCCATGGTGCTCCCTCTTTGCCCACTGGCCGCGCCCCGAGATGCAAGGCGCGGCCAGTGAGACAACTGATGCGTGAAACGACTGAACTAGTAGGACAGACCGGGGTTGAAGAAGCCCACGAGGACGCCCACGAACGCGATGCCCACGAGAATCAGCATGGCAACGACCGGATTGACCTTCTTCCTAGCCATGAGCCACCAGCAGAACAACGTGAACAGGAGCGGCAGCAACTTGGGGTAGATGCCGTCGAGCGTAGCCTGAAACGCAGTGCCGCCGGGCAAAAGGAGGTCGGCGGACGCGGTGATGCTCACCCAGGTGGCGGCCACGGCACCGATGACCATGGTACCAATCATGACGATGGAGTCACGAAGCGCGGTCGCCTTGGGGCCCACGAGCGCCGCCACGGCCTTGCCGCCGAGCTCGTAGCCCTGCTTGTAGGCGAACTTCATGCCAAAGTACATGAGCAGGTTCCACACCACGATATAGAAGATCGCGCCGAGCGGGCTACCGTCAGTGGACAGGCCAAGCGAGATGCCTAGCAAGATGGGGATGAGCGTGCCCACGATGAGCGAGTCGCCCAGACCAGCAAGCGGTCCCATGAGGCCGGCACGGATGCCGTTGATGGTCTCGTCGGTGACGGGCTCTCCGTTGGCACGGGCCTCCTCGAGGCCGGCCGTGATGCCCACGACCATGGTGCCGATCTGAGGCTCGGTGTTAAAGAAGGCGCTGTAGGTCATCAGCGCTTCCTTCTGCTCCTCGGGAGTGTCGTAGAGCTCCTCGACGATGGGCAGCATGGAGACGAGGTAGCCAAACGTCTGCATGTGCTCCTGGGAGAAGCAGGTGAGGTTACCGTAGGACCAGTTGCGGAACGACTTGTCGAGTGCAGCCTTAGAGAGCTTCTTGGCGCCCTGCGCCGGAGCTTCGTTGGTGGCCATTAGATGTCCTCCTCTTCCTCATCTTGAGCGGAGGCTGACGCCGGTGACAGGGCCAGGTCGACCTTGATGGACTCGATCTTGTAGTTGATCACGGCAAAGAAGCAGCCAATAAGAGCGGCAGCGATGAGGTTGCAGCCCATGACCGCCGAGAGCGTGAAGCCGAAGAAGAACGTCAGGAAGTCCGTAGGCTTGGAGATAACCTGCTTGAGCAGGATTGCGATACCGACGGTAGGCAGAAGCGAGCCGACGGTGAACAGGGTCTTCATGGCGATGCCGTCCATGGGCAGATAGGTCTTCATGAGGTCGACCATCCCGGCGCCAGCGAGCGTAATGATAAAGGTGGGGATGAACGAGCACAGGATGTGACCGATCCAAGGCAGGCCCATGTCAACGAGATAGAGCTTCTTGAGGTCGCCCTTCTCGAGCCACTTCCAGCCCATGCCCTGCCAGACGAGGTTGATCGTGGAGGTGCCGTAGAACAAGACGGTGCCGAGCGTACCTACGGCCGCGCCCAGCGACGAGGCGAGGCCGGCGGCCTCGACGGAGCCTGGGTCGATGCCCTGAGCCTTGATAGCCAGAATCGAAAGAGGAATGCCGATGTAGCTGATTGCGCGAACGTCTGCCGAGACGGTGCCGCCCGGGGTTACGAGCGCGATGTAGACGAGCTGAATGGAGGCGCCGACGAGGATGCCGGAGCGCAGGTCGCCCATGATGATGCCCACCACGAGACCGGCGACGAGGGGACGCCCGAGCGTATAGTTTCCTACCGTCGTACCGCCCATGCCCGGCATCGATGCCAGGCACGCGAACAGCCCGAACAGCGCTGCTTGGAACACGTTAACTTCCATGTTTCTTATCACCCTTCCTTCAAGTAACGAGCAATTGACGTGCAATCGCCACGCCGAGCCTGGCCAGAGCCCGGGTAGAGAACAAGGCAAGAAACGCGAGAAGCGTACGGGCTAGAAGCCGAACCTGCTGCGGAACTTGGGCCACTCTCCGATGGACTTCTCCTTGAGCAAGGCGAACTCGACGACGTAGCCCGCATTCGTGAGGTCCTCGAAGGCCTGGGCCTCCTCCTGCGTGATGGACTGGTTGTTGCCAAGCTTCGTCGTGCCGGGGCGATCATTGCACGGTCCCACGATCACACGATCAAGACCTGGCTTGAAGCCCATGTCCACGAGAATCTTTTTCATGTCGAGCGGGTTCTTCGTAATGAGGAAGTAGCGGTCCTTACTGGTGCGGACGCGCTCCGCGACCTCCTGGAAGTGCTCCAGAGTCCAGACGAAGGTCTTCTTGGAGGAGGTGTTCTTATAAGCCTGCTTGAGCACGGGGTCGCTCGCCGCGGCGTCGTTCACGGCAATGATACCGTCGCAGGGATACTCCAGCGACCAGCGAGTGACCGTCTGACCATGGATCATGCGGTCGTCAATGCGGATAAATGAAATCATTGCGTTACCTTTCTCGTAGGGGTGAGCAGCACCGGGAGGCCCCTAGATGTCGTCAGGGTCCTCGTCAGCATCATCGAGATCGAGCTCGAGCTCGTACATGGCGGCCTTGCCCTGAGATAGAATCGAGTCCTTGAGCACGGCCAGCTCGGCCGTTTGCAGGTCCTCGAGCGCAGCGATTGCCATGGGCAGGCTCATGCCGCCGAGGGCACACGTGTGCTCGAGCAGGCCGTGCTGAGAGAGCGTGCTGATCGCGTTGGTGAGCGGTGAGCCACCGATGATGTCGGCGAGAACAACGACCTCATCCTCACTCTTGATGGGGGCAATGACCTCCTCGAGATGCTCAACGTACTGGTCGGCGCCCATGCCGTCCTCGAGGCTGCAGCTCAAAACGTCATCGTGGTCGCCAAACAGCATGTCGATGACACTGTGCAGGCCTGGTGCAAATGTTCCGTGGCTGACAAGCAGAAGATACCTCACAAGAAGAACTCCCTTCCTGTTGGGGCGAGACGTGTCCGCTGCGCGACCTTGGCTCGTCCGTTACCTGTCTTAAAATAGCGCTGTTAACTATTTCGCTGGAAAATCATTCTACTGTTCCTTTTCAGGTTTCAAGAGTTGACTGTTATTTTTGTAGTCAAATTACCGTAAAAGGTGTCTAAACATCCGTGAACGGCAGCGATATGTTGCTAAGAAAGTAGCTTTATGTAATTTTTGCAAATAAAGGGTAGGTCCCTTTATTTTATGCATAACGTTCCACGAACGAGAGAACGTGCGAGAAGTAAACCTCGGGATCGGCGAGAGATCCCAGGCAGTGGCCCGCTAACCTCACGACGAGGAGCTCGTGATCGCCGGTGGCTGCAGCGTCAAGCTTGCGTGCCATGTGCATCGGCACCGTTCGGTCATTGGCGTCCTGGATGAGAAGGACCGGAACGCGCGCATGGGCAATCGCGTCCACTGGACGAGAGAGGGCCAAGTCGTATCCATCGGACTTGGACTTGAGCAGCAAGCGCTCAACGTCTAGGAAGGGATGGGGCGAGCTGCGCCGCACGGTACCCGGACTCGTGCGAGTCTCGACGAACTTACTAAGCGCGAGGTTCCACCAATCCGTATAGGCCGCCTCCGAGACGCAGGCAACAACCTGAGATGCAAGGTCCTTCTCGGCAGAGGCAATGAGGGCTGCGGCGGCGCCCATGGACTGTCCCATGAGCACCACGCGCGCATCCGAGCCCGCGCGCCGCACGACCCACTGACTCCAAGCCACCAGGTCGCGCCGGTCGAGCCATCCGGTGCCCACCCAGGCTCCGCCGGAGGCTCCGTGGGCGCGAAGCTCAATGAAGAGAAGATTGAAGCCTTTCTCGGCAAAGCTGCGGGCAAAGGTCATGCCCGCGCGCCAGGTGCCGTCGAGGCCGTGCGCGAAGACGAGCCAGCGCGTGGAGGCGGGAGCGCAGGAAAGGGCGTGGCCCACCAGGCGGGTCCCGTCATCCGAGATGGTCTCTACCGTCTCGAAGGCGACGCCGTCGGGCAGCGCATCGAGCCAGGCGCGCGTGGAGGCGGCCTCGCGAGCACGAGCGTCCTCGAGCTTGGCGAGCTCGCTACCAAGGAGAGGCCCGGACAGGAAGCGCACGAGCGCGTCGCCCGTGTCACCCAGGACGTCACCGAGCTCGTCAACGTCGTCCGGGGCAGGACGCGGCCCCAGGTCCCGAGTAAGCTGTGCGTTGGCCACTAGGACGGTTAGAACGGACGGCAGGACGCCGACCAGAAGAAAGCCCAGGCCCAGCAGCAGCTGGGAGTAGAGGAAGAAGGCCACGCTCACACCAGCCATGAGCAGCGTGAACGCCACGAGCGTGGCGATTGGCCACCATGAGGCGACCTTGAGCTCCGGGTCAGCGGGTCGCATCATGTCCTCGTACAGGCGCGAGCTCTTGGGTCCGTGGGGCTTCCTGGTCTTGGGCCACGCCATAACACGTCCTCTCATCGGGTCACATCCGACTCACTATAGCGTCTCTCGTGACAATCTCGAAGACAGGAGGGGTCCTTGTCGGTGGCTAGCGCCTGCTGTGCCTGCCGGCATGCCTGCCTCCACGCCGTTCAGGCGACGTCGGCGGCCTGAGACGCTGGCCACCCACACCCGCCGCCACGGTCCGCCGCTCCCCGACCGCAATCTGATAGGGGGAGCGCCGGCGTCTCATCCGGGAGCTCATCAGGCCGATCGCCACCATCACGGCCACGAACACGACCACGACGAGCACCGTATGAAGTGGATCCGAGAGCCAGTCGATCACGAAGTCCACCACGGAGAGCCTCATGGCGCGCGACGTGGACGCCGCCGTAGTTCCGAGCACGCGATCGCCCAGGGACAGCGTCGCCTCCCCGAGCTCCTGACCCTCCTCAAGCGGAGCGCGCAGGGGCTCGTCCCATGAGGTCTTGACCGTGAGGTCAGATAGGGTGATTCCCTTGGGCACGGTGGCCAGGACGGAGTCGGAGGCCAAGGCATCGACGGCGTCCCCGTCGCGCGAGAGCCTAACGTCAACGGAGGAGAGGGTGTCTCCCTCGCTCACCACGCTGCCAGTTGTCCAGGCGCCGAAGCCCCACTCGAACATCGTGCGCATATCGTAGAAGTTCTCCGTCACACCGCTCGCGTCGGCCACGGACGAGGCGTCCATCACAACGCCCACGAGACGCATGCCGCCGCTTTGGGCGGAGGCGACCAGACACTTTCCAGCCTCGGGGGTGTAGCCAGTCTTCGCGGCCACCACCAGACCCCCCATGTACACGGGGCTCGACGGGTCGCAGAGCAGGTCAGTCGTCTCGAGCGTCCGCGCGCCGTTCTCATTGGTGGCCGAGAGATCCCAGGTGTCGCTGCCCGCTATCTCCACGAACGCATCGTGAGCGAGGGCCTCTTCAAAGATGAGCGCGAGGTCATGGGCCGTGGTGTAGTGGTCGTCGTCGTGCAGGCCACAGGGATTGGCAAAGTGGGTGCCCGTGCATCCCAGCTCGGCGGCACGCGCGTTCATGAGGTCGACGAACGTCTGCCAGTCCCCCGAGACGTGACGCGCGAGCGCGTAGGCGGCCTCGTTTCCCGAAGGCAGGAGCAGGCAGGCCAGAAGGTCACGCACCGTAAGCGTCTCACCGACCTTGAGGCCAGCCGTAGAGCTATCCGAGGTGAGCTCGTCGAAGTCGGAGCGCTCCATGGTGACCGTGTCATCCAGACTGGCGTTCTCCAAGACGAGCAGCGCGGTCATGACCTTGGTGGTGGAGGCGGGATAGTGCGTCTCGTCGGCGTTTTTGGAGAGCAGCACCGTGTCCGTGTCGCGATCGACAAGAAACGCGACGGGGGAGCTTACGGCGGGCTCCTCGCTAGCCGACCAAGCGGCATCGATGTCGTCGTCGGCACGGGCGAGGCTTGGAAGGGCGCAGACGCCCATGACGCAGAGCGCGCAGGCCAGCGTCAGAATCAGGGCGCGCAGCCGCCCTCTCATCAAATACCTATCCATTGCCATCCCCTAGCGCAGCCCGAACCATATGATGACGGCCACGCCCAAGATGATGCGATACCAGCCGAACGGCTTGAAGTCGTGCTTGCGCACGAAGCCCATGAGAAAGCGAATGGCCGCAAGCGAGACCACAAAGGCAACCGCGCAGCCTGTGAGCAGAATCGCCATCTCCATCCCCATGAAGCCGTTGCCGGCCAGGAGGTACTTGCCCAGGCGCAGGGCGCTGGCACCAAACATGACCGGAATGGCCAAGAAGAACGTGAACTCGGCGACCGCCGTGCGCGAGCAGCCTAAGATGAGGCCGCCGATGATCGTAGAGCCTGAGCGAGAGGTGCCCGGCACGATCGAGAGCACCTGGAACGCCCCTATGCCAAGGGCCGTCCTCCAGTCGATCTCATCGACCGTCTGGATGCGCGCCCGAGCGTCGGCGAGCTCGGAGCGCGTGGAAGGCCCGTCGTCAGACGGCGCGGCAAAGTGCTTGCCCGCTCTCTGAGGCGCAGGTGCGAAGCCCTGCGACGCCCCAGGCGCCACGCGGCGCTCGCGCAGGGTCTCGATCACGATGAACGCGAGGCCGTAGACGATGAGCGCCGTCGCGATGACGAACGGGCCACCCAGGTGCTCCTCCATCCAGTCATCAAGGGGAATGCCGACCAAGGCGGCAGGCAGGCAGGCCACGATGGTCTTGGCCCACAGCGTCCAGGTGGCGCGGCGCTCGGGGGCGCTCTTGCGTCTCGAGAACGGATTGAGCTTGCCGAAGAAGATCACGCACACGGCCAGAATCGCACCCAGCTGGATGACGACGAGAAACATGTTCCAGAAGTCATCGGAGACGCTCATGGTCAGAAACTGGTTGAGCAGCAGCATGTGGCCGGTCGACGAGATGGGAAGCCACTCGGTGACGCCTTCCACAATGCCGAACACGGCTGCCTTGACGAGCTCGATGAAGTTCAACGCTACCTCCCGCGCACCTGACAAACTGTTCCATCATCGCCGCTTCGTGCATGTTCTGCATCTGCGAGGAGGCGCCGCCACCGAAAAACTATGCCGTTTGTCGAGAAATCCCCGGCACCGCATCAAAAACACCCCGCCGAACTCGAGAGGGCGAGTCCGGCGGGGAACCTGATCGATGCGGTGGAAGGACTTCGCAGCCCCTTGTTATGATCGGCGCGTCTTGAAAACCCTGAGCGCAACGCTCAGGCCGATAAGCCCCAGCCCCGCAGCGCCCACAGCGCTCACGCCGAGCTTAACCCTATCGACGAGCTGCCCCCCAGCCTGGTAGCGGCTCCCTGGCATCGCCCCGTTCATGAGATGGCTGTTGGCCGTCATGTACAGCAGGCGATGCATGGATGCGCGACCGTATTGATAATCAACGGGGTCCGACGAGTCGAAGGCCCACCAGCCGGATTGGTCGTCAGTCGTGAGCTTGGCATCCGCGCCGGCACGAATCATCTGGCCCCCATCCATGAAGACGCCCGTGTTGGCGTTGTCCGTGATGATCCAGCCGTCAAAGCCCCACTCAGTGCGCAGGATGCCTGTAATGAGCTCGTAGGAGCCGCCCACCCAGGTGGCGCCCACGCGATTGAACGCGGTCATGAGGCCCTGGCACGCCGGCACCTCATACGTGGACATCTCATAGCCGCCGTCGGACGTCTCACGCACACACGACAGCTCGACCGTGCCCGCCTTCACGCACATCTCGAACGGCTTGAGGTAGAGCTCGCGGGCGGACTGCTCGTTGAGCCAGGTGGCAATGGAGTACTGGCCCTCGCGGTCTCCGCGGTGGTTCTCCTGGTCGTTGAAGGCGAAGTGCTTCATCATTGTATAGACGCCCTTCTCGGCGGCACCCACAACCTCCTGCGAGGCCATTGCCCCCGAGAGAAACGGGTCTTCCGAGAAGTACTCGCCGTTGCGGCCGGAGTACGGAGTGCGGTGAATGTTCATGGCCGGAGCGTACCAGCCCGAGGAGCCGCCTAGGATGGCCTCGTTACCGATCATGCGGCCCAGCCGGTAGGCCAGATTGACATTCCAGGTCTGTGCGACCGTCATCGGGTTGCAGTAGTGCATGCCCGTGCCACCCCAGCTCCACCCGCTCGTGGAGTCCGCATCCATCGAAAAGGGCTTGCCCACGGACTCCAGGTAGGTCGAGCCGTAGCCCGAGCGCGCAATCGCGTTCTCGTAGTCGGAAACCGTGAGTTGATCAAGAAGGTCGTCCCAAGCCGGATCGGCATAGTCTAAGCCGCGCAGGTCAATGAGGGAGAGCCCGGTGTCGGCTCCATAGATGAGCTCCCCCGTCCAGCCAGTCGTGTCGGGGTTTCCAGAGTCGGTGGAGTCGAGTCGGGCGAGAAGCTCGTCCGAGGCGATTTTGCCGTACGTATAGCTCTTGCCGTCGTCGCCGTTGATCTCGTTGCCCCAGGTGGATATCTGACTCGTAGGCTCGCCATCGTGGGTGGGAAAGGTCCCCGTCCAGTCGGAGCGGGTGAGGTAGGCAACGTCGCCAACAGCATCGGAGAGCTGATTGGCCACGACCTCGCCTGTCACGGAGTCGGTAGCGTAGGTGGTGATGTCGGTCTCGGTCGTGGCCGGAACATAGCTCGCGACCATCGTCGCATCGCCACGGTCCGCAAAGCCCGCCTTGGCCGCCAGCACGTTATTGACAGCGGCATGAGAGTCTCTCGCCGCACTCACGTAGTAGGTCCCGGCGTCCAGGACATAGGTACCCACGCCCTCGGCGTCATAGGCCGCA
Organism: uncultured Atopobium sp.; assembly: GCA_964430985.1. Classification (GTDB taxonomy): domain Bacteria; phylum Actinomycetota; class Coriobacteriia; order Coriobacteriales; family Atopobiaceae; genus Thermophilibacter. The sequence continues at coordinate 71,484 of CAYSIC010000004.1, forward strand.
AGCTGCGACTCCTCGAAGCTCACCGCCACGGACTGCGACTCGCCAGGCTGGAGCAGCCCGCTCTTCGCATAGCCTACCAGCTGCACGGAAGCCTTCTCGATGCCGTTCTCTCGGTCATAGTCAGTGTAGGGAGACTGGGCGTAGAGCTCCACCACGTCCTTGCCGGCAACGTCACCGGTATTGGTCACGCTCACCGTAGCCGTACAGGTCGTGCCTGACCACGATGTCGAGAAGTCCATCCAGTCGAAGTTCGTGTACGAGAGCCCGTAGCCGAACGGGAACACGACCTCGGCGTCGTAGTCAAAGTCACCAGCGTTGCCCTGGCCCAGGACCGCATCCTCGTAGCGCGTCTCGTAGTAGCGATACCCCACGTAGATGCCTTCGGCGTAGCTCACATAGTTATATTTGGCGAGGTTGCCCGATCCATCGAGGTATTGGTAGTCACCAAAGTTCTGTGCCGCAGGCGAGACTGAAGCGTCGGAGGCAAAGGTGTCGATCGTCCGGCCGGATGGGCTTACCGCCCCAGACATGATTTTTGCAAGCGAGCTCACGCCGTAGGTTCCCTGCGATGGCATGAGGAGCGCCGAGCGCACGTTGGGATAGTCGGCGAGCCAGTCCAGCTCGACCGCCGCGTTCGACGTGACCAGCAAGACGACATTGTCAAAGTTATCGTTCAGGTAACGCAGGATCTCAAGTTCGGTGGAGTCGGGCTCGATATAGCTCCTGGCGCGGTCCTCATCACTCGAAGCGTGGCTGTACATGGAGCGAGGCATGTCACGACCCTCGCCCGCCACGCGACGCAGCACGAATACTGGTGTGGTGCCCTGCAGAGAGTCCAGGACGCCCGACGACTCGAGCACGTCGAGCGGGCACTCGTTGATGGAGAAGTCCTCGTCGTCCCCGTAGCTCACCGAACCGGGGCCCATGACGTACCTCGATCCCTCCCCCGTAGCGTAGAAGTCACGAAGGGTCTGATTGACCGAGAGGCCCACATCGGCGAAGGCAGACGCGACCTTGTCCTCCGTAGATCCCGTCGTGCCGAGGGCCTCCTCAACGACCGTACCCTCGGTCACACCGAGCATGCGAGAGTTGCCGCCCACAAAGCTGAGCGTGGTCCCGGATGCCAGAGGCAACGCGGCGTCGCTGTTCTGCAGCAGCACGATGCCCTCATCCGAAATCTGCTCGTCGAGCGCGCGTTCAGGCTCTCCGATCTCGTCGCGGGTGTAGTCGGACGCATTGTACTCGAGGTCAAGGCCGTCAGTGTCAAGGCCGTCGTTGCTCCAACCCTGCTCAAAGCCCACGTATGAGTTGATCATCTGCTCATAGTCAGGCAGCACGAAGTTCGCGGCGTAGATAAGGGCCACGCAGGCGCAGGCGAGAAGGACCTTGAACACGTTTATGATCACGCGCCGCGCGCTGCCGGGGCGACCTTTCCTCTTGGTCGGCTTGTCCACCATGGTGCATCTCCGTTCACGTTCAGGAAGGGGCCGGGCCGGCGGGAGGGGGCCGGCCCGGCTGGGACAACTACTTAGAAGAAGGACTTGGGCTCGCCGGACTCTACCAGCGCAAACGCGGCCGTGCCTTCGGACACGCCTATCGAGTCATAGCTCGTTGCGAACTCCTTGTTGTACGCATCCGCGAATTCACCCAAGTCAATCACGTGCTCCAGGGAGGTGATGAAGACGCCCGTGCCATAGCCCATGTCGGGCTGGTGCCAGTCGTAGTAGACGCCCTCCTGCTCGTAGGTCACCATGTCGCCTGACGCCGTGGTCGCGATCGTGGCGCCAGACTCGTTCTTTATGGTCAGGGTGCCTACGCCGGAGCCCGACCCCTCGAGCTCCCACGTCCCCCTGCAGATGTAGCCCTTCCAATGGTCAGCCTCGACGGACCCGTCGGCAAAAAGCGTCAGGGCAACGCCGGCGGGCTGCTTCCAGCTGTGGAAATAGCCGTCGCGCGTCTTGGCTTGGGACACCACGACCACCGACCAGGTTCCCTCAGCGGCGTTGTCGCCATAGCCAGCAGGCGTGTACTCAGAGCCCGCCGGATACGTAGCTCCGGCAATCGTCCAGCCGTCAAAGCTCATGTGCTCCGCCGTATAGGGATTATCCGGCAGGGTCAGCGTCTCACCTCTGCGCAGCGTGAGCTCAGCGGGATCCGAACCCGTCGCCTTCTCGGAGCCCGAGGCAAACGTCAGCTTGAACGAGGGCTGCTCGCCCGCGTCAAGCTTTTCGCCGAAGTAGTCGTTGTAGGCCGTTACCAAGTCGTACTGGGCAATGGCGTTAGGCGCGACAGAGCCGGCGAGCGGGACGTCGAAGGTAATCATGCCACCATCATTCGAAATCTCGATCGCGGTACCGTCAATTTCCATCGTGAGGCCCGTGTCTTGCGCGTAATCCCAAGTCCCGCTCACCGAGGCACTAGCCATGAAGCTCTTGAGTGCGCAGACGAAGGTCTTGTCGCCGTAAAAGCTCGTTGGGGCGGCGATGTCGGTCTTTTCGGTGCCGGATGCGACAGCCATGGCGAGGGGAACGTCACCCGCGAAGACGTAGTCGTGGGACAAGCCATTCATGGCCAGCGAGTTTGCATAGTTGTAAAGGGAGCGATGGACGGCCTCGAAGAGACGATCCTGCACTACGGGGTCGTTTCTATACTCGTCTTCAAGCAGCGCGTCACGGACCACCCGGGCGCCCTCGGAGTCGCTCGTGGTGCCAAGCCAGACATGCGTGCCATTGATGATGCCGTCGACGCCGTCCATGTACACGGCCTCGAACTGGTCGGTGATCGAGGTTCCCGTATAGCCCAGCTCACCCTCGAGGAAGTCCTTGAGCAGCGCGGGATTCTCGCCTGTCCACTCGATGCCCATGCGGTGGAAGCCCGTCATGACGCCATTGGCCTTGCCCTCGGCGATGCCCTTCTCGAACTGACGAAGATATATCTCGCGCAGGGTCTGCTCGTCCAGCCAGGATGGGACGCCATGGCGGTACTCCTCCTGATCGTTGCCCGCAATGTGCTTGATATAGACAAGACCACCCTTGTCGACCAGGCCGCGCGTCTCCTCGGCGCAGGAGCGGCCTCCCAGGTACGGGTCCTCGGAGTAATACTCGAAGTTTCGACCGGAATACGGGGCGCGATGCGTGTTGCACGACCAGCCGTAAAGGGAGACGTTCTTGTTCTCAACCGTCGAGGAGTGAAGCATGGTCTCACCGGTCAGCGCGCCGATTCGCTCGTGAATCTCGGTGTTATACGTCGCGGAAACGGTCTCCTTGGAGGGAAACGCCTGCGCGGTGAGGCCAGAGTTGGACAGCGACGCGCCATACCAGCCCGAGGAGCCGTTGCCCGCCGTCGTCTTGGGCTTGCCGATCTTGGTAACCGCGGCCTCGGGGTTACAGATAAACTCAACCATCTCCTCGTACGTAAGCCTACCTACGAGCTTTTCCCAGTCGGCATCGTCATACGCCTTGCCGTGCAGGTCAACGAGAAGAACGCCGGAGTCCTTACCAAAATCGTGCGTCACGGCCTCGCTCGCGTCAATCGAGCCGGCCTCGTAGACGTTGGGCTTGGCAAGGTCGGCGACGGCATCGGTGTAGACGAGCTTGGACGCCGTCGTAGGGAAGGTGCCCACCCAATCGGAGCGCGTCATCCAAGCCACGGAATTCTCGTCCTTCATGAGCTCGTTTTGCGTGGGATCCGACGCAGCGAAGTGATTGGTGACCTTGTTACCGGTGTACGCAGAGGTCGAGAAGGTCTCGACATCAAGCTCTGGGTTGGTCCAGACTTGAGCGAGGGACGCGTCGCCCTCGGCGGTCATACCGTCGGCCGTGCCCTTACCCTTGGCCGCCAGCACGTTGTTGAGTGCCTCGTGGGCAGAGCCCGCGACGGAGAAGTAGTAGTCGCCCGCATCGAGGATGTAGGTCTTGGCGCCGTGGGCATCGTAGGAGGCTACCTCGTGCTTGTTGACCTTAATGGAAACCTGTTCGGACGCGCCAGGTTCGAGCACGGACGTCTTCTCGTAGCCCTTGAGCTCAATCGACGCCTTCTCGATGCCATTCTCTTGATCGTAGTCGGTATAGGGCGACTGCACATAGGCGCACACCGCGGTCTTGCTCGCAACCGAGCCCGTGTTGGTAACGTTAACCGTCAGCGTGAAGTCATCGTCGCCCTCCTCTAGCAGAAGGTCGGAGAACGAGAAGGTCGTATAGCCCAGTCCTGCGCCAAACGGGTATGCCACATAGCTCGCGTAGTCAAAATCTCCCGCGTTTCCCTGGCCCAGAACCATGTCTTCGTAGCGGGTTTCGGGATAACGGTATCCCACGTAGATGCCCTCGGCGTAAATGTAGTAGTGGCGCCAGTGGTTGCCCATGTCATTGCTCGGCCTCGCCGCGTCGGTCGCAGCCTGGACCTCGTCTTCCTTGCCCGCGGAGAGCTTGGAGAGGTCCGCGTCAAAGCGACCGAAGTTTGCCATGACGGGGTTCAGACGGTTGTTCTTGTAAATCGTATCCGAAAGACGCCCGGAGGGGCTGACCTCGCCCGTCAGAACACTGACAAGCGCAGGGACGCCGTAGGGCAGGGGGGACCCGTAACCCTGAGTCGTGATGTTACCGAACCAGAGAAGCGCGTCGATTGCGTCGGACCAGGGACCATCCTCCCAGCTCACATTGTTCGACGTGCTCATGAGAACGACCATCTTGGAGAACGTACCCGAGCGCCGCAGCTCCGCCACTCCGTTCAGGAGCTCCTTTTCCTCAGCCGAAAGGGCAAGGTAATCGTGATCCTCATGCCATTGGGCGTCGCACCCCTCCTGATCGCGGCGACCGAGCACCACGAGCGCAACACCAGAGGCGTCAGACAAAAAGCCGGCCTCCTTCACGGCTGACCAGGGGTTCTCGTTGACCTGCCAGCTGTTTACGTTCTGCGTGCCATTGGTGTAGAAGTCCCATGATGCGGCATCAAACTCAAATCCTGCGTCAGTCAGAGACCCGTCGAGGCCGGGAAGGTAGGAGGGGCCGGCGTTGCCAAACGTCACGACCTTGCCATCCGCGGCACTCAGCGGCAGCGCTCCTCCCTCGTTCTTGAGCAGGACAACGCCCTCTTGGACAACCTGGGTGCCCAGTGCCACGAGGTCGTTGGCAAGCTTCTGCTCGCCCGCAAAGGAGTACTCGTAATCGCTTGCGTAATACTCGTTGTCCCCGCCCGTGAGCGCAGCGGGCGCCTCCGATACGGCCTTCCTCCCTCCGGTACCTCCCCCGCCGGCGTTGCAGCCGGCAAGTCCTGCCGCAATGGCCGCTGTCGCAGATCCAAGCAAGAAATTCCTGCGTGTGAGCTGTGCCTTCATTCCGCGTCCCCTTCTCTCAAGCCCGTGTGCCCAACCGGTAGCCTTTTGCAGGCACTTTGCGGGCATATTCCCTAAGAGGACCTTAACGTCTTCGCCTGAGTGCTCCGGACCCCCGGGGCAAACAACACGGCCCAGCGAACGAACGCGGGCCTTCCCGTCACCAATGGCGGGGTTTGCGTCACCAACGAAAAAAGTGGAAGGGGGAACGACCCCTCACGACTTGCGCCTGCTCTACAGCATGATGGCGTTCTTCTCGTTCAGATAGTTCATGTATGCCAGACGCACTGCCTCGACCCTGGACCGCCCGATGGGAATCTCGTCCTCACCCACGTGAAGCTCAGAGGTCCCCATGCGCCTGACGTACGCCAAGTTGACGAGAAACCCCTTGTGTACGCGACAAAAGCCCAGCGGCACGAGCTTCTCCTCCATTTCCTCCAGAGTCGTGAGGACCCTCTCACAGCGACCATCCGCCAGATGCAGAATTTTGTCGCGTCGGTGCGCCTCGACGTAGGAGATCGTGTCAATCGCAAAGGTACCCATCGACCTGTGCATCTTGAGCGTGATCACACGATCGGTCGAGTCATGGCGCCTTTGCCGCACAAATGCCGTCATGGCGGACTGCATGTCGTCGCTGAAGCAGCTCTTGCGCACGAACGCGAGCGGACGCACGGGCAGCGCCTCGAAGACGCGGCTCTCATTGTTGCTCACATAGATGATCTCTGTCTTGACGCCTGTCTCGCGTAGGACGCGACCCAGTTGGATTCCGTCCACGTCGGGCATTTCGATGTCCAGGAGCACCAAATCAAAGCTGCCACGGTCAAGCTCCAGGACAAGGTCGCGCGTGCGCGAGAAGACCTCGACCTTGGCATGGACTCCCCTTTTCTCAAGACAATGCGAGGCTGCGTCGGCCACCACCTGGGCGGCAAACGCCTCGTCGTCGCAGACCGCAACGGTAACGTACAGCATCCCAGCGTGTCTCCCCTCTACTCCTCCAAGATGAGCATCACCCTAGCGGTGAACACCCCCTTAGCATACGAAAAATCGACGATGCCCCCGTAGCGCTCGGCTATCTTGCGCACGATCGTGGTGCCGTAGCCATGACGACGCCCATCCGTCTTAGTGGTCCTGAGACGCCCGTCGGCCGTCACGCACGGCTCGTGGGCCGCCGGGTTGGTCACCGTAACCATGAGCGCGCCCTGGTCCACGAACATCCCCAACCGCACGGTCCTCTCACCGGCCGTCGCGGCATCGGGACTCTCCGCGCCGTGCGCGTCCGCAAGGCCCGCCGTCGCTTCGATCGCATTGTCAAGAAGGTTGGTGAGTAGCCCGCAGAGATCGGTCTCGGACACCGGCAGCTCGCTCGGCACCGCAATGCGCGTGCTCAGCTCCACGTCCGCTGCACGCGCCCGCGAGAGTCCGAGGTTCACGATGCCGTCCACGAGCCCGTTGCCCGTTGCCACGTAGGCGAACGTGGGATTCGCGTGCATCGACATCTCGCCAAAGAACTCCTCCGCACGAGCGTAGTCCTTCTGCTCCAGCAACATCTTGATGTAAGCATACTGGTTTTTGACCTCGTGGCGCAGCTCGTGGAAGCTCTCCGAACTCTCCTGGTAGGCACGAAGGCCTGCGAGCTGAGCCTCGTTCACGCGGCCCTCCTCCATGAGGCGCTGCTTCTCGCTGAGCTCGCGCACCAGGTGCAGGATCACGCCGTAGACCACCAGCTCCGCAACCTGCCCGTTCAAGCAGGTCAACACCGACTCAAGGGTACTCACCTGATAGAAGCCGTCCAGACCAAAGTCCGAGCGTAAAATCAAGACCGAGCGCCCCGCCAGACCCGATGCGCAAACCACCAGCACCGGCACAACCACAAGCATCGTCATGGAGCGGCTGTCCAGCGGAGTGCGCCACTCGAGCAGCTCAATTACGCACAGGAGAATAAGCATGTACCCTAACGAGACCGCGGAGGCCAAGGCGATCCCACCGTGCACCATGTCGTTTATCACCTCGGCAAACGCAATCGAGTACATCCAGCCCGTCACCGCAAGCGCCACGCGCGCAAGACGCACCGGCAGCTTCCAGTCGCCAAAAGCAAGGACGCAGGCGGCGGCCGGCAGGAGCGTCCAGGTAATTGTATTGGGAAACACCAGGTCGCTTGCGGTTCCCAGAAGCCAGGTCGCCGCAAGCGAGAAGACCAGCCTCCGCGCGAGCACGCTCGCGAGGCGGCCCCACCCGCCTTGAAGTTGGGTGAGCAGCAACGTAAGCGAGACGGCGTAGGCAAGGTTGTAGAGAGACTCGACGCTGCGAACGAGCGTGGAGGCGAAATCGGCCAGCAGCTGTTCCATGACGCCTGCCTTTCTGTTCTCTTAAAATAAGCTTAGACCCTCGACGCATAAACGCCACCGTTGTGCGCCAAGCGTCGACCTTTTGTCACAAACCGCTCGTCGATAAGACCCGCGCGCTCGCCGTCCTTCTCGCCCAGACACCGATACACCGGGTATAAGGAAATAAACCGCAGGAAAGTCTTGCGGAGCGTGAAAGGAGACACGATGGCTACCACCACCACGCAGACCTACACCGACCTCGGCTACGATAGAATCTTCGTTTCCCTGGACGGCTCGGACGAGCAGAATCGCATACTCGACCGTGCAATTCTCATGGCTGCCAACGACAACTCAGAGCTCTACATCGGTCACGTCATCGACTCCACGGCACTCGAGGCCGCGGGCACCTTCCCCGTTGATGTCATCCCCGCTCTGGAGAAGAGCTTCCGCGAGTCGATCGCGGACAGGGTCAAGGCAGCCGAGGCCAATCCCGAAATTAAAAAGGTCGAGGTACTCGTACGTGCCGGGCGCATCCGCGAGACCCTCAAGGACGAGATGCTCGATGTAATCGAGCCAGATCTGGTGATTTGCGGGGCGCGCGGGCTCTCCTCCATCAAGTATGCAATTCTCGGCTCCATCTCCACCTTCCTCACACGCAACACAACCTGCGACACCCTAGTCATCAAATAGGGCCCTGAACAGTGCCTCTCCTCCATGCGCCTCCCTCCATCCGAGAGGGGGAGGCGCTTTCAGTCGTGAAGGAACCGTGAGCAGAGGCTGCTCACGGTAAAATTCGATAACTTGCCCGATTGCACGCTCGCCTGACAAAACCCTAATCGCGGAGGTTATCGATAGCAGTGTTTGACACATCAGGCCAACGATCTTTCAGAACCGCTCCGTTTGCGCTCGCGGTGTTTCTCCTCACCACCTGCGCCCTTCTTGCCCCCCCTCGCATCGCTCAGGCCGATGTCCTCGCCGAGCTGCAGAGCGCTCAGGAGCAGGTACAGACGAGCAACCAGGCCTACGATGACGCCAGCTCCCACGTCAAGGAGCTCGAGGACCAGATAGGCGCCAATCAGGCACGTGTCACCCAAATCGAGGAGCAGCTCCCCGCCCAGCGCGAGCGTGCCGCCGACTCCATGCGCGTCCTCTATAAGATGCAGCAGAGCTCCGGCGGTCTTATCGACCTCCTCCTGTCGTCTGACAGCTTCTATGAGCTCGTGACCACCGTCCAGTACCTCGACGCCATCCAGTCCTACAACACCGACGCCATCGAGCAGCTCACGACCTTGTGCGACGAGCTTGAGCAGACGCAGGGCGACCTTCAGACCCAGATGCAGCAGGCTGAGACGGAGCGACGGAACGCCTCCGACGCGCTCGCCCAGGCCCAGGCCGCGCGCGACCAGCTCCAAGAGCAGATCGCCGCCCAGGCGGCCGCCGAGGCGGCCGAGCGCCAGGCAGCCGTCAGGCAGGCTCAGGCCGCAGCGGCCTCAAACGCCACCTTCACCACCGAATCGGGCGCGGACGCTCCGGTCGTCGCGCCCACCGACAGCGATCCCGACCCCGTCGACTACAACGCAGATTGGGGCGCACGCATCGACGCCTACCTTGCGGGGTCCCCTCTCGCGGGACACGGCAGCACGTTTGCCGAGGCTGCCGAAGCCTATGGGGTCGACCCGCGCTTCTCGCCCGCCATCTCGGCGGTTGAGAGCAGCAAGGGCCGCTACTGCTTCAAGCCCTACAATGCCTGGGGCTGGGGCAGCATGGGCTGGAGCAACTGGGACGACGCCATCTGGGCGCACGTCAGCGGCTTGGCCTCTGGCTACGGTGGACAGCTCACCCTTGCGGCGGCCCAGAAGTACTGCCCCCCCAGCGCCAACCAGTGGTACTCCTCCGTGCTCGCAAACATGGAGATGATCTAGGGAGGGCGCAAGTCGTCTCGTGCTCCCCAGGTTACTGAATGTCATCAAGCCGTGAGATAGACCATCGCGATGATGAGCGCGAAGCCCACGATGTCAGCGGCCCCGAAGGACGTCTGCAGCCAGACGACCGTGGCGATGGCGGCCGTGACCGGCTCGACCGTGCTCAGAAGGCTCGCACGCAGGGACCCCGCGTCCTTCACGCCCTGCAGGTACAGCGCGTATGCACCAAAGGTGCCCAGCACGACACAGAGCGTGAGCATGACGACGGCCGTGGCGTCGAGCGTCGGCATGTGCTCCCAGGGCCGATAGACAATCGAAAGCAGAACGCCCGAGCACAAAAACGACAGGCCGTTGACCGTGAGGTTTCCCCAGCGAGCCATGGGCTTGGCCGGCAGGATGGAGAGGCCGGCTGCGGCTGCGGCGCACAGGAGCCCCCAGGCGAGCCCCTCGATCGGCAGGCTCAGCTCACCGGGGCTGCCTCCCGTAGCCACCAGGAAGGTACCCACGAGTGCGAGCGCCACGCCGAGGACCTCGCGACGGCGTGGGAGCCGTCTCATCTTGAGGCAGACGTAGACCAGCACGAGCACCATGCCCAGGCTCTGCATGATGGTAGCCGTGGCTGAGTTGGTCCAGTCGATTGCCTCGAGGTAGGCTACCTGCGAGAACAGGATTGCCCCCAGGCTCACCCCCAGAATGGCGAGAAGGTCACGGGGGCTGCCCCATACCCCCCTGAGCTGCGCACGCCCGCGCTGCGTGAGCGCCGCAGCCGCGAGAAAGAGCCAGCAGGCCGTAAGCTGACGCAAGCATGCGAGCCAGAGCGGATCGATGGCATAGGCGTCCATGAGCCACTTCGAAGCCGTCCCGTTGAGGCCCCAGAGGGTTCCTCCCACGAGCGTGGCTACAATGCCGCGCCGGACGCGCCGGCGCGGCTTCTCGTCGCACCGCTTGCCGGGGCCTGTCCCCTTGGCCGGCTCGCTCTCCTCGGTCGCCTCTATCGCGCTGGTCTCGCCTGCCGCCACGCCCGCCCCCTCTTGTCCACTGCCTCCCGATAGACTAGCACCGTCGCAGGTAGGGTATGCTGGACCTCGTAAAACTCGACTACCGGAGGCACGCATGACGTCCGCATCCCACCGCTTTGACTCACCTCATCCCGCACTCGCGCCGGGCAGCTCGCACGCCGGCTTCACCGTCACCCAAGCGGTCTCCCTGCCCGAGATCTCGGGCTCGGCCTACGTCATGCGCCACGACACCACCGGTGCGCGCGCCCTCTGGCTCGCCTGCGCCGACCCCAACAAGTCCTTCTCGATCGCCTTCAAGACCCCGCCTGCCGACGACACAGGCGTCTTTCACATCCTCGAGCACTCGGTCCTGTGCGGCTCCGATCGCTACCCCGTCAAGGAGCCGTTCGTCAACCTCCTCAAGACGAGCATGCAAACCTTCCTCAACGCCATGACCTTCCCCGACAAGACCATGTACCCGGTAGCCTCCACCAACACGGCCGACCTGGAGAACCTCATGGGCGTCTACCTGGACGCGGTTCTGCACCCAGCCATCTACGAGCGCCCGCGCATCTTCGAGCAAGAGGGCTGGCACCTCGAGGTCACGGACGAGCCCGACGGCGCGGCCCTCACCTACAACGGCGTGGTCTTCAATGAGATGAAGGGGGCCCTTTCCGACCCCGATGACGTCCTCTATCAGGCCCTCTCGGCAGCGCTGTTCCCGGACACGCCCTACGCCCACGAGTCGGGCGGAAACCCTCGCAAGATTCCCACCCTCACCCAAGAGGAGTTCCTGGACAACCATGCACGCCACTACACCCTGGCCAATAGCTACACGGTTCTCTATGGTGACCTTGACATAGATCGTGAGCTGGCCTTCATTGATGAGCGCTTCCGCGGAGCCCAAAAACGCCACGCGGGCGCGCCCAACGAGCTCGCACTCCAGGCGCCCGTGCGCCCCCCACGCCGCGAGATTCGCATGGCTACGGCTCCCACGAACTCCTCGATCGGCCTGTCCTACGTACTGGGAACCGCCGCCGACCGCACGCGCGTGCTCGCCGTCGACGTGCTGCTCGATGCCCTCTGCGGCTCCAACGAGGCGCCGCTCAAGAGACGCATTCTCGACGCCGACCTCGCCGATGACTTCAGCGCGATGCTCATCGACGGGGTCCTGCAGCCCCAGGCCATGTTCGTGCTCAAAGGCCTGCACGAGGGAGCTTCCGAGCAATTCCGCGCGCTCGTGGAGGGCACCTGCCGCGAGCTCGTCCAAGACGGCATCGACCGTGAGAAGCTCGAGGCGGCGCTGGCCCAGGCCGAGTTCACCCTGCGCGAGGGCGACTGGGGCGGCTACCCCGACGGCGTGGCCCTGTCCATGCAGGTGATGTCCGGCTGGCTCTACGATGACGAGCGCCCCCTGGACTACCTGCGCTACGAGGATGCCTTGGCCGAGATCAAGGGCGGCCTTGACACCCGATACTTCGAGCGCCTGCTCTCCGAGCTCGTCTGCAACAGCGCACACGCGGCCGAGGTGGAGCTCGTGCCCGTCGAGAGCGGCGACGCCGCCGAGGAGACCTCCGAGCTCGCCGGCCTGCGGGCGCAGATGAGCGATGAGGACCTCGCCGACATCCGGCGCGAGGTGGAGGCTCTGCGCGCCGCGCAGGAGGCCCCGGACGCGCCCGAGGACCTCGCCCGTCTGCCGCACCTCACGGTGGACGACGTGGAGCCGGCCGCGCCGGAGAACGATCCCCACGACGTGGAGGCCCCCCTGCCCTGCATCGCCCATGAGCTCGACACGCACGGCATCGACTACGTCTATCACTACTTTGATCTGCGTCGCCTCACCTTCGGCGACCTGCCGTACGTGGGCGTGCTCACCGATCTTTTCGGCCGGCTCGATACGACCCGCCACTCGGCCTCCGACCTGGACACCCTCATCGAGAAGAACCTCGGTGGACTCGACTTCTTCACAGAGACCTACACGCGCGACGACGACCTCGGCTTTGCCGACCCGGTCCTCGTCGTGGGCGCGAGCGCGCTCGCCGCGCATGTCGAGGCGCTGGCCACACTTCCGCGCGAGGTCTGGGGCGAGACGCTCTTCTCCGACAAGGCGCGCATGAGGGACGTCCTGACGCAGCGCAAAATCGCCCTCGAGCAGTATTTTGTGGGCTCGGGGCACGCAGCCGCACTGGCCCGCACCAGCACGTACTTCTCGGCGGCCTCGGTGGCGGCGAGCCAGATGGCGGGGCTTGACTACTACCTCTTCCTCAAGGGGCTCCTCGCCGACTGGGACGCGCGGGCGCGCGAACTCGAGACGCGCCTTGCCGAGCTCGCCCGCCACGTCTTTACGGCCGACGAGATCACGGTGAGCTTTACCGGCACCGCCGCCGATCGGCAACGCTTCTGGAAGGCAGGCGGCACGTTGGGGCTGACCACCGCAAATGGCGTCGCCCATCGGCTCACGATTCCCGCACCTTCTCCGCGCAACGAGGCCTTCGTGATTCCCTCCACCGTGAGCTACGTCGCCCGCGCGACCGCACCGTCCGCTGCAGACGCGGGCACGCTCGGAGCCTGGCAGGTCGCCACGCGCGCGCTGTCCTTTGACTACCTGTGGAACGAGGTGCGCGTCAAGGGCGGCGCCTACGGCGTGGGCTTCAAGCGCACCACCGAGGGTCTACGCCAGTTCTGGTCCTTCCGAGACCCCGCC
>CAYSIC010000004.1:84770-105898 GCA_964430985.1 uncultured Atopobium sp.
ACGGCGCAGCGGAATGGCTCGCCACATGGCCGGGAGACGCCAAGGAGCTCGACGGCTACATCGTCTCGGCCGTGGCCGCTCACGACGCCCCCGTAAAGCCCCGTCAGCTGGCCCGCAGGCAGGACATGCTCCGCTTCGGCGGGCGCGCACCCGGGTGGCGCGACCTCGTCCGTGCCCAAGAGCTCGCCTGCACGGCCGATGACGTGCGCGCGCTTGCGCCCGCCCTCGCCGACGGCGCCTGCGCGCGCGGCGTCTGCGTCTTTGGCGGTCGTGAGGCCATCGAGGCGTCAGACGTCGCCTTTGACTCCGTTACCGAGCTCGTGGGCGCGTAGAGACAGCGCCCCGGCGGCCGTGCACGCTTAGCATCGAGTGCGCGGAGGTCAGGCTCCTCCGGCGAGATATGCTAGACGAGGAGCTCCTCCACGGGGAGCTTGGGGACGTGGTGCGACCCGTCGGCCTCGCGCCAGTAGGCCAGGCCGTGCTCCCCTGACGCGCCCGCATCCTCGAGCACTACGTGCTCGACGGGCATCCCCACAGCAAGCACGAGCGCTGGTGCGAGACCCTCCGGGAGGTCAAGGTCCGCCGCCAGGCTCGCGTCGAAGCTCCTGAGCATGCAGCAGCCCAAGCCCCGCGCACGGGCGGCGAGGGCCATGGTCTGCGCGGCTATCCCTGTGTCCACGAGGCGAATCGGATTTGTCGCCAGCTCCTTGGGCAGACAGATGACCACGTAGCCTCCGGGGCGCTCCCCGACCTTGGGCCCGTCCCAGTCTCTGAGCAGGGCCGCCCAGCCCAGGCGCGAGAAGGTCTTCGCGCAGGTCTCGGCCCCCACGACCAGCCTAAAGCGCAGAGTCTGCTTGTTGTTGCCCGAGGGCGCCAGGCGCGCCGCGGCCACGAGCGAGCGCAGCGTGCCCTCCTCCAGCAGGCTGCCATCGTAGCGCCGAAAGCTTCTCGTCATCGCCACCAGGCCCTCGAACTCCCGACCGTCCATGTCCTCTCCCCTCCCGAGCGCCATCCGGCGTCCCTAGATTTCTGCCGCGCCAATGGCCGCCACGACCTGGCGCAGATCGTCCGGGGGCAAGACCAGCGCCATGCGCACGTAGCCCTCGCCCGCTGGGCCAAAGCTCGCTCCCGGCGTCACGATCACGCCCGCCTTCTCCATGAGCTCGACCGCGAATGCCTGCGAGTCCCGACGCCCTCCCGGCAGGCGCGCCCAGACGAACATCGAGCCGTGCGCGTTGGGACGCTCCCAGCCCAAAGACGCAAGATCGTCGCATAGGGCGTCGCGACGCTCCTGGTAGGCGAGCCGCTGCGCCTCCACCGGCTCGCGCGGACCCGCGAGGGCCGCAACCGCGGCTGCCTGCTCGGGATAGAACATGCCAAAGTCGACCTGGCCACGCAGCTTCTTGGCCGCAGCCACCACGTCGGGGCGGCCCACCAGAAACGAGATGCGCGCGCCAGTCACGTTGAAGGACTTGGAGAGCGAGAGAAACTCCACGCCCACCTCGCTGGCGCCGGGATATGCGAGGAAGGAGCCCGCGGCTGGGCCGTCGAAGACGATGTCCGAATACGCATTGTCATGGATGACCACAAGGTCGTGCGCACGGGCGAAGGCGATGATCTCCTCGTAGGCCGCGGGCGTGCCCACCGAGCCCACGGGGTTTGCCGGCAGAGAGACGATCAGGTATTTGGCGGCGTCGGCCGCCTCGTCGGGGATCTCCGAGACGCACGGAAGGAAGTCGTGGGCGGCCGTGAGCGGGTAGTAGTGCGGCCGCGCGCCTGCAAGCAGCGTCGCGTTGCGAAAGACGGGGTAGCACGGGTCGGGAACGAGCGCCACGTCACCGGGATCGGCAAGGGCCGCGCAGACGTAGCCCAAGCCCTCCTGCGTGCCGCGACAGCTCGCTACCATGTCCGGCGTGACGCCGCTCACCCCGTAGCGCGTTTCATAGTAGGTGCAAACGGCGTCGAGAAGCTCATCGGTGTCGCGCAGGGAGTACTTCCAGTTGGCAGGGTGGGCGGCGCTTCTCTGAAGGGCGTCGATCACGTGCGACGGTGGGGCAAAGTCGGGCGTGCCCACCGAGAGGTCCCACACGGTGCGGCCCCGCGCCTCGAGCTCGCGCCTGCGCGCGTTGAGCGCCGCGAACACCTCGTCGTCGAACAGGTCCAGACGCTTTGAGAATTCCATGTGCGCTCCCCTCCGGGTCGGCCCTCAGATGGAGGTAACTCTAGCCCAACCAAACCTCCACGAGCGAACGGGAGACCGACTCGTGGATATAGGAAAAAGCTTATTCCAAGAGCATTGCTCTACCTGCAGCGACGATGGCTTATCGACACGAGTTTGTATCTTTATACAGGTTATCAACAATATCTTGTATACTTATTGCTATTAACCACCATAAGTTGTGTGTATAGTAGTGAAAATGACTTTATTTAGATGCGGTAAAGGGGCTCGCCATGAAGATCATCAAGCGCAATGGTTCAGAGGTCACGTTCGACGTCAGCAAGATTGAGAACGCCATCCGCGCGGCCAATCTTGAGGTCTCCGCCACCGAACGCCTCACCGAGCGCGAGATCAAGTTCTCCTCGCTCAACGTCACTGACGAGTGCCTCGAGGCCGGCCACACGGTCACAGTCGAGGAGGTTCAGGACCTCGTCGAGGATCAGCTCATGGCCCTCGACCACTTCGAGGTGGCCCGCCGTTACATCATCTATCGCTACGTGCAGAACCAGAAGCGCCAGAAGAACACCACCGACGACAAGATCCTCTCGCTGATTGAGTGCAACAACGAGGAGGTCAAGCAGGAGAACTCCAACAAGAACCCCACCGTCGTCTCGGTCCAGCGCGACTACATGGCCGGCGAGGTCTCCAAGGACCTTGCCATGCGCAAGCTGCTGCCCTCCGAAATCGTCGATGCCCACAACGAGGGCATCATCCACTTCCACGACTCCGACTACTTCGCGCAGCACATGCACAACTGCGACCTCATCAACCTCGAGGACATGCTCCAGAACGGCACCGTCATCTCGGGCACGCTCATCGAGCGCCCGCACAGCTTCTCGACGGCCTGCAACATCGCCACGCAGATCATCGCGCAGGTGGCCTCCTGCCAGTACGGCGGCCAGTCCATCTCGCTCACGCACCTCGCGCCGTTCGTGGACGTCTCCCGCAAGAAGATTCGCCGCCAGGTCGCGGCCGAGATGGAGGCCATCGACGCCCACCCGAGCGAGGAGAAGCTCAACCAGATCGTGGAGAAGCGCCTGCGCGAAGAGGTCTCGCGCGGCGTCCAGACCATTCAGTACCAGGTCGTCACCCTCATGACCACCAACGGACAGGCGCCGTTCATCACCGTCTTCATGTACCTCAATGAGGCCAAAAACGAGCAGGAGAAGGCGGACCTCGCCCTGTGCATCGATGAGATGCTGCGCCAGCGCTATCAGGGCGTCAAGAACGAGGAGGGCGTCTGGATCACGCCGGCCTTCCCCAAGCTCATCTACGTCCTCGAGCCGGACAACGTGGCCGAGGGCACGCCGTATTTCTACCTCACCAAGCTTGCGGCCAAGTGCACCGCCCGCCGCATGGTGCCTGACTACATCTCCGAGAAGAAGATGAAGGAGTACAAGCTCTCCAAGGGCGAGGTCGAGGGCGAGGGCGACGTCTACACCTGCATGGGCTGCCGCTCCTTCCTCACGCCCGACCGCTCGGGCAACGGTTACGACAACGTGGCCAAGGCCGGCAGCTACGATCCGAGCAAGCCTAAATACTACGGCCGCTTCAACCAGGGCGTCGTGACCATCAACCTGCCTGACGTGGCGCTCTCGGCCAAGGGTGACGTGGAGCGCTTTTGGGAGATCTTCGACGAGCGCCTGGAGCTCTGCCACCGCGCCCTGCGCTGCCGCCACGAGCGTTTGCTCGGCACCCTCTCCGACGCTGCGCCCATCCTGTGGCAGTACGGCGCGCTCGCGCGCCTGGACAAGGGAGAGAAGATCGACAAGCTCCTCTATGGTGGCTACTCCACGATCAGCCTTGGCTACGCAGGCCTCTACGAGTGCGTCAAGGCCATGACCGGCCACAGCCACACCGACCGCGAGGCCACACCGTTCGCGTTGTCCGTCATGCAGCACATGAACGACAAGTGCAACGAGTGGAAGGCCGCCGAGAACATCGATTACTCGCTCTACGGGACCCCGCTCGAGTCCACGACCTACAAGTTCGCCAAGTGCCTCCAGCGCCGCTTCGGCATCATCGAGGGCATCACGGACAAGGGCTACATAACCAACAGCTATCACGTTCACGTGAGCGAGGAGATCGACGCCTTCACCAAGCTGCAGTTCGAGAGCGAGTTCCAGCGCCTCTCTCCCGGCGGAGCAATCTCCTACGTGGAGGTCCCCAACATGCAGGACAACCTCGAGGCCGTCATCTCCGTCATGCAGTACATCTACGACCACATCATGTACGCAGAGCTCAACACCAAGAGCGACTACTGCCAGGCGTGCGGCTATGACGGCGAGATTAAGATCGTGGAGGACGACGGAAAGCTCGTCTGGGAGTGCCCCAACTGCGGCAACCGCGATCAATCCAAGATGAACGTGGCTCGTCGCACCTGCGGCTACATAGGCACTCAGTTCTGGAACCAGGGTCGCACGGAGGAGATCAAGGACCGCGTGCTGCACCTGTAGGGACGCGCGGGGTCAGGCCATAGCCCCGCGCTCAAACAGTTTGCTGGCACAAAAACTACGCGCGGGGCCCATGGCCTGACCCCGCGCGCACACTTCTATGCAGCACGGGACGTTGGTCTTCTCCGTGCGCCCCACCCCAGGCTTGGTCGAGGTTCTAAGGACATGAGATGAACTACGCTAATATCAAATACTGTGATATTGCCAACGGGGTGGGCGTGAGGACGACGTTGTTCGTGTCAGGATGTCGGTTACATTGCCCGTCCTGCTTCAACGAGGAGGCGTGGGACTTCTCGGCGGGGCATCCGTTCACGGTCGAGGTCGAGGAGAAGATCGTGGCTTCGCTCGAGCCAGCATACGTAGGCGGACTCTCGATCTTGGGCGGAGAGCCCATGGAGGCCGAGAACCAGGAGGGCCTTGTGGGCTTCCTTGAGCGCGTACGCGACCGGTTCGGGTCCGAAAAGTCCATCTGGCTCTACTCGGGACACACCTTCGAGCAGCTCGCTCCTGGCGGCGCGTGGAACCTCGGAGACGTGACTGATCGGATTCTCGACACGCTCGACGTACTTGTAGACGGCCCCTTCATGCAGGAGAGATACGACATCTCCCTGCGCTTCCGCGGCTCATCCAACCAACGGCTCATCGACGTGCCCGCCACGCTCGAGACCGCCGGTCCCGACGTGGTCTGGTGGCAGGATGACCCGGTCTTCTCCACGCACGAGATGGGGTAGGTGCGCGAGCCAACGCATGTCCCTTCGCTGGATGGGGGCAGGTCTCTGATGTGAGAGGGACTCCGCGTGCGGGCTTCTCATCCGCCCGCGGTGGATGAGAAGCCCCCTCTGCATCAAGAACTCGCCCCCATCCTTTGCACGAGACGGCATCGGGAAGGCCTTGGGAGCTCATAAAGGCACCCCGCACGACAGTCGCACGCATATCGCTGCGGTCTCCCTGCCGCTGGCGGCTCAAATGTCTCCGCCTACGTAACAAGAATCGAACTTTATATCTCTCATGGGCCCTGTCAGCTCGTCCGTAAGAGAGCGGCCAGACACCCGTCGGACAACGCGTCCTCCCCCTCGCTAGCATGGGTCCTCACCACGAGCGACAGGAGACCGGCATGAGGATGTACTGGGGGGATAGCGGGCGCATGGCAGATCTCGTGCGCACGCCCTACGCACTCGTTACCGAGGAAGAGGCAAACCTCTTCTATCGGAGCATCAATGGGCTTCTCACCTACGCCAACCGCACTCTGGGCATCTTCGACGACGAGAGGATCATGCTCGATGGGGGCGACCGACGCCTCATGGACCAGGGAAGCGTTGTGAGCGAGGCCCTCTGGGACCACCGGGAGCTCATCGACGCCTACGTGCGCACGAACCCGCTCGGGGTCGCCTCGGATCAGCTCGACGTCATCCGCCCGTGGACCTACGCCGTGCACGACCTCTTCACGTGCGTGTCGGCGAGCCGCGAGGGGACCTTCTACATGAACGCGGATCGCATCTTCTCCGTGGCGGGGGTGAGGAGCCGCCCCGAGGAGTTCGTCCACACCGTCCCCTCCCTCATGCTGCTCACCCTGCTCCCCTTCAGGGGAGGCATCGTTACCGACGGCAAGGTGATCCACGTATCGGACCGAGTCAAGCCCCAAGCGCTGACGCTCATGGCCGAGCAGGCAAAGTCCATCACCGGGAGCTGTGGCATCCTCGCGACCGCCGACGATCTGATCTCCTACGGAAAGGAGCGCCACAAGAAGAACCAGCTCTCACCGCAGATGAAACGATGGATCAACGAGCAGCTTTTGGCGCTCGCCCCTGAGGCGCGACACAGCTGAGCGTCCCCGCCACGAGCGACCCCCTCATCCTTGACATTTTTCTCGCTAGGCTTGAATGAGAGGGCTCCCAGCACGGAAATAGGGGGCTGCTCGTCCGCGTCAATCTGACGGAGGGGCAAGCTGACCAGATGGCCTATGAACACGAGACGGATGCCTAGGACTTCTCTCACCTCGGCAAGGTGAACCGCGGATGCGTGTCAGACGAAGCACGGCAACGCCTGATCCGACCAAACCAGAGGCACGATCACTTATTAGGTCGCTTGCTCCGCGGACGGCGAGAGACTAGGATGAAGACACGGTCCGGGGCGATTAGAGGAGGTGCCCTCCCCATGAGTGACGGTGACAGTCACAACTTACCGATTCATCAGTCCGAGGGAGAGGCGCCCGTCGCACGGGAGAGCGAGCGCCGCCGTGCCTAGCTTGTAACATGCACACCCCCAAGGGCTGCCTCATGGCGGCCCCTTTTTGTTCTCCCGGGAATGCGAGGTGGCGCAATGCTTCTGACCACCCTCCTCTCGCGCACCTTGGCGCACGAGAGCAAGAACCAGAGCCAGCGCACGACCGTCTCCGGGCGCTCATGGCTGCAACACGTGGCTGGGCTCTCCGGCGCCGAGGTGCTCGACGAGCTCGGGGCCCATCCGCATGGACTCGCCGCAGACGAGGTCGAGGCCATGCGCTCCTTCTGGGGCGAGAACCGCATGGCCCACACCGAGCGCCCGGCGCTGCCTCGTCGCGTGATCGGCGCCTTTGCCGACCCCTTCACCTACATCCTCATCGTCATCGCCATCGTGTCCGTGCTCACGGACTGGGCCTTCGTCGATTCGTCGCAGCGCAGCCTCACCACCCCCGCGATCATTGGCCTTATGGTGCTCGTCTCGGGCATCCTTCGCTTCGTCCAAAACGAGCGCAGCGGTAACGCCGCCGCCGCCCTGGCCGAGATGATCGAGACCACCTGCAACGTCGAACGCGCCGACGTCGGCCGCTCCGAGATTCCCCTCGACGAGGTCGTGGTCGGAGACGTCGTGCACCTCTGCTCCGGCGACATCGTCCCTGCTGACCTGCGACTTCTCAAGACGCGGGACCTCTTTGTGAGCCAGTCATCGCTCACGGGGGAGTCTATCCCGGTCGAGAAGCGCCTGGAGGTCACCAGAGACGCTGCCGCCGACGCTGCCGTGACCGACCTCGAGAGCCTCGTGTTTCTCGGCAGCACCGTGATCTCGGGCACCGCCACCGGGGTTGTGGTGGCCACCGGTGAGCGCACGCTGCTCGGCGAGGCCACCGGCTCCCTTGGCCCCCATGCGGCCACCGCACGCCAGACCGCGTCGGACGCGGGCATCGCCTCCACGAGCCGCCTGCTCGTGGGGCTCATGGTCGTCATAGTGCCCGCGGTGTTTCTGATCTCGGGCCTCACCAAGGGCAACTGGCTCGACGCGCTACTCTTCTCGCTGGCCGTGGCCGTGGGCCTCACGCCCGAGATGCTGCCGATGCTCGTGACCGTCTGCCTGGGCAAGGGGGCCGTCGACCTCTCTGAGGACCGAGTCATCGTCAAGCGCCTGGATGCAATCTCTGACCTGGGCGCCATTGACGTGCTCTGCTGCGACAAGACCGGCACCCTGACCGAGGACCGCGTCATCTTGGAACGCCACCTCGACGTGCAGGGCAACAGAGACGTGCGCGTGCTGCGCGTCGCCTTTCTCAACAGCTTCTTCGAGACCGGTGTCAAGAACCTCATCGACTCCGCCATCATCCGCCGGGCGCTCGAGGAGGACGACGGCGCCGAGGAGCTCTGCGATCGCTACGTCCTCGTCGACGAGCTCCCCTTCGACTTCGAGCGCCGCCGTCTGAGCGTCGTGGTGGAAGATGAGGCGGGCCACACCCACATGATCTGCAAGGGAGCCATCGAGGAGATTCTCTCCGTCTGCAGTCAGGTTGAGCTCAATGGAAGTCGCGAGCCGCTCACGCCCGAGCTCGAGCGCACGGTCATGGCGCGCGCGGCGGGCCTCTCCGAGCGGGGCATGCGCGTGCTGGGCGTCGCCCTCAAGGACGAGCCGGCCGGGACCGACCAGCTCACCACCGCTGACGAGAGGGACATGGTCCTCGTGGGCTATCTCGCATTTCTTGACCCGCCCAAGGAGACGGCAGCGAAGGCGGTCAAGGCGTTGGACGAGCACGGGGTGTCGACGAAGGTCCTAACCGGGGACTCCTCGCGCGTGGCCGTCTATGTGTGCGAGACCATAGGCATTCCCGTCGAGGGCGTACTCACGGGCTCCGAGGTCGAGGCCATGGACGACGCCGAGCTCACTCGCCGCGTGGAGCAGACCTCGGTCTTTGCCAAGCTGGCACCGGCGAGCAAGGCACGCGTTGTGAGCGCCCTGCGTGACCTCGGGCACGTCGTGGGCTTCATGGGCGACGGCGCGAACGACGCAGCCGCGATGGGGGCTTCCGACTGCGGAGTCTCTGTGGACTCCGCAGTCGACGTTGCCCGCGAGGCCGCCGACATCATCCTGCTCGAGAAGGACCTCATGGTCCTCGAGCGCGGCATCATCTGCGGACGCCGCACGCTGGCCAACATGTTCAAGTACGTGAAGATGACCGTGAGCTCCAACTTCGGCAACATCATCTCGGTAATCGCGGCCGCGACCCTGCTGCCGTTCCTGCCCATGGGACCGGTCCAGCTGCTCCTTTTGAACCTTATCTATGATCTCACCTGCACGGCGCTGCCCTGGGACAGCGTCGACGACGAGCTCGTGCGCACCCCGCGCCGCTGGGACAGCTCCTCGGTCAAGAGCTTCATGCTTTGGATGGGTCCCGTGAGCTCGCTGTTCGACATCCTTACGTTTGCCGCGCTCTTCTTCTGGATCTGCCCTGCGGTGGCGGGCGGAGCCTGGGGAGCCCTCGATGCCACGGGGCAGGCTGTCTTCGTGGCCGTGTTCCAGTCTGGCTGGTTCATCGAGAGCATGTGGTCTCAGACGCTCGCCGTCCACCTCATGCGCACGACGCGTCGCCCGTTTCTGGACAGCCGCGCCGCGACACCGCTCACTGTGCTAGGGCTCGTGGGAATCGCGCTCGCCACCGTTCTACCGTTCACGCCCATTGCCACCGCACTCGACTTCACGGCGCTGCCCGCGAGCTACTTCGCCCTGCTCGCCGGAGTCATCGTGGGCTACGTCTGCGTCCTGGCGCTCGTCAAGCACCTCTACGTCCTTCGCCACGGGAAGTTCTTGTAGGGCGGGGCGCCGGGACGGGGACTCGCATTGCCCCGCCCCGCCCCCCGTTCGACCCGCGGGATAGGCATGATTCCCTCGGGAGAAGCCGTGCCGAGAAGGCCGTCAGGCGCGCGAGGAACCCTATGCGTTGAAGACGTGCGCGTCGAGTCGCTCGAACGCCTCCTGCACGCGCGCGAGCGGCAGCGCAAGGTTCACGCGCACATGGCAGGGGCCGTGGAAGGCCCGGCCGTCCTGCCAGTCCACGCCCACGCGCCAAGCGGCGTGCTCGACCCAGCCGATGTCGCGCCCGTGCGCCTGGCACCACGCGGCGCAGTCGAGGAACAGCATGTAGGTGCCCTGGGGCCTGCTCACACGCACGCCCTCGAAATGCTTGGCCACATAGTCGCACGCCCAGTCCACGTTATCCGCGATGACCTGGTTGAGCTCGTCGAGCCAGGCACGCCCCTCGTCGCCGTATGCACCGATGAGCGCGTGCATGGAGAGCACGTTCATCGTGTTGTAGTGAGTCTTGGCCGCCTTCGAGCACACGCGATCGCGTAGATAGTCATCGTAGATGATGTGGTAGCTCCCAATGAGTCCCGCGAGGTTGAAGGTCTTGGACGGCGCGTAGAGGGCCACGGTGCGTCGACGGGCGTCCTCGCTCACGCTCTGCGTAGGCGTATGTCGCACGCCCGGGCGCACGATATCGGACCAGATCTCGTCTGAAATGACCACGCAATCGTACTTCCGATAGAGCTCCAGGGCCCGCTCGATCTCCCAACGCTCCCAAACGCGCCCACAGGGATTGTGCGGCGAGCAGAACACCGCGACGTGGATGTGATTCTCGGCGAGTCTTCGCTCCATGTCCTCGTAGTCCATGCGCCACACGCCGTCGGCGTCGAGCACGAGCGGCGAGAGCGCGACCTTGTAGCCGTTATCCTCGATGCTGTGCGTAAAGCCGATGTAGGTGGGACTATGCAGCAGCACGGAGTCGCCGGGGGCGGCGAATGCCGTGAGCGTCGAGACGAGACCTCCGAGCACGCCGTTCTCGTAGCCGATATGGTGAACCTCGAGGCCCTTGACCCCGTTGCGATCTTGCTGCCAATCAATAATGGCCTGGTAGTACTTGTCGCGCGGATCGAAGTACCCGAAGGCGGGGTGCTGGGCGCGCTCGACGATGGCCCGCGTGATTGAGGGAGCCGTGGGAAAGTTCATATCGGCGATCCACATGGGGATGGGATCGAAGCCCTCGTCGGGCGGCTCAGGAGCAGAGCCGCCGGTGCCCAACGCGTCCAGCGCGATGGCGTCCTTGCCACGGCGCTCCATGATGGAGGTGAAGTCGTAGGTCACGTGCGCTCCTCTCTGGTCGCCGTCGGGCGACCGGCCTGTGTTCCCTTGGAATCATAGCCGACCATCATGCCCCAAGACGGCGTGCTGCCGAGTGAAGTGCAGCGCACGAGCAGCCCCTCCCCGCAGCCCCTCGATTGAGAGAGGCTTCGATTCTCCACGACAAAAAGGGCCTCCCCTCGACCAGCAAGGGAAGGCCCGCGAGGCAGGATACCGCAGCAGCGCCCCTTTATATCAAGCAGGCTCCCCAATCCAACAGGAGGCTAAGGCGCACGAGAAACGGTACGGTCCTAGCCGAGGGCACCGACGATCTTGTCCCCCATCGCACAGGTGCCCAGAATGTGGTCGACACTGGTGGACTCGTCGGCGATGTCAACGGTGCGCCAGCCCTCATCGAGCACGCGCGTCACCGCAGCCGAGAGCTCATCGGCGGCCTCGTCCATGCCAAAGCTGTAGCGCAGCATGAGCTCGACCGAGAGGACCTGCGCGATCGGGTTGGCAATCCCCTGCCCCGCGATGTCGGGCGCCGAGCCGTGACTCGGCTCGTAGAGGGCCACGCCGTCTCCCAGGCTCGCCGACGCGAGCATGCCAAGCGAACCTGTGAGCATGCTGGCCTCGTCGGACAGTATGTCACCAAAGGTGTTCTCGGTCACGATCACGTCAAACTGAGCCGGGTTGGCCACGAGCTGCATGGCCGCGTTGTCCACGTACATGTCTTCGAGCGTGACCCCATCAAACTCCGCGGCCACCGCGTGAGCGACCTCGCGCCACATGCGCGAGGTCTCGAGCACGTTTGCCTTGTCCACTGAGCAGACCCATCCGCGCCGGCGACTGGCGGCCTGACAGGCCCAGCGCACCACGCGGTCGACCTCGTACTCGGAGTATTCCATCGTGTCTCGCGCGAGCTCTCCACGCATGCCGTTCGCGCCAGCACCCTCGATGCCCCACTCCCGCTCGTGAGCACCAAAGTAGAGCCCTCCCGTGAGTTCGCGCACGATTAGAAGGTCGACCCCCTCGAGCAGCTCGGGCTTGAGTGACGAGGCCCCCACAAGCGCGCGGAACATGCGAACCGGACGCAGGTTGAGATAGAGGCCGAGCTGCTTCCTGATGGCGAGAAGCCCCTGCTCGGGACGGACCGCGCCAGCGTCCGTGTTGGTCCATTTGGGTCCGCCGACGGCCGCCAGCAGCACGGCATCCGAAGCACGGGCGGCCTCAAGCGTGGCGTCCGGCAACGCCGAGACGGGTCCGCCCGACTCGGTCGTGGCGTCAATGGCGGCCCCGCCGATGAGCTGATCGACGCAAACGAACTCGACATCGTGTCGAGGCCCCATGGCCGCGAGCACCTTCTTGGCCTCGACGATGATCTCGGGGCCAATGCCGTCTCCCGGCAGCGTGCAGATGCGATACGTCCTTGAAGCCATGCGCTACTCCCCCTGCTTCTGTGCCAGCACGCGCTTCGTGCGCGCGACCAGGCCACCGTCACTGATGATCTCCTGGATGAACGGGGGAAACGGCGCAGCCGAGAAGGTCGTGCCGTTCGTCTCGTCCACGATGGTTCCCGTGTCGGCATCCACGGAGACGACATCTCCCTCAGAGATGGCCGCAGCCGCCTCCGGGCACTCGAGGATGGGCAGCCCCATGTTGATCGAGTTGCGATAGAAGATGCGCGCGAAGCTCTTGGCGATCACGCACGACACCCCCGCCGCCTTGATGGCCACCGGCGCGTGCTCGCGCGACGACCCGCACCCGAAGTTCTCGTCGGCCACGATGATGTCACCCGGCTTGACGCGCGTTGTGAACGTGTCGTCCAAATCCTCCAGGCAGTGTTTGGCGAGCTCCTTGGGATCTGATGTGTTCAAATACCGTGCCGGGATGATGACGTCCGTGTCCACGTCTCGACCATACCGAAAGACCGTTCCCCTGAATTGCATAGATACCTCCATAACTTCACGTGGGGACAGTCCCTTGTCCCCGCCCTCAGACAGTTTGCTGCGCAAAAACTGCGCGTGGGGATAAGAGGCCGCCCTCGCCGCAGCTGCTGACTACAAATCAGAGGGCAGGGCAATATGACCCACGATGGCTGACGCCGCAGCGACCGCCGGACTCGCAAGGTAGACCTCCGAGGTCGGATCGCCCATCCTTCCAACAAAGTTTCTATTGGTCGTGGAGACGCATCGCTCGCCGGCGGCGAGTATGCCCATGTAGCCACCGAGACAGGGTCCGCAGGTAGGCGTGGAGACCACGCAGTGGGAGTTCACAAAGATGTCCATGAGACCCTCGTGGACGCACTCGAGCCAGACGCCCTGGGTCGCAGGAATCACGATGCAGCGCACGTTATCGTTGACCGTGCGGCCGCACAGGACCTCGGCCGCCGCGCGCATGTCCTCAATCCGGCCGTTGGTGCACGATCCGATGACGGCCTGGTCAATCGTGATGTGGCGGCTCTCGGCGACCGGATGGGTGTTGGAGGGCAGATGCGGCCACGATACCATGGGCACGATGTCCGCTGCGTCGATGTGCAGGACCTGCTTGTAGTGGGCGTCGGGATCTGGATGGTACTCGACGATCGCGCGCTGGCTGCGTCGGCTCACGTAGTCACGACACTTTTCGTCGACCTCAAACAGGCCCGCCTTGCCGCCCGCCTCGATGGCCATGTTGGCAATGGTCAGACGCCCCTCGACCGAAAGGCTCTCGATCGTGGACCCCGTAAACTCCATTGCCTGGTAGAGCGCTCCATCGACGCCGATAAGCCCGATCACGTAGAGGATGATGTCCTTGGCCGTGGCACCTGCCGACAGCTCTCCCTCAACCTCGATGCGGATGGTCTCGGGCACCTTGAACCAGGCGCGCCCGGTGGCCATGCCCACGCCGGCATCCGTGGAGCCCACGCCCGTGGAAAAGGCCCCTATGCCACCGTAGGTACAGGTATGGGAGTCGGCGCCGATCACCAGGTCGCCCGGAACCACGATGCCGCGCTCGGGCAGAAGCGCGTGCTCGATACCCATGCATCCCTGCTCGAAATAGTGGGTGATGCTCATCTCGTGGGCGAAGTCGCGCATGATCTTGGTCTGCTCGGCGCTCTTGATGTCCTTGTTGGAAGCGTAGTGGTCAGGCACGAGACAAATCTTGCCCTCGTCGAAGACACCCGCGCCAATCTCGCGCACGGTCCTGATGGCGAGAGGCGCCGTAATGTCGTTGGCGAGCACGAGGTCCAGGTCGCACTCGACGAGCTGGCCCGGTACGACCTCCTTGAGCCCCGCGTGCGCCGCAAGTATCTTCTCGGCCATAGTCTGTGCCATGTCTCTTCCCTCCTGTGGGTTGGGGTCCTTATCCCCGTGCTCAAACAATTTGCTGCGCAAAGACTGCGCGCGGGGACGCGGCGGTCGCTCCGAACCCTACTTGCCTTCCTTCGCGCGCGCCGTCTGGATCATCCGATTGATGGCGTTCACGTACGCCTTCGCACTCGACACGATGATGTCGTTGTCCGCGCCGCGACCGGTGTAGACGCGTCCGTCGTCCGCGGTAATGCGAACCGTGACCTCGCCGATAGCGTCAATGCCACGCGTAACGGCCTTGACCGAGAACTCGGAGAGGTCACCGTGGACCGCCACGACCTTGTCGATGGCCTTGTAAGAGGCATCCACGGGTCCCGAGCCCGTCGCGCAGACCACGTGCGTGGCGCCCACCTCGTCGGTGATGGTCGCGGTGGCTGTGGGGACGAGCGGGTTTCCGCAGCTCACCTGCAAGGCGTCAAGCGTGTAGACGGCAGCCACCTCGCGCTGGCGCTCCTGGGCCATCGATTCGAGATCCTCGTCGTAGATCTCCTTCTTTTGGTCCGCGATCTCAAGGAAGCGCTGGTAGACTTCATCGAACTCGGAGTCGATGAAGGTGTAGCCCAGCTCGGAGAGACGGTGGCGCAGCGCCGCGTGGCCGCTGCGGGCCGAAAGGACGATCTCGGAGCCGGCCGCGCCCACGTCGACGGGATCGATGATCTCGTAGGTGCCGCGCGCCTTGAGAACGCCATCCTGATGGATTCCCGAGGAGTGCGCGAAGGCGTTGGCACCCACGATGGCCTTGTTGGCCTGCACGTTCATGCCCGTAATGCGACTCACCAGACGACTCGCGCGCGTGAGCTCGCGAGTCATGATGCCAGTGTGGGCGTCGAGCTCGCTACCATGCATCTTGATAGCCATGACGACCTCCTCGAGCGCGGTGTTGCCAGCACGCTCGCCCAGGCCGTTAATGGTGCACTCCACCTGGGTGGCGCCGTTTCTCACGCCCTGAAGGGCAAGTGCCGTAGCCATTCCCAGGTCGTTGTGGGTATGGACCGCGATGCTCACGTTCTCTATACCGATGACGTTTTCTGCGAGGCTCTTGATGCGCGCGCCGAAGTCCTCCGGCATGGAGTAGCCCGTGGTGTCGGGGATGTTGACCACGGTGGCGCCGGCGTTGACGGCGGCCTGAACCACGCGGATGAGAAAGCCCTGGTCTGAGCGGCCGGCATCCTCAGCGTAAAATTCCACGTCGTCCACGTAGCGCTTGGCGTAGGTCACGCAGTGGGTCGCTCGCTCGATGCACTCTTCCTCGCTAATGTGGAGCTTCTCGCGAAGATGGCTCGGGGACACGCCAAGGCCCGTGTGGATGCGCGGGCGCTTGGCGCTCTTGAGGGCCTCGGCCGCGCAGTCGATATCCTTGTCAACGGCACGCGTGAGGCCGCAGACCACGCAATCATCACCGGCCAGACGGCCTATCTCGGACACGGAGCGAAAGTCACCGGGACTCGAGATGGGAAAACCCGCTTCGATCACGTCCACGCCCAGGCGGATGAGCTGCCGGGCAATGACAAGCTTCTCCTCCGTGTTCATGGAGGCTCCGGGCGACTGCTCGCCATCGCGCAGGGTGGTGTCAAAAATCTGAATCTTCCTGGTCATGGTGTGTCCCATCGTTCGTGCGCCTCTCGAAGGGGCGCCCCTGGCGAGAAGGGAAGGCCGTGCGATGTCACGAGAAAAGGCTGCGATGCAGGACATGCCGCCGGCTACGTCCGACGACCCCGAGTCACGCGCGCAAGAGGCGATAACGTCCTAGCGCGCGTTGGATAGCAGGAGGGTAAGATCCAGGCCAAGGGCTAGAAGCTCAGAGCCGCCGAGAAAACCGCGCGCCATTGCGCACTCGCTCGCTCGAACGCCTGCAGCCTCGTGCCGTGCCATAATGCCTCCCCTGTTCCGGCGCCCACGTCGAGCGCTTATGAAGGCACTATTGCATAGACATGGCCTCATCCACACAACAGTAGCGCGCCGGAAACATTTCCGGCGCGCTTTTGAAGACCCCGGCCCAAAAGAGGGCTGTGGTTAAAAATACTTTTGCAGATACTCTCTAAGCG
Source organism: uncultured Atopobium sp. (assembly GCA_964430985.1). Lineage (GTDB taxonomy): Bacteria > Actinomycetota > Coriobacteriia > Coriobacteriales > Atopobiaceae > Thermophilibacter. The sequence goes on from CAYSIC010000004.1 coordinate 101,200, forward strand.
CCTCATTCTCCACGTAGACGTGCGTTCCAAAAATTCCCCGCGTAAGAAGGACATAGTAGATATTAATGAGGTAGCGAGTCAGCTCCTCCGGACTGGCTGTAGCATAGCCGTTTCTGTCAAAGTACCTGCTCTTGTTTGCCCTGAGCCTACCTGTTTTGGTGTCGAGCTCAAGATCATTGCCGATGATGACGTAGGCGTAGCTCAGATCATAGCCCTGAATGGAATGGATGCAGCCGACTTCGTGAGCAACGGCAGGACGATCGAAGCCCTTTCCCACCCAGTTGTCATAGGTGCAGTTCCAGCGCAGTCCAACCCCATCGATCGTGATGTCAAAGGGGGCCTCGTCCCTCTTCGTTCTCCACTTCCAGGCATAGCCGGCAATCAGTCTCGTCAGCTCGTGCTTCGAGAGCTTCCTCTCAAAGCTGCCGACAAAGTCAGAGAAGTCGTCATGGAGCACGAGCTCATAGCCCGCAAACGTGCGGGAGTCGGGATCTCTTCCATTAAGAACAGCAAGGATGTACTTCAGATAGTCCTCGCCGCCCTTTACCCGCATCTGACTGTCAAGCCTAATGGGTCGTTTTACGGAGTCCCCGAGCAGGTTCGCAATCCTCTCAGACTCAATACAGGACGGTCCCACTACTTGCAGTGGGTCGTAAAAGAGAACCGGGAGCCTCGCCTGATCAAGTATCCAGTCGAGCTGCGTTGCCTCATGTCCAAGTCCGAGCGTTTGGTTCACCACATCATAATTATGAAATTGCGAGCCTAGGTTGACCCTACGCTTAAGTCTATGAGACTCGTCCACGAGCAGTATGTCAAAACATTGTTTTTTGCCCGAGACATATCCATGGGAAGGCTTTATGAGATCGGCGGCACCGATGACGTCGTCGGGCGAAAGGTTCCCGACATCTTTGAGAGCGTGCCGCAGGGTGTTTCTCAACGAAGTCACAGGTTCGATAATTTTTATGTTCATGCCTCGATAACGAGGGTCGTCCTTGAGGAGCTTGAGAAGATAGACGGCTAGGATGGTCTTTCCCGTTCCAGGCATCCCCTGGACCACAATCGGGTAAGGGGCCCCTGCTCTGCAGCGAATAACGGAGAGTATCCGATCGAGAGCCACCCTCTGGTCAGGCGTGAGGCCCTTATAGGGCGAGTACCTAAAAACCTCTGACTCCTCAATCTCGTCAATGGTATGCACGGCAAGATCTCTCTTGCGTAGCTCATTCCAAAGATCGAGGAACATTTCGTCATACTGTGTCTTCGAAAAGTAGTTCGTGTCCGTCATGCCGGCGTTCTTGTTGGTCAGCCGATACTGTCCGTCGGCATGCATGAGGCCAATCAGCCGATGCTCATAGTCCGTGATGACCGACGAGTTGAACTCCTCGTTGAAGATCAGGTTCGTCGTGGTGAAATCTTTTCTTTCCTCATTAGCGCCATGCTGGGTCATTCGAGTGGCGGCGCTCGTCGTCTGCCCCACATAAGCGGTGTCCTTGTTGGACAATATGTAAACCATTGGCCAGTTGTATATGCGGTCTTCGACAAGATCTACCGTATACAGCTCCTGACGCTCCCCGTATCTGAAGGGAACCGTCTCAATGATAAAGGGGGCTCCCGTCGGTTGTCTGGCAGAGACCGATGTAGGAATCAAAGTCATAGCTCGGTATACTTTCTCGAATTTCCCTTGGACTTTTGGACCGGATACTTTCTCTCGTTAGCGTCAAGCTTGCTATCAACGATCTCAGCTATATCAAGGTTTGCGCAATCGGCGAGGTAGACGCAGTAGATAATCACGTCGGCAAGCTCCTCTGCCACCATCGCGCGTTTTTTCTTCACCTCGACATCGGGACCAGACCACTGGAACACCTCCAGGAGCTCAGAGGCCTCCAGACTGATTGAGATGGCAAGGTCCTTTGGGTTGTGAAACTGTGCCCAGTCCCTCGCGTCTCTGAACGCAAGGGCCCGTTTCGATGCCTCTTCGAATTCCGTGACCTTCTCCTATCGCGCATAGGTGCACTCCAGTAGCACCTTTTTGGTTTAAGCTCCACACAGAACCTTGTAGCGAGCAGCATCTCTCACCATGTCGCTCGCTCGTCTACTCGTCCTCGTCGGGTGTGAAGGGCCCCGTGATGAACGGCTTTCTGGTCTCGTCCACCCCGGCGAGGCTCAGCGCATAGGCGAAGCCGAGAAACGTGGGCAGCACCGGTACCGCAAACGAGATGAACACGAACACCACCATGAAGGCGGACAGGGAACCTCCCGCATTGCCCGCCAGCAGGGGAACGAACGCAAGGACCGTGTTGGCCAGAACCAGGACGTCGAGCACCCTCAGCGCCACGCGCACGGCGCGATGCAGCTTAATCTTCTTAAGCCAGGCAATGAGAAGGCCCGCGAGAGCCCCTAGCGAGAACATGATCGCCGGGCCGGCGAGGACGACCATCACCTGCACGAGCACGCCCGACTGAACGACCGCGAGGCCCGCCTCGCTGTCCAGACCGCGATACCACGCCTCGAATGCACCGCAGGCCACGACTACGAGGATCCACCCGATCAGGTTCACGAGGAACGTGGTTTTCTTCACGACAGTCTCCCCCGGCTGCAAGGGAAGCGTATGCTCTTCCCTATCCGATACCGTGGCCATTGTACCCCGCACCTCCGCGCCCCTTGGCCCAACGAGAGAGGCCTGATCGTGATCAGCGAAACTGCAGTTCAAAAGCAGAAGAAGAAAAAGTCCGTCCCTCGTCCCTACACCCTCGGCGAAGAGATCGCCCACTCCGTCTCGCACGGCGTCGGCGTCCTTCTCTCAATCGCGGCCCTCGTGCTGCTTGTCGTGACCGCCCTATCGCATGGCGGGGGGGATGAGACTCGCCGCCGCCGTGATCATGGGCGTCTCGCTCATCCTGGAGTACCTGTTCTCAACGCTCTATCACGCTCTCGCCCCCAAATCGGCCAAGAAGATCTTTCGCGTACTCGACCACTGTGGCATCTATCTGCTCATCGCTGGTAGCTACGCGCCCTTCTCGCTCATCACGCTCGCAGACCGGGGCGGCTTCTGGCTCACCGTGGCCATCTGGGTCATCGCGGCGATGGGCATCACCGCCGAGGTCCTTCTGCGCGAGCGTCAGCCCGCATGGCTCGCGGCCCTCGTCTACGTGCTCATGGGTTGGCTCGTCATCTTTCACATCAAAGACCTCCTGTTGCTCCTGCCCACGCCCGCCTTCTGGCTCCTTGTGTCCGGCGGCATCAGCTATACCGTGGGCGCGCTCTTCTACATTCCCAAGCAGATTCCTTACCTGCACTTCGTCTTCCATCTGTTCACGCTCGCCGGCAGCGTCTGCATCACGCTGTCCGCCCTGCTCTACGTCATCTGAGTTCGAGTTGCCGCATGCGCTCCACCACATCAGACGGCTGGGGGTGCCACGAGACAGTCGCCGTGCCTCCCGGCAGGCAAACACATGAAGCGACCCGTACAATGACACCCAGGTGGAGGCCACAAGATGTCCCCCGCCTCCGAGACGCTAAGATGGACGTCGAAACAACGGCCGCACGACCCGAGGAGGGCCCATGGTAGACGAGAAGTTCAAGGCAGACGTCGACGCCTACGTCGACGAGGTGTGGGAGGACGTCGTCGAAGACATCCGCTCGCTTGTGAAGATCGAGTCGGTCGAGGACCTCGAGCACGCCGAGCCCGGCAAGCCCTGGGGGCCCAAGGCCAACGAGGCCCTGCTCGGGGGCATCAAGATCGCCGATCGTCTAGGACTTGAGACCACCAACGTCGACGGCTACCTCGGCTTCGGGGACGTGCCCGGAGCCTCTGGGCCTCAGACCTACGTCGCCACGATCGCCCACACCGACATCGTCCCCCTTGGCCTGGGCTGGAACTACCCCGCCCTCGACGTCACCCGCAAGGACGGCTACCTCATCGGCCGCGGCGTCCTCGACGACAAGGGCCCCTTCGTGCTCTCGCTCTACGTAGGCCACTTCTTTGCCCGCCGCGCTGCCGCCGGCCACGATCTGCCGTACACGCTGCGCTGCATCATCGGCAACAACGAGGAGACGGGCATGGGCGACGTCGCTCACTACCTGGATCGCTATCCCGAGCCCGCCTTCTGCTTCTCCCCCGACGCAGACTTCCCGCTCATATGCGGCGAGAAGGGCGTCTATCACGGCGAGTTCTCCTCATCTGCCATTGCCGGCGAGAAGATCGTGGAGCTTAACGGAGGCACCGTGCCCAACGCCATTCCCGGCCAGGCTACGGCACTCGTACGCGCCACGCTTGACGAACTGGCCGCCGCCGACAACATCGCCCTCGAAGATGCCGGCACGGGACTCGTACGCGTGATCGCCACGGGAAAGGGGGGCCACGCCTCGCTCCCGGCGGGCACCGTCAACGCCATCGGCATCCTCGCCCGCTACCTGCTCGATCAGGGCATCTGCAGCAAGGCCGAGCGTGCCTTCCTCGAGCTTCAGCGCGCCCTCACCACCGACACCGACGGCACCACCACGCGCATCGCCTCCGTTGACGACAAGTTCGGCCCGCTCACCTGCATCGCGGGCACCGTTCGCACGGTGGGCGACCGCTTCCTCCAAACCGTGGACGCGCGCTACCCCACCTCCACGACGGGAGAGGACATCACGGCCACGATGAGTCAGCTCGCGGGTGCCCATGGTTGCACCTATCGTTGCGTCTCGGATGCCGTTCCGT
>CAYSIC010000005.1:0-12308 GCA_964430985.1 uncultured Atopobium sp.
AGGTCTCGGTGAGACGATTCGCCTCGTGCGACTGCGTATTTTACGAACCTCTGCCCCCATTGAGAGGGGCCCATTGATGCCGAGAAGGCCCCTGTCCGAAAAAAACACCCGCCTCGCAACGAGCGAGACGGGTGCCCGGGAGATGACGAAGCGCGATCTAGTAGTTGATCGCCTGCTCCTCGAAGTAGCTCTGCGGGTGGCCGCAGACCGGGCAGATCTTGGGGGCCTCGGCACCAACGTGCAGGTGACCGCACTTGATGCACTTCCACACCTTGACGCCCGGACGAGCGAAGACCTCGCCCTTCTCGACGCGCTCGACGAGCTTGCGGTAGCGCTCCTCGTGATGCTTCTCGACACCGCCGACCAGGGCGAACTTGGCTGCGATCTCGGCGAAGCCCTCCTCCTTGGCGGTCTCGGCGAAGCCCTTGTACATGTCGGTCCACTCGTAGTTCTCGCCGGCCGCAGCGTCCTCGAGGTTGGCGACGGTTCCGGGGATGTCCCCATCGTGGAGGTACTTGAACCAGAGCTTGGCGTGCTGGTGCTCGTTGCCCGAGGTCTCGGTGAAGATGTCACCGATCTGGACGTAGCCCTCCTTCTTGGCCTTGCTGGCGTAATAGCTGTACTTGACCGTAGCCTGAGACTCGCCCGCAAAGGCAGCCTCGAGGTTCTTCTTGGTCTGCGAATTCTCAAAATCGACAGCCATAATGCTCCTCTCTCCGGTCCCCATAGGGATCAACGCTCTGTCATACCGGGCCCCTCGCCCAGTATTAGGACACTATATCAGTTAGATGCGCCAAATGTCATTCTCCCGATGACAAAATCCCTCGTCGGAGAGCTCCTCGAGCAGAGCCTGCACATCCGCCGAACCAAGGGGTCCTCTACCCGCCTCTTCCTCCTCGCGCGAGAGCTCGCGAACGATTGTCTCAAAATCCGCACCGGCAGCGGCGTCCCCCTTGCGAGCGAGGAGAACGCGCAGCAACTCGGCACGCTTCTGGCGGTGTGACCCCTCGAAGCGGGACTGGCGCACGTGCGTGCGCGAGCGCCGCGACGGATTGGGCACGGTACGCTTGAGGTAGGCGCCGTAGTCGAGCAGTGCGTAGTACCACGTGCGCGGATCATCGGCAGGGTCCGAGTCATCGACCGGGCAGGTGTCGCGCACGAGCGGCACGAGCTCAGAGTCGGCCACGCCGTCAGCCGAGGGGTAGAGCTCGTGAAGAAAGACCGTGCGAACGTTGGTCTCAAGGTAAACGGCATGCAGGTCAAAGGCGAAGGCTCGGATGCCCGCTGCCGTTGCGGGGCCTATGCCGGGAAGCGCCTGGAGAAGGGGGGCCTCCGAGGGTAGCTGCCCACCCGCCCGCGAGACGGTCTGAGCCGCACGGTGCACGGCGAGCGCCCGGCGGTTATAGCCAAGGCCCTGCCACTCGTCGAGCACGTCGGCGGCGTCTGCGCAGGCCAGCGCGTCGGTCGTGGGAAAACGCTCGAGCCAGCGCTGCCAACGCCCGTCCACACGCGTGGTCTGCGTCTGCTGAAGCATGACCTCGCTGATCCAGATGGCATACGGGTCACGCGTGCGCCGCCAGGGCAGATCGCGATAGAGCTCGGCGCCCCGCGTGCGCACCGTGGCGCGAAAGCCCGCGAGAGAGGCGTCATCGACCATGGGCTACCCCTCCCTTGCGTCCTTTGCCACGGAGCGGGCCTCCTCCACGCCGGCCAAGCGAAATCTGCCCTCGAACAGGGGGGAGGTCCTCTCGACCACGAGCTCGTAGAGCGTCACTGACGCGAGAAACGAGCGCAGGAGGCGCTCGGCATTGCACCAGACGGGGTTAAAGGGACAGCTGTGGCGTCGTGGGCAGGGCTCGCCCGTCGTGGGCAGCGAGAGACAGGCCGAGACGACCACGGGGCCCTGGACCGCCTCGACGAGCTGCAGCAGCGTGGTCTCGTGCGGGTCCACACAAAGACGCATCCCGCCACTTGCCCCCCGGGTGTTCTCGACGATGCCCGCAAGGGCAAGGTCGTGCTGGATGGAGCGGGCAAACGAGTAGGGGATCTCGTTCTCCTTCGCAGCCGTGCGCACGGACACGACTCCCACGGAATCGCTCACGAGCTCCGCAAGCATGCGCAGGGCGTAGTCGGTCTTTCTTGAAATGTCCATGCTCCCCCTTGTCCGACGCGCAAGGCGCCCTAGGCGTCCCAGTCCAGAATTTTCCAGCCGCGTTGCTTGGCGATCGTGCGCAGGGTCTTGCCCGGACAGACCGCGAACGGCTCTTGCGCATGGGAGAGAAGGTCCTTGTCGGTGTGATGGTCGCCGTAAGCGTAGGCGAGAAGCCACCGTCCAGCCCCGAGCCGCTCGTCGCACCAGCGCATGACCGCACGGTACTTCTCGGCTCCCGCAATCACGGGACCCTCAACGACGCCCAGGTAAGAGCCACTCGCGTCATGCGCCATCTGCGTTGCCACGACGCCGTCCGTACCAAGGGTGCGCCCCGCGGCCTCAGCTATGGTCTCAAAGGTGGCGGAAACCAGAAGGGTGACGTTTCCCTCCGCGTTACGGCGCGCGACCTCGCCCACGGCCTGCGGGCGATAGCGTGGCAGCAGGACCTCGTCATGAAAGCGCACCATGAGGGCGTCCACTTCGTCGTGCGGGCGACTCAGGAGCGCTCCGAAGACGAGCTCGCGCGCTTCGTCCTGGCGATACGGCAGGTGAAGCTTGTAACGTATGCCCCACCATCCCAGCCTGAGCGCGCGGCCGAGCGACATTATGTGGTTTCTGAAGAGATACGTCGTGAGGAGGGCGCCGGACTGACCGTCGAGGATGGTGCCATCGAAGTCGAAGACCGCAACGCTACGAATCTCATGCTGCTCTGAGCTGGTCTGCATTCCCCATCCTGTGGTCTCGTTCAAAAATGACGAGATATATGGTACCCCGCCTTGAGCATTGTGTGCTCGAGACACCCCGCAAAGTGAGGCTGGAACGGGCACGGACGGATGAGAGCTCGAAATTCAAAGAAAAAGGGGCCCAGAGGGCCCCGAAGCGTGCAATGGCGGGATATGCGGGACTCGAACCCGCGACCTCCGACGTGACAGGCCGGCGCTCTAACCAGCTGAGCTAATACCCCGTTCGCCTTGCGCGAGGGTTATTCTCGCACACCTCTGGGGTCCAAGGCAAGAGGAAATTTGAAAAAAGTCAGTGACAGAGTCCTCCGCTACGCAAGGGCCACATCCGTAGAGGCGCCCATGGCGTCCGTGACGTGAATCGTCGCATCGTCGAGCTGGGCTGACGTGGCCTCGGAGGAGCCCTGAACCATGGCACCGTCCGAACCAACCACGTAGCTCGCGTCCGCATGTGCGTCGATCACGTAGCACACCACGTCCCAGCTACCGTCACGGTTCTCGGGGATGAGGATCGTGTCGTCGTGGCGCATGAGCGCGATGGGTTCTCCCTCAACCTTAAAGAGCGCGGCAGATGTCCCGTCTGACGAGATGCGCACGAGGCCCCAGAGACCGTCCTCCTGCGTCTGGAGCGCATAGGATGAGCCGCGGTAGGATACCGATGCGTTTGTCTCGGCCTGCTCGTTCGTGGAGTCCTGAGCATCCTGCTGGGTTTGATCGGTGGCATCTTGCTGAGTCTGGTCGGTGCTCTGCGCGGCCTGCTCCGCGGGACCTGGCGTGAGCGCCGCGGTAACGCAGCGCACCACGAAGAACAGGAGCACGAGCCCCAGGATGGCCGCCCCAACCAGGAGGGCAACGTTTTTATGACTGCGCTCGGGGCCCCTCTGCGCTCGGTGGGCCTCCGGGTGTCGGGCACGATAGCGCTTCTCGGCGCTGTGACGCGCCCGACCAGCTGCCTCGGAGGCATTCTCGCGCGTGGTCACCCGCGCGCCCTGCCCCTCATGAATGGTCGAGAGGCGTTCGGAGTCGGCGGAGGATCGCTCGTGACGTGCTCCGTGCGCCGGACGCCGCTCCTGGCTATTCGACATCTCTCGTCGTCCCTTCACATAGGTGCCGCTAGACCTCTTGGCGCGCCTCGATGGCACGGCCAAGGGTCACCTCGTCAGCGTATTCTAGATCTCCCCCCACCGGCAACCCGCTCGCAAGGCGCGTCACGCGCACGCCGAGCGGATGGATGACCCGTGCGAGATAGGTTGCCGTGGTCTCTCCCTCCACGTCAGGGTTGGTGGCCAGAATGACCTCGCTCACCGAATCGTCCGCCAGACGGGAGAGGAGCTCGCGAACGTGGAGCTGGTCGGGCCCGATCTTGTCCATGGGGCTGATGACACCGCCGAGGACGTGATACAGGCCATGGTGGCTGCCCGTGCGCTCGATGGCCGTGACGTCGCGAGGCTCCGAGACCACGCAGATCGAGGAGCGGTCACGTGAGGCGTCAGCGCACACGTCACAGGTGTCGCGGGTGGCGTAGGAGAAGCACACGGGGCAAAAATGCACCTGCTGCTTGACCTCGAGAATGGCTGTCGCAAGCCTGCGTGCCTCCTCCGCGTCCGCCTCGAGGAGATGATAGGCGATTCGCTGGGCGGACTTGGGGCCGATTCCAGGGAGGCGGCCCAGCTCGTCAAGGAGGCGCTGGAGCGCCCGGCCGTCGTTTATCGCGGGATTCATGAGCAACCTAGAAGAGGCCCGGGATGTTGAGGCCGCCCGTGACGGCGTTGATTTGCTGGCCAGCGGCCTGCTCTGCGGACTCGAGGACGTCATTGACGGCAGCGAGGATCATGTCCTGCAGCATCTCGACATCTTCGGGGTCGAGGGCATCCGGGTCGATTGTGAGCGAGGTCAGACGCAGGTCGCCGGTGGCCGTGACCTTGACGGCGCCGCCGCCGGCACTGGCCGTGACCTCGGTCTCGGAGGCACGCTGCTGGGCAGCCATGAGCTGCTCCTGCATCTTACGAGCCTGCGCCATCATCTGGTTGCGGTTCATGCCGCCCATGTTGCTGTGTCCCTTGGACAAGGTTCTTCCTTTCGTCGGGGGCCATTCGGCCCGGATCTGAGTTCTGGGGTCTGCAAGAGGCGGCTAATCGCCATCCTCCGCAGGCTCGTCGGTGAAACCGGCCCCGAGATCGGGGGAGGCATCGTGGGAGAGCTCTGCAGCGGCCTCCTCGTCCGTGGTCGTGGCAGCGCTCTCCACACTCAGGGCGACTGGCTGCCCAAAGGCCTCGGCGAGCATCGAGGCGATGCTCGAGAACTCCGGGGTAAGGTCGGATGAGAGCGCGGAGGGATCCGAGGTCGCAAGAGTGCTGGGGGCCGGGACCGGGTTCGCGGGCGTGGACGGCTCCGGGCCTGGGCTCGCCGGCGCAACCTCGACCTGAGCTGAGGTCGGAGGCGTCGGAGCCGGATCTGGGCTCGTGACGGGGCTCGGACCCCCCTCTGTCTGCGAGGCGGCTGGCGAGAAGCTCTCCTCCTCATAGCGCTCCTCGTAAACGGTCACGTCAGAATCACCGTAGGGAACCACGTCGTCTACGGGGGCAGGTTGCGGGGCCCCGCCCCGGAGGGGATCTGGAACGTCCCACGGCATGGGGAAGTCGGCCTTCTTGGCAGGAGAAGACGGGGCGGGCGCGGTCTTTGACGACCGTGCTGGCGCGGCAGAGGGCCGAGGGGCCGCTGGGCGCGGGGCGGATGCAGGGGGCCTCTCGGCACGCGAGATCTTCTGGCTTGCAAGGCTCGACTCCACGTACACGATCTGGCGAGACCCGAAGGCCTGGGAGACCGTCGGGTCTATGCTCTCACGCACGTCAGCGCGCTCGAGCATGCGCGCAGCGAAGCGAGAGCCCTTGGGCAGTGAGATCGTGAGCTTCTCGCCATCGTCAGAGACCGCCGTGGACGAGAGGAGCAAGGAGCCCTTGGAGGGAACCCTGGCTACGAGCTCGTCGACGACCTGCTTCCACAGACGCTGGAGGTTCCCATTGGTGACCGCCGGACGGATGGCGGGCTGCGGCGAGCTTGGGGCGGGAGGGGACGGCTCGCTCTGCGAAGCGGGACGCGGGACGGGCTTCGGACGAGGCGTCACCTTGGGCTTCGCGAGCTCCGGAACCCGCATGGGCTCCGAAGGCTTCGCGGGCCGCGAGACCTGCAGCGAAGCGCCCTGCGACGCTAGCTCGGACTCTATCTCGGCGGGAGCGGAGGCCTCCGCGGCCACCGCAGTCACGGGAGTCGTCGTGGAGGGCGCGGCGAGAATGGCCACCTGACGCTCGAGGTCGGACACGCGCTCCGCGAGGGCCTCGAGCGTGAGATCGGACTCGGGCCTCGCGCAGCGCGTGAAGGCAATCTCTAGAATGAGCCGCTGGTTGGTGGCCATGCGCATCTGGCTCGAAGCGTCTCCCAGGATGGTCAGCACGCGCGCGACGCGGTCTGCCGAGGCAAACGCGGCAGCCTCGGAGCGCAGAAGCTCGAGCTCGTCTCCGCGCGCGTCCACCACGCCATCGGTTCCCGATGCCACCGAGACCACGTAGACGTCACGCAGGTGCGCCGCAAGCTCGCGCGTGAACTGGAGCAGATCGCGGCCCGACTCCACGAGCTTGGAAACCGCGCCGAAAAGCGCAACCACATCGCGATCGGCCAGCGCACCCGAGACCTGACCTAGGACGGAGCCGGAGACTTCGCCCAGAAAGTCGGACGCCGCCGCCATGCTCACGTCGCCCTCGCCAAAGACTGAGAGCTGCTCAAGCGAGGTCAGGGCATCGCGCATACCTCCGCGCGCATGGCGCGCCACAAGCTCGAGCGCGCCCGCATCATAGGAGAAGCCCTCCTGGTTGCAGATGAAGGCCAGGTGATTCTGCATCTCCTCGCTTCCGATGGCGTGAAAGTCAAAGCGCTGCACTCGTGAGAGGATCGTAGGCAGAATTTTCTGCGGATCGGTGGTGCACATGATGAAGATCACGTGCTCAGGTGGCTCCTCGAGGGTCTTGAGCAGCGCGTTGAACGCCGCCGTGGTGAGCATGTGAACCTCGTCAATGATGTAGACCTTGCAGCGACCGCGCGTGGGCGCATAGTTCACACGGGAGATGATCTCCTCGCGTACGTTGTCCACGCCCGTGCGCGAGGCAGCGTCGAGCTCGATAACGTCCGGGTGCTCGCCGGCCGCAATGAGCCGGCACTGGTCGCAGGTTCCGTCGGGCAGCGCCGCAGGACCGCTTTCGCACATGAGAGCCTTGGCCAAAAGACGTGCCATGGTAGTCTTGCCCGTGCCGCGCGGGCCGCAGAACAGGTACGCGTGACTGGTGCGACCCTCGAGCACGGCGCGCTTGAGGGTCTCGACCACATGGCTTTGGCCCACGACCTGCTCAAACGTCTGTGGACGATACTTGGTGTACAGCGATTCCATACATCCTCCGGCGCATTGGCATGTGGCCTCTTAGTATACCTGCGCGCGCGGAGGCTCTCGGGCGCCCACGAGAAGAACGTCGCGGGCACACCTTCGCGGAAAGACGGCGAGCTTCTCGGCAATCTGCTCCCGGCGCCCCACCGCCGCCTTGCGCACCTGCGAACGAAAAGAACGCGCGCCTGAAAAAAGTAGCGCCCCATTAGGCCAACGCTGACGCGAAATGGCCTAATGGGGCGAAGGACAAGTAAATCTAGTGGGCGAGCTGAGGCATGAGCCGAGCGCGAGCTCGCTACTCCCGACGAGCCTTATGAGAGGCGAGCCTGCCCTTGGGTCTGCCCGCTGCGCGCCAGCGGGCCATCTTGAGATGACGGCGCCACAGATAGAGGCCAAAGAGCGCGGCCACCACCACGTCGATGATCACGAGCAGCGTGGTCACGGTGCCCCCAAGCCCGCCGGCCGGCGCCGTGGACAGCGCGTCGGAGTTGGCCACGGTATAGAGCACGTTGTGCGTGGCACGGCGCAGCGCCTGGTGTCCGGCCGCCGTGCCCTTGGTATCGTTTGTGAGCTGGAGATCCTGCAGGAACGTGAGGTTGATATCGTTGCCCGCGCGCAAGCTGCGGTTGATGTCGGACGTGGACGTGGCCATCGTGCAGTCCGTGACCACGGCGCCGCGGAAGCCCCACTCGTTGCGCAGAACGGTCGTGAGCAGCGCGGCGCTCTCGGCAACCGGCGTGGTGCCCACGCGGTTGTACGAGCTCATCATGCCGGTGGTGCCACCCTCCTTGACCGCGATTTCGAACGGGCGCAGGTAGATCTCGCGCATGGCCTGCTCGCTCAGCCAAGTCACCAGGCCGCCGTCGGCGCGGTGCGTCTCCTGGTCGTTCATCGCGAAGTGCTTGAGGTAGGTATAGACCCCGTTGCCGTTGATGCCACGGATCTCGGCGGCAACGACCTTACCCGTAAGCAGGCCGTCCTCCGCGACATACTCGTAGTTTCGGCCACCGAAGGGGCTACGGTGCATGTTGGCACCCGGCGCGTACAGGCCGCCCACGCCCAAAGCCCGGGCCTCGTTGGCAAACAGCTCGCCCACGCGCTGCGCGAGCTCCACGTTCCATGTATATCCGAGCACGCTCTGGCCGGTGAGCTGCGTGCCATTGACGCCGGCCATGATGTTGTTGACGCCGTTGGGGCCGTCGCACTCGACGATGGCGGGCTTGCCCACGCTGCTCATGCTGGTCGTCAGCCAGCCAGCGTTGCCCACCAAGATCTCCATCTCGGACAGGCTCGCCTGGTCGAGGAGCTTGTCCCACTGCGGGTCATCGTAGTCGAGGCCCTTCATGTCGGCCAGGCTCAGGCCGTTCTTGGCGCCGGTAGTGATGTCCTCGGTCTCGGAGTTGTCGAGCGAAGCGGGGTTGGTCAGGGCGTCGACCTGCTCGGCCGTCGCCTCCTTGGACGACGCGGAGCGCTCGGTGGGCATCGTTGCCGCCCAATCCGCGCGGCTCACGTAGGTGAGGTCGTCACCGAGACTCACGTCGTCGAACTGGTTGGTGGCCGCCACGCCGTCAGAGGTGCGCGCACCGTCGCAGGAGTCGTTGTAGATGACATCGGCGTCCACGTGGAAGCTCGCGGAGTCCACCACGGTGTGCGCGTCGGTCTGGAGGTTTACCGCATAGTCTCCGGCCTCGAGCACGTACGCGCCACCCGTGGCCTTGACGCCCGTGTAGTCGTAGCTCGCCACGTCCTCGCGGGCAAAACTGATGGTAAGCGTCTGCGACTCTCCGGGCTGCAGCAGCTTGGTCTTGTCGAAGCCCGCCAGAACCACCGAGCTCTTCTCGATGCCTCCGGGCGTGTACGGCGCGCCTACGTAGATCTGGACGACCTGCTTGCCGGCCACGTTGCCGGTATTGGTCACCGTGACTGTGGCGCTGATGGTGGCGCCGTCGTCGGTCACGGAGTCGAGCGCCTGGTCGAAGGTGGTGTACGACAGCCCATAGCCGAACGGATACTGCACCGTGGTGTCGTAGTCAATGAAACCGTCTGCGGCCGCCGTCTCGTAGTAGCGATAGCCTACGTAGATGCCCTCGGCATACTCCACGTAGTGATACGGGTTGGCGCCCGACACCGCGTCGCCCGAACCCGCGAACAACGCCGTGTTGGTGTAGCTGGTATTGGCGTAGTCGTACGCGCCGAGGTTGTAGTAGGAGGGTGCGCTCTCAACCTCATATGCGAACGTATCGACGGTCTTGCCAGACGGGTTGACGGCGCCGGTCAGAATCTGACCGATGGCGTTGCAGCCGGTAGCACCGGGCGTGCCCACCCACAGCGCGGCGTCGATGTCCTCGTCTTCAATAAAGCCCAGCTCCATGGCGTTGGGGCTGTTGAGCACCACGACTACCGTACCAAAATTGGCACGCACCGTGGACAGCAGGTCCTCCTCGTTGGGCGTGAGCTCGAGGTAGCTGCGGCCGGCCTCGGAGCCCTCGTAGTCTGCCATGTCAAGCGGCAGGTCGTAGCCCTCGCCGCCCTTGCGCGTGATGACCACGATGGCCGTATCGGAATACGCTTTGGTATCCTCGATAAGTCCCGTGGGGTAATCGGACTGCGGCAGCTCGTAGAGGTTCCAGTCAGTGCCCACGTTGGTGTACTCGATCGCGGACTTGGCGTTGGCGTCATAGAAGCTCACCAGATCTGGGTTGACGGTCAGACCGGCATTCTCAAGCCCCTGATAGAACGTCACGTTATTATCTGCCTTGCCCGAGCCTGATCCTGTGCCACCGTATGAGAAGTTGTTGCCCGCCGTTGATCCAAAAACGTTCACCTTGGCTCCGGGCGTTAAGGGAAGCGCCCCGTTATTGGACAAGAGGATCGCTCCCTCGCCCTCAACTTCCTCGGTGATATCGGCCGTAGCCTTACTGGCATCGACGACCTCGGACGACGACATGTCAGGCCTAGACGTGAAGACCGTCGCAATGTCAAGGTGCGGCACGACCAAGCCGTACACAAGGCCGCTCACCACCGCAATCACAGTCACTAGCAGGCACACGAGCACCAGAAGCGGTCGGTTTGCCCGACGCGACGGACGCCCCTCCATATCCTTCATACCTCTCCTCCTTTGCCGTTGCCCACATGCCTGTCGCGGCACGCGGGCCTATGTTGGCCCCAGCCTACTGACCAGCATCCGCATGAAACTGAGCATTGACCTAAAATGCAGCCAGCATGGTCTAATCAACCAGACGCAAGAAGGGTGGACGAGGACTCGTGTATCGGGCGCTAATCGTAGAAGACGACTCCAGGTCGGCAGCCGTCTTGCGCGACCATTTGCTGCGATTTGGGTCGGAGCACGGATTGTCCTTCTCGGTCGAAATCCTGGGCTCGGCTCTTGAGCTGCTCGACGGCCAGCAGATTGCAGACATACTCTTTTTGGACGTCGGGCTTCCCGGCATCGACGGCATGGAGGCAGCGCAGATCCTTCGCCAGCGCGACGAGGTCACGCCCATCATCTTTGTGACCGACCTCGCCCAATACGCGGTGCGCGGCTACTCGGTCGACGCCCTCGACTTTATGGTGAAGCCGGTGGTCTACGAGGACTTTGCACTGCGCATGGGACGGGCGGTGCGCGTGCTGGCAAGAAATGCCGGACGTTCCGTCGCCCTTCCCACGGCCGACGGCCTGCATGTCATTCGCGAGCAGGACATCATATACGTAGAAATCCTGCGACACGACCTCTACTGGCACGTGAGAGGAGAGGCTGCGCCGCTACGCCAACGCGGATCGATCACGGCAGCAGCCGAGCAGCTGGGCGACGAGCGGTTCTGCAGGGTGTCGGCGAGTCATCTGGTGAACATGGGAATGGTGTCGTTAGTGCGGACTGGCTCGGTAGTCATGAGCGACGGCACCCAGATTTCGTTTACGCGGTCGCGCAAGAAAGGCGCGCTGGAGGCGCTGGCACGCTACGTGGGCGGGAGCGTGTGATGGAGCCGGTGGCTTCGGAAGCCGTGACGTTCGACGGCCTGGGGACATCGGTATCGTTTGGGTCGGGCGAAGGCGCGCTTGTCCTCACGGCGGTATTCTCGCTGCTGCTTATTGTTGTGCGCATCGTGCTTGCAGTGGGTCTCTTTGCGCGGCACCTCCCCAAACGAAAGCACTTTGGGCTACGCACACTTACGGCTACGGTGGTTGTGGCATCGGCATACCTGGTGCTCTACCTGGTGGGAACCTCAGGCGGGGGAATGGGACCCGTGGCGGAGCGGCTAATTCAGCTGACGTCGTTCTCGATGGTGCTTGCGGCGTGCGTGGGGGCGTTGCTGTTTTTGTTCCAGTCCTCGGTCTGGATCGCACTCTTTTGCGCCACGGCGGGCTATACCGTGATGAACCTTGCAACTGGCGCGACCGAGCTGGTGGCGTGCTTCATGCGCGAAGCGGGCATCAATCCCTCCGGGGCGGTCGCGTACCTTGCAAATGATGCCATCTGCCTGGGCATCGTATACAGCGCCTGCTACTGGCTCCTCGCGCGCAAAATCGGGCACGAGGGGCTTACTCAGATCGAAAACCACCAGATGCTGCTCATGATGCCGGTGGTGAGCCTTGCGATCATCGGCTTCGACGTGCTCATCAAGGCACTGCAGAGCGAGGGCACGGCACTGGAGTACCTTGTGCTTCTGCGTCTCTTTCACGGGCTCGCGTGTGTGGCCACGCTCTGGATTGAGTATCAGATGTTGTATAGAGTGCGCGTGGAGCAGGAGCGAGCCACGGCCGAGCGCCTGCTGGTGGAGCGCAAGCACCAGTACCAGCTGAGCCGGAGCACCATCGAGGCCATCAACGTGAAGTGCCACGATCTGCGACACCAAATCCGATCGCTCGCGTCGGGTGGCGCCGTGGTGGACGGAGCGGCCCTTGGCGATCTTGCGCGAGAGGTCAGCATCTACGACTCGACCGTGCGTACGGGAAACGACGCGCTCGACACCATGCGCATCTTCTG
>CAYSIC010000005.1:12318-103087 GCA_964430985.1 uncultured Atopobium sp.
TCGACACCATCCTCACCGAGAAGCGGCTCATCTGTGAGCAACGGGGCATCACGCTGACCTGCATCGCCGACGGCGCCTCACTCGACTTCATGGCACCGGCCAACCTGTACGCCCTCTTTGGCAACGCACTCGACAACGCCATCGAGGCGGTGAGCGCTCTCGAGGACCCGACGCAGCGCAGCGTGTCGCTTGTTGTACGACAAGCGATGGGCTGCGTCTCCATTCACATAGAGAACCGCTTTGCCGGCGAAAGGCACTTTCTGGAGAATGGCCTACCCCTGACCACCAAGGGCGACCGACTCAACCACGGGTTCGGCACCCGCTCGATACGTCTGATCGCAGAGCACTACGGCGGCACGCTCTCGGTGAGGGTCAGAGACGGCGCGTTTTGCCTAGATGTGATGATCCCACTGATGGCATAGGGCAAAACAAGCGCTCGGTAGCGTTAGCCTCACGCAAACGCCCCCGCAAAGATTGCGAGCGTCCTCTTAAGGGGAGCGAAGCGGGAGGGCGCCGGCCGCAGGAAGGGACGACCGGCGCCAAGGAGCCGCTACGCCGCGCGCTCGGCCTTGCGCTTGACGTGGTTGCGCCAGGCGGTAACGCCCACGAGCGCGATGCCCACCACGCCAACCACGTTCACCCCGACGCGAATCTTGGTCAGCGGCTGCATGCCGTACGTGAGCCTGCTGCCCGGCATCGAGCCGTTCATCACGTGACCGTTGGCCGTGAGATAGAGCAGGTGGTGAAGGGCCTCTCTTCCGTAGTGGTAGTCGGCGGAGCTCTCCTTGTCGAACGACCACCAATCACTCTGATCCATAAAGGTGAGCTTGGAGTCTGCCCCCGAGCGGATCATCTGGCCGGCGTCCATGAACACGCCCGTGTTGGCGTTGTCCGTGATGATCCAGCCGTCAAAGCCCCATTCGCCACGCACTATTCCCGTAATGAGCGGGTACGAGCCACCCACCCACGTGGCGCCCACGCGATTGAAGCCGGTCATGATTGCTCGTGCGGCGCGAATGGACGTCGTGGCCCTCTCGTAGGAGCTGTCGACGGCCGCCGTGTAGTCAAGATCGACCTCGCCCACCTTCATGCACATCTCGAACGGCTTGAGGTAGAGCTCGCGGGCGGACTGCTCGTTGAGCCAGGTGGCAATGGAGTACTGGCCCTCGCGGTCTCCGCGGTGGTTCTCCTGGTCGTTGAAGGCGAAGTGCTTCACCGTGGCGTACAGGCCCTTCTCTGCTGCGCCCTTGATGGAAAGGGAGGCCACGATGCCCGAGAGGAAGCCGTCCTCGGAGTAGTACTCGCCGTTTCTCCCCGAGAAGGCCGTACGATGGATGTTCATCGAGGGGGCGTACCACGTGGTGGCCCCTCCGATCAGGGACTCGTTGCCAATCATGCGACCATATTCAAGCGCTAGGTCCTGGTTGTAGGTCTGCGCGAGCATAAGGGGGCCGGCAAACGTCATGCCGGTGCCACCGTACATGAGGCCGGCTGCCGTGTCAGCGTCCACATTGAACGGCTTTCCCACGGAGTCAAGGTGCTCGGTGCCGTAGCCTCCGCGCGCGATGGACACGTCGTAGTCCTCGGGCGTGAGCTGGTCGAGAAGATCGTCCCACAGGGGGTCATCGTAGGAGCGCCCACGCAGGTCTGCAAGAGAGAGCCCGTTGTCGACTCCGTAGACGGGTGTGTCGGTGATGGTTGCGTCGTCGACGGGGTTGCCTGACTCGGTGGAGTCGAGCTTGGCAAGGAGGTCACCGGAGGCCGCCTTGGTGTAGAGCAGCGAGGCGGGATCGCCCTCAGCATCGGTGCCATTGATCTCGTTGCCCCAGGTGGAGATGGCTCCCTCAAGAGGCTCGCCATCATGCGCAGGGAAGGTCGCCTCCCAGTCCGAGCGAGAGAGGTACGTAAGGTCCCCCGCCGCGTCATCGAGCTGGTTGGTCACGGCGACGCCGCTAAGCTCGTCGGTCGCATAGGTGGTCGCATCGACCTCGGCGTTGTCCGGCACGTAGGTCGCGACCAACTCTGCGTCGCCGCCCACCTCGACAGCCTTGGCTGCCAGCACGTTGTTCACTGCCGCGTGAGCATCGGTCGCGGCGCACACATAGTATGTACCTGCATCGAGGATGTACGTACCCACGCCGCGGGAGTCGTAGGAGGCAAGTTGACGCCTGTTGAACGTCGTTGTCACGGTCTGTGACTCGCCTGGGGCAAGCAGGCCCGTCTTGACATAGCCCACGAGCTCAACCGAAGCCTTCTCGACGCCGTTGGTGCGGTCATAGTCGGTGTAGGGTGACTGCGCGTAGAGCTCGACGACGTCCTTGCCCGCTACGTCACCTGTGTTGGTGACCGTCACGGTCGCAGTGCACTCGTCATCGGACCACAAGGTGGAGAAATCCGACCAGTCGAATGTAGTGTAGGACAGGCCGTGCCCGAATGGGTACACCACCTCATGGTCGTAGTCGAAGGCTCCTGCGTTTCCCTGATGCAGAACTGTGTCCTCGTAGCGCGTCTCGTAGTAGCGATAGCCCACGTAGATGCCCTCGGCGTAAGATACATAGTTGTACTTGGTCAGATTGCCGTCAGCGTCGGTGTACTGGTAGTCGCCGAAGTTCTGCGCAGCTGGCGAACTCAGGGCATCCGCCGCGAAGGTGTCCACCGTACGTCCGGACGGATTGACGTCGCCCGAGAAGATACCTGCGAGCGAGTCTGCGCCATAGGTGCCCGTTGAGGGAACCACAAGAACCGTCTTGATGTTAGGGAACTGAGCAAGCCAGCCCAGCTCGACCACCACGGCAGAGTTGACCACCACAACGCCGTTATCAAAGTTATCGTTGATGTACTGCAGGATCTCGAGCTCATCGGAGTCCGGCTCTAGGTAGTTTCTCTGCTGGTCCTCTGGAGTGTTCGCGTGATTATACATGGAGCGCGGCGCGTCGCGACCCTCCCCGGCAACACGTCTCATCACGAAAACGGGCACCGTGCCCTTGGTACTTTCGAGCACGCCAGCGTCCCGCATCACGGAGAGCGGGCACTCGTTGATCGAGAAGTCCTCGTAGTCACCAAAGTTGACAGAGCCAGAACCCATCACGTAGTCCCTGCCGGCTCCTCTCTCGTAGAAGTCCTGAAGCGTCATGTTTCCGGACAGGCCATGGTCCGCGAGGGCGGCGTCCAGGGCCTCGGAGGTGGAACTCGCGCCCGTGACCATACTCATCATGCTCTGGGCAGAGCCCAGGTATCGCGAGTTGGCGCCGAAGAAGCTCAGCGTAGAGCCCGCGGCAAGGGGTAGGTTCGCACTGTCATTTTGGGCGAGGACGACACCTTCAGCCGTAATCTGCTCGTCAAGAGAACGCTCGGCGTCCCTGATCGTATCAGACGTGTAATCAGCCTTGTTGTAGGTGAGATCGAGGCCATCCGCGTCAGGTCCGAAATTGTCCCAGGACTGGTCGATGCCCACAATGCTGTTAAGCATGCGCCCGTATCCGGGAAGAACCAGGTTGGCCACGCCCATGGCTGCGACCAACACAACCACGAGCGCCACCTTGAGGATGCTCTTGACAACCCTCCCCACCCTACGTGCAATACTTATCTGTTTAGCCATGGCACTCCCTCCTTCTCTCGACGCGCCCCAGGACGCGCCGTCTCCTTTTTATTTATAGCTTACTTTCAGAGAGGTGCCTCCAGGGTCCTCTGACAGAATCGGCCAGATCCGTGACGGATTCTGTCAGAGGGTTGCGCAAGATGCCTTCGACTGCCATGGCGAGGACGGAGGGGGGTATGCGATGTTTCTAATTTTCATAGTTGAGGACACGCCCGCCGAAGCCGAGGAGCCACGCCCCCGTTGCGGCCGATCTCATCTTCATTTGTAGGGAGGGGCATCTGATGAGCACCGCGCTTGCGTGCTCTCTGTCACCTATGTTGACGTTGGGCAGCATCGGAGTCGCAGGAGGCCTCTATGCCTGGCGCCTTGAACGACGGGGGCTTTTCGAGCAGACGCCCCGCTTGTTCACCCCTGTCTACCGCCCATTCGATGAAACAAGCGGTAGACAAGTGGTAGAGCAAGCGGGGCGGTTTCCGCAATCAGCAATAGAGGAGGAGCTCTACGCGGCGACCTTCTTGGGCCGCCTCATGCGCAGCGTGTAGACCACGGACACTGCGAGCCCAATAGCTGCGATAAGGGCTGCGACAAAGACCGCCTTCCCAAAGCCCACGGCTTGCGCACTCGCCGCGTCAACGCCCGCCCCCGCTCCGCTGGCCCCGTTCGTCATGAGGCCGATGAACAGGGAGGGCCCGATGGCCCCGGCGATCATGTTCCAGGTATTCATGAGCGCGCTGCCGTGGCTGTACTTCTCGGAAGAGAGCGTGCCAAGGCCAGAGGTCTGCGACGGGGCCATCGTAAGGCCAACGCCCCCAAAGGTGAGCACCGTGAGCAAGACCACGGCCGTAAGGTCACGCGTCTCTGCCACGAACGAGATGGCGAGCTGACCGACGAAGATGAGCACGAAGCCCACGGGGATAAGCGGCCAGCCGCCACGTGCGTCCATGACGCGACCGCCCGCGATGCCAGCCACGGCATTGATCACAACGGCGGGCAGCACGAGCAGGCCAGCCAAGAGCGCCGTCATGCCAAAGGCGCTTTCGAAGTACAGGGGCAGCAGCACACTCATGGAGAACGACGTCATCATCGATACCACCAGGAGCAGGCATGCGGGCCAGAACTTGGAGCTCGCCATCAGGCGAACATTGAGCAGGGGCTGATCCAGGTGCAGCTGACGGACAACAAAGCCCGCAAGCACCGCCACCCCCACCACAAGAGAGATTACGCCCATGACGAGATTGCTCGAAAGCTCTCCCACCGAGTAGACGACGGCCGTAAGACCCACAACAAGCAGCAGCGCAGAGGCGATGTCCAGATGCACCTCAAGGCGCTTCCCCACGTTGCGCACAAGCTTCGATCCCACGATCAAGACCACAAGGCTGCCCACGAACGGCACCACAAAAATCGCGCGCCAGCCAAACAGAGTCACCATGAGGCCAGAGACGACGGGGCTACACGCGGGCCCTAGGGTAATGCACGCCGTACCCAGCGCCATGAAGACGCCCAGCTTAGAGCGAGGAGAAAACACGAGCACCACGTTCATCATGAGGGGATACAGGATTCCCGATCCCGCAGCCTGCAGGACGCGACTCACAAGCAGCATCGAGAAGCTCGGGGCAAGGAAGCAGAGGGCCTCGCCAAGAACGAGGCAGCCACAGGAAAAGAAGAGCAGCCCGCGCGTAGAGAAGCGCCCGGAGAAAAACGCCATGCACGCCGTGAGCACTGAGGTCGCGATCATGTAGCCCGTGACGAGCCATTGGGCGGTGTTCGCGCTGACCGAGAACTCGCCCATGATGTCGATGAGCGCGACGTTAATGATGTTCTCATTGAACGCGGCCACGAAGGCGGCCAGGTACATCACCACAAGCATGGGCATGAATGACTTGCTGGCCCTCTCTTCGACGGACTCTTCTTTTTTGATGTCTTGTTGCATGTGCGAGCAATCCCTTCCTCCGAGCAGTAAAAAAGCCGCCCGGAGGAGACGCTCCCCCAGGCGACCACTCTCAACCAATCTCACAGCATGGTTTACGGTGCTTGCTTACGTTAGCAGGGCGCAGATCCATAAAGAGGGGAGCTATAGGCTTAGCAACACAAAAATTTCATCATCGGGACTCGCTGTATTATGCCCGCCGCGCCTTCATGCGCCCGCGCACCAGTCCCGCAATGGTCGGGATGACCGAGACGACCACGATACCCACGATCAGCAGCTCGAAGTGTTCCTGCACAAAGGGGATGCCCCCAAAGAAGTAGCCGAGCAACGTGAACAGCGTTGACCACGTGACGCCGCCAAGCACGTTGAAGATCACGAAGTTTCGCCAGTGCATGCCGCCCATGCCGGCGATGAACGGGACGAACGTGCGGATGAAGGGGAAGAACCGCCCCAGGAAGATCGCGAGGTGCCCCCACTTCTCAAGGAACTTCTCGCTTTTCTCCATGCGCTCGGGCGTCATGGCCTTGACCTTGCCGGACGCTAGGATTCTCCGCCCAAAGAAGTGACCGATCATGAAGTTGCACTGGTCGCCCAGGATGGCCGCGCACCACGACACGGCAAGTAGAGCCCAAATGTTAAACCCGCCGCCCTGGGCGAAAAACCCCGACGCGAACAGCAGGGAGTCCCCCGGCAGAAACGGAAAGAACACCACGCCCGTCTCGATGAAGATGATGAGGAAGACGAAGCCGTAAGCCGTCAGCGGGCCAGCCGCGATCCATCCAGCGATGGCGGCGCGCGGATCCCGCAACAGGTTGGCGATAAAGTCGATGAAGCCCATGACGGTTCCCTCCCAGCGCGAGCTAGTCGCACGTCGCAAGAAAACGCCTCGCTGCCCTGCGGCAACGAGGCACGAGTGCGCTCGATGGGAACGGGCGCCCGCCAGAGGCCCCTTATGGCTGCTGCCTCCCGGCCCTGACCAGGTTCGAGGTGTTGCGTCGCCCGAACCCATCCAACGTACTCGGATAAAGAGTATAGCCTAGTTTCTCCAGCGCTCTCTCCCGAGCCGGAGCACCTCTTCTATTCCATGACGTTCGAGTCCGAAACTACATGGCTGGCGTATATACAAGAGGCTTGTCAATAGTTTTTTGCCACCCCCTGAGTAGCACGCCTGCTCCCGATTACAAACTCGCAGGTAAAAAGATTGACCAGAAGTGGGCTACTCGGACACACCAGATAAATCTATTGACAAGTCCCTTCTTCTGCCTGCGCAAACAGAGCCCCACCAAAAAGACTGCATAAGCTCTCAGAAAAGCGCAGGTCATACTTAAGTAAAATGAATAGCATTCACAGATGCCGGCTTATCCGAGCGATGACGGGCTACGCTCGCGGACAACAGCGTATCCCTAGGACATTACAGGCCCTGCCCCATGCACCCGCACGTCGCCGGCAGGTGAGAACTCGCCGCTCATGTGATAGACGGACTGCTACGCTAGGGCGGTCTCAAAACAATATGTCCGAGGGGAGCCATCATGATCAACAGGTTCTGCAAACAGCCACTTTGGGAGTGCAACGCCACGCTCGTACGCGTAGCGCAAGGCTTCGAGCCTGCCGATACCGTCATTCGCCACGCGACCCTCGTGAGTGTCACCACCCATGAGCTTCTACCTGACGCCGACATCGCGCTCTCCTGTGGGCGCGTAGCCTACCTGGGCATCGACGGGCACACGGCTGAGCACTGCATCGGAGAGAGGACCCACGTCATCGACGCCACCGGACTCTTTGCCGCCCCTGGCTTCATGGACAGCCACATCCACATAGAAAGCTCCATGGTCGGTGTGGCCGAGTACGCGCGCGCCGTGGTCCCGCACGGGACCACGGGAGTCTTCTGCGACCCACACGAGTGCGCCAACGTGCGCGGCCTTAGGGGCGTGCGCTCCATGTACGAGGACGCCGACCGCGTGCCACTCAAGGCCATGGTCACCACGCCGTCGTGCGTGCCAGCCGTGACCGGGGTCGAGGATACGGGCTCCTCAATCGACGCCACCCAGGTCGCCGAGACCATGAGCTGGGACAACGTCGTCGGACTGGGCGAGATGATGAACTTTCCCGGCATCCTCGCGGGCGAGGAGAACGCCCTCGGCGAGGTCAGCGCCACCCTGGCCGCCGACAAACGCGTGACCGGACACTACACCATGCCCGAGACCGACCGCGGCCTCAACGCCTACATCGCCTCCGGGGTCTCGACCTGTCATGAGAGCGCGCGGCTCGAGGACGTCATTGCCAAGCTCCGCCTAGGCATGTACGTGCAGCTGCGCCAAGGCTCCGCCTGGCACAACCTGCCCGTCTACCTGCCTGGCCTTCTGGAGTCCGGTGTCGACCTGCGCCACTGCACCTTGTGCTCCGACGACAACCACCCCCAGACCATCGTCGGCGACGGCCACATGGACCGCATCCTGCGCCTTGCCGTCGAGTTGGGCTGCGACCCCGTCACCGCCATCCAGATGTGTACGCTCAACTGCGCCGAGTACTTTGGGCTGGGGGCGGACATGGGCTCGATCGCACCGGGCATGTGCGCCGACATCGTTCTTCTCGACGATCTTAAGGGCTTCTTTGCCCGCAAGGTTCTCATTGACGGTGAGGTCGTGGCCGAGGACGGTCACGCCCTGTTCGAGGTGACCCCGCGCGACTGGCCCGACTGGATGACCCATACGATGGACCTGGGCTTCATGCCCTGCGCCGAAACCTTCGCCCTCAAAGTCGATCGACCGGACGGCATCGCACGCGTCCGGGCCATGGGCATCGAACCGGGCCAGACCATCACCAAGGACGTCATCGTCGAGGTGCCTGTAAAAGACGGCGAGCTCCTTGCCGATTACGCACACGACATCCTCAAGGTCTGCGTCTTCGACCGCCACCATGGCTCCGCGGGCGTCCATTCGCAGGGCTTCGTCACGGGCTTCGGCATTCACGGGGCGCTTGCTCAGACCGTCTCCCACGATGCTCACAACCTCCTGGTCATGGGTGACAACGACGAGGACATGGCGCTGGCGGCCCGCACGCTCGTCTCCTGTGGCGGAGGAGAGGTCGCCGTGGCAGACGGCAACGTCCTTGCCCTCGTCGAGCTGCCGGTCTGTGGCCTCATGAGCACCGAGCCGGTCGAGGTCGTGGCCAAGAAGGTCGCGCGCATCGAGGAGGCCTGGCTGCAAATGGGCTGCACCATGCCATCCCCGTTCATGACGATGGGCGTCATGTCGCTCGCCTGCGTCCCCGAGCTGCGCCTCACCAACCGTGGGTACGTGAACTGCCTCACCTTTGAGATGGAGGACCTTCTCGTCGAGTAGCACCCGGACAGAGGGTCGAGACTAGACGGGGGCCCGAGACGCTAGGTCTCAGGCCCCCACTTTGGCAGCTGCCAAGCTTATCGCTCACACAGTGCGAAGGCGCGCACTCGAGATCGTCGCGCCCCCGTTCCCTGCACAATGTCAATGATGCCCGCCCGAGCCACTGCCAAACGGAGCGCTCTGGCGAACATGATTCTTCACCGACGAACCATATCTCGCCGACATGCCCTCACGGGCGCGGTAGGATTTGTAGGCAGCCAAGAGAGGGAGAAGCCGTCATGGCCAAGAGGTCCAGCACGCGTCATAAGAACGTCGCTCCGAGCGGTCCCAAGTTCGACGATGACGCCTACGAGGACGTGCGCTTCTCGGCGACGTTCGACTACGGCGAGCTCTCGTTCGCGCGCGCGGCGGCGCTGCTGGCCCCTCGCAGCAAGACCGCGACCACGGGTGTCGCCTTCATCTGCCTGGCGGGAATGGTCGCCGTCCTCATGATCAGCAAGGACAACCTCGTCTGGGCGCTCGTCTTCATGGTGCCTGCCCTTGTCGCGCTGAACGCCACCACCAACTGGCACAAGCTCCAGCTTCGCTACGCGCGCAAGACCACCCTGGGAGCCGCGGACGGCATTGGCCGTCGCCATGTCGTGGTGTGCGAGGACGCCGTGCACACCCAGGTCGAGGGCGAGAAGGCCGTCTCCTACCCCCTCTCCGAGCTGCGCGCCGTCTACGACACCGAGGACTGCGTCGTGGCCGGCTTTGGCTCCAGGCGCTACGTCTACGTGCCGCGTGTGGCCTTGAGCGAGAACCGTTTCCGCGATCTCGTGCGCTTCCTGCGTGAAAAGCACCGCTAGACACGCGAGCCCGCGCTTTTTCGCTACACTGTAACGATTGCTCCGATACAAGCGACGCAGCTGCCCCTCTCGCAGGCGCGGGAGGGGCTATCCATGAGGAGCCGTCGCACTCTAGAACAGGAATCCACACGCATGTCCATGACCCAAGGCACCACCACATCCGACGCGACATCTTTCTCCGCGCTTGGCCTCTCCCCTGACGTCCTCGCCGCCGTGGAAGACCTCGGCTACGACGAGCCCACTCCCGTCCAAGCCCAGGCCATCCCCTATGCCCTCGAGGGACGCGACCTGCTTGCCGCCGCCCAGACCGGCACCGGAAAAACCGCCGCCTTCCTTCTGCCCGCCCTCAGCCGCCTAGGCCATGCCGCGCGCCAGCAGGGTCCTCTCATGCTCGTGGTGACGCCCACCCGCGAGCTCGCCCAGCAGATTGCCGACGTGTGCTCTGCCATCGAGAAGCGCACGCATCATCGCAGCGCCACCGTGGTGGGAGGCGTTGGCTACGAACCCCAGAAGGCCGCCCTGCGCCGCGGCTGCGACGTTCTCGTAGCCACACCGGGACGCCTCGTCGACCTCATCGAGCAGGGAGTGGCTGACCTCTCCGGCGTTGGCGTGCTCGTAATCGACGAGGCCGACCGCATGCTCGACATGGGCTTCCTGCCCGCCATGCGTAAGATCGTGGGACAGACGCCCTCGGATCGCCAGACCATGCTCTTCTCGGCCACG
The DNA here is from genome assembly GCA_964430985.1 of uncultured Atopobium sp. Taxonomy (GTDB): domain Bacteria; phylum Actinomycetota; class Coriobacteriia; order Coriobacteriales; family Atopobiaceae; genus Thermophilibacter. The sequence continues at coordinate 22,756 of CAYSIC010000005.1, forward strand.
CTTGACGAAAGCTCCATCGGCGGCATCCGCGACCTTGTGCGTGATCCGTCCATCGTGGAGATCTCCCACAAGGGCACCGTGGCCGAGACCATCGACCAGTTCGAGCTGCCCGTCTCGCTCGAGGCCAAGAACAACCTCCTCGCACCGGTCCTGTTGGCCGAGGGGCCGCAGCACGTCATCGTGTTCTGTCGCACCAAGCACCGCGCAGACGCGTGCTGCCGCCGGCTGCGGAGAGCCGGCGTCTCATGCGCGCCCATTCACGGAAACCGCAGCCAGAACCAGCGCGAGCGCGCGCTTGCGAGCTTTCGCTCCGGCGAGGTGGACGTACTCGTGGCCACCGACGTCCTGGCGCGCGGCATTGACGTCTCCGACGTGCGCTACGTGGTGAACTTCGATGTTCCCGCCGACCCCGAGGACTACATCCACCGCATCGGGCGGACGGGACGCGCCGGAGAGACGGGCTGGGCCCTCACCTTCGTAACGGTAAACGATGCCGATGACCTGCTCGCCATTGAGCACCTCATGGGCCAGGTCGTGCCCGCCTACGAGCCCGTGCGACCGCTGGACACCGGCGCGGAGCCTCCCTTTCTTGATCCCGACCGCACCGCCGAGAAGCCCCGTGGCGGCAAGAAGAGCAGCCGCTCTCGCAAGCGCGGAGGCTCTGGCAAGAGTCGCGGCGGCGAGAGGACCGTCGAGGTGCCCACGGCCACGCAGACCCCAAAGCCCTCGAAGCCCCAGGGTCGCGGCTCCAGCAAGCGCGGCGAGAAGCGCCCAGGCGAGGCCCCGCGCAAGAAGGCCTCCGCGCAGCGCTCGGGCTCGTCACGCCGTCGCCCCGGCGATCACGGAGGCGCTCGCGCTCGTTCGTAGCCTTTGTAGGGGGGATATCCCCCCTACAATCAAACCCTGGGCATTGCTCTTCCAAACCAGGTCGATGACACTCGATGCAACGCCGCAGGAAATCCCGCCGATGGGCCACGGGAGCCAGATCCTGGCAAGCAGCATCCCTCTCGACCCGCGTGTAGAAGTCCTCAACGTAAGGGTGCACACGCTTGAACGCCGTATGCCCCATGCCTGCGGGGATCAAAAAGGCCAGGGAAAGGACCCTTACACCAAGAATCGGGATGGCCAAGAGGTCATTAGAGAACCTGTAGAACCCTGCAAGAGAGTCCGCCAGCGTACCGAGGGCACCGCCGGCGATAATCACGGCAACACCAGAGGATATCTGGTTCGCAAAGAGGCTCAGGTGCTCGTCGTAGCTGCAGATATCAGTCGGCCGGCCCGAGACGAGCGCGTCCGTACCAGAATTGAGGCTTGTCAATAGATTTTGCCCGTCACCCTTAGTAGCGGAAAAACTCGCAAGCTCTCTACCTGCGGATTCTCGGAGTGAAAAGGCTCGTCTACTTGGAATCCAGGAAGAAATCTATTGACAAGTCCCCTTTGTGATTCCGCGACTGCCCATAATCTGAAAAAATGGGTCCCGAGCACGCCTTTGCGCGCCCGGGACCCCTGTCTCCACAGAAACCTATCGGCAGTCCCTACCTGCGGTGCTCGCGGTAATACGCGATGAGCGCCTTCGTGCTCGCATCCTGCTCCGCCAAGGCCGCATCGTCGTGGAAGGCCGGGGTTATTTGCTTGGCGAGCTGCTTGCCCAGCTCAACGCCCCACTGGTCGTAGGAGTCAACGCCCCAGACCGTACCTTCGACAAAGGTGATGTGCTCGTAGAGGGCGATGAGCTCCCCCAGCGCATGCGGCGTGAGCGCGGTGCCAAAAATTGAGGTCGTGGGGCGATTGCCAGAAAAGACGCGCGCGGGAACGATTCTCTCGGGCGTCCCCTCGGCGCGAACCTCATCGGCCGTCTTGCCAAAGGCAAGGGCCTTGGTCTGCGCGAGGAAGTTGCCCAAGAAGAGCTCGTGAACGTCCTGGTCGCCGTCGCGCGTAGGGTTGGGCGTGTTCACGAAGGCGATGAAGTCCGCGGGAACCACGCGCGTCCCCTGGTGGATGAGCTGGTAGAAGGCGTGCTGACCGTTGGTTCCCGGCTCGCCCCAGAAGATCTCGCCCGTGCCGGAACTCACCGGGGAACCGTCCCAGCGCACGCTCTTGCCGTTGGACTCCATCGTGAGCTGCTGGAGGTAGGCCGGGAAGCGATGCAGATACTGGTTGTAGGGCAGCACCGCATGGCTGCCCATGTTCCAGAAGTTGACGTACCAGACGTTGATGAGCCCCATGAGAGCCACGACGTTCTTCTCGAGCGGGGTGGTTTGGAAGTAGGCGTCGAGGTCGTGGAAGCCGGCCAGGAATTCCTTGAAGCGCTGGGGCCCGAGAGCCACGATGAGCGAGAGGCCCACGGCGGAGTCCACCGAGTAGCGGCCACCCACCCAGTTCCAGAATCCAAAGGCATTGGCGGGATCGATGCCAAAGTCTGCCACCAGGTCAAGCGCCGTCGAGACGGCCACGAAGTGCTTCTTGATGGCGGCGGCGTCCTGCTCGGCCGAGCCGTCAAGAGCCCCGGAGGCGTGCAGGCTCTCGAGCAGCCAGGTGCGCGCCTCGCGGGCGTTGGTCAGGGTCTCGAGCGTGGTGAACGTCTTGGAGACCACGATGCACAGGGTGGTCTCGGGATCGAGGCGCAGCGTCTTCTCGGCCATGTCGTTGGGATCGATGTTGGAGACGTACGTGCAGTCGATACCTGCGTCCGCGTAGGGCTTGAGCGCCTCATAGACCATGACGGGTCCCAGGTCGGAACCGCCGATGCCGATGCTCAAAACGTGCTCGATGCGCTTGCCTGTGATGCCCGTCCACACACCGGAGCGCACGCGCTCGGCGAAGTCGTACATGCGGTCGAGCATCTTGTGAACGTCCGCAACGCAATCCTGCTCGCCATCCATGACCGTGCCCGCATCCGAGAGCGGGCGACGCAGCGCAGTATGGAGCACGGCTCGGTCCTCGGTCGTGTTGATATGCGCGCCCGTGAACATGGCGTCGCGGCGCTGCTCGAGCCCGACGGCGCGCGCAAGATCGCAGAGCAGGCCCAGGGTAGTCTTGTCGACAAGGTTCTTGGAGAGGTCAAAGTGCAAGTCGTCTAGGTCGAAGGAGAGCGCCTCCACCCGGTTGGGGTCGTCCGCGAACGCGCCCTTGAGCGTGAACCCGGAGCTCACGAGCTCGTCGTGGCGGGTATCGAGAGCAGCCCAGGCAGGTGTCTTAGTGACGTCAACAGGCGCGGGAATGGTAGACATAGAATGCTCCTTTGGGACGACCTTGGGCAGAGATGCAACCGATGCAGCTGCATACTATAGTTAAGCATACCGCGACCAACTCAAGTGCGCAGAGAAAACGGCGGGCGCTCTAGAACGGCTCCCCGAGCGGCGGCACTCGCTTGAGGCGCGCCCACATGACTTGCTTCTCGTGCGCATCGCCGAGCGCCTCCGCAAAGCCACCGAGGTTGAGCACGCGCATCCCACAGACCTGCGCCACGGAGCCCGCAACGAGCATGGCCTCCTCGAGCGTCTCTATGGACGCCAGGTCATCGGCGAAGGCCTCGCGCACCGCGCTGGCCGCTGCCTCGTCGCAGCAGACGAGCGTGGCAGGGTCGAGGGCGCACACCGCCTCGCGCATGAGCGCTGCCCCCAACGGGGCGCCGTCCACGTTCACGCTCAGGAGCGTCTCCCACTCCTCGGGGGCGTAGCCCAGGGCCTTGAGAGATGCCTTGAGTGCCGCGCCGTCCGCGCCCGAGAAGGGCTCGGCTCCGTCGCGCTCCTTGGCCGTGAGCTCCCCCTTAGCAAGAAGGATTGGCGAGAAGGCGTTGCCGCCCATCCTTACGCCTCGCGCAACGAGCGCGTCGACCTCGGCAGCGGTCTTGTCCAAGTATGCGCGACGGCGCGCGTCTCTCTCGGATGCCATGGGATTCTCCTTGTCAGATGTCCTGTTTCTGCGTATCCATCTTCCGCCAAGCGCCCTCCGGTGGCAAAGCCCATATAGCGGGCGTCGTTCCCACCTTCATACCCACCAACGACAGACTCTGTCCGTCCACTGGCCTAGGGTGAATTCACGAAGTTATTTCACGCACCGTGAAGGAGGAAGTAGCAATGAATGATATTCAAGCTAGCACTAGTCGGCGAGGAACAATCCGACAGTGGCAGCGGTGCGGCAAACAACGTCTTCAATATTCAGCTTAGGAGAAATCACACCCTTTGGTATGACGACTGCGGAACATATTCTGAAAGCAGAAATGGAAGTTCTCATTTTGACTGGTATGGCGTTGGTTCAGGTGATTACTACTTCTATTTTTACAAAACAATCGACGGCCAATGGGTTCACTGCGATGCAATGGGAATGTATAGCTGGTAAGTAACGAATCCCTCAAGAGCAACGTCGCCGACCCATCGGCGCGGGATTGTGGCCGGCGACGTTCATTTCAAAAGGAGATATCCATGGGTTTAACGCGTGCGTTTGGATGGATCGTATTCGGCGTGCTCATCCTCATAGGAAGTCTTGTTGCGCTGAGATGCCGCTTTGGAGCGGGTCGCACAATTGTTGCCCTTCTCTTTGCAACCTATCTCTCGATCATAATTTCTTTACTGTTGCTGCCCATGCCCCTCAACACAGAAGGCGCAGCCGGATACCCCAGCGTTCCAATCCTGCTATTTCCTGGGTCCTATGTAAGCTTTATTTTACAGAGAATCAGCAGCGTTCAGCTCGGAGGCGTCCTAGCTGCAGTTGCAGTTCAGGCCATAACCTTTGTGCCCATGGGATTTTTTCTCCCTGTACTCTTCAAAAAGTGCCGAGAAGCTCGACACGCGGTTTGGGCTCTCCTATCCTTTGCGGTCACCCTTGAGCTGCTTCAGTTTCTACAGGGCGTTATCGCTGGGGTGATGTATCGTTCTGTGAGCAGCGACGAGGCGTTCGTCTGCTTTGCGGGAGGTCTTATGGGCTTCCTTCTCTATACTTTGTGCCAGCACTTCTTCTTCCTCTGGAAGGGACGGGCCAAGAAACGGACGGGGCCAAGAAACCCAACCATCTCGTATGACATGAGCGGCTGTGAAGAAACGATCTGCAAACATGGTGAGAGAAGCACTCCCCTTTGCCCTCTGGTTGGCGGGGGGAGCCGTTCTCCTTTTTCACCAGGCGCTTCTTCCTGCCGTTAGTTCCCCTCTCCTGGCACTCGCACGGGGAGGCTCATCGGCAGTGTGCGTAGCGCTCGTGGTCTCTCCTCTCTTCGCAGCCCCCTCTTGCGCGCGTTTCCGGACCTCCACCATGAGGGTCCTCCTTTTGGTCGCGAGCGTCCTGTCCACCGCCATCCTTCTCTTTATTGAAATCTCCTCGCAGAACCTGCCCATGGGAGCACTCGAGTGGGTCCTGAGGCTGGTCGCCTTTGTCACATGGAGCGCGCTTGGCCCCCTCTGGGCTCTGGCCGGGACCAAACGTGAGATGGAGCATCGTCGTCTCACCACGATTCAGGGATTGGGACTCTGCGCATTCCTGCTGCTCTCCTCGTTCGCAAAGCTCCACGCCCCCGCGGGCAGCACCTGGAGCCATGGCGCCCGTCTTGCGTACCTCACCCTGGGCCTTTTTTCCTGCTTCGCATGGTGGGGCTTTGGCTTTCTTGTATGCCGCAGGATTAGTCGAAAGGACGAAGCGGCTTCAAGGAAAACTCCTGATACCGGGACCGCGGCATCGGCATCCACCTTGTCCGCTCTCGAAGGGTCCTCGCTTCTCACAAAGCGAGAGACGGACGTTCTTGTTGCTCTGCTCGACGGCGCAAAGCAGGTGGAAGTGGCACGCCATCTTGGATTGAGCCCGTCGACGGTGGGAACCTATCGAGCGCGGGCCCTTCAGAAGCTCAAGCTCAGGTCTCTCGATGAGCTATCACCCTAAGATGGAACAAAGGTCGAAGCAGAGGACGAGCTCGTGCAAAACACGCTTTGGGCGATACACCCCACACTCCTTGTGGTCCCCTTCCTACTTACCGTAGCTTCGTACCTTCTCGGCCACCTCCCTGAGAACACCGCCGCGTTCGCACGCACCATCGTTGAGCAGCCCCTTTGTTGGGCCGCCCTCTTGAGCGCGTCGCATCTCATGTGGCATGCGGCGACACAGGCTGATCTTCCCGCCTCGGCAAGCGAGACGCTGTGCGCAGCGTTGCTGGGGGCCCTTGTAGGAGCGTGCGCAAAGACTCTCCTGCACCAGGAGATTCCCACGCCCCTCACGGTGGTTTTACTCGCTGTGTGCGCCCTTGGGGCTGCCGCGGAAATCCGGGACCACGATGCGCCCCTACTTCCCCGCGTTTCTCCCCCAGCTGTCTGGGCATCTGCGTGCGTATTCGCGTCCGTCCTCCTGCTGGCGGAGCCTCCCCATCCTGCGGAACATCCTCTAGTCGCCGGCTTTCTGCACGTGGACGTCGGTGGGATCTCTCAGATCGTGCTCCTAACCTCCAGTCTGACGTTGGTCGGTCTCCTCGTCAGGCGGCGTCTTCTCGCAACGAATCTGGATGCCCACATGGAGCCCTCAACCGAGAAGCGCTGCATCCTCTACCTTCTGGGGCGCGGCCTCAATGAGACGCAGGCCCAGGTGATTGCCCGCATCGCCCAGGAGCAGACGGTCTCCCGAATATGCGACGAGCTGTGCGTTTCTGAGGGCACGGTCAACTCCGCGCGTTTTCATGCTTATAGAGCCCTCCACGTTCATTCACGCGAGGAGCTCGTGGGCCTGCTCCAGCAAGACGTGGGTCGTCCGTAGAATTCGCCGACTGTGATAACTGCGGAAATTCGGGTATAACCCCTGTCAAGCAGAACGAGAGCGTGGACGGAGAGCCGTCCACCTGACACAGGAGGTTCCTCATGGCTCAGCCCATCACCACCGCAGAGTTCGACTCTGTTCTTTCCAGCTCCGACAAGCCGGTGCTCATCGACTTCTGGGCCTCTTGGTGCGGTCCCTGCCGTGCGCTTGGTCCCGTGGTCGAGCAGATTTCCAACGAGATGGCTGACGAGCTTGCCGTCTATAAGTGCAACGTTGACGAGGAGCCTGATCTCGCCACCAAGTTTCGCATCGTGTCCATCCCCACGCTGATTCTCTTCAAGAATGGTAAGCCCGCTCACACCATGGTGGGTAACACCCCCAAGCCCGAGCTCATGGCGGAGCTTAAAGCCAACCTGTAGGAGCTAAATGAGTTCCCCCATGAACTCTCTTGTGCAGGGCGCTCGCTCCTTTGGAAGCGACGCCCTGCATTTGATTCGCACGAATACGCTCACGCTTGCCCTCCTAGCCGCCGCACTCGTCTTTGTGATGCTCCTCGAGGACGTGGCCGAGGGTGAGATTATGCGTCTCGACGTCCTGGCCTATCGATTCTTTGTCCAGACGCTTCGCTCCGACGTGGTCACCCCCGTCATGGAGGGGTTCACCTCTCTCTCCTCGGTAGCGGTCGTCGCCGTCATGACGCTGGTCGTGGCGGCACTTGCCCCAGGCAAAGCGCCGGGCTGGTGCGTCGCCGTCAACATCGGGGGTGCCGGCGTGCTTAACATCCTTCTTAAGAACATCATCCAGCGCCCCCGGCCTGACGGCTTTCGCCTTGTTGCCGAGAGCGGCTACAGTTTCCCCTCGGGGCACTCCATGATATCAATGGCGTTCTTTGGGCTCGTCATCTGGATGGTCTGGCACTATCACAAGGATGACGTCATGCGCTACGTATGGTGCGCTGTCTTTGGCCTCATCATCGCCCTAGTGGGCATCAGCAGAATCTATCTGGGCGTCCACTACGCCTCGGATGTGATCGCGGGCTTCTGCGTCTCGATCATCTGGCTCGTCTTCTATACCAAGATCATCGCTCCGCTCTTCATGCCTGACCTTCCCGTACGAGAGCGCCCGTAAGGGCAGGTTCCCTCTACGAGAGCTCGATGATGCGTGCCTCGAGGATGGTGCCATCGTCCTCGCATACGATGCGCCCCATCGAGGGTCGGGAGCGGCGGGGGTAGGTGGGGCTCCCGGGGTTCATCACTAGGGTCTTCGTCCACTCGTCGCGCTCCACGAAGGGCGTGTGCGTGTGCCCGCAGATGGCGATGTCGCTCATCGAGAGGCTGAGGCGCTCGCGGTAGTGGTTGACCTGCCACTTGAGATCGCTGCTATAGAAGATCTTTCTCTCCCTGACCAGGGGCCCATAGTCGTAAGCCCAGTCGTTGTTACCCAGGCACATCTGAATGGGAGCGATGTCACAGAGGGTCCGATAGTCGGAGGGCGAGCAGATGTCGCCCGCATGCACGATCATATCGGCGCCCTGCAGATTCTCCAGAAGTTCTGGCGAGAGAAACCCATGGGTGTCCGCAATGATGTCGTAACGAGTCTTTGTCACAAAAAACCTTTCTAGAGGCCCAGCGCGCGCTTGAGCGCAACCACGCGACGCCTCGAAACGGAGATCTTCTTGCCCTCGATCCCACTGACTCCCAACTGGAGAATGCCTGAGGAGATGACCTCGACGTCTTCCACGTACTTGAGGTTCACGATGTAACCTCGATGCACGCGGAAGAAGCCGTGAGGTGCGAGCTTTTGCTCAAGCTTGGCAAGCGAGATGGTGGACAAGAAGCGGTCATCGTCGGTATAGATGCAGGAGTAGTCATCCTTGGCCTCGATATAGCGAACCTCATCGATGGGAACCAGGACCTTGCGGCCGCTCTTGACCACGGGAATCCGCTCGACGGAGGAACGCGTCTGAGACTCGGGCTTCATACGTGCCTGGACCTTGTCGAGTGCCTGGACAAGACGCTCGGGCTCGACCGGCTTCATCAGGTAGTCGATGGCGTCCACCTCGAAGGCCTCGAGGGCATATTCGCTGTAGGCGGTCACGAATACCACGGAGGGGGGATTTTTAAGGCGGTGCAGAGCCTCGGCGAGCTGCATGCCCGACGTCTTTGGCATGGAGATGTCCAGAAACACGACGTCGGCCTTGCCGTCCATGAGTTTTTCAACGGCCTCGCGCGCGCTCGAAGCCTCCGTGATGGCATCGACCCTACCCGTCTCCTCGAGCAGATACCGCAGCTCGGAACGGGCGGGAGCCTCATCATCAACGATCATAGCGCGCATGTGTCAATCCCTTCGTATGTTGCGCCGGCGCCGCCGGCTCCTTGCTTCTCCATGGCATGGGAGGCGTGAGAAGGCCGTGTGGGCAGGGTCTCGCAAGCGCCTACGAGCCTCAGCGTCACACACGTGCCCTCCCCCGGCTTGGACACGATCTCAACGCCCGACCCCGCACCGAAGAAACGCTCGATGCGCTCGGCGACGTTGCGTAGGGCCATACCAGCACCCCTGTCCCCACCGCCCGACGGCCTCGGGTCGTTGACGCCGGCCAGAAGCCGGTCCGCAACCGTATGATCCATGCCAAGGCCATCGTCTGCGACGGCTATAAGGATATCATCACCGTCGGTCGCCACCTGAACGTCCACATGAAGCGTCCCCTCATCGCGCATGGCGTGGCGCACCGCATTCTCCACGATGGGCTGCACCAGGAAGGACGGCACCGAGAGGACCTCGCATCCCGGCCCGACATGCTCGCTCTCAGAGATGCGATCCTCGCCAAAGCGGGCTTTCTCGATTTTGAGGTAGCGACGCGTCTGCTCGAGCTCCTGCGAGAGCGGAATAAGGGTCTTCTCGGAGTTCTCGAGCGTGCGGCGATAGAAGAGGGAGAACTCGCGGAGAAGGTCACGCGCCCTCGTGGGGTTCGTGCGCGTGAACGAGGCGATCGTGTTGAGCGCATTGAAGAGGAAGTGCGGGTTAATCTGGGCCTGCAGGGCCTTGACCTCGGCGCGGGCCGTGAGCTCAGCCTGGCGATCGAGCTCGTAGGACGAGAGCTGCGTGGACAGGAGCATCCCCAGTCCCTCGGCGATGCCCAGCTGGGTTCGGTCGATGTCGAGGTCGCGCACATAGTAGAGCTTAATCGTTCCCACGGCGCGCCCTTGCACGAGCAACGGCACGATGATGCCAAAGGTGTGGCTCTCGTGACGGCTGCCCAAGACGAAGCGGCGCACGTCCTGCGTTGCCGCGTCCATCGCCACGAACGTCTCCATGCGCTTGCTCTCAAGCACCTCCAGCGTGGGCTTGGTGTTCTGGGAGCCCGGCCTGAAGCGCGACTCGATCGTCCCCTCGTAGGCCAGCACCTGCGAGACGTCCGTGATGGCTATTGCCGCAGCATTGGTCTCGGGCAGGAGCAGCGCGCAGATGGCGTGGGCATTCTTTGCCGTAAGCCCGCCGCCGAGGTGCTCGAGGGTGTTCGAGGCGACGCGCAGGGTGCGCTCAGTAGCCTCAGAGCGCGTGTGCGAGGAGGTGAGGTTGATGGCTCCGCTCATGACGATGACGGCCGCAAAGCCGCAGCCCACGAGCATGGTCGCCACGAGGAGGCCGTTTTGGAGGCTCCAGAGCAGCGCCCCCGCCAGTGCCAGTGCGCAGACGAGCAGGAGCGCCTCGGCGATCCTGCGCGAACAGATCTTCTCGCGCAGACTCATTGCGCGTCACCTGCTAACGGAGGAAATGCCCCCGTGTCCGAGAAGGGGTCCGACAGGGATCGCAGGGGCTCCTCGCCCTCGGCGGGTGAGCACATCTCGCCCGTGCGCAGGATGGCGCCCTGCAGGTAGCGATCCTCCCAGAGCGCCGCGGCAATAGTGGGCCACACCATGGCAAACGAGAGATAGCGTGAGCTCGAGGAGCGGGCGAACTTGTCCGCCTCATAGCGACCTCGCGTAAGGATGCGCAGATACGAGGCCCGGCTGGGCCCCACGACCAGACGCCTGAGCGCCGTCTGGAACACGCGGCGACGCACCCCGGAAGAAAGCCAGGGCGCCGGATAGGGCATGAGGGACTCGCGGGTGACCATCCTGAGATCGCGACGGGAGTTCATGGCATCGAGCTTGCGGTATTCGTAGAACCAGCGATACACGTTCTGCATGAAGAGAGAGGGCATGGGGGCCATCTCCTCAGGCGGTTGCAGACGCACGCACCAGGCGTTGTCGAACCAGACGTCGAGGCCGTTGGCGCGCAGGTTTAAAAGGTAGTCCAGGTCCTCCCCGCGTGTGATGTAGGGATCAAAGGGGATCTTGGTGAACGCCGCGGCATGCAGGGCGCAGCAGCCTCCGCACATGTGATTCGAGCGCGTGATCCTCACGGGTCCCCGCGCCTTCTCCATGAGCCTGTTGAAGCCGTCCGCCTTGGTCCAGTACTTCTCGCTCCAAGCATCTGAGCCCTGAGCATAGGGAGATCCAGACGCATCGATGAAAAAGCCGCTCTTGGCAAGGATCTTCAGGTTCTGACGGGTGAGCGATCCCAGTCCGTAAACTGCGTTGACCAAGAAATCGGGGTCGAGCACGACCTCGTCGTCATCAAGAAAGACTGCGACGTCGTACCCAAAGACCGAGGCGACCGCCAGGCCCATGTTCTTGATGGCGCCGTATCCGCGCAGGGAGACCGTTTCGCCCGTGACGTGATGGGCCATCCTAGCCACGGCCTTCTCGACGTGCGCCGCCTCCTGGTCGCCGATGACGAGCGGGTTGAGCGAGGCGTGTGCGCGGCAGATGCTGTTCACGCGGGCGCGGGCCGAATCGGAGCAGGACGGGGATGCCACCACGAGAACCACCACGCGTAGGATGCCGCGTACCTGCTCGAGGGAAGCGAGGCACAGCTCAAGCTCCGGAAGGGGCTTGTCGATGGGCGTGGTGTAATCGTAGACGCCGCGCTCCCCCAGAGCCCCAGGCTGGTTTCCCTGCGCCCAGTAGGAGGGGATGATGATGACGGGTCTCACGGGGCCTCCTAAGCTCGCGTCACGGCGTCGTCTTTGAGCTTGCTGGGCAGCGTCGTCCTGCGCAGGGCCCGCGCGAGGGGCAGACCCAGGGCGCACATGACCACGGACTCGCCAAGGCCAGTGGCAACGAGGCCGAAGAGGTACATTGCCGGGTAGGCGCCGTCGAGGTCGATGCTGGTGAATGGAATCGTGTAGAAGCCGATACCCCTGAGCAGGAGCGGCAGGTAGGCGGGCACGATGAGCGCGTTCGAGAGCACGGGCCCCAGAAGGGCAAGGGCGGGTCGCGCGCGCATGCGCCACGTGAACCAGGTGCCCACCAAGGTGGCAAGCCCCCCAAACACGACGTCGAGCATGCCAAGCATGCCAGTGCCAGACAAGACGATGTTGGCAAGATTGGCGATCACGCAGCCCAGCGTAAGACCGGGGACGGCATCGGCGGTGAACAGGGCAAGGACGCAAACCGCCTCTGAGACGCGAAACTGCACCGGCCCCCAGGCAAGGCTTCCCAGAAAGAGCATGGTGACCAGGGTGAGAGCCGCATACGTGGCGGCAATCATTCCAATGCGAACGATTCTCCGAGTGCGAGCCGCAGATGCGACCGTACGAGATGTGGACAAGGGCTACCTCCGTGAAGCGCATGAGTGCAGGCGGTCAGCGGCTGCGGGCGCGCAACCTGCCGTGTTAATATTACCCCCATGTCAAATGAGGTGCACCCCGTCAACGGCGTGGCCACCCGGCTTTGGACAACAAGAGGAGCCATCATGAATTCCCGCGCGAGAATCGCCTGCTGGGCGGGGGACGTCACACACTGGGGCCTCGTTCACATCCTGCATCGTAACGGAGGCAACATTCCCGGGGCGCTCGCGCTGCGCCTCGACCCGACGCTTATCGGCCCGCTCGCCGCGGGGCTCGATCGCAGCGTCATAATCACGGGAACCAACGGCAAGACCACCACCACGGGTCTCATCGCTGACGGAATCAGCTCTGGGGGTCAGCGGGTGATCTGCAACCGTGCGGGCAACAACATGGAGTCCGGCATCGCCGCCGCCCTGCTCCAGGGACGCGGCGACAGTCGGCGGGTAGGTTGCTTTGAGTGTGACGAGCTCTACACCGTACGCGTGCTGCCCCGCATGAGGCCGCGCGCGCTCGTTCTGCTCAATTTGTTTCGCGACCAGCTCGATCGCTACGGCGAGATTGACCACACCCAAGACGTCATCGCCCAGGCGCTCGAAACCTCCCCTGAGACGCTACTCGTCTACAACGCGGATGACCCCCTGTGCGCCGCCATCGCCGATCGTGTTCCCAACCGGGGCGTTCCCTTTGGCATCGACGAGCCCACGGGCCTTGAGGCGGATCGCATCTCGGACAGCCGTTTCTGCGCGCGGTGCAGCGCCCCGCTCGACTACGCCTACGTTCATTACGGGCAGCTGGGCTCCTATCGCTGCCCGGCCTGCGGCTGGGAGCGTCCCCGGCTCGCCTTTGCCGTGCGCAACGTCGAGCTGGGCCGCGAGGGCTACTCCTTCGATGTGGAGGACCGACGCGCGGACACGCTCTTGACTCACCACCTAAGCTGCCGCTACAACGGCCTCTACATGGTCTACAACATCGCGGCCGCCTTTGCTGCCACGCTCGTCATGGGCGCGGACGCCCAAGGATTCCAGGGCGTGCTCGACGCTTACCGCCCGGCCTCCGGTCGCGGCCGGACCTTCTCGGTGGGTGGGCGCGACGTGGTGTCGAACCTTGCCAAGAATCCCGTGGGGTTCGACCGCATGCTCCAGGAGATCAGGACCGAGAACGGGCGGCTCATGGCCTTCTTCCTCAACGATAAGGACGCTGACGGCCGCGACGTCTCCTGGATCTGGGACGTGGACTTTGAGCGCCTGGGGGACCTCCCCGACCTCGATCGCATCTTCGTGGGGGGCACCCGCGCCCACGAACTGGCGGTGCGCCTCAAGTATGCGGATCTCCCTGTGCAGCCCGTGGCCATCCAGAGCCTTGAGGACGCGCTGCGGCAATGTGCGGGCCTGCCGGCGGAACGTGTGCTTCACGTGGTGGCCAACTACACCGCGTTTCCCCCGGTCGTGTCCGAGCTCGAGCGTCTGGAGAGGAGATTTGACCCAGCCACGCCCGGAGACCAGGCTGGCGTACAGGTGACCGCAGACACGCGCCCGGACGCCGCCCCGCTTCCCGCCCCCCTCGCGCTCGACCGTCCCCTGCGCATCGTCCACCTCTATCCGGACGCGCTCAACCTCTACGGCGACGGGGGCAACATCGCCTCCCTCCAGAAGCGCTGCGCGTGGCGCGGCATCCCCGTCCGCGTTGACCAGGTGCTCATGGGGCAGAATCTCGATCTCTGCGACGCTGACATCGTCCTTCTCGGCGGGGGCTCCGATCGCGACCAGCTCGCCGTGGCCCATGAGCTCCTTGGCCAGCGTGAGAAGCTCGCCTCCTACGTCGCCGACGACGGTGCCCTTCTGGCCGTCTGCGGAGGCTACCAGCTGCTGGGCACCTCCTATGAGATGGGCGACAAGCGCATCGAGGGCCTCGGCATCCTCGACCTTGTGACCACGGTAGCGAGCACGCGCCTCATTGGAAACATGGCCGTGAGCTCATCTTTGTGCGCCGAGCCCATCGTGGGCTTTGAGAACCACGCGGGTCGCACCGTGCTGGGCAAGAGTGAGCGTCCCCTGGGCATGAGCCTGGTCCCGGGAGCTGGAAACAACGGGGAGGACGGCGGCGAGGGGGTCCTCCACAGAGGAGTCGTGGGCACCTACCTTCACGGTCCCATCCTACCCAAGAATCCTGGCGTGACCGACTGGCTCATTGCACACGCCCTGCGACGCCGCGGGCTCACCATCGAGCTCGCCCCCCTCGACGATGCCGTCGAGAAGGCCGCCCACGACGTGGCCCTCAGAATCGCCCAACGCAAATAAGAGACGAGGTGGCGTGCCGACAGCCCCGCAAGGCGGCCGTACGCGTCCTCACGAACCACAACAAAAGGCCCCCAGCCGAAGCTGGGGGCCTTGTCACGCGAACCAGAGGGGCAAGCCTACAAGCTACTCCTCATTGTAGAGCGTCACGAGCTTCTTGAGATGCGCGTAACGGTTCATGGCCGCTTCCTCGTTCTCGGCGAAGAGCTCCTTGGCCTGCTCCGGGAAGGAGCGCGTGAGGCTGGCATAGCGGGCCTCGTTCATCAGGAACTCCTGATAGCCACCTGCCGGCTCCTTGGAGTCGAGCGTGAACTTCTTGCCCTTGGGGGCATCCGGGTTGAAGCGGAAGAGGTTCCAGTAGCCGCACTCGACAGCCCTCTTCATCTCGGGCTGGCAGTTCTGCATGCCGCCCTTCTTGATGGAGTGCATCTCGCAGGGGCTGTAGCCGATGATGAGGGACGGACCGTCGAAGGCCTCGGCCTCGTTGATGGCCTTGAGCGTCTGCATCGGGTTGGCGCCCATGGCAACCTGCGCCACATAGATGGTGCCGTAGCTCATCGCGATCTCGGCAAGGCTCTTCTTGCCGGTACGCTTGCCTGCGGAGGCGAACTGAGCCACCTGGCCGAAGTTAGAGGCCTTGGAAGCCTGGCCGCCGGTGTTGGAGTAGACCTCGGTGTCAAAGACGAAGACGTTCACGTCATTGCCAGAGGCAAGCACGTGGTCGAGCCCACCGAAGCCGATGTCGTACGCCCAGCCGTCGCCGCCGAAGATCCAGAACGACTTCTTGGTGAGGAAGGCTCTGTTGGCGAGAATCTCCTTGGCTACCGGGTCATCGCTCTTCTCGAGCTCGTCCACGTAGTTGAGCGCCGCCGTCCTGCTGGTCGTGGCATTCGTACGAGCCTCGAGCCACGCAGTTGCAGCCGTGGCGAGCGCGTCAGAGGCGTTGCCGGACTCAAGCAGGTTCTGGGTGTCGGCAACAAGCTTGTTCTGAACGGCCATGTAGCCCAGCTCGAGTCCCAGGCCGTGCTCGGCGTTGTCCTCGAACAGGGAGTTGTTCCACGCAGGGCCGTGACCCTGGTCATTGACGGTGAATGGCGAGGTAGCGGCCGGGTTGCCCCAGATCGAGGAGCAGCCGGTTGCGTTGGAGATGAACATGCGGTCACCGAAGATCTGCGTGATGAGACGCGCGTAGCTCGTCTCGGCGCAGCCGGCGCAGGAACCAGAGAACTCAAGGTAGGGCTTGGCAAACTGGCTTCCCTTGACGTTCGTGGGGTTGATGAGCTCCTTCTTCTCGGAGACCTTGTTGACCGCATAGTCCCACACGGGGATCTGGTCGTGCTCGTCCTCCTGCGGAACCATGCTGAGGGCCTGCTTCGGGCAAATCTTGACGCAGTTCGTGCAGCCCATGCAGTCGAGCGGCGAGACGGCGATCGTGAAGGTCAGATCCTCCATGCCCTTGCCCATGGCCTTGATCGTGCGCATGTTCTCGGGAGCGGCGGCCGCCTCCTCCTTGTTCATGACAATCGGGCGAATCGTGGCATGCGGGCACACGTAGGAGCACTGGTTGCACTGGATGCACTTGGTCTCGTCCCAGTGAGACACCATGAAGGTGACGCCGCGCTTCTCGTACTGAGAGGCACCGAGCTCGAACTGGCCGTCGGCGTGCTCCATGAACGCGGAGACGGGCAGCGAGTCGCCGTCCATGCGGTTGATGGGCCCGAGGAGCTCCTCGACCTGGCGCACGATGGCCGCGCGGCCCTCAAGCTTGACCGGGGCCTTCTCGTCGGTGGCGTTGGCCCAGTCGGCGGGAACCTCAAAGACGCGATATGCGGTGGCACCGGCATCGATCGCCTTATGGTTGGAGTCGACGATGGCCTGGCCCTTCTTCATGTAGGACTTGGTGGCGGCGTCCTTCATGTACTTGACGGCGTCAGCCTCAGGCAGGACCTTGGCCAGCGAGAAGAAGGCGGACTGCAGCACCGTGTTGGTGCGCTTGCCCATGCCTACCTTGGCGGCCAGGTCAACGGCGTCGATGAGGTAGACCTTGATGTCGTTCTTGGCGATGTAGCGCTTGGCGACTGCCGGCAGGCGATCTGCGAACTCCTCGTCAGACCACTGGCAGTTCACCAGGAAGGTTCCGCCAGGCTTGACGTCGCGGACCATCGGGAAGCCCTTGACGATGTAGCTGGGGTTGTGGCAGGCCACAAAGTCAGCCTTGCTCACGTAGTACGGCGAGCGAATCGGCGAGTCGCCAAAACGCAGGTGGCTGACCGTGACGCCGCCGGTCTTCTTGGAGTCGTACTGGAAGTAGGCCTGAACGTACTTGTCCGTGTGGTCGCCGATGATCTTGATGGAGTTCTTGTTGGCGCCCACGGTACCGTCGCCGCCGAGACCCCAGAACTTGCACTCGATGGTCGTCGGGTCGGCCGTGTTGGGGGCCTCAGGGTCCTCGGGAAGCGAGAGGTTCGTGACGTCATCCACGATGCCAACGGTGAACTCGCGACGAGGCTCGTCCTTCTTGAGCTCCTCGTAGACTGCGAAGGCAGACGCGGGAGGCGTGTCCTTGGAACCAAGGCCGTAGCGACCGCCGACGACCTTGATGTCCGTCTTGCCAGCCTCGTACAGCGCAGCGATGACGTCCTCGTAAAGGGGCTCGCCAATGGAACCCGGCTCCTTGGTGCGGTCCATGACGGCGATCTTCTTAACCGTCTTGGGGAGAGCGTCCACGAAGCGATCGATGGAGAACGGGCGATACAGGCGCACCTTCACCAGGCCGACCTTCTCACCGTGGGCGTTGAGATAGTCGATGACCTCCTCGAGCACGTCGCAGAAGGAGCCCATGCAGATGACGACACGGTCGGCGTCGGGCGCACCGTAGTAGTTGAACAGGCCGTAGTCGGTGCCGAGCTTCTTGTTGACCTCGTTCATGTACTCCTCGACGACGTCGGGGAGCTTGTCGTAGGCGGTGTTGCAGGCCTCGCGGTGCTGGAAGAAGACGTCGCCGTTCTCGTGGCTGCCGCGAGCATGAGGGTGCTCGGGGTTGAGCGCATGGTCGCGGAACTCCTGGACGGCGCCCGTATCGAGCATGTCCTTGAGGTCGTCGAAGTCCCAGACGGCGACCTTCTGAATCTCGTGCGAGGTGCGGAAGCCGTCGAAGAAGTTCACGAACGGCACCTTGCCCTTGATGGCGGCAAGATGGGCGATGGGTGAGAGGTCCATGACCTCCTGGACGTTGCCCTCGGCGAGCATGGCAAAGCCGGTCTGGCGGCAGGCCATGACGTCGGAATGATCACCAAAGATGTTGAGCGCGTGGGTGGCGACGGTACGCGCACTTACGTGGAAGACTGCGGGCAGGCCCTCTCCGGCAATCTTGTACATGTTGGGAATCATAAGGAGCAGGCCCTGAGAAGCCGTGTAGGTGCTGGTCAGCGCACCGGCACCAAGAGACCCGTGAACCGTGCCCGAGGCACCGCCCTCAGACTCCATCTCCACGACCTTGACAGGCGTGCCAAAGACGTTCTTCATGCCCTGGGCCGCCCACTGGTCAACATGATCAGCCATGGGGCTCGACGGGGTGATCGGGTAGATGCCCGCCACCTCGGTATACGCATACGAGACGTATGCAGCGGCTTCGTTGCCGTCCATGGACTTGAACTTACGCGCCATATCCTCTCCTTCTCGTTTCCGTAAACGCTGGGGACCCCCGTGGCCCCAGATCGTTCTCACTCACAAGGAGCATGACTGAGCGTGGGCGCAAGCGCCCACATATACCGACAGTCTACCCCCGCAAAGGCGGCAGTGGCTCAACTTCTCCTGCTTTTCTAGCGCTCCCACCTTTTTCTCCTCAATCTATCCTTTTAAAGAAGCGCAGTTAAATACCTCTTTCCTCACTAGGAATTAGCTCTGCAACTTCGGTAGAATACTAGAATCTTTTAAGTGTTCCGAGAGGAGGACCATGCGAGGCACGCCCCGTCGAGGCGGCTCATCTCACCCCCGGCGCGCAGCCGGCGGGCGCAAGGACAACCGGGTCCCCAAGAAGAGCGGTCGCCAGCACCTAGTTTTGGGGGGCGTCGGCCTGCTCGTGGTGCTTGCGCTCCTGGCCCTCTTCTTGTCCTGCTCCGGACCAACGGAACAGATTCCCAAGGGTGCGGATACTGTCGAGGAGACTCCCACGGAGCCCTCCTCCGAGTCTGGAGAATCCTCCGACGACAGACCCAGCAGCACCCTGCAAGACCAATGGCGCCAAGGCGAGATGCCCTACCTCTACCAAACTGACCCTCAGTGGGCGGACGTCGCGTACTCAAACGGATCCCTCGCGGAACAGGGATGCGGCCCCACCGCGCTCTCCATGGTCTATATCTACCTGACAGGAAAGACAGACCTAGACCCCGGTGCCATGGCAGCGTTCAGCACCGAGAACGGCTATGCGACTGACCAGGACGGAAGCTCCTGGGAACTCATGACCGAAGGTGCCCGGAAGTTGGGTCTTGCGAGTGAGGTGTTGGCCGCCGTGCCCAGCCAGCTCGAGGAGAAGCTCGAGACAGGACATCCCCTCATCTGCGTCATGAGGCCGGGGACGTTCACGAAGGTTGGCCACTACATCGTGCTGGAGCGGATGGGCCAGGACGAAAAGGTGGTCGTTCACGACTCCAACAGCGTGGGACGCAGCATGAGAACGTGGGACCTCGATCTTATCTGCGCCGAGGCCAGCAACATCTGGAGCTTTTCTCTCGCCTCGGGCTTAGCCGTAACAAGATGAAAAGGGCCAGCGCCCGCACGCAGACGCCATAAGCGCCGCAAGTGCCCCGTCGCATGCAGGACGCACGTTAGCGCCGCATCGTGGACAGAAGCTTCTCGTAATCCTCTGCGAAACGCCGCGCACAGGGACCCTGGGCGTCGGTGGCTCCCACGATTCCGTGCTCGTCTGAGACGAGAAATGCCTCGTCGTATGCAATGCCTCCCTGCAAGAGCGCATCGGGAAGCCCCGCGCGACGGACAACGTCAAGCCCCTCGGCGTTCGCCAGGTCAGACACGAGCGTGGCCGCGCCCGAGGGAAGATCGCTCGACTCGATGCCCCAGATGAGCCGCCCCTCCCGCACAAGCCAGAGCGTCTCGGGCGAGACGCTCGTGGAGCGTGCCTCTCGCGCGGCAAGACGGGCGCGGGAGGCGAGCTTCGCTGCGCTGGCCATCTCCAGGGCCTCGTAGGGCCCCACGCTCATGGCGGCTTGACCATGCTCGTCAACGACAAGCATGAGCACGCCATCGGGATGCTCTCCGGAGCCGTCTCTCAAGGTCCCCTCTATGTGCTGCTTGGCCCAAGCGACGAGCCGCGTGGACACCGGCGCCCCGTTGACGGTGCGCTGGGAAAGGGCGCGAAGGTGGCGGTTCTCCAGGGGAAGCAGGCGATGCGAGAGGCGCCACCGGCAGACTAGGGAGGGACGCCCCAGCGTGAAGCCCCCCGCGTACATGTTCTCGTCTCTCTCCTCGTGCATGCGCCCTCCTCCTCAACGACAGAGCCCATTTTATCCGCTGGGCGTCCGCGAGATCTCAGACACAATAAATCCCGACCAGCGATGGCGCCGGCCGGGACTGGTTCAGCGGGGCAGAGCCAGGTGGATCCCTAGTGCCTGAAGTGCCGCACGCCCGTAAGCACCATAGCGATGCCATGCTCGTCGCAGGCGGCGATGGACTCGTCGTCGCGCTTAGAGCCGCCCGGCTGGATGATGCAGGTCACGCCATGGGCTGCCAGCACGTCCACGTTATCGCGGAACGGGAAGAAGGCATCGGAGGCGCAGGCGTAGCCGCCCCTGTCAATGCTCATGCGCTCACAGGCCTCATC
This sequence comes from uncultured Atopobium sp., assembly GCA_964430985.1. Lineage (GTDB taxonomy): Bacteria > Actinomycetota > Coriobacteriia > Coriobacteriales > Atopobiaceae > Thermophilibacter. Next base: position 43,292 of record CAYSIC010000005.1, read on the forward strand.
CGCGCGCTGGCAGGCCAGAAGCGCCGAGTCAACGCGATTGGGCTGACCTGGCCCCATGCCGATGCCCGCCTTATCCTTGGAGACGAGAATGGCGTTGGATTTGACTCCCTTGCAGACGCGCCAGGCGAAGAGCAGCTCGTCCATCTCGGCCGCGGTGGGCTTGCGCCTGGTGGGGACGGTGAAGGTCGCTGGATCCTCGCTCACGTGGTCGACGGTCTGAACGAGCATGCCGCCGTCCACGGAACGGTACTCGAGCGAGACCGGCGCGTCAATGCCGCCCGTGGCCAGTACGCGCAGGTTCGTGCGACGCGCCAGGCGCTCAAGGGCCTCGGTGGTGTAGCTGGGGGCGATGAGCACCTCGACGAACTGCTTGTTCCTATCGGCAAAATGCTCGACGAGGTCGTAGGGGACCTCGCGATTGCAGGCGATGATGCCCCCGAAGGCACTCTTGGGGTCGCAGGCGAAGGCGTGGTCATAGGCGGTCGTGATATCATCCGCCACCGCGCTTCCGCAGGGGTTCTGATGCTTGAGGATCACGCAGGCGGGTCCGTCGAACTCGCGCACGAGATTCCACGCGGCGTCGGTGTCAAGCAGGTTGTTATAGGAGAGCTCCTTGCCCTGAACCTGTACGGCGTTGACAAGGGAGTGCTCGGGGGCATTGGGGATCGCGTAGAACGCGGCGACCTGCTGGGGGTTCTCTCCGTAGCGCAGGTCTTGGTGCTTGACCAGGTGCAGGTCCATGGTCTCGGGAGGCTCGCTCGTGGTCTCGACCTGGGTGCCCAGCCACGCTGCAATCGCGGAGTCGTAGGCGGCAGTGGTGCGATAGACCTTGAGCTGCAGGCGACGACGAGTGGCGAGCGTGGTGGCCCCGTTGTGGGCGCGCATCTCGTCGAGGATCATGTCATAGTCGGCGGGATCCGTGGCCACGGTCACGGAGTCGGCGTTCTTGGCGGCCGAGCGCAGCATGGAGGGACCGCCGATGTCGATGTGCTCGATTGCATCCGCGAAGCTGACCTCGGGGTCAGCCACGGTCTTCTCGAACTCGTAGAGGTTCACGCAGACGAGGTCAATCATGCCGATGCCATGCGCGGCTGCCTCGGCCATGTGCTGCGAGGAGTCGCGGCGAGCAAGAAGCCCCCCGTGGACTTTGGGGTGCAGCGTCTTCACGCGACCATCCATCATCTCGGGAAAGCCCGTGTACTCCTCGATGGGAACGACCTTCACCCCCGCGTCCGTCAGAGCTCGCGCCGTGCCGCCCGTCGAGACGATCTCGATGCCGAACTCGTCCTCGAGAGCCCGAGCGAACTCGACCACGCCGGTCTTGTCGGTCACCGAGATGAGCGCGCGCCTGATAGGTGTGTCTTCCATGGAGCCTCCTTGGGTAGAGCGACCGCATGTTGTACCGTTGTTTCCACCATAACGCAGCCAGGAGAGAACATGGGTAAGATGCTGGACGGTGTAACCTACCGTCCTTTTAAAACGTCTGACTTCGACAGTGTGGCCAATTTGCTCGGCCGGCTTTGGTGCTCCGACCTTGTCCCCGAGGCCCGAGAGCTCGCCAGTCGCATCGAGCTCTCGGGCTACCTCGCCCAGACGACCCATGCGCGCGTCGCCGAACTCGATGACGAGCTCGTGGGGGCCATGCTCCTGGCCGAGCTCGACCGCGTTCCCAGAGACGCCACCGTATGGCGCAGAAAGCGCAGCAGACTCGTGCACCTAACGCACGAGAACGCCCATCTTGCGTGCGAGGTCGCAAAGAACTCCGACGTTATCGACGAGGAGAGCCGCCTGGCGGGAGACTTCGCAGCGTCGGGCGCAGTCGAGGGGGCAGCCGTCATGAAGCTTCTTGCCGTAGACCCCGCGACACATGGGAGGGGAATCGGAGGTCGTCTCTTCGAGGAGGCGCGCCGCCATCTGCGTGAAGAGGGTGTCGGGGGCTTTTTCCTGCTCACCGACGACGGCTGTGACGTCTCCTTCTATGATCACAAGGGGCTCGCTCGTGCCATGACGCGACCTTCACGGGTTGACTCGCCCGCAGGCAGCAACGGCGCGGACGAGTTCAACCTCTATGTCTACGCAGACAGGTTCTAGCTGCGTAGGCTGGACTTCGACACGCATCATACGGAGCTGCTCGTCTCGCGGTCTTGCAGCGCGCGATCACGTCCGCTCCGTGCTACTCTCTGGCGGAATAAAAATGATCCTGAAATGCCTCGGGAGTCGCGATGACCTCTGCCGGACCCAGCCCTACGAACGTGCGCGGCCGCTTTGCCCCCACGCCGTCCGGACGCATGCACTTGGGGAACGTCTTTTCAGCCCTCATGGCCTGGCTCTCCGTACGCTCTGCGGGCGGCACGCTCGTGCTGCGCATCGAGGACCTTGACCCGAGAGCGCGAGATCGCACCGTATCCGCCCAGCTTATTGACGACCTCGTCTGGTTGGGGCTCGACTGGGATGAGGGCCCCCTCTTCCAGAGCGAGCGCAAGGGCCTCTATGACAGCGCAATCGCACGTCTCACGGCGGCGAGCCTTACCTATCCCTGCTTCTGCACGCGCTCCGAGCTACATGCGGCCATGGCTCCCCATGCCTCAGATGGCACCTATCTGTATCAGGGAACCTGCCGCAACCTCTCCGCTTCCGAGGTCTCCCGCCGCTCGAGCCTGCGCGCTCCCGCGACGCGGCTGCGCGTTCCCCCCGCGGAGGACCCCGCCGGAACCATCACCTGGTCCGACCTCGTCTTCGGCCCCCAACGAGAGGTACTGGCGCGCGAGTGCGGCGACTTCCTCGTGCGCAGGAGCGACGGGGTAACGGCCTACCAGCTCGCCGTGGTCGTGGACGACGCCCTCATGGGCGTAAATCAGGTCGTACGCGGGCGCGACCTGCTGGAGTCCTCGGCACGCCAAATCTACCTCGCACGACTCCTCGGCTTCCACGAGCCCCAATACGGACACGTACCCCTGCTCGTGACCCCCGACGGACACCGTCTCTCCAAGCGCGAGCGTGATCTTGACCTTGGGAGCCTACGTGCGCGGGGCGTGCGCGCGGGGCGGGTCGTGGGAGAGCTCGCGGCCGCGGCCGGCCTGATCGACTGCGGATGCGAGGTCGCTCCCTCCGAGCTCGTAGGCTCCTTCACGTGGGGCAAACTCGCCGCCCGACGAGATGCTATTGTGGTGGACGAGAGATTTCTCCGCCACCTTGCGCCCCTGGCCGAATAAGATTTTCTTGCTCGAGCAAATCGCGGTGTTGTGAACGAGAGCAGTTGTGGGGTATCATGCTTGAGCACCAGTTCGGAGAGCTGACCGAGTGGCCGAAGGTGCTCGCCTGCTAAGCGAGTATAGGACCAAATCCTATCTGGGGTTCGAATCCCCAGCTCTCCGCCAGAATGTTCGGGCCCGTCCCCACAATGGGGGCGGGTCTTTTTTATGCGAAGACCCCCGAGTGTCCACACAACTTTGCCTTTTTCTTTTTTTGCCTTGACGTAGAGGGGAAGCCGTGGCATTATTCTTGACTGCACGCGGCGTTACCTCAGCTGGATAGAGGACCTGACTACGAATCAGGGCGTCATAGGTTCGAATCCTATACGCCGCACCATGCGCGCACGAGGGGCTCCCCGGGGAGCCCCTCTTTTTTTTACATCGTTACGTTCAACCCACCCATATTTCTATAGCTCATAGGAATCGACTCCCGCAGCCTCCATGCGCGCCCTGAGCTCCTCGATGATGGGAACGCCCGCGCTGCACCCGATGCGCTCGGCGCCAGCACGGACCATGTCCAGGAAGGTATCGGCCGTACGGATGCCGCCAGCTGCCTTGACCTTCACGCGCGCATCGACATGCGCGCGCATGAGTCTCACGTCCTCGACGGTGGCCCCGCCAGTCGAGAAGCCCGTGGAGGTCTTGATGAAGGTAGGTAGGACCTTGCTCGCGACCTCGCACATTCTGATCTTCTGGTCCTGCGTAAGCAGGCAGTTCTCGAAGATGACCTTGGACGGGACGCCGGCCGAACGGCAGACGGATACGATCTGCCCCATCTCGTCACAAACATATTCCCAGTTGCCCGCCTTGACCTCGGTCAGATTGACTACGTAGTCAATCTCGTTCGCGCCATTGGCGAGGGCGTCATTGGTCTCGAAAACCTTGGCTGCAATCGAAGTCTGCCCAAGAGGAAATCCGATGGCCGCCCCCGTATGGACATCCGTTCCCGCCAAGATCTCCGAGCAAAGCCGTGACTGGACGGAGTTCACCGCAACCATCCTAAAGTGATAGCGCCTTGCCTGATCACAGAGCGTCCTCAGGTCCTCGCGCGTGGCATCGGGCCTAAGATTAGTGTGATCGACGAGACGGGCAAGGTCATCGATGGTGTAGCGTCTCATGGCAATCTCCCTTGAATCTCGCAGGCAGCTCAATGGTGTGCGACGCGCCGATCGCCGGATCGCGCGGGCCTAAACTGCAGGCCGCTTCGATCCCCCATCCCCATGAAGGTGTAGGGAATGCCCGCGTTGTCGCAAAGGTCCATCAAATCAGCAAGGTCATGGCGCTCATGGGTGAGAAGGCTCCAGAGGGATCCCTCCCCTCCAGAAAATCCAATTCGCTCAATCAGGGCGTCAAGCGCGGTTGGTTCCAGAAAGACCTTCAGGCTACGCTCCTTGTCCCCGTAGGCGATGAGGGCGGAGGGGCCCGAGAGGTCCTCCCGTATCACGATACCGTCTCCCTCACGCGCCACCGACATTCTGCGCACGTCGCCGGCTCGCTCGAAACGCGCGACCTCAAACTCCCCCATGAGAATCACCTAGACCCTTCTTCTCGCCATCCCTTTCCCCTAGTATACACAAACATACGTTCTAGGAACACATGTTCTTTTCTAGGGAAGGAACCTTGGCAGCCCCGAGAAAAGACGAGGTCCTCCCGTCTATGCAGGCCTGATGACCTCAACACCGCCCATGTAGGGACGCAGGGCCTCGGGGACCGTAACCGTTCCGTCCGAGTTCTGGTAGTTCTCGATGATGGCCGCCATGGTGCGACCCACGGCCAAACCGGAGCCGTTCAGGGTGTGCACGAAGCGCGTCCCCTTGAACTCGGAGGGATCCCGGTAGCGAATATTGGCGCGACGCGCCTGGAAGTCCCAGCAGTTAGAGCAGGAGGAAATCTCCTTGTAGTCGTTGTAGCTGGGAAGCCACACCTCAAGGTCATAGCACTTGCGCGCCGAGAAGCCGATGTCTCCGGTGCACAGCGTCACCACATGATAAGGAAGGCCCAGCGTCTGAAGAACCAGCTCGGCCTCGGCCACCATGCTCTCGAGCTGATTCATGGAGTCCTCGGGCTTGGAGAACTTGACCATCTCGACCTTGTCGAACTCGTGCACGCGGATGATGCCGCGCGTGTCACGCCCCGCCGAGCCTGCCTCCTTGCGGAAGCACGGCGTGAAGGCGGTGTACCACAGGGGGAGCTGCGCGGCGTCGAGCACCTCGTCGCGGTGAATGTTGGTCAGCATGACCTCGGCAGTGGGAATGAGGTAGAGGTCGGGGTCCACGTGATAGAGGTCATCCTCGAACTTGGGCAGCTGCCCCGTGCCAAAGAGGGTGTCGTGGTTGGCGATGACGGGAGGCCACCACTCCTTGAAGCCAGCCTTGGCGTGCAGGTCGATCATGAAGTTGATAAGGGCGCGCTCCATGCGAGCGCCCAGGCCGCCTAAAAGGTAGAAGCGAGTGCCCACGAGCTTGACGCCGCGATCGAAATCAATGATGCCCAGCTCGGGTCCAAGATCCCAATGCGCCTGAGGCTCGAAGTCGAACTCGCGCGGCGTCCCCCAGCGGCGGACCTCGGGATTGTCGGAATCATCCTTGCCGTAGGGCACGGTCGAGTCGGGGATGTTGGGGATGCGACTGACCAGGTCAAAGAGATCGGCCTCGACCTCGCTACGGCGGGTGTCGAGCTCGGCAATACGCTCCTTGCTGGCCGCGACCCGCGTCTTGGCGGCCTCGGCCTCGTCCCTCTTGCCCTCGCGCATAAGCTCGCCGATCTTCTTGGATGCGGCGTTGCGCTCGGCCTGGAGGCCCTCGACCTCGGAGATGACGCGGCGACGCTCTTCATCGAGCTCGAAGAACCGCCCGCGATCCCAGTGCGCGTTCTGACGAGACGAGCACGACTGGTCCACGAGATCAGGGTTCTCACGAACGAACTTGATGTCGAGCATGGTGGCTCTCCGTTCCTGCTTGTTTGCTGTCCTTGCGGTCGTAAGGCGTCCCAAGTATATACTTGTGTCCATGAAACGCGACGCGCTCGGGAGGCGGCATGCAGGCGATCGGGAACTTGTTCACGTGGCTCTTCAACGACAAGGACGGCGTCATCGCCTTGGTTGTGGGAGGAATCGTCTTGTGTCTGGCCATCTCGGTCGTCATGGAGCGCAAGACCAAGCGCCGGTACTTTAACCACGAGAAGGGCGAGGACGACTGGGACCTCTTCGGCGACGACGAAGACGAGGACGAAGAGGGGTAGCCCCCATCACCGCGCCCCCTCACGCCCCACGCTCATCAAAAAGCCCCCGACCAAGGCCGGGGGCTCCTTCTTTGCTGGTGCGGGCGAAAGGACTTGAACCTTCATGAGATTGCTCTCATACGGACCTGAACCGTACGCGTCTGCCAATTCCGCCACGCCCGCGTGCTGCGTAAGTCTAGCGCATCGGCCGCATCCTGCCAAGGGAGTTTTTCCGACAACCGCTTAGCCATGATCTTCGCGAACGGGGCCCGCTTTCCCAGCCGTGCCCAAACTCCTGTTTGTGGTCCAAAACAGGCCCGAAGCAGGCCGAGCCAGGCGTTTGGGCACGGCCGACACGTGTTCGTCGACCGTGCGGCGCGCGCAGAGGGGGCCTCCCAGAGACGCGCGGGGTAGAATGATCCCACAAACACACGGCAGCACGCAGCTTAAAAGACGAGGAGAAGCCGTGAGTGACACGCCGACCATCGCACGTCCCGGCGCGGCCCCCAAGCCAAGCGAAACCCCTCCCGACGAGATCCTTCTGGGAAGGTACCGTGTTTTGGAGCGGCGGGGCACCGGCGGGTTTGGCACCGTATGCACCTGCTGGGACACGCGCCTGCAACGGCGCGTGGCCATCAAGCGCATGCCCCTGCTCGCCCAAAACGGCACGACAACTGCCGAGGAGGCCCTGGCAGAGGCTCGCACCGCCTGCATGCTCGCCCACCCCAACATAGCCACTGTCTTTGACTTTGAGGCCGACGGCTCCTATGCCTATCTGGTCATGGAGTACGTTGACGGGCTCAACCTCGCCGAGCTGCTCGCGCGCGTGGAGGGGGGCCGTCTCACCTACGAGGAATGCGCCCACGTGCTCCAGTCCGTCACGCGCGCCCTCTCGTTCGCCCATGAGAACCGCGTGCTGCACCTGGACATCAAGCCCACCAACATCATGATCGACCGTCAGGGCGTCGTTAAGCTCGCCGACTTTGGCATGGCCGCGCTCGCCTCGGCCGCAGGCTACGGCGGGGCGCGCGGGGGCACCGTGGGCTACATGCCGCCCGAGCAGATCGAGGGGCTTCTTGTGGACGAGCGCGCCGACGTCTTCTCGCTCGCGGTCGTGGTGTGGCAGTCACTCACGGGCTCCGATCCCTTCCTTGCCCCAAACGCAGCCGCCTCGCGCGACAAGATCAAGAGAGGCCCCGCGCGTTCCCTCTCCAAGGACTGTCCCGAGCTCGCAGGCGAGCCCGAGCGGGCCCTGCTCAGCGCGCTGGCCCCCGTGACCTCCAAGCGCACGACCTCGGTGCGTCAGCTTGCCGGCGAGCTTCTTCCCTTCCTGGGACACGCAGAAGACGGAGCCGCCTCGCTCTCCTCTCTCGTCAGGCAATCCGAGCAGGACGAGCCTGCCGAGAGGACCTCTTGGGAGGCACGCCACCTCCCGCTGAGCATGCGCCATCCCTGGCTCGCGGGTGCGACCGTCCGAGCGCTCACCTCCCTTCTGGTGTTGCTGACTGCACGCCCCCTGCTCGCCGTGCTGTCGGGCGACAGCACGCAGATCATGGTCGGGGGACTTCTCGTCGTCTCCGGGGTCTCGGCGCTCTGGCCTCCTTTGGGCTCAATCCTCGTAGGGGTGCTGCTCTGCGCGGCGTTCCTCCTGACCGCCCCGACTGCGGCGTCGCTTCTCCTGGCAGCGCTCAGTGCCCTCGCGCTCAGGGGCTGGTGGGTCTTCGCGGGGCGCCGCGATCATCTAGCCTCGGCGGCAGTCCTTCTGCCATGCTGCCTAAGCTCGCCTCTGGCGGGAGCCGGCCTCGCGGGCTTTGCCCTCGACCCCGCCCCCGCCGCGCTCACCGGAGTGGTGGGCTACCTTGCGGGCAGCCTCTTTCACCTTGCGTCCGCGGCGGGGTTCGCCGCCTCGCCCACCGTGACGGCACTGCTGGCCTCCTGGGAACGGCCCTCTTTTTGGCTCATGGCCGTCGGGGCCGCCGCATGCGCGGCCATCTCCTCGGCAGTGGCTTTGCGCGGAAGCGTGGCCGCTGGCGTGGCGGGGCAGTCCCTTGGCCTAACGTGCATCATCGTTTTTGAGGTTCTCGCAGCTAGAATGGAGAATAGCGGTATATGGATGCCTCCCGATGGGGAGTCTGTGGCCCTTGCGGTAATCTTGTTCGTGTTTTTGTTCATCGCGACGGTCCTAAGAGGTCCGCTCTTTGAGGAGCGGGAAGGCGAGGATATCAATGAGCTTCCTCAGTGATTTCGAGGGGCGTATCGGCTCCGTGTTCGGTGCTGCCCCCCAGGGCTATACCGAGCCCTTCTCCTTCAGGAAGCTTGCCAAGCGCGCGGCGCGCGAGATGGAAAACGAGACCTACGAGATTGACGGCGTCGACACCGCGCCCGCGCTCTATACCGTGCTAGTCTCCTCGTCCGATGATGCACTCATGCGCCCCCTCTACGAGCAGATCACCTATGAGATATCCACGCTCATGACCGCAAAGGCGCAGAAGAAGAACTATGCCTTCGTGGGCAGTCCCCTCGTGCGCTTCATGGTTGACCCCTCCCTCAAGTCGGGAAAGTTTGCCGTCTTCGCCGAGAACGTCGACTCGCGCACGCTTACGCGCCTGCGCGAGGAGGAGCGCGCCTTCTTGGGCGGTAGCTCGGGCGTCGGAGGCGCCGCGGCGCAGATTCAGCGTCGAGGTCCCCAGCCTCACGCATCGCGCGCCGCACGTCACGAGCATGCCTCGCTCTCGACGCCGCTCGTGACGCCAGCCTCCGTGCCCTTCTCGGACACTGACGCCGGGCTCGAGGTCACTCCGGAAGACTTTGACGAGCCCCTTCCCGTCGCCTCCGCCTCCGCGTCTACCCCCATGCCCGTCGCCGCAGCAAGTGCGCCCGTCGTTGCCGGGGGCGCTCGGCCCACGTCCGCACCCGCTCCCCAGACGAAGCGCCGCAACGTGCCCCTCGTGGACCCGCGCCACGCCGCGCGAGCCGGTGCCGAGTATGACGCCGCCAACATGAGCTCCCGCGCGGGCGCGCCGGCACCCCAGGCCACCTGCCTTCTCATCGATCGACAGACTGGGCGCACCTTCACGGGCACGGCCCCGTCTACCATCATCGGGCGCGAGCGCTCGCAGGCGCAGATCGTCCTGCGCGATCCCAACGTCTCGCGACGCCACGCCGAGCTCTGCTTTGACGGCCGCAACTGGAGCGTCACCGACCTCAACTCGACCAATGGGACGCTGGTCAACGATGTCGATGTGAAAGACTGCGTCCTGCGCGACGGCGATCTGATCACCGTGGGCCTCGTGAACCTCGAGTTCAGGGGGGACCTGCAGTGATCGACCTCACCCTCTTCCTGGGACGCGTCCTACTCGTCGTCGTCCTCTACGTCTTCCTGTTCGCGGTCATGCGCACGGGCGTGGGCCTTGTGCGCGGCCAGCGTCGCGACACGGCCATCTGGTCGGTTGACGTCGAGAAGGGCACGCGCTCCCTGCGCGGCCTGCACGTGGACATCCTGGGTCCGGTCGTCGTCGGACGCTCGTCATCGTCAGATATCGTGGTCGACGAGCCCTACGTCTCTGCCTCACACGCACGCTTCACGCTGCAAGGCCCCGCACTTGTCCTCGAGGACCTGGGGTCCACCAATGGGACGCTCGTCAACGGCCATCCCATCGAGCAGGCCGTCACGCTGAGGGAGACCGACGAGGTCCAGGTCGGTGACACCATCATGCGCGTGAGTCGCGGATGAGCCCAACTCAGACACAGACGCTTCGCTCGACCGAGCCCGCCAACGCCCCCGGTCGAGCCGAGATGACCGTTGAAGGCCGTCTGGGCGCAGACGCTATATCGGGCTCCAACGAGTTCCTCTCGTGGGGAACCCGCAGTGACGTGGGCCTCGTACGAAGTCACAATGAGGACTCGTTTCTTCTCCGCACCCCCCTCTTCGTGGTTTGCGACGGCATGGGCGGCCACGCAGCAGGCGAGGTCGCGAGCTCCATCGCCGTCGAGACCATCGGCGAACAGGCGCCGGGAACCGCAGACGACGTCCTTCTGGGCGCGGCCGTCGAGGCGGCCAACCTGGCCGTCATCAAGGGGGCCGAGGATGGCCTGGGCAAGCCCGGCATGGGCTGCACCGCGACCGCCGTGCTCATCAGCAAGAACAAGATGGCCGTAGCCCACGTAGGAGACTCACGCGCCTACGTTCTCCACGACGGAACCCTCGTGCGCATCACGCATGACCACTCCTACGTCGAGGAGCTCGTGGACTCCGGCCAGATCACGGCCGACGAGGCGCGGACGCACCCCTCGCGCTCCATCATCACCCGTGCACTGGGCTCTGATCCCGACATGTATGCCGATCACTTCTCGCTCGAGGTCAACGACGGGGACCGTGTGATTCTGTGCTCCGACGGCCTCTCGGGCATGATTCCCGACAGCGACATCGAAGCCGTGGCCGTCTCGAGCGCCACGCCGCAGCAGGCGGCGGACAATCTCGTGGGGGCCGCCCTCACGGCCGGCGGATCCGACAACGTGACCGCTCTGGTGGTCGACATTCTCAACGACGGCGTGGCGGACGCCACGCGCTCGCAGCTCACAAAGCGCATCTTCGCCATCGTGGGAATACTCCTGGCCACGGTGGCCATCTCCCTCGTAGGCGTCCTCCTCTTTATCAGAAACGAGTGGTACCTCGGAGTGAGTGACGAAAACGTCGCCATCTACCAGGGCGTCAACGCGGACCTTCTGGGCCTTCCCCTCTACGAGCTCATGGGCACGAGCTCCGTCGCAATCTCCGATCTGCCCACCTCCGTGCAGGACCAGCTCGAGACGGGCATCCGCGTCCAAGACCAGGAAAGTGCCCAGCAGACCCTCGACTCCTACAGCCAGCAGATCAGCGACGAGAAGAGCCGGGCGCGGGAGGTTGCCGTGGAGGCACGCTCGGGAAGCGATCCCGCAGTCGAGGAGGCCACTCCCACGGACACCACGGCCTCGGCCCAGAACGAGGGTGACTGACATGAGGAGAAAGCTCTACGTCGGCGGGCAGACGCGCGGGGATATCGAGGTCATGGCCTCGTCCTTCTTGCCCGCAGCGGGGCGTCAGCAGCACTCGCGACGCAACACCGAGCTCTTCCTGCTCTGCCTGGCGGCCGTACCGGTCCTGCTCCTCTACGCCCTGTACGTCCTCAGCGCCAACGCCGAGATCACGCTTTCCACGCTGGGAGTTCCCCTTGCGCTGTTCGCCGCCTTCGCTGTGGCCCACGTGGCCATTCGGTGGCTGGCACCAGCCGCCGACCCGGCCATCCTCCCCATCGTCTTCGCGCTCTCGGGGATTGGCATCACCTTTCTCACCAGGCTTGCCCCCACCCTGGCCGTCAGCCAGGTAGTCTGGCTGTTCCTCTCGGTCGCTGTCATGGTAGCCGTGCTCTTTGTGGTCAAGAACCTCGACGGGCTCACCCAGTACAAGTACACCCTGGGTTTCATAGGCGTCGTCTTGCTCCTGCTCCCCATGCTCGTAGGCACCGAGAAGGGCGGCTCCAAACTCTGGATCTACATCGGGGGGTTTGGCTTCCAACCCGGCGAATTCGCCAAGGTCCTCATCGTGCTCTTCCTGGCCTTCTACCTTGCCGGCAACCGAGAGGCCCTCTCGGTGTCCATGCGAAGCTTTGGTCCCCTCAAGCTGCCACGCCTTCACATGCTGATGCCCGTGTTCGTGATGTGGGGCATCAGTCTCCTGCTCGTCGTCTTTGAGAAGGACCTAGGGAGCGCCCTGCTCTTCTTCGTATTCTTCGTCATCATGCTCTATGTCTCCACGGGCCGCGTGAGCTACGTGATCGTGAGCCTGTTCCTGCTGGCCATAGGCGGAGTCGCCTGCTACTTCCTGTTCAGCCACGTCCAAACCCGCGTGAACATCTGGATTGACCCCTGGAAGGACGCCTCGGGCGGCGGCTACCAGATCGTGCAGTCCCTCTACTCGCTCGCTGACGGCGGCTTGGTGGGAACCGGCATCGGCAAGGGCTTGGCCACCATCATCCCCGTCGTCGAGAGCGACTTCATCTTCTCGGCCATCGGCGAGGAGATGGGGCTCCTGGGCGCCTCGGGCGTGCTCATCTTGTTCCTGCTTCTGTGCGTGCGTGGCTTTGCCACGGCGGCGCGAGCCAAGTCCGACTCGTCCGCCTTTGCGGCAGTCGGCCTCACGTGCGCCCTGTGCTTCCAGGCCTTTCTCATCGTTGGCGGCGTCACCAAGCTCCTGCCGCTCACGGGTGTCACGCTGCCCTTCATGAGCCAGGGCGGAACCTCGCTTCTGGCGAGCTTCGTCATCGTGGGACTTCTGCTGCGCGCTGGGGACGAGGGCACCGGCCAGGAGACCGAGATGGCGAACAACCCCGGCAGCCCCGATGCCCACCTAGGGTCAAAGATCGCGTTTCCCGGAAGGCGCGCCGCGCCGGGGACGCACGCCGCTGACGTCGTTCGAGGAAGCCACGCACGCGGACACTTTGGCCTGCAGACCCCCGAATCGGGGGTGCTCGGTCGTGTGGCGCTCGGAAAGCGCCTCACCAACCTGGTCACAGTCTTCGCGATCCTGTTTGCTGCGCTCATAGCCAACCTGACCTACGTCCAGCAAATCGACACGAGCCGCATCCAGAACCTCCCCACGAACAATCACACGATCGCGAAGAGCGCCTACGTGGAGCGTGGGGCCATCATCACCTCCGACGGCGTCACCTTGGCGGAGAGCGTCGAACAGGCCGATGGTACGTATCTGCGCAGCTATCCGCAGGGAACGCTCGCCCGCCACACGGTAGGCTACATCTCCACGCAGTACGGCACCACAGGCGCCGAGGCCTCCATGAACGAGACCCTCACCGGCCATGCCGATTACTCGACCTGGAAGGGCGCCCTGTACTCGTTGGCCGGCGTTGAGCAGTCGGGCTCCACCGTCGTGTTGACCCTAAACTCACAGATTCAGAGGGCGGCCGAGAAGGCCCTGGGCAGCTACACGGGTGCCATCGTGGTGCTCGACCCCAAGACCGGGGCGGTTCTAGCCAAGGCGTCCACCCCCACCTACTCGGTCGATGACCTGGACAGCATCATCTCCTCGGGTACGGGAGGGCAGCTCCTGGACCGCTCGACCCAGGCGCTCTACTCCCCTGGCTCCACCTTCAAGGCCATCACGCTTGCCGCCGCGCTCGACACGGGAACGGCTAATCTCACGGACGTTTACGACGCCAGTCCCGCAATTCAAATAGGCGGCGCCGAGATTTCTAACTACGATTACTACGACTACGGCACCCCCACGCTCAAGGAGGCCCTCGCGCTGTCCTCCAACACCGTGTTCGCCCAGGTGGGCACCGAGGTAGGGTCGAGCACGCTCGTGCGCTACGCCGACGCCTTTGGTTACGGGCAAGCCCTGGGACAGGACTTCTCGTGTATGACGTCCCTCATGCCCGATCCCTCCGAGATGACTGAGTGGGAGACTGCCTGGGCGGCCTGCGGCCAGCCCGTGGGCCAGCACGAGAGTCCTGCCGGCCCACAGACCACCATCATGCAGAACGCCGTGGTCGCCCAGACGATCGCCAACGGTGGAGTCACCATGAACCCCTACGTCGTGGACCACATCCTCTCTCCTGAGGGCACCACCACCTCCACCACCGCGGCCCGCTCGCTCGGACAGGCCATCTCGGCCAGCACCGCCTCCCAGCTCAAGGAGGCCATGCTCGGAGTCGTCGACCACGGAACCGGGCGGCGGGCCCAGATCACGGGCACACAGGTCGCCGGCAAGACCGGAACCGCCCAGGTCGAGAACGGCAACATCAACTCGTTCTTCATCGGCTTCGCGCCGTATGACAACCCGACGCTGGTCATCTCGGTCTGCGTCGAGGGACAGGGAGAGGACGTCGAGGGCTTTGCGGCCTCCTTAGCCGGACAGGTGCTCGCCGCCTCGCTCAACGTTCAGTCATCCGGCTCCGACACCTGATGGAGAAAGACGACCAAGACAAAACGAAGTAGAAACGTAGTAAAAACATGGCAGGACATCGCGGCGATGATGCCTCAGCAAAAGGGGCGTGGCAAACTGCGAGTGTGATAAGGAGAGATCGTATGCCAGGGATGGTTCTCGGCGGGCGCTACCAGGTCCAGGACAAGATCGGCACGGGAGGCATGGCCACGGTCTTCCGTGGCCATGACGAGGTGCTCGGGCGCACCGTCGCCATCAAGACGATGCTGCCTCAGTACGCGACCGACCCCTCTTTCGCTGCGCGCTTCAAGCAGGAGGCACAGGCTGCGGCTGCGCTGCAGAGCCCCTACATCGTCTCGGTCTATGACTGGGGCAAGGATGCAGACACTTACTACATAGTCATGGAGTATCTGCGAGGAACCGACCTCAAGAGCGGCATCCGCAAACACGGGGCCCTTGACTGCAAAAAGGTTGCCCAGATTGGCTCTCAGATCGCGCAGGCCCTCTCCGTCGCCCATAAGCACGACATCATCCACCGCGACATCAAGCCGCAGAACATCATGGTGCAGCCCGACGGCAACATCAAGGTGATGGACTTTGGCATCGCACGCGCCAAGAACAGCCATCTCACCACCGACAACTCCGTTCTAGGCACCGCTCACTACGTCTCTCCCGAGCAGACCCAGGGCAAGGAGCTCGGACCCACGACCGACCTCTACTCGCTGGGCATCGTGATGTACGAGGCCTCGACCGGCCAGGTCCCCTTCCAGGGTGATGACGCCATAACCGTGGCACTCAAGCAGGTCAACGAACGGCCAAAGCCTCCCAGCCAGCTCAATCCCGCCGTTGACCCCTCCCTCGAGTCGATTATCCTCAAGTGCATGCAGAAGGACCCTGCCGCGCGCTTCCAGACGGCCGATGAGCTTTACCGAACCCTGCGCGACTATCTCGCGGGTCGGATGCAGTCCGTCAACAGCGCGACGGCGATGCTCCCCGCGGCAGCCACGACCGCGCTCGATCGCACCGGAGCCACCGGGGCCACGAGCACCCTTCCCGCAGTGGAGCGCACGGGCAGATTCCGCCCACAGAGCGCCACCGAGCAGGCCGCGGAGCAGGAGGCCGAGAAGGCACGCAAGAAGAAACGCAACATCGCCCTAGGCGTCGTGGGGGCCCTTGCGCTCATAGCCGTCATCATCTTTGCTGTCGTCTCGACGTTGGGCTCCTCCACGACGGCCAAAGCCGTCCCCAACCTCCTGGGCTATACCCAAGACGAAGCCGTCAAGAAGATCGAGGAGGAGGGCTTCGCGGTGGGGTCGGTCAACTCCAAGTACGACTCCTCGGTCGCGGAGGGCAAGGTCTGTGATCAGGACCCTGTCGCCAACCTCCAGATGCCCGAAGGCTCCACGGTGAACATCTGGATCTCGAAGGGGGCTGAGCCAGCAGAGGAGGTCGAGGTACCGGACCTCACGAACAAGTCAGCCGCCGACGCCGAGAGCGCCCTGGAGGACGTGGGGCTCGTGGGCAAGGTCGGCTCCGAGGAGGAGAACGACGATGTGGCCGCGGGCAAGGTGAGCTCGCAGGATCCAAAGGCCGGAACGACCGCCAAGGCCGGAGACACCGTCACGTTCCACCTCTCGACGGGCCCCTCGCAGGTCGTTGTGCCCAACGTGGTGGGTGACGACGAGAGCACCGCCACCTCGCGACTCACGCAGGCAGGCTTCAAGGTGAGCGCGAAGAGCGTGAGCTCAAGCACCGTGGCCAAGGGTAACGTTGTCTCCACGGACCCCGATGTCAACACGTCCGCCGACAAGGGCGCCACCGTCACTCTCTACGTCTCGAGCGGACCAGAGAGCGTAACGATCACCAATGTCGTGGGCATGAGTTACTCAGACGCAAAGAGCACGCTTGAGAACGCAGGCTTCATCGTCAATCTTGCCAGTGGCAGCAGCGCCGAGGGCACCGTCGTGAGCCAGTCCGCCACTGGCAAGGCGGCTAAGGGCACCACGATCACCCTTACCACGAAGGCTGCCCCCACCGGCGGAACGGGAGCCGACGGAAACTCCACCAACGGCAACGGCGCAGGCACCGGCAACGGAACGGGTACTGGCACCGGAACGGGCGACACGGGAAGCGACCCGAGCGGAAACTGAGGGTGTGTCCCAGCGGATAAGAAAACAGGTCAGAAGCCATATGGCCTCTGACCTGTGTTTTATCTGGTGCCCCCGGGCCGATTCGAACGGCCGACACCCGCTTTAGGAGAGCGGTGCTCTATCCCCTGAGCTACGAAGGCAGAAACGTTAGTCTACCACCAGCGTCCGTTGCGAGAAAGACTACTTCTTCTTGCTCTTGTCAGCTTCCTTCTGGGCTCTCTTGGCACTCTGCGCAGAGCGCTCCTTCTCGAAGAGGTCCATGATCTTCTTTTCGGTCAGACCTTGGACGCGCGCCTCGGCCTCCCGGCGATAGGGACGACGCTTGACCAAATCGTAGATGAAGCTGCCGATGATGAAGGCATAGGCCGCCACGAGCGAGACGACCGAGAGCACGCCTTGCGTTGTGGTGTAGTTGTCGTTGCCCTCGAGAACGTAACCAGCGATGAGTGAGATCACCGCCAGGCCAAAGCCGACCCCCATGAGGATGAAGAAGGTCTTCTCGCTTGCCTTATAGCCGGGAATGCTGCGCAGCACGAGGTCGTAGGCGCGATTGCGCAGGTCATCTTGCTCGCGTTCCTTGCGCTTGCGCTCCTTCTTCTGCTCCTTGGTTTCAGCCGGAGCACCCACCATGCTCTTCTTGGGCTTGGATGAGATACGCACCGAGGAGGCAGCCTCGCGTGCGGGCTTGGCGTTGGCCGCAGACTTACGCGAGAAGCCCTTCTTCTCGTCGTCATCCTTGATGGCCTCGGTCTCCTTCTTGGGCAGGCCGACGGTGTTCTCCTGCGCCTCGCGGCGCGCTCCGTCGATGGTCTCACGCAGTGACATGGGTCTCCTTCAGGGGCTTGAACTCTGAGCCTGTAATGATCTGGAAGGCCTCCTGATAGCGCTCGGAGGTTCCCTTGATGACGTTGGAGGGGATGCGCGGGGGCTCGCCGGTCATATCCCAGTTGGCACTCAGCCAGTCGCGCACGTACTGCTTGTCGTAGCTCGGCTGGACACAACCAGGCGCGTAGCCCTGGGCGGGCCAGAAGCGGCTGGAGTCTGGCGTGAGGCACTCGTCAATGAGGGCGAGCTTGCCGTCGATGAACCCAAACTCGAACTTGGTGTCCGCGATGATGATGCCGCGTGTGGCCGCATACTCGGCCGCGGCCCGATAGATGGCAAGGGAGGCGTCGCGCAGCTGCGCGGCAACGTCCTCGCCCACGATCTGGGCACAGCGCTCGTACGAGATGTTCTCATCGTGGTCGCCTAGAGCTGCCTTGGTGGACGGAGTGAAGAGGGGCTCGGGAAGCTGGGAGGCCTCGGTCAGACCCGAGGGGAGCTTGATGCCGCAGACGGTACCGTCCAAGTCGTAGGTCTTCTTGCCAGAGCCCGTGAGATAGCCACGCACGATGCACTCGATGGGAACCGTCTGGGCCTTTTTGACGAGCATGAAACGCCCAGCAAGGTAGTCCTCGTAGGGTTTGAACTCATCGGGAAGATCGACCACGTCGCAGGAGATCAGGTGGTTGGGCATGAGGTCCGCAAAGCGCTCAAACCAGAAGGCGGAGATGCGCGTCAGAATCTCGCCCTTGTGGGGAATCTCGTCAGGCAGGATGAAGTCATAGGCGCTGATGCGGTCGGACGCGACCATGAGCAGGCGGTCTTTGCAGTCGTAGATGTCGCGCACCTTGCCGTGAGAGTCCGGGCGAAGCCCCATAGTTGCCACAGCCAATCCCCTTTCAGTGTCATCCGTTACCGAATCAGTATAGCGCCGCTTAGGCTCTTTTCTCGGTAAGCCCGCGAGGGTACCCCGCGCGCAGTTCCGCAGCCGCGCCCTTTGCGGCGAGGACTGTCTGAGCACGGGGCACCCTCGCGAGCGCCCTACTTCTCCTGCAGCGTCTGGGCAAGGCTGCGGCGCTGGCGGTTCTGCGGAATTCTGATCGTGAAGGTCGTCCCCTTGCCCAGCTCAGATTCAACGAGGATTGTCCCGTTGTGACGGTCCACAATCTCCTTGGTGATGGAGAGTCCCACGCCCAGGCCCCCCGAGATGCGTTCGCGGCTCACGTCAGAGCGCCAGAAGCGCGAGAAGGTCTGCGGGATGTCCTCCTTGGCGATGCCGATTCCCGTGTCCTGCACGGACACGAGAAAGTCAGCCTTGTCCTGGCGCAGGGACACCTTGATCCAGCCATCCTCGTTGGTGTAGCGCATGGCGTTGCTCATGAGGTTCACGATGGCCTCGCGCAACAGGTCGGGATCTACGTCCGCATAGAGCTCACCATGGGCAGTCTCGTCAACAAAGCGCAGGTGAAGGCCTCTCTCGTGGAAAAGCTGGTGCTGGGAGGAGACGAGGCTCTTCACCAGATAGACCAGGTCGGTGCGCTCAACCTTGAGCTCCGTCGTACCGTTCTCCAGCCGCGAGAGCTTGAGCATCGCGTCGATGAGGCGAGAGAGGCGTCGAACCTCCGAGCCCACGACCTCGAAGTGCTCGTCGTCGGCGGGAAGGACGCCGTCCTGCATGGCCTCAACAGTGGCCTGCATGGCCATGAGAGGCGTACGCAGCTCATGGGCCACGTCCCCTGTGAGGCGGTGCTCGAGCTTGAGGTCGCGCTCAATCGTGGAGGCCATGTCGTCGAAGGTCTCGCCAAGCTGCCCGATCTCGTCCGTGCCGCTCACGCCCGTGCGAGCCGTGAGGTCGCCGTTTCTGAGCTGCTTGGCCGTGGAGGTGATGCGCTGAATCGGCTTGGCCACCGTGCGGGACACGAAGTAGCCAATCACGCAGGCGAGCACGGTCGCGATACCCGCCGCCGTGGCGATGGCACCATAGGAGTTAGAGCGAAAGGATGCGTCGCTCTTGGTGAGAAGCGCCTCGGAGCCGGAGGCCCACAGGCGCACCGTTCCCACCACGGTCCCGTCCGCGTCAGTGATGGGCGAGCTGACCAGAGACTCGGATGCAGGGGGCACGCCAGAGGGGGCGCCGGTCACCTCGGCGTAGCCTGCCGAACCAGAGGGGGCGCTCGGACGTGCCCAGGTGTCATCGTACAGAATGGTCCCATCAACATCGAGGACCTGAACCACGATGTCCGACGAGATGGACGAGGCGATGGTCGCCGCGGAAGCCACGTCCTCGTCGAGAACGCCCCCCTCCGCATAGGCCTCGGAGAGCGTCGCGGCAGTGGAGTTTGCCACGTCTTGCATGTTCTGACGGGTGTAGGCCATGAACTGGTCCTCCCACACCACGGCGAGCACAACCACCAGAACCACGGCCGTCATCACGGCGGTGAGTGCAAAGGCGAGCGTCAGTCTCGCGGCATAGGGTCGACCGCCCTTGGGATCGGGCTTGATGGTGTTCCAGGAGCCACGAGAAGACGAGGGCCGCTCGGAGCCGCCCTCGTCCACATGTGCGTTTCTTCCAACCACAAAGCGTGCCGACATGGGCCGCCCCTACTTCTCCGCAGGCTCGGCTGGCTTCTCGGGAGCCTCGAAGCGATACCCTACGCCGTGCACGGTGTAGAGCCAGCGCGGGTTTCTCGGATCGTCGCCCAGTTTGGCACGCAGGTTCTTGACATGGGAGTCAATCGTGCGCTCGTAACCCTCGAAGTCGTAACCCAGAACCTTCTCGACGAGCTCCATGCGCGTGTAAACGCGCCCGGGATAGCGAGCGAGGGTGGTGAGCAGCTTGAACTCGGAGGCGGTGAGATCGACCTCGGAACCCTCGACAAGGACCTTGTGACCCGAGATGTCGATCACGAGGTCGCCGAAGTCGAGTACCTCGAGGGCGGGCTCGGCCTCGGTGTGGGCCCGACGCAAGAGGGCGCGCACGCGCGCCACGAGCTCGCGCGGCGAGAAGGGTTTGATCAGGTAGTCGTCCGCGCCCAGCTCCAGGCCGATGATGCGGTCCTCGACCTCACCCTTGGCCGTAAGCATGATGATGGGAACGTTTGAGGTCTCGCGAATGGCGCGGCAGACGCGCTCACCCGAGAGCTTGGGCAGCATGAGGTCAAGGATCACGAGGTCAAAGGAATGCTTCTCGAACTCCTCGACCGCGCTTTGACCGTCTCCCACGCCACGCACAATATAGCTCTCGCGTTCGAGGTAGGCCGCGACGGCGTCACGGATGGCCTTCTCGTCCTCAACCAGCAGAATCTTCTTCTCGTCTGAAGCCACGGCGGCCTCCTTGTTTCTTACTTGCTCTGTGTCACAGAATTGGTGACGGTAAGTGTCTTCTAGTGTACCCCACCGAAGCTCAAGAGATTCGCACTTACAGCTGGAAGGTACGCACCGTCACGGAGGCGGGATAGCCGGTATCGGCATCCTTGACCGTCGAGAAGCTCACGAAGAGGTCGCAGTTACCCGCGCGCGCCGGAAATTCACCGTAGTCCACCACCCGATCGGCGGCGGGGAGCGAGGCATAAGTCTGGTTGGCGAGATCGACCACCAGATAAGATGAGCTGCTCTTGATGACAAAGACGTCGCCCTTGCCGCAGCAGCACTCAGAGGGCTCAAGTGCGACGCGCACGAACCCGTTTGCCGACGTCCCCAGATAGGTACCCATCTGACCAAGCAGCCCGCCCGAGCTGTAGTTCGCTTCCACGGACACGCAGAAGCGCTCACCCACGCGCGTCGCCCTGAAGGGTTTGACCGTCGCGGGCATCACGAGCTGGTCGAGCTTGGTGGCGAGGTCGTCGGAGAGCGAGTAGGCGGTCACCCCGTAGTAGATCCCCTCGCTCGCGCGCACGCGCGGCGTGAGCACGACAGCATCGCCAGAGACCTCGGGCCTGGTCGCAAAGCGCCCGGGGGACTCGACGACGGACTGGGCGGAAGCGTCGCCCAGATGCCAGAGGTAGCAGAAGGAGTGCTCAATGGTCTTTGTGCCACTCGACGAGGGCTGGACCTGCCAGACTATGCTCGACCCCGAGACGGTAAAGGGAGCCGGATCGTAGTCAGAGGTTCCCTGCCACAGAGTGCTTGTCGCGCCCGTAAGCTTTCCCGCCGAGAAGGGCGCGGCATAAAGGGTCCAGTCGCGCGTGGCAAGATCGAGCTCGACCCACGCATAGGCAGAATCCGAGCAGCGCGCGTCGTAGATGACCATCATGGCGGCGCTGCCCATCGGGGCGGACACGACCTCGCTGATCGTGCCCTCGGAGAGCGAGAGGGCGGATCCCCTGACCATGGGAGTCGCCGAGGGTCCCGCCGACGTCACGGGAATCCAGGTGCCCTCGGCCGGGCGCAGCACGCTCCCCAGGGGAATCGTCCAGGTGCTCTTCGCCTCGAGCGTGGTCGAGACGCTCTCGAAGGCGTCTGTCACGCTCACCGCAGAGTCAGCGTCCACGACCACCGGGTCTAAGTCCGTGTCTTCCTCGGGGGCGTGCGTGCAGCCGGCAAGGACCCCCACCACAGCTGCCGCGGTGGTTCCTGCGGCTGCGGCCTTGAAGAAGGAGCGTCTGGTGAGTTTGGGTGCGCGCATGTATCTTCCGTCCCGCTAGCCCGCGAGCTTCTTGGCCACGGGGAGGACCTTGGACTCCTGGTCGAGGCACGAGGTCACACGAGGTCTGCTGGTATCAATCATGAGAAGTTCTTCGCCGTTCTCGGTGATCGCATCGTGGGGGGCAAAGTCGAAGCGCGGCATGGTTTCCTTTCTTGAGAGGCGCCGTGAGATGCGCCGCCTAGAAGCTGAGCTTCTCGAGCCGGTCAAAGACCACGTCCGTGTGCGTGAGGAAAGAGCGCGGGTCGAAGATGGCATCGAGCTCTTCGGCAGGCACGGTGCAGCGGGGGTCGCTCTCGAGCTTCTGTCGAAACGTCGTGCCCGACTCGCACTGTTGAATCTCGCGCCAGGTGGCCATGGCGTTCTCCTGCACGATCTGGTAGGCCTCCTCACGCGTGATGTTGGTCTCCACGAGAGCGAGCAGCACCTTGGAGGAGTAGATGAGGCCACGCGTCTTGTTGAGGTTGGCCAGCATCTGGGCCGGGTAGATGATCAGGCCGTCGACGATGCGGATGAGGCAGTGCAGCATATGGTCGAGGGCGATGAAGGAGTCCGCCTGCGCCACGCGCTCGGCGGAGCTGTGAGAGATGTCACGCTCGTGCCAGAGGGCCACGTTGTCAAAGGCCACCTGGGCGTTTGCCTTGACCACGCGCGAGAGGCCGCAGACTTTCTCGACGGTGATGGGGTTGCGCTTGTGCGGCATGGCCGAGCTGCCCTTCTGCCCCTTCCTGAACGGCTCCTCAGCCTCGAGGGTGTCGGTCTTCTGGAGGTTTCTGACCTCGGTGGCAATGCGTTCGCAGGTGGCTGCGCAGGTGGCCAGGACCCCAGCGAGGTAGGCGTGGTGGTCGCGAGAGACGACCTGCGTGGAGAGGGGGTCGGCATCAAGGCCCAGATGCTCGCAGACGTACTTCTCGACAAAGGGGTCTATGGAGGAGTAGGTGCCCACCGCGCCGGAAATGGCCCCGAAGGCCACGTTCTTACGTGCGTCCTCGAGGCGGTCGAGGTCACGCTTGAGCTCCCAGGCCCAGCTGCCGAACTTCATGCCAAAGGTCATGGGCTCGGCATGGATGCCGTGGGTGCGACCCACACACAGGGTGTCGCGCTCCTCGAAGGCGCGGCGGCGGCAGATCTCGCCGAGCTGGCGGACGTCATCGATGAGGATGTCGGTGGCTTGGACGAGCTGATAGCACAGGGCCGTGTCGCCCAGGTCGGAGCTCGTCATGCCAAAGTGGACCCAACGGCTGGGCTTGAGGTCGCCCTCGGGCACGTCGGCGTCAATGTAGGAGCCCATGTTGGTGAGAAAGGCGATGACGTCGTGGTTGGTGACGGCCTCGATCTGGTCGACCTCGTCCTTGTTGAACGCGGCGTGCGCACGAATCCAGGACGCTTCCTCGCGGCTGATGCCGCACTGGCCCAGCTCAGCCTGGGCCTCGCAGGCAAGTACCTCGATCTCCTGCCAGATGGCGTACTTGTTCTCCAGCGAGAAGATGTGACCCATCTCGGGACGGGTGTATCGATCGATCATGGGGCTCCTCCTGCGGCTTTGGGCAATGATGCATAGGCTTTGATTCTAGCGCAGCCGCTGCCAGTGCGCCGACTTTTTGCCTGCGACGCAAGGCTTGCGGACCCAAAGAGGGCTTCGAGAAAGGCAAAGGGAGGGGCTTGTCGGCAGTTTTTCTTAGCATCGCCGAGTATCAAGGCCTCCTCCTTCAGAGAATGCCCCGGTAGAGAGCCTGCGGTTTCTGGTGCCACTCGAGGTGTTCGGGAGAAACTGCTGACAAGTCTCTTTTTTCCCTCTCTCTCACAACCAAAATCACCCTCGACGAGCTTCGCTAGGACTCGTCGGCCACGAGCGCTGCGCGAGCCTCGGCGAGCTGGGCGACCACGGCGTCGTGGCCTGTGCCACCGTAGGTCACACGCGCGTTAGCGATGCCAGCTGGGTCGAGGTCGTCAGCT
This sequence comes from uncultured Atopobium sp., assembly GCA_964430985.1. Taxonomy (GTDB): domain Bacteria; phylum Actinomycetota; class Coriobacteriia; order Coriobacteriales; family Atopobiaceae; genus Thermophilibacter. The sequence continues at coordinate 67,268 of CAYSIC010000005.1, forward strand.
ATGTCCTCGTCAAAGAGCGGGGAGGCGGCGCGAAAGTCATCGGCCGAGAGATCCTCCAGGCCGCACCCGCGCTTCTCGCAGGCAAGGACAAGCTCTCCCACCACACGGTGCGCCTCCCTAAACGGCATGCCCTTCTTGGCCAGGTAGTCGGCCACGTCCGTGGCAGCCGTGAAGCCGCGGCCCGCCTGGGCGCGCATGGTGTCGGCGTTCACGGTCATGGTCTCGATCATGCCCGCGGCTATCTCCATGCAGTCGCTCAGTGTGTGCGCCGCATCGAGCGGTCCCTCCTTGCACTCCTGGAGATCCTTGTTGTATGCGAGCGGCAACGACTTCATCGTGGTGAGCAGTGCCATGAGGTCCCCGTAGACGCGACCCGTCTTACCGCGTGTGAGCTCGGCAAAGTCCGGGTTCTTCTTCTGCGGCATGATCGAGGAGCCCGTGGAGTAGGAATCGGACAGCGTGATGAACCCAAACTCGGTGGAGCTCCACAGCACGATCTCCTCGCACAGCCGGCTCAGGTGCATCATGCTCACCGAGCACGCGTATTCGAGATCGAGCAGGTAGTCGCGGTCGGAAACGGCATCAAGCGAGTTGGGGATCGTGCGCGCAAAGCCCAGGAGCTCCGTGGTGCGCGCGCGGTCGAGAGGGTAGGTGGTTCCCGCCAGAGCCGCAGCGCCGAGCGGATTGGCATCGGCGGCCCCCCTCGCGGCGGAGAGGCGTCCGAAGTCGCGCGTGAACATCCAGAAGTATGCGAGTAGGTGATGAGAGAGGAGCACCGGCTGTGCGTGCTGAAGGTGCGTGTAGCCGGGCATGACCACGTCGAGGTTCTTGTCGGCTACGTCGACGAGGACGCGACGCAGGGCGCAATTGCCATCCATGAGGCGAGCGCAGAGATCCTTGGCGAGCAGGCGAATGTCGGTCGCTACCTGGTCGTTGCGGGAGCGGCCCGTATGCAGGCGCGCGCCGGGCGTGCCGATGTTGTCCGTGAGGGCGCGTTCGACAGCCATGTGGACGTCCTCGTCGTTGACGTCCCAGACAAAGGTTCCGTCTGCAATCTGCGCGGCGATCTTCTCGAGGCCGGAGTCTATTGCAGCCTGGTCCTCCGAGGAGATGATGCCCTGTTCGGCGAGCATGCGTGCGTGGGCGCGCGACCCGGCGACGTCCTGGGCCGCCATGACCTTGTCGACCTCGAGGGACGCGCCAAACTCCTGCGTAAATGCATCGACGCCCCTCTCGAACCTGCCACCCCACAGGGCCATGAGCCCCCCTCTCGTCCGAATTGACGTGGCCAGTCGAGTGCCTCTCCGACCGGCCACGTCACGATTTTCCCAGTCTTTCTAGTCGATGGGTTGCAGGCCCGAGCCGGGGCCCTGCACGCGCGACCAGGTCTTGGATTGTAGGCCGTGCAGATCAATGAAGCCGCGGGCTGCCGTGTGATCGAAGGTATCGCCCTCGTCGTAGGTGGCCAGGTTGTAGTCGTAAAGGCTGTAGGGAGAGCGCAGGCCATCCACGAACAGGCCACCCTTGCAGAGCTTGATGCGCACCTCACCGGTCACGAACTTCTGCGTGTAGGCGTTGTAGGCGTCGAGCGCGTTGCGGTTCTGAGAGAACCACAGGCCGCGATAGACGGTGGACGCCCACTCGACGTCATTCTTGGCCTTCTGCTTGAGGGTCTCGGCGTCGAGGCAGAGGGTCTCGAGGGACTGGTGCGCCTGGATGAGCAGGAGTGCGGCGGGGCACTCGTAGCACTCGCGACTCTTGATGCCCACGACGCGGTCCTCGATCATGTCGATGCGGCCAAAGCCGTTTCGACCGGCGATCTCGTTGGCCTCGATGATGAGGTCGAGCAGCGGTTTCTTCTCGTCGTTAATCGAGACGGGCACGCCGGCCTCAAAGCCGATGGTCACGGTCTCGGGATCTGCGGGGCAGTCCTCGGGGTTGGAGGTCATCGTCCAGATGTCCGCCGGCGGAGTGTTCCAAGTGTCCTCGAGCACGCCGCACTCGATGGCGCGGCCCCAGAGGTTGTCGTCGATGGAATAGGGCTTCTTGTGCGTGGTGGGCACGGGTACGCCATTGGCCTCGGCCCACTCCATCTCGGAGTCGCGCGTGGTGAGATCCCAGACGCGAACCGGAGCGATAATTTGGATCTCTGGGTCGAGTGCGCGGATACAGGTCTCAAAGCGGACCTGGTCGTTACCCTTGCCCGTACAGCCGTGCGCGATGTACTTGGCGCCGTACTGGTGCGCGATGTCTACGAGGTACTTGGAGATGAGCGGGCGAGAGAGGGCGGAGAGCAGCGGGTAGATGCCCTCGTACTTGCCGTTGGCCCAGATGGCCTTGGTCAGGATCTTGTCAGCGTACTCCGCGCGCATGTCGATGGCCTCGGATGCGATGGCTCCCATATCGAGGGCCTTCTGCTTGATCCAACTGAGGTCCTTCTCATCCTGGCCTACGTTTCCGCAGATGGCAACCACGTCAAGGTCCTTCTCAATTTGGAGCCACTTGACGATAACGGACGTGTCCAGGCCCCCGGAGTACGCGAGGACGACCTTTTCCTTCTCTGCCATGCTTCTTCCTTTCTTGGTTTTCTTGCCGAGCTAAGCTATGCGAGGGCTACCCGACGATGCCGGATGCCACGAGTACCTTGGGTTTGTAATAAAAACGCCCAGAGGACCTAACGCAGCACGCGCGACATCGCGGGGCTGATTCGTCGGTTCTGGCGTCGGTGGGAGAGGGGGGCGGCGCAAGCAAAATCTATGGTCTGCTGGCGCATCATATGGCTTTCTCGGCCTCCCCTAGTGACTAGTGGCGCGCGGATATGTGCCGCGCGGCTGCAATCGATGGCTTGAATATAGCCCGCCTCCCCACAAAGCGGCGCGAGCCATTGAAAACGAATTCGAGTAGAAACAATTTGCAGAAGCTCCAGGCGCATCGAATGGTGAGAACGGAGAATTTGCATGTAGTTTGGGCTTTCGACACACGAAATCTCAAAACTGAATGTAGTTTGGGCTTTCAAGGCACACTCTTTGAGAGACCGGTTCTCGTTTAGCAAGAAAATATGCGGTACTCATAGCCGTTAACAGCGGGTTCATAAAAAAATATTCATTCACTATCTTATAATCTGGCTTTAGGAGCTAAAAAGTGCTCATTGAAAGCCTAAACTACATCTGTAAACGAGAAAACGTGTATTGAAGAGCCAAACTGCAGACTCCTGGCCCTCTTCCGACGGGAATGACGAGTTCGGAGCCTTGGCGCGATGAGTCACGGAGAATTGTAGATCACGCCAACCTATGTTTTGGATACTTGCAGGCTAGAAGCCAGGGCAGGTGTGTGCCGAATTTGCTTATGCCCTCGGAAGAGTGTTCTGCGCGGGGCCCATTCACGCTCTGGCCCCTAGCTCGTGAGCAACTGAATGCATTCAGAGGGTAGACGTTAATAACGAATTATAACGTTTCTCGTCTTTCCACAGCAAACCAGAAAAACGGTAGAAAAAATTGCCCCTACCTGCATATGTGCAGGTAGGGGCTTCTTTTAATGGTGCACCGTCAGGGATTCGAACCCTGGACCTTGGGATTAAAAGTCCCCTGCTCTACCGCCTGAGCTAACGGTGCGCGCTGAAGATTCTATCACGCTGGCCGAACAATCCTACTCCCAAGCCCATTGACCGTTAACGAAGACCGGCGTCTCGGTACCATCGGTCGCCACGCCGTAGACGTTCATGTCATCGGTACCGATCATAAAGTCGACGTGGGTACTGCTCTGGTTGACGCCACGCGCGAGAAGGCCATCCTTGTCCAAGTTGATGCCGCCCTCCAGGCACTCGGGAAAGCCCATACCCAGGGCCAGGTGACAACTCGCGTTCTCATCGTAGAGGGTGTCATAGAAAAGCGTCCCGCTCTGGCGAATCGGCGTATTCTTGGAAACGAGCGCGCACTCCCCCAGGCGGCAGGAGTTCTCGTCCGTCTCGATGATGTGGCGCAGCACCTCGCGACCTTGCTCGGCACCAAAATCCACCACGCGACCGCCTTCGAAGCGCAACCAGAAGTCGCGAACCATCTGTCCGGCATGGATGAGCGGCAGGGCGGAGTGGACGATGCCGTCGGCACGCAGGCGGTCAGGCGAGGTAAAGACTTCCTCGGTGGGAATGTTAGGGAAGAACGTGACGCCACCCTGCGTGCGCCCCGCACCGCCGTCCCAGACATGCGCGGGGTTCAGGCCAACCGTCAAATCCGTGCCATTGGAGGCCTCGTAGCGCAGGGCGTCGAAGTGGTGGCTATTGAGGAAGCGTTTGGTCTTCTCGAAGGTGGCGTTGTGTGTCTCCCAGGCGCTCTCGGGATCGTCCCCGTCAGCGCGCGAGACGCTTAGGATGAGGACCCAGAGGCGATAGAGAGCCTCGGCAGGCGAGACGTCGGGAAAGACCTCGCTCGCCCATGCCTGAACGGGAACACCCGCAATACACCAGACATTGCGCCCAAAGTCCATACCGTCTCTGAACGCTCGGCATTCGGTGTTCCTTGCCTTGGCCGCCGCAGCCGGCTTAGCAGGATTCACGCCCTTGAAGGCCATGGGATCTTGGCCTTCCAAGAAGAGGAAAGACGCGCCGCGCTCGGCAAGTGAATTGAGCTGCTCCACCTGCCAGGAGGGCGTATGCTCGAAGATGGAGAGGTCGCAGCTCTCGTAAGTGAGGCGACTCACTTCATCGTCGTGCCAGATGACGGTCACGTGGCCGGCGCCGGCGCGGTAGGCGGCGCGCGTCACGCGGCGAGCGAAGCCAGCACACTCGACCGGCGACTGGAGCACGAGCTCCTGCCCGTCCCTGAGGGCGGCGCCCTTCTTTACCAGAAGGTTCGCATAGAGGTCAATCTGATCGGAGAGGGCCTCGGTGGCAAGGCGGCACTCCTCGTCGGTCATGGGGATAGGGACCACGTCTGTTCCTTTCGACGCTCGGCAGTCGACGCTGGTCATGGGAGACCATGCCTCTTCTGCCCGCACAAAAAGGGCCCCTCGCGGGGCCCAAAGCTTCTCTGGAGCGGGTGACGGGACTCGAACCCGCGGATGCGAGCTTGGGAAGCTCGTGCCTTACCACTTGGCGACACCCGCTTGCTGTTGGCTAGTTTAACCCGTGGACGAGTGGCCGGGCAAGGGAAATCCAAAATCTGCAGACAGCCACGCCCCCCGGTGTCGATTCATTGCTCATGGTCTACGACTCCTGAACGCTCGAAGACCCTTTGCACAGGCCTGAGGAGAAGAGCTGAGTCAGACACAGGCTCGCTTACCAAGAGGGACCTCGCCCTGCGGAATCTCCGCGGACATCTATCTGCTGATGGAGCCCACTTCCTTCCGAGAGAGTCTCTTCTCAGATCGATAGGTAACCTTTCTATATATGTATGTTTTGTGGATATAGGAGGCAGTGAGGTGCAACGTCCTTTTTTGTCATCCCGACAAGAGCCGACATCGGGCCAACTCGTCTCCACATCGCGTCAGCCTGCGGAGAGAAAGCCTCCGATAGGCAGTAAGTACATGGTCAGCGACGAAAAAGGGCTGGAGCGTATCGTGAGCGCCCCGAACAGACGAGCAAGGGAGGGCCGTGGACGAACAAGACGCAACGCGCGATAGAGCGACCTGGCGAGAGAACCAGAAATTTCGGAGGTTCCCATGGAGAAGCTCGCCGCGCGCGCGAATCAACGGTGGGGACACGCCGCTTGGTGGACAGCCACCTGCGCTGGGTCACGCGGGAAGAACCCAGTTGGAGCTCGCACCGCCTGACGCGTAAGAGAGCTTCGCAAGTGGGGACAACAAGGAGAGACGCAAGACCGCCCCGCCCTGATGAAAGGAACCGTTATGAGCGAGAAGAGCCTCGTGCTGTACATGAGTCCCGGATGCCCTTACTGCAGAAGGGTTATGTCCTACATGGACAGGCACAACGTAAAACTCCCCGAGCGGGACATCTCCCGTGATCCGTCTGCGCGCGAGGAGCTCGTGCGCGTGGGAGGCAAGGGTCAGGTACCGTGCCTGTTCATCGATGGCGAGCCGCTCTATGAGTCCGCGGACATCATCGAATATCTCGCGGCTCACGAGGTATAGCCACAGCCCTGCCCACAAGTCGAGCATGGGCCACAAAAGGCGGCGCCCCGTCTAAGGCGGGGCGCCGCAGGCATAAGGACAGAGGCAGGAAGAGGACGACGTCGTCTAGGATCTGCGAATCATCTCGGTGACTATCTCGGTCACGGCCGTTGCCTGTTCTCCCGAAACGTTTTCTGGCATGTCTCGGGCAGTGCGAGACAGGGCGGGGAGTCCGTTTTCGCCCAAGCCCATGAGCGTGACCGAACGCATGGAGGAGCGCATGGCCGGCAGCGCGTCGGTCGCGTTCCAGTCGTAGATTTTCTGGCTCAGCGGGACGTGAAGGCTTCCTGCAGCGTTGGTGAGCAGCCGCAGCAGCCGACGGTCGGCGCGGCGCGGCGCCTCGAGGCCCTCGTGTGTGAGCACGGAAAGCTCGCCGGCTCCTACGCAGTCAAGGTTGACGACGAAGCTGCCGCGTACGTCTGAGCGGTGCTGGTCGAGAAAGGCCCTCATGCCGGCATGGTCGAGCGATGAGGCCCCCAAGGCGACGAACCAGATGTCGTGCGAGACGAGGGCGTCGTCGCCTAGAGAGAGCACCGCGTCTCGGAGCTCCTCCTCGCTTGGGGCGTCCCCGTCGTCCTCCACCAGGCGCAGACCGCTGCGGGGAGCCGCTCCTCCGCGCCAGTCATGCGACTTGTCGGAATCGGGGTCGCCATCATCTGCGGTGCCCAGCCAGCCTCCGCCCTCGTCGCCCTTCTCGGTGGCAGACTTTTTCTTGAAGCGATCAAAGAACTGCCGGGCGCGCTCCGCGGGCTTCTCCTTGTGGTCGGTTGCCGCCGTGGGAATCGCCCGGGGAGCAACGACCTGCCCCGCCGCAGAAGACGAGCTCTGCGCGGGCGTGGCATTGGGGTCCATGCCAAAGGGATCGACCCCCGTCTCGGATGGGTCGGGAAGATCAAAGAGGGACGCGCGGCGGGCTACGCTGGTGGGCTGCGGACGATAGCTCGTCTTGCCCCACTCGGGGTCCGTCGGGGCGTCGGGTCGAGTTGGCGCGGAGGGCAGCGTGGCATCGGCATCGTAGGCCTCGCCCATGTTGAGAAGACCCGAGGAGTCCTGAGGACCGACGCCGTGCGCGTCGTCGTCTTCCATCGTGAGTGAGAAGCGCCGCGCGGAGAGAGCCTCGTCCCTCATGGCCTCGAGCTCGCTCGTCTCGTCAGCCGCCGCCGAAGGAGCTACAGCGAGGGGAGCGGTCCCTCCCGAGACGCCCTCGGCAACGGCGGCCGCGGATGATCCGAGGCCGGAGGAACTCACGTACTCGATCTCGCAATCCTCGGAAAGAATGCCCAGGGAGCGCAGGACCTCCTCGCCGTGGCGCACGCCGACAACCCGCTCTGCGGCGGGCACGGAGACGCTCTGCTCAAGAGCGCCAGGAGTCTCTTCGGGGGTCGTGTCTTGCTCCGCGTCAGACAGCGTCTCGGGAGCGCCTTCCAAGAGGGAGGGCGCCGCGGGCCGCTCAATAGGAGTGAGCCCACTCGGTCGAACGTTCTCAAGCACTCCGAGCAGAGAGGCCACGGAGGACTTGTTGTCGTTCGCGCCCAGGGTGCAGGGAGCCAAGCGCTCCGAGATGGCGCCGGCGGCAAGTAGGACGGACGGGCACGCGGCGATGATCCCGATGACCCAGAAAAAGAGTCGGACAGAGCTCGGGAGGAATCCTAGAAGCTGGATTAGGGCGCAAAGTGCCACCCCCAGAGAGCAGAAACGCGCAACCTTGCTAATGAGCGCAAGATGGGGCGCGAGAGGTGACGAGTAGAGAAAGTTTTCGCGGGGGGAGTCGTAGTGAGCCACGACCACGATGCTGCGATTGCCCTTGGCCACAAGCGGGCCGGTCGCCCGGTGCACGGCCACGACGTTTTGGCTACGCGCCTTGGGACCGAAGGAGAGGGACACGTCGCGTCCAAGGAAACGCATCAGAACGAGGACTGCCGGAATGATCGCGAGAAGGAATCCCACGATTGTGAGCGGGAGCACCCCGAGCCCGCATAAGACGATGCCCAGAAGCATCAGCACACTGAGCACCGACGGGCCGATTGCCGAGAGGGCGGGGGTATCGAATTCCTCAACCTCGGGCTCGACATCGTGCTGGCTCATGAGGGCGGCGATGGTCTGAGCCGCCTGGAACTCCTCCTGGCTGTTGGCGGGGGCAATGCCGACCTTGTCGTTGAGGTAGTCCATGTAGTCGTGTGTCATGGCCATGCTGTGCATCCTTTTTGAAGAGTCTCGCGGGCGGCTTTCGTCAGCGTGCATACAATCAAAAGAGTATACGTCTTATACTCACCGTGCGTTAAAACGACGCAGACGTACCGCATGAGGTCCCTCTGGGTCGGTCTGTGTCGCCAAGAACACTATGAGGAGGTCACATGGAGCTCACCAGAGATGACGAGAGAGCCCGTAGGATCTGCTCGCTCGCACTTGAGTTCATGAATGCCCGCGCGCCCCTCACGTCCTCGTCCGTCGCGCGCGCCTTCTATCCGAAGCTCGCTCCCAACAGCTTTCACAAGGCCTTCGCGCGCGACCGAGCCATGCTCGCCGACTGCGGCGTACTCGTAGAGGAGCGCACGAGCGCGGGCGAGGAGTCCTCGTGGGAAGTCAATGAGGAGCGCTCCTTCGCCCAGGGCGCCGAGCTCGGTGCCGTCGAGGCCATGACCCTGGAGCTCGCCTGCCGTCCCCTGCTCACCGAGGGGAGCTTCCCCTTTGCCGGCGAGCTGCGCTTCGCACTTGCAAAGCTCAACCGCGCCTTCGCGGAGTCCGTCAGGGGGGAGGGTGGGCACGCGGCGGGCGAGAGCCGCCAGCTGGCCGCCTTGCGCACCTGCCTGGTCACGCGGCACGCGGCGTCTGCCACCTACGTCGACGCGCACGGGCACGAGTCCGAGCGCGTCATCGCCCCCTACGGCTTCTTTGACCTGCGTGGCGTTCTCTACCTCGTGGCGGGTCGCATCGACGTACCGGTGACGGACGCCAAAGGTACCATACGCACCTATCGCGTCGATCGCTTCTCGCGTGTCAAAGAGGATACGCGGACTACCTTTGAGGTGCCTCCCGACTTTAACGTGGATGACTGGAGGCTGCTCCCGTTCCAGATAGGCAACGTCATTACAGACGCCACCTTTGAGGTTCCCCCCGCGCGTGAGGAGGAGGTCAGGCGGGCCTCCCTGGGGCACGGTCACTTTGAGCGGCGCCAGGAGACCCTGGTGTGGCACGTCGAGGCCAGCTCGCTCGCGGATGCCGCAAGCTGGGCAGTCGCCCAGGGAATCAGGCCCCTGAGCCCCCCGGGGCTCGTCGATGCCTGGAGAGCGGTGCTCGAGGGGGCGCTTGCCCATGTCTCGTAGCCTTCCCGCGGCCGGACGACCCGGTGCCCTCGACGAGGCCCGCGAGCTCGTGGCCCTTGTCGCCAGCCTGAGCGAGAGCGGGGACGCTCTCACCGCGGATGCCGTGTCCAGCCGCCTCGCCGTAGACTCAAAACATGCCGAGAAGCTCGTTGAGCTCGTCTGCACGGCAACCACGAGCGACGAGGTCCCGCTTCCCCTCGTGTCTGAGGACGAAGGACGCGAGGTCACGCTGAACCTCGTCCCCGAGGGCCTGCGCGGCAGGCGTCTGCGGCTCACCCGCTCCGAGACCGTCGCCCTCGTCGCGGCGCTGGAGCGCCTGGGCGTCGACGAGGGTGATCCGCTTCTTAGGAGGCTCTCTGACTCCCTCTCCCAGGAGGGCCTCGATCCCGAGCTCGTCAAACACCGCCTGGGAACCCTTCCAGACCAGGACGTATCACAGATCATCGCCACCTGTGCCCTCGCTCGCGTGAGGCGAGAGGAGCTGGGATTTGGCTACCAAAGGGTCGGCGAGAAAATCAAGGAGGAGCGTCGCGTGATCCCCCGCGCGCTACGGCACGAGGGTGATTCCTGGTACCTCGATGCCCTTGACCTTGACCGACGGGGGGTAAGGACCTTCCGCGTCGACCGCATGGCGCACGCCCGGTGCCTGGGGCCCGCCCACGAGGCCGGCGACGGCCAGAGAGGGCGCCAAAGACTCGTAGACGTCACCTTCTCGGACGAGCGCTACCTGCAGCTGCTGCCCTGGCACGGCCTCGAGGCGCAGGGGCCGGACGCGAACGGTCACGTGCGCGCCACGGTGCCCTACTACGGGGGATCCTGGCTACCCCGGATGCTCGCCGCTTGCGCGGGCACGGCCACGACCAGCGACGCAGATGTCAACGAGGCCGTGCGCGCGTATGCCAGCTCACTGATCGAGGGGCAACTCTAGGCGGGCCGCTCGCGGGCGGCTCGGCGCTACTCGTGCGAGGCGCGCCACAGCTCGAGATAGCGACCCACGTTGTTGCCTTCGAGCTTGGTCACGCTCCTCGACGGCAGGGAGCCCACGAAGAGGCGACCGTAGCCCTTGGAGGAGATGCGGGAGTCCGCGAGCACCAGCACGCCCGTGTCATCCGAAGAGCGAATGAGTCGACCGGCGGCCTGCTTGACCGAGATGACGGCCTCGGGCAGCGAGTGCTTCCACCAGGCTCGATCCTCGCGCAGGTCGCGCTCGCGCACGAGCGGGTCGTTCGGACTCGCAAAGGGGAGCTTGGGGATGACCACGCAGCGCAGGGTGTCACCCGTAGCGTCGAAGCCCTCCCAGAACGACTTGAGCGCGAGCAGTGAGAGGCTCTTCTCGGCCACGAAGCGCTGACGCAGTCGGCGTGCGGAGGACCCCTTGGACTGACAGGCCACATCGAGACCCACGCCGGCGAGGCGAGGGCGCAGGGCCTCGTAGACGCGCTCCATGTCACGCCTGTTGGTGAAGAGCGTGAGTACGGAGCCGCCCATGGCACGGTGGACGTCAAAGAGCAGGTCCTCGAGAGCCCCCAGGTAGGCGCGATCGTTGGGCGCAGGCAGGTCCCGGGCCACCACGACCGACATGTGGGCGTCGTAGTCGAAGCTCGAGTCGAGCCGCACGTCACGATGGGCGGCCGCAGGCAGCTCCGAGAGCCCCACGGCGTGGTCGAAGTGCGAGAAGTCGTCGCCCACGGCGATGGTCGCCGAGGTGAAGATCACACTCTGCATCTCGGGGAGCCAGCGCTCGGCAAGATCGGCTCCCACGTCAATCTTCTCGGCGACGAGCCTCTCGGATCCTATGCGCCTCTTGGAACGGGAGAGGTGAGCCGAGAAGACATAGCTGGGGTCGTCGGCCGCGCAGATGAGCCGCAGATTGGCGAGAAGGTCGCTCAGAAAGCGCGTGGAGTCTCCGAGGTCGGCCGCGAGCTGGGGAGCCTCCGGGGAGAGCGCAGACGCAGCGGCGGCGAGCTGGCGCACCGCCTCGTCAAGGGAGTCGGCCGCGCGGCCTCCCGCCTCGACCACGGCGGCCCACGCGGGCGTGTCGCGCACCTCGTCCGAGATCCAGAGCGTCACGGTGTCGTAGCCGCCTCCTGCCTTGGCCACGGAGCCCAGCTCATGCACGCAGACGAAGAGATCCGCCACCGCCACCGCGGACCGACTCACACACACGGACGCCTTGGCGAGAAGACCCGTCACAAGAGTCGAGGACTCGAGTGCGGCCACGGAGGTCATCAGGGTGTGGATGACGCCGCTCTTGGTGCCTCCCAGGAGCTCGAAGGCGCCGCGTGCCTCCTCGCCAGAGACTTCGACGGCCCACTGCCGGCGCGCCTCGGCCTCGAAGCCGTGCGCCTCGTCGACGACCCAGTTGCGCACCGGAGGAAGGATCTTGCCCTCTGCGGCAACGTTTCTGAGCAGCAGCGAGTGGTTGGTCACCACCACGTCCGCGCAGGCGGCTCGACGGCGCGCGCCGTGCAGCAGGCACTCGTGGGGGAAATAGGGGCACCGGGTGCGCAGGCACTCCCCCGGCGTTGTGGTGAGCATGGACCGGGGCACGTAGCGCCAGCGAATCCCCAGGGCATCGAGGTCTCCGTCGGGAGACTGGCACGCGAAGGCGTAGGTCACGGCGATGGCCGTGAGCTGGTCGGAGGCCACGGCATTCTCGGAGCGTCCATCGTGGGCGACCAACGAGAGCGGCAGGTCCTCGGATGCGGCGCGATCGAGCCGGTACAGGCAGGGGTAGTGGTCATAGCCCTTGAGGCTCGTGAAGACGAGGCCGCCAGGAAGGGCAGCCGCGAGCGCGGGGAGCTCATGGGAGACGAGTTGGTCGGTCAGGGCGTTCGTTTTGGTGGCGACGCCCACGGTGACGTTGTTCCTCTGGGCAAAGAGCACCTCGGGGAGCAGGTATGCGATGGACTTGCCCACACCCGTGCCCGCCTCGATGGCACGGTGCGTCGAGGTGGCCAGGGCGTCGGCCACCTCACACGCCATGCTCACCTGCTCGGGGCGGCTCTCGAGGCGCTCGTACATGTGCGACACGACGCCCCCCTCGGCAAACCCAGCCGCTACCTCGGAAGCGGAGGGGGCGTTCAGGCACGCGATGTCCTGGGCGTCCGCTCGGGGGCTTGCGGGCTTCTCGCGCACGAGCTCCTGGCGCCATTGTCTTAGCGAGAAGGGCTGCGGATCGGGGTCACCCAGCGATGCCAGATACGAGAAGACCGGCCTGAAGGACCATCTCACCTCCTCGTGCATCCCCGCGAGAAGCGCGAGCAGGGACTGGGGCAGGTCAAGCAGGGCCAGCAGGAGGATGCGCCACATGCCGCACAGCGCGTCCACGTCATCACCGGCGCGATGCGTCACCGAGGCGCACCCGAAGGCCTCGGCCATGTCGGCGAGACGATGCGATGAGAGACGGGGCAGGGCGATGCGGGAGAGGGCGAGTGTGTCGACCCAGGTGTCCGTCACGTCGGCCCCGCCAGGCACCCCCTCTATGAAGGTGCGGTCGAAGGTGGCGTTGTGCGCGAGAACGGGCGCGCCGCCCACGAACTCGGCGAGCGCGGCCACGGCCTCGCGTGCGCTTGGCGCGTCGGTGACGTCAGCGTTGCTGATACCCGTGAGCTGCTGGATCTCCGGGGGGATGAGGCCCTCGGGATGCACGAAGGTCTCGAAGCGCCCAATGACCTCGCGGCCGCTGAGACGCGCGGCAGAGATCTCAATGAGGCTACAGTCCTTGAATGAGAGGCCCGTGGTCTCGGTGTCGAGCACCACGACGTTTTCCTCGAGGGGTCCGAAGTCGGTAGCGACGGCGCGCTCGAAGAGGCTCAGATAGCGTGCGCGAACGGCCTCGGGCGTGCCCGGAAGCAGGAGATTCTCGAGGGTTCGGGACGGAGTTTCACTCATGCGTCAGATGCTCTTTCCAGCTGCCTCGAGGGCATACTCGACGAATCGGGTGCAGAGCTCGGGGAACTCGACGCCACCGTGGCGGGCAGAGTCGGGCAGCAGGCTGTTGGCCGTCATCCCAGGAATCGTGTTGGTCTCGAGGATGACGGGCTCCCCTTGGCCCGTAATGATGAAGTCGCTGCGCGAGCAGCCTCGACATCCCAGTGCGCGATGAGCACGCACGGCGAGCTCCTGTGCCTTTGCGTAGACTCCGGGCTCCAAACGGGCGGGGATCACATGGTGCATCGCGGACGGCTCATACTTGACCTTAAGGTCGTAGAAGTCCGCACCCGTCACAATCTCAACGATGGGCAGGGCGTAGGGGTCCTCGTTTCCCATGACGGGCACGGTGATCTCCATGCCCTCGATGCATTCCTCGACCAGGACGCGTCCTCCACCCGCGCTTGCCAGGGAGAGTGCTGCGGGAAGCTGGGAGCGATCAGTCACCCGTGAGATGCCAAAGCTGGAGCCATTGGAGGCCGGCTTGACGAACAGGGGCAGGCCAAACTCCCCGACGAGGGCGTCGACCTGCTCTTCGGTGAGCGTCGCGCCCGCCGCAAGGTCGACTCCACGTGGGGCGCGGATGCCGGCGGCGGCGTAGACGGCCTTGGCAAGCTCCTTTTCGGTCGCTACCGCCGAGGCGCTCACCCCGGAAAACGTATAGGGCATGTGGAGAATCTCAAGGAGGCCCTGGATGCAGCCATCCTCCCCGTAGCGGCCGTGCATGGCCACGAACGCCACGTCGTAGCGGCCACCTTCGAGGGAGTTCAAGAAGCGTGTGTCGGCAAGATCTAGGAGGTCTACGACCGCAAAGCCCGCGTCAAGGAGGGCCTGTCGGCACTCTCTGGCGGAGCTGAGGGATATCTCGCGCTCGTCCGACCATCCCCCTGCGATCACGGCGACTCGTAGGGACTTCAGTGCTTCTCTGTTCATCGATGCTCCCCCGACGGGCGCAGCCCGTGCGCTAGACTCGTTCATGGAGGCTCCTCCCTTGCCTGATGAGGATACTCCAGATAGAACACCTTGCGAATTGGGAGTATACATGCAGCCAGACACCCCTTCGTCCACCACAAGCGCCACTGGTGAGACTCTCATTGATGTGCACACGCTCTCAAGGCGTGAGCTCGCGGAGCTCCTTGGCGAGCTCGGACAGCCCGCTTTCAGCGCAAAGCAGATTGAGGAGTGGGTATGGACGAAGAACGCCTCCTCCTTCGACGAGATGAGCAACCTCCCCAAGGCTCTGCGCGAGGAGCTGGCACGCCGCCTCACCCTGGGAGCCACCGAGGAGGTCGCACGGCAGGTCTCTGTCGACGGCAGCCACAAATACCTCCTGCGCTACCCCGATGGCGTCTCGGTGGAGTGCGTGGGCATGCCCACTAAGAACCGACTTGCCGTCTGCGCCTCCACGCAAGCGGGGTGCGCCATGGGCTGCGCCTTCTGCGCAACGGGCGCTCAGGGGCTTACCCGTTCCCTTACGGCGGCCGAGATATACGAGCAGGTCATGCATGTGCGCGATGACTTCAACATGCGCGTGACAAGCGTCGTTCTCATGGGTCAGGGCGAACCCTTCATGAACTATGATGAGTCTCTAGGTGCGTTACGCCTGCTTAACTCCCCCGAGGGGGCCGGCATAGGAGCACGCCACCTCACCGTATCGACCTGTGGCGTCATCCCCCAGATCATGCGCTTTGCCAAGGAGCCCGAGCAGTTCACGCTTGCCGTCTCTCTGCATTCCGCCATCCAGGCAACCAGAAACGCCCTCATGCCAGGCGTGCGCAAGTACACGCTCGTCAATCTCTATGCCGTGATGGGGGAATACGTCAACAAGACCGGGCGGCGGCCCACCTATGAGTACGCCCTCATCGGCGGCGTCAACGACACTGACGCCGAGCTCCAGGCCCTCTCCGACTTCTGCGAGGGAACCCTCGCCCACGTGAACCTCATTCAGCTCAACGAGGTCAAGGGCTCGAAATTCCATCCCTCGACCCCCGCGCGAGCCGAGGACTTCGTGCGGCGGCTCGCGAACGTGGGCGTCGAGGCCACCATAAGGAACTCGCGCGGAGCGGACATCGATGCAGCATGCGGTCAACTCAAGCAATTGACCGCGCGGCACTAGTCTCTCTCACCATGAAAGAATAAGAACATATGTTCTTATTCTCATGGTTGGGAGTTTCTAATAGCCCAGTGCCTCCCACTGCTCGCGCGTTTCTCTTCTTTGAGCAGATGCAGCCGCCGCGTCCTTTACAGGTTCTGAAGATTGCGAGATGAGCTCGTCGAGCCTTCGAATCGCAGTGTATGTCGCGTGCGCAGCATCGCGCAGGCTCTTTTGAGCGTTTTCAGAGAGTCCATAGGTATAGACGAGATACCCCACCCCTGCAACGGCCCCTACGCCTAGCAGGGTCTTTCTTATGTTCATCATTCCCCTGACCACGTCCTCGGCCCGCTGAGAAGATCTACTATGCGCCCAAGCTGATCCTCGTCTTCAAACTCAATCTCAAGCTTGTTCTTGCCCCGAACGTTTTTTACCTTCACGTTCGTGTCAAGCGCTAGGCGAAGCTGACGTTGGACTCGTTTGAAATAAGCCGGTGCGGGCGTGCGTTGACGAACCTCAACATCTTTGTTGACAGAAAACAATGGTGCAAGGCTTTCTGTCTGGCGTACCGAGAGACTCTCGTCAACAACCTTCTGCGCGAGACGCTTGCGGCCGTCCTCACTCGGCACCGCAAGGATGGCTCGTGCATGACCTGCGGTGAGCTTCTCGTCGATTAAAAATTCTTGGACCTCATCAGGTAAATCGAGCAGTCGAAGCGTGTTCGTGATGGTCGAGCGCGACTTGGATAGAATCCGAGCGAGCTCCTCCTGGGTCAGTCCCTTCTCGTCGATAAGCTGACGATATCCGCGAGCCTCCTCAAGGGGGCTCAGATCGGAACGCTGAAGGTTTTCGATAAGAGCAAGCTTGAAAACATCATCGTCTGATATCTCCCGTATGACAACGGGAATTTCGTCGATCCCTGCAAGCTGAGCTGCCTGATATCTTCGTTCCCCAGCAACAATCTCGTAGAAGGCACCTTTCTTCCTTACAAGAAGAGGTTGGAGAATACCGTTTTGCCTGATTGAGTCTGCAAGCTCATTGAGTTCATCGGCTTTAAAGTTCTTTCTTGGTTGCCCCTTGTTCGGGTGAATTTTTGAAGCGGGGAGGGTGGAGTCTGCATGCATACCAGCTGTCTCCGCGTCAGCCTCGCCCACGAGCATTCCGAGGCCTTTTCCCAGCCCAGATTTCTTAGCCACGTGCAATCACCTCTTTCGCAAGCTTCATGTAGGCGAGCGAGCCCTTACTCATGCGTGCATAGGTCGTAACGGGCATACCATGACTTGGTGCTTCCGATACCTTGACGTTACGTGGTATCACCGTCTTGAACATCGTTTTTCCAAAATAACGTTGCACCTCATCAACTACCTGCTTAGATAGAGTCGTTCTGCTGTCATACATTGTCATAACCACGCCAAATATCTCTAAATCGGGATTCATGCGTTTCTTGACCATCTGCATTGACTCGAGAAGCTTGGCGACTCCCTCAAGAGCGTAATACTCACATTGAATAGGTATGAGAAGAGAATTTGCCGCAATAAGCGCATTTATCGTCAAGAGACCAAGAGAAGGAGGACAGTCGATAATCACATAGTCAAATTCGTCTTGAATCTTTCTAATGACGTTTTTAAGCACAGATTCTCTCGCCATAGTAGTGACGAGCTCAATTTCTGCTGTTGCAAGCTGTATGGTAGCAGGAACAATGAAGACGTTTGCCACTTCAGTTGCACAGATTGTTTCTTCCAGGGGATAGTCATGGAGGATTACATCATATATGTCGTGTTCAAGTTCTTCCTTGTCAATCCCATAGCCACTCGTACTGTTTCCTTGTGGGTCAAAATCAACCACAAGAACTTTTTTCTTGCTTTCTCCAAGTGATGCAGAAAGATTAATGACTGTTGTTGACTTTCCCACCCCTCCCTTTTGATTGATAACGGCGAGTACCTTGCTCGCTCGCTGGGGCAGTCCTCTTTTAACCTCTGTATATTCCATGTTTCTCCGAACGGTTATGTATCTCGCCACTTCTGATCACAGGGTCTTTCTATCATAGAGCAGTGTTCCACGTGAAACCATCTCACTTTCTTAAGGAGTTCTATAAAAAACCCGCCGTTTCACGTGAAACAGCGGGTTCGTTGATTCGAAATGTCTCATTACTCACCAAGTGGTTTTTGTTTTGCCATCCCCACTCTTCTTGGGAGAGAAATTTGACAAGGTCCTGTTTTTTTGTAAATCAGAATTTCTCTATGGCCAAGGGCATCACGAAGCTCAAACGTTTCACGTGAAACAAAGCTCATTCCACAAATCTGCGCTGCCTTATGGGCATGCTTAATCTCGTCAGGTGTAGGGCGCGCCTTTTCAAGAACCAAGATTCCCTGCCTCTTAAGAAGTGGAGTCGCATACTCAATGAGAATGTTACTCTTAGCCACCGCACGAGCTACCACGTAGTCCTGTGTCTCACATGCCATGGAGGGGAGCTCTTCAAGACGAGCCTTTTTCGTTGAGAGCTTATGCAATCCTAAGTCCTCTATGAATCCCTTGACAGCAAGAATCTTCTTCCCAACTGAGTCAACGAGAAGACCTTGAGCATCCGTCATGATGCCCAGGCAAATACCAGGAAAGCCAGCACCTGTTCCCATGTCCAGAAAAGAGTCGTCGGAAGAGAGGAAGACTCCTTCACAAGCCAGGGGGAGAAGGGAGTCAACCACATGAAGCGTTACTGCATCCACAGGGTCTGTGATGTGGGTGAGGTTCATACTTTTGTTCTTCTCAATCACCAGGAGAAGGTGCTGTACCAACAGTGAGGCCTGCTGAGCGTTGCAAGGAATCCCCTGACACTCAAGTTCCCTTCGAAGCTGTTCTTCAAGAAATGAATTCTCCATTGCTCCTCTTTAATAAAATTTGTGACAAGAAGTAGCGTACCAGAAGAAATTGTCAAAAAAAGGGGAGGACGCCGAAACGTCCTCCCCTTTCTGTGACCATACCCTAGGTCTATTTAACTGCCGTGATGACAACGAAGCGCTCTGGCTCCTCGCCCTCGGAGTGCGTGGTAACACCCTGATCTTCCATGAGAGCAAGGTGGACCAGACGACGCTCATAGGCATTCATAGGGGCAAGAGAGACCTTACCGTTTTGGTGCTTTGCTCGCTCAGCGGAGGAGAGCGCCATCTCCTCGACCTTCTTCTTGCGACGCTCCTTGTATCCCTCTATGTCGACAACGATGGGATAATAGAACTTAATCCTGCTGCTCATGAGCGAAGAGAGCACGG
Organism: uncultured Atopobium sp.; assembly: GCA_964430985.1. Classification (GTDB taxonomy): domain Bacteria; phylum Actinomycetota; class Coriobacteriia; order Coriobacteriales; family Atopobiaceae; genus Thermophilibacter. The sequence goes on from CAYSIC010000005.1 coordinate 86,002, forward strand.
TCTGAAGTGCATCGAGGGTCCTGCCATGCCGGCCGATGAGAACCGCAAGCTCGCCACCCTTCACATCGAGAATAAGCTCACCATTGTTTCCATCATATTCATCAATAGAACATGTGTTCTCACCAAAGAGCTCTAGGATACCTTTGAGATAGGCGACGGCAAGGTCGGCAATCTTGTTGATCTCGTCACCCGTCAGGGCGGCATCAGCCGCATAGTGATCTCTGATGGAAGCAAACTCATCAAAAGTATCTTTACTAGAGGCATGCTCGTCCAGAGTCTCCTCCAGATTCTTGAGGGTATTCTCCTCCATGCCGACCTCCTGTTTCAATCAAAACGCTAGAACTGGACTCAGCTTGTCACGTACTCAGGTACCTAATCCTTCTTGCGAGGACGAGGCTTCTTCTCCCTGCGCACGACGTCAACCTCGACAGGACGGTTGGCGGCCTCTGCCTCGGCGTCAGCTCGGGCCTTCTCCATCACCTTACTCGTAATGAGCTTCTGCTGAATGACCTGCCATGTCGATGAGGTCACGTAGTAGAGCAGCACAGCCGAGGGCACGGACCAGCCGAACCACAGCATCATGATTGACATCACGGCGCCCATGGTCATGGTTTGGCTCTTCTGCGCACTGTCCTGCATGGTGGAGTTGTTGAGCACCATAGGAATGAACGTTAGGACTCCGAAGAGGACGTCAAAGAGAATGTAGGGCGTCGCGGCGGCCCAGTCACCCAAGGCGACCATATCGGCGCAGGACTTCGCAATCGAGGGAAGCACGCCAAAGAAACTTGCGTCGGCGGGAACCTGCTTGATCACCGAGAAGAGACCGAAGAAGATGGGCATCTGTAAAAAGATGGGCAGACAGCCACCAATGGGGTTGAAGTGCATGTCGGCGTAGGCCTTGCGCAACTCCTCAGATTGGCGAGCAGGGTCATCCGCGTAGCGCTCCTGAATCTCCTGGAGCTTAGGCTGCATGACCTGCATGCGTGCTGTAGACTTGGTCGAGTGGTTCATGAGGGGCGTTAGAATCAATCTGATGATGAACGTCAGGATTATGACGGCGAGCCCCCAGTCGCCTACGATACCCTGGATGCCCGCGAGCACCATCGTCAGAAAGTTAGTAAACCATTCCCACATGGTTCCTCCGTGGTCCGCACCCTTTAGGGAACGGGATCATAGCCGCCAGCGTTAAAGGGATGACACCTCAAGATCCTGCGCGCCGCAAGAAGTCCCCCTCTAAGAAGTCCGTAGCGGGCAATCGCCTGAAGAGCATACTCCGAGCAGGTGGGCGTGTAGATGCAGCGCGCTCCGAAGAGCGGCGATACACGGCGCTGATAGAAGTGGATAACTGCCTCCGCCATGCCTGCCGCCGAGGAGTCATGCTTACAAGAGCCCATTCTACGCACCAACCCTTCCGAGCAGCTTTCTCAAGGAAATAGAAACCTGCTCGGGAGAACTGTCATGGGTTCTTCTCGTAGAGAACAAGATGACGTCATATCCATCTTTGGGGAGGCCGCTCGCGCGCGCAGCCTCCCTGAGAACCCGCTTGCACCTGTTCCTGAAGACTGCGTTTCCGAGCCTCTTGGCCGCGACGAAGGCGACCCTGCCCGGGGCGCCTTCGTCGCATGGTGCTACTCGAATTCGCAGAAGGGGGTCGTTGAGCCTCTTCCCCCGCGAGAAGACCTCCTCAAATTCCTGCCTGGATTTGATGGTCTTCATCGAAGCGTGCTAAACGGTGAGCCGCTTGCGGCCCTTGGCACGACGGCGCGCCAGCACGGCGCGGCCCCCCTTGGTGGCCATACGCTCGCGGAATCCATGTGTGGTGGCGCGCTTGCGCTTATTCGGCTGATACGTACGCTTCATAGCTATTCCTCCCCGTTGGGTGTTAACTCCATAGTGCGCAATAAGCCTAAAGATTGTAAGGGTCTTGCCTCTGACCTGTCAATTTATCCGCAAAAGAATCTCCTCACACCGACTTTCCCCGATGAAATCTTTCACATCAGAATGCATCCATTCTTTCAAACGGACGAAATATGTCCTTGAGATGCTATGATTTGCCTACTCTTTTCGGCTGTATTTGAACAGTTTTCTACAGGTTTTTCACCTTTGTTGAAAACTTTCATTCACATCGAATTCTGTCTGAAAAGTTTTCTTCAAATGTCGAGCAAGCGTTGAAAAGGAAGCAAACGGTGGCGCGAGACTTCTACCCCTTCGTCGAAAAAGGCCCGGAAGCGGCGGGCGATAAAGACGCCAGCGCCTCTGGCGAAGCCTGCGCCGTCCATCACCCCGCTCGCATCGCCGTCTACGACGATGCCTCGGCGGCGCCACGCGTGGTGATTGTGGAGCCAAAAGCGGTGCGTGACTACCTCGACGAGATAACGTCGACCGTCAACCGCCTCGCCCATGAACAAGGGGGCACGATCCCCTTTATGGTCGTTCGGGAGATCGTGGAGAACTTCATCCACGCGTCCTTCCGGGCGCCCACCATCTCCATTCTCGATGCGGGAAGCACCCTGCGCTTCTCCGATCAGGGGCCGGGCATCCGCGAGAAGGGGCTCGCCCTCGAGTACGGGACGTCCTCGGCAACCGAGGAGATGAAGCACTACATCCGCGGCGTAGGGTCAGGTCTGCCCTATGCGCAGCAGTATATGGTCGACAAGGGTGGGAGCCTCGAGATAGAGGACAACATCGCTGGGGGAACCGTGGTCACCATATCGACCCTGCCCGCCGAGGGGGCGCGCTCGGTGGCCAAGGCCCAGCCCGAAGGGGGCTCCCAGGAGACGACGCCCCCGCCGGTCCTGCCGCAGCAGCCCTGGCCGCAGCAACCCTCCTACCCGTTCCCCTGGCCCCAGCAGCCCATGGGCTATCCGCAGCCTCAACCGTCGATGGCCACGTATCAGCCGCAGCCGACTATGCCCGTCTATCCGCAGCAAATGGCCCCTTCGCCGACAGCGGCCCCCCGTGGCGTGGCGAGCGCGGCGCTCCCTTCGCTTGATGCCCGCCAGGCAGAGGCGCTCTCTTACCTCGCCGAGCACGGCGCCGCGGGACCCACCGAACTCTCGCAGGCCTATGGATTCTCGGCTCCTACCTGGTCACGGTCCCTCTCCTCACTGCAGCAGATGGGTCTTGCCATCAAACAGGGGCAAAAATACCATCTGACCACCATGGGCTCCGCGCTCGTCTAGTCGACGAAAAAGAGTTATCAACAAAAAGCTATACTAGGGCACGTTGTTTTCAACAATCGCTCGAGGGGAGCGCATGGACATCTCACTGGAATCGGACGCGGACGCTCTGTGGCAGGACGCGGTAGACCTTCTCGCTGGGCGTGGCCTTCCTGAGGCCGTGCTCGCCATGCTCAAGAACTGCACGCCTCGTCGAATCCAGGACACGACCCTCTACCTTGAGACCCCCATGCGGCTCGTGCAAAAGACAGTCTCAAAGAACACTGCCGTGGTAGAGGAGTGCCTCTCGGCGGCGGCGTTCGAGCCCATGCGGTTCGAGATCACCTTCGTTCCCAGTGACTCTGTCCCTCTTAGCCCTCCGAGCTCCTCCATGTCGCGAGAGGAGGCCGATAGATGGGCCGCCGAGACAAGGCAGCCAAAGAGTGCCCCGAGCGCGGCGCGGCCCCGGGGTGACGCGACCCTCGAGTGGGAGGAGAAGGCCCCGCGTCGGCATAAGAAAAACCCCCTCGTTGAGGACATTCCCGAGGCGACCTCCAAGCTCACCTTCGAGCGCTTCGTCTGCGGCGAGGAGAACGAGCTCGCCTATCAGGCGTCCCTCCAGGTGGCCAACGGCGTGAACAGCACGTACAATCCCCTCTTCATCTACGGGAAGAGCGGACTGGGAAAGACCCACCTCCTGCGCGCAATCCAGAACTACATAGCCCAGAGCGACCCCTCACGGCTGTGCGCCTATCGAGACGCCTCGTCCTTCATAACCGACTACACCGAGGCCATGCGACATAACGAGCGCTCCGCAGCGTCGGTCCTGCGTCAGAATTACGAGGACATCGACGTCCTCATCATCGACGACATCCAGAAGATGGCGGGCAAGGCCGGGACGGTGGGCTTCTTCTTCGACACCTTCAACGCACTCATTAGCAACGGCAAGCAAATCGTGCTCGCCGCCGACAGGACCCCCGCCGAGCTCGGCATGGGCAAGGACGGGTTCGACGAGCGCGTCACAAGCCGCCTGAGCTCGGGGTTCATCACCCCCGTGCAGGTCCCCAGCTACGAGCTCAAGCTTCGCCTCATCGAAACCTTCTGCCGCCGGATGCGCGAGGACGCACAGCGTGAGAACGTCCGAGGGCTCGACGGGATCGTACCCGACGAGGTGCGCGGCTACATGGCCGAGCGAGCGGGCTCCAACATCCGTGTGATCGAGGGCTTCTGTCAAAGATGCCTCTACGCTGCCACGGCGGCCGAGTCACACGGCCGTGCGCTCGGAAGAGACGAGGTCGACACCCTCGCCAAGGAGTGCTGGCCGTCCAACAGACGCAGCTTCTCCATCGAGGACGTGCAGAAGGCGGTCGAGACCTACTACGACATCGATCACGCGAGCCTCGTAAGCGGGAAGCGAAAGAAAGAAATCGTGGTGCCCCGGCACGTGGCCATCTGGCTCTCCCGCGAGCTCTGTGACCGCACGCTCGCCGACATCGGCGACCACTTCGGCGGCAGGAGCCATGCCACCGTCAAACACAGCATAAAGGTCGTCGAGGACGCCAAGAAGGAGGATCGCCTGTTCTATGACCAGGTCATGCAACTCAAGGAGACCATCATAGGAAACTCCTAGCGTGCGTGGGGCGACCCTGTCGATAACCACGTAGACAAGGTGTCAGAGTAAGGTGACAACCCGCCCCAACCTGTAGAGAAACTTTTCGACAAGAGGGGCAATGTCAAGAGGGGACAAGAAAAGGATGCCGTCAAATACGCGTCGAAATAGCGTTCTACCATGCGAGTCACTCAGTTATGACCTTATCTACAGCCCCTATTATTACTACTACTCTTATTTATTTACTAAGTACCTATAGAAAGGGCACCCATGAAGTTCACCGTAAGCCAGTCCTCACTCATGAAGGCCCTCACCGTAGTATCGAAGGGCATGGGAACCAACTCGACGCTCCCCATCCTCTCGGGCATCTACATCAGAGCCTATGAGGGAACCCTCGAGTTTCAGACCAACAACCTCACCATCTCAATTCGACACCTCATCCCCGCTAACGTCGAGGAGGAGGGCGAGACCGTGGTCCCGGGAAAGGTCGTCATCAACATCGTCAAAGCCCTCGCCGACGCGGCAGTCACCTTCGAGGGTACAAGCAGGACCCTGCAAATCTCGTGCGAGAAGTCGACCTTCCGCCTCAACACCCTGAGCCCCGAAGACTGGTCGGCCTTTCCCGAGCTCGAGCCCGACAAGACCATCGAGCTTCCGAGCGCATTGCTCTCCCAGATGGTCGACATGGTCTATCGTGTGACCTCGCGTGAGACGTCTCGCCCCATCCTGCAGGGCATCCTCTTGACCGTCGAGGACAACACCATTCGCCTTGTGGCTACCGACTCCTTCCGTCTGGCGGTTTGCGACTCGTCCGTCGAGTCTGAGGCTGGGGAGACGTTTCGCGCCATCGTTGGCGGCAGCGTCTTCCACGACGTGCTCACCATGCCATCTCTTACGGACACCATTCAGATAGGCACCGCGGGCAGCCAGATCGTCTTCACCTTTGGTACCACCACGTTCGTCTCCCGTCGCATCGAGGGGAACTTCCCCGACTATAAGCAGCTGCTCCCTGCGACCTGTGGCACGGCAGTGGGGATTGACGTGGCGGAGTTCTCCGCCGCTCTCAAGCGCGTCTCGGTCATCGCGCTCGCCAATGCCTCCGTGCGTTTCGACGTGGATGCAGGCGCCTCCTTCATGCGCCTCTCGGCTCGCTCTCCCGAGCAAGGGGAGTCCTCCGAGGTTCTTCCCGTCGAGGTCGAGGGTCAGGACCTCTCCATCGCCCTCAACTATCACTACGTCTTTGACTGCGTGAACGCGGTGGCGAGCTCCAAGAAGCTCCGCCTTGAGCTCCAAGGCGCCACCCAGCCGGGCATCTTCAAGTGCAACGGCCCGATCAACTACCTCTATCTGCTCATGCCCGTGCGCCTCTAGGGACTGCCATGGGACTTGTCGTGGATGAGCTCTCCCTCGTGGACTTCAGGAGCTTCGAGCGCCGGGAGATGGCGCTCGGACCCCTGACGACGGTTCTGGTGGGCCCCAACGCGACGGGCAAGACCAACACGGTCGAGGCGTTGCAGATGCTCACGGCCGGATCGTCGTTTCGCCACCCCACTCCGCGTCAGCTCGTGCGCGACGGAGCCTCTGTGGCGCGCATCGCCGCGCGCCTCGAGGGTGACGGCCGCTTCGTCGACGTGCGCTGCGACGTGACGCCCGCGCGTCGTCAGTTCTCGCGCAACGGCAAGAAGTGCCAGGCGGCGGACATCTCGGGCACGCTCATGAGCGTGCTCTTCTCGCCAGACGACCTTTCGCTTGTCAAGCGGGGAGCTTCGCGTCGTCGCGACGAGGTGGATGACTTTGGCCGCCAGGCTAATCGGGGCTATGCCAATGTGCTCGCTGCTTACCAGCGCGCTGTCGAGCAGAGAAATCGCCTGCTCAAGGAAGGGAAGCCCGACCTCGACCTGCTCGACGCCTGGGACGCCTCGGTGGCGCTTGGGGGAGCTACGCTGCTCGCCGCTCGCCTCAGGCTCTTCTCGCGGCTCGCCCAGAAGACGACCCGTGTCTATGAGGAGATCTCCTCAGGCGAGAAGCTCGTGTGCACCTATCTCTGCACCCTTGGCCCCGCGGTGGAGTCCCTCTCAAGAGACGAGCTTAAAGACCTGTTCTCCGAGCGGCTCCTCGAGGTACGCAACGAGGACCTTCGCCGCGAGCAGACGACGGTGGGGCCGCATAGAGACGACGTGTCCTTTCTCATCGATGGTCGCGCCTCCCGCGCCTTTGGCTCCCAGGGCCAGCAGCGCTCGGTCGCGCTCGCGCTCAAGATGGCCGAGGTCGACCTCTGCGCGGAGATTGTGGGGGAGCGTCCCCTCCTGCTGCTCGACGACGTGATGAGCGAGCTTGACGCCGCCCGCCGCGAGGCGGTGACCCGCTTCGTGCAGCGCGGCATACAAACCGTGATCACGACCACGAATCTTGGCTATTTCTCGCCTGCGCTTCTCGAAGCGGCGGAGGTGGTGAGCTTTGGTGAGTGAGGGACCGGGGCTTCGTCGGGCCGCTCAAAGCGCGATCGAGGCCAACATCCTGCAGCGCCAGGAAAACGCAGGGCCGCTCGCAGACGTGCTTGCGACGTACCTCTCCTCGCCTGTCGCCGCGGACAAGGTGGCGAGCTCCCATGCGGCCTCGCGCGCTTGGTATACGGTGAACGGGGACATCGAGCGCGCTCATACAGCTGGTCTCTTTGTGCGTGTTCCCAAGCGTCCGGGCGCTCTTCCCATCCTGACCGTCTACGTGGACTCTCGCGCCCGCGTCGTCGACTTCTCGGCCAACAGGGAGATCTACCTCGCACGTCTCTCTCGAGCGGGGATCGAGTTCGAGGAGATTGAGTTCAGGCTCTCCAAGCGCCCTGTGGGCGCGCGGTCTGGCACCGCTCCCGTGGAACGGCCCACGTCTGCCCCCGAGCCGCCTCCGCTCGATCAGCACGACGCGGAGAAGATAGCGCAACTCTGCACTTCCCTGCCCGCGTCTCTCCGCAAAAGCGTCTCTAGGGCTATGGGCGCGTCCTATCGCCGTGAGTACGCCAGACAGAGCGGAAATGATGAATAAGGCTCTAGGGGGCCTCTCGTGGCCTTACAAGCAGTAGTATGAATGTATGTGGGTAATTGTCTCCCTTGATCTAACCAAAGATGAGGCGCGGGATCGCATGTTTGAGGGCGTCGATTCGACGAGGAGAGGATAGCGCGTGGCAAAGAAGAACGATCATGAGTACGGCGCGGGCGAGATCAAGATTCTCGAGGGGCTCGAGGCCGTGCGTAAGCGGCCCGGCATGTACATCGGGACGACCTCCACGTCGGGCCTGCATCACCTCGTGTGGGAGGTCGTAGACAACTCCGTGGACGAGGCCATGGCCGGAGCCTGCACCAAGATCAAGGTGACCGTTCATCCGGACAACTCCGTCACCGTCGAAGATAACGGCCGCGGCATCCCCGTGGGCAAGCACCCCATCAAGAAGATTCCCACGCTCGAGGTAGTTCTCACGATTCTGCATGCGGGCGGCAAGTTCGACAACAATGCCTACAAGGTATCGGGCGGCCTGCACGGCGTGGGCGTCTCGGTGGTCAACGCCCTCTCCAAGAAGCTAGTCGCCCAGGTCAAGCGCGATGGAAAGATCTACGAGCTCACCTGTGAGCGCGGCAAGACCACCCAGAAGATGCGGCAGGTGGGGACCTCCAAGGCCACGGGAACGATCATCACCTTCTGGCCAGACGACGAGATCTTCGAGACGACCACCTACGACTACGACACCCTGCACGACCACCTGCAGGAGACCGCCTTCCTCAACAGGAATCTCAAGATAGTCCTCACCGACGAGCGCGAGCTCACGCCACGCGTCGACGAGTTCTGCTACGCGGGTGGCATCATCGACTTCGTTAAGTTTCTCAACGACGGCAAGGAGATCCTTCCTGGGCTCTCCAAGCCCATCTACTTCGATGGTCGCTCGGACCCGGATGCGCCTGACTCCCAAATTGGCGAGGTCGAGGTGGCCTTGCAGTGGAACACCGGCTACTCCGAGCACACGCTCTCGTTTGCCAATGACATCTACACCGAGGAGGGCGGCATGCACCTCGAGGGCTTCCGCACGGCCCTCACCAAGGTGGTCAATGACTACGGCCGCAAGGCCAACGTCATCAAGGAGAAGGATGCCAACCTCACCGGTGACGACATCCGCGAGGGACTCACCGCGGTCCTCTCCGTCAAGCTGCCCGACCCACAGTTCGAGGGGCAGACCAAGGCAAAGCTCGGAAGCTCCTACATGCGTACGTTGACCAACCGGGTCGTTTCTGCGGGGCTCGCCGAGTATCTTGAGGAGCATCCCAACCAGGCCAAGGAGATTCTCAAGAAGGCCATGAGCGCCGCCAAGGGTCGACTCGCGGCCCAGAAGGCGCGTCAGGCCACGCGTAGGAAGAGCCTGCTCGAGAGCGCGGCGCTGCCTGGAAAGCTCGCTGACTGCTCGGTGCGTGACGCCGAGATGACCGAGCTCTTCATCGTCGAGGGTGACTCCGCCGGTGGATCGGCCAAGGACGGCCGTCGCCGCGACATCCAGGCGATTCTCCCCCTGCGCGGCAAGATCTTGAACGTGGAGCGCGTGGGAGACCATCGCGCTTTCTCGTCCGACACCATCCAGTCCCTCATTACGGCCATCGGGACGGGCGTCACCACGAGCGCCGGCGACACCACGGAGTTCGATCTCTCCAAGGCTCGCTACCACAAGATCATCATCATGACGGACGCCGACGTTGACGGTGCGCACATCCGCATTCTCCTGCTCACGTTCTTCTACAAGTACATGCGCCCGCTGCTCGACGCGGGCTACGTGTACGTGGCCTGCCCGCCCATCTTTGGCATCAAGGTGCGCAACAAGATCCACTACGTCTACCCCAACGGCCGCCAGTCGGAGGACGAGATCCTACGCGACACCATCGTGTCGTTGGGCCTCAACCCCGATGAGGACGCGGACAAGGCCGAGGCTGGAAAGGTGACCAAGAAGCGAAAGGGCTACACCGTTCAGCGCTATAAGGGTCTGGGCGAGATGGATCCCAAGCAACTCGCGTCCACGACCATGGATCCCAAGACGCGCATCCTGCAGCGGGTGACCATTGAGGACGGAGCCGCCGCCGACCGTGCGGTGCGCGAGCTGATGGGCAGCCAGGTTGAGTACCGTCGCGCCTACATCGAGAAGCACGCCCAAGACGCGCGCTTCCTCGACGCCTAGAGGTCTTGAGAACCGCCAAAACCCACAGATACGCAGAGGCGGCGCTTGCCGCCCCAAGAAGAGAGGTCATGCGTGGCTGACGATAACAACAACGACTCCGAGGGCATGCCCGACGACTTGAAGCGCCTCCTTGCCCGCGCCGAACAGGGCGATGAGGATACTGCACAGGTTTACGACGAGGCCGTGTCCGGCGACGACGAGGAAGACGACGAAGAGCTCGAGGAGAGCTTCGGCGAGAACACGCGCGGCTCCGATGCCGGCGAGACGGACATCAACGGGGGCACGCTCCAGCTCTCTGAGTTCGGCAAGGAGATGAAGCAGAGCTTCATCGAGTACTCCATGTCGGTCATCACCGCACGCGCCCTGCCCGACGTGCGAGACGGCCTGAAGCCGGTCCACCGCCGGATCCTGTATGCCATGAACGAGTCTGGCATCTTCCCCAACCGTCCCCACAAGAAGAGCGCGTGGACGGTCGGCGAGGTCATCGGCAAGTACCACCCGCACGGGGACACTGCCGTTTACGACACCATGGTTCGCATGGCCCAGTGGTTTTCCATGAGGGCGCCACTCATCGACGGGCACGGCAACTTCGGCAACATCGACGGAGACGGCGCGGCCGCCATGCGCTACACCGAGAGCCGTTTGGCCAAACCCGCTATGGAGCTTCTGCGCGACCTTCAAAAGGACACCGTCAACTGGCAGCCCAACTATGACGAGTCCCTCGCCGAGCCCGTTGTGCTTCCAAGCCGTTTTCCCAACATCTTGGTGAACGGCTCGTCGGGAATCGCCGTGGGCATGGCCACCAACATGGCTCCGCATAACCTTTCCGAGGCCATTGAGGCGACCTGCTCCTTCATTGATAACCCCGACATCACGGTTGACGAGCTCATGGAAGTCATGCCTGGGCCCGACTTTCCCACAGGCGCCATCATCATGGGCTCCGATGGCATCCGTGAGGCCTACGAGACGGGGCGCGGCTCCATCACGATTCGCGCCAAGGCCCACGTGGAGGCTACCAAGACTGGGCGTTCGCGGCTCGTCTTCACCGAGGTTCCCTACCAGGTGAGCAAGGGAACCCTGCAGGAGCGTATCGCTCAGCTCGTCAACGAGAAGCGCCTCGAGGGCATCTCGGACATGCGCGACGAGTCCACGCAGAAAGGCCTGAGGCTCGTCATCGAGCTCAAGAAGGGGACAATCCCCGAGGTCGTGCTCAACAACCTCTACAAGTTCACCTCGCTGCAGACAACGTTTGGTGTGAATAACCTGGCCTTGGTTGGTGGCATTCCCAAGTGCCTGTCCTTGCGTGAGATTTTAGGTCACTACGTGGACCATCAGGTCGAGGTCGTGACTCGTCGGACCCGCTATGATCTCAAAAAGGCCCAGGATCGCGCACACATCCTTGAGGGCTACCTCATGGCCCTCGATCACATCGACGAGGTCATCCACATCATCCGCTCCTCGCAGACCGACACCGAGGCGAGCCGACGGCTCATCGAGCGCTTCGGCTTCTCGCCCGAGCAGACTTCTGCCATTCTTGAGATGCGCCTGCGTCGCCTGACCGGTTTGGAGCGCGACAAGATCGAGGAAGAGCTCGCAGGCCTCCGCAAGGCGATAGCCTATTACGAGGACCTTCTCGCCCACGAAGATAAGGTCCTAGGTGTCATCAAGGAGGAGATGCGCGAGATATCGCGCAAGTTCGGTGACAAGCGTCGCACCGAGATCTCCCATGCCGCGCGCGATCTCGATGTGGAGGACCTCATCGCTGATGAGGACATGGTCGTCACGATCACCCACGCGGGCTACATCAAGCGCATCCCCGTGGCCACCTACCGTTCACAGAAGCGCGGCGGCAAGGGCGTCCAGGGCCTCTCGCTCAAGGATACCGATTTCGTCGAGGACCTCTTTGTGGCACGTACCCATGACTATGTGCTGTTCTTTACCAACTTCGGTAAGGTTTACCGTCTCAAGGTCCATGAGCTGCCCATCGGTAGCCGCCAGGCGCGTGGTAGCGCGATCGTCAACGTGCTTGCCCTTGCCGAGGGTGAGCGCACGCGGGCGGTTATCACCTGCCGAGAGTTCCCCGCCGATGAACATCTCATGTTTGCCACCAAGAGGGGCATGGTGAAGAAGACCGCTATGAGCGAGTATGACCGCTCGCGCCGAGACGGCATCATCGCCATCCACCTCAAGACCGGCGACGAGCTCGTCAACGTGCGACGCGTCCGCGCCGAAGAGAAGATCATCCTTTGCTCGTCGGACGGCAAGGCGATCCTCTTTGATGAGGCGCAGGTTCGGCCGATGGGCCGCGACACTGCCGGCGTGCGCGGTATCACTCTCAAGGGCGATGCCTTCATGCTGGGCATGGAAGTGTCCAACGGCAACGGTGACCTGTTTGTGATCACGGAGAACGGTTACGGCAAACGTACGCCCGTTTCTGAGTACCCCGAGCACAAGCGCGGCGGTCAGGGCGTCTACACCATCGCGATGACGTCGCGCAAGGGCAATCTCGTGGCCTGTCGCGTGGTTGGTCCGCAGCACGAGCTCATGATCGTCTCGGTCGAGGGCGTGATGATTCGCGTGAAGTCCGGCGACGTCTCGCGCCTGGGTCGCTCCACGCAGGGCGTCAAGGTTATGAACATGGCCGAAAACGACCATGTGAGTGCTGTGGCCCGCATGGTGGTCCACAAGAAGAAGGCGGCCGTGGCGCGCGACGAGAGCCAAGGAATGCTCGACCTTGCCGCTGCAGGTGCCAAGGACGCGGACTCGGACGACGCCGTGGATATCGGCGGCGAGGAGCAGCTTGACGAGGAGCTTCTCGACGAGGACAACGAGTAACCCCTCTTCGAGGAGCACCTGGGGGCCGCGAGAGGGGCGACGCCCTCTACGCGTGCCACGCGTGCTTACGAACGAGGCCCTGTGGCACATTTGATTGGTGAATGCACATGAATCGGGGGCTGTGGCACATCCACAGCCCCCGATTATTGCCCTAGGGCCAAGATCATGAGCGTCATCGACCTCAGTGCGTGTTACTGGCCGCCCTCGTGCCCCTCATGTCCCTCGCGCGCCGTGTCGAAGTCGTCAGGGTAGAGGTTTTCCACGAAGGAATGGAACTCCTCAAGTTCGTGGGCCTCCTCGTCTTTCTCCACGCCGCGAAAGTCGGGCATCGCGGCGGTCTTGAGAACGGACTCGTCCGCGTAGATGGGGGCTTGGGTGCGCACAGCGAGCGCTATGGCATCCGACGGTCGTGCATCCACGTAGATGGTCTCACCCGTCTCCGACATGAGCTCGAGCTGGGCGAAGAACGTGGTACCCGCCACGGACATAATGCGTACGCTCAGGCAGCGGGCTCCTAGGGCCGAGATGGTCGACTCGAGGAGATCGTGCGTCATAGGCCGACTTCCGGGCTGGGTCTCGACGCCCATGGAGATGGCGCTCGCCTCGACCGCTCCTATGCGAATGGGGAGATGAAGCTCGACCTCATCACCGTGCTGATCGTGGGTACGGAGAATCAGCAGGGAGGCCACGGGCCCCCCTCCCACGACGATGCTCTCTACGTCCATTTTCTTCAGTGGCATGACTGGCTCTCCCTTCTCTCTGGTCGCCTATCCTACCCAAAAGGAGCCAGCTGGCAACTTCAGGACAGTAATCCGAAAGAAAAAAGAAAAAAGACGTTGACCAACCGCGGTCAGGACGGTAGTATGTTTCCTTGCGTTGGGCCTGTAGCTCAGTTGGTTAGAGCGTCCGGCTGATAACCGGGAGGTCACAAGTTCGAACCTTGTCAGGCCCACCACTTTCCTGACAATAGTCGCCCCAGCGTTAGCCGAGTCGCCGCTGGGGCGATTATTATTTTGTCACGCGACACGGGGACGTAGCTCAGCTGGGAGAGCGCGGGCTTTGCAAGCCTGAGGTCGTGGGTTCGAACCCCATCGTCTCCACCATTTCCTTTTATGTCCTTAGGTGCGAGGAACCGACTCAGGGTCATGATTTGATGTTCATGACAGGGGATGGCACTCTTTCCGTGGACAGGTCACTACCTTTCAAGCACCTCGTACAACGAGAGGGGCTCATCTGACCCGACAGGAGATGAAGGTGCCCAAGAGCGACGACCATCGGCCCCCCTTGTCCTGCGCTATCATGGCGAGAAAGGGCGACGAAGTACGATCGAGGGGAGTCATAAGGTGCCACAGAGCAGCGATTCGGCGCGTCAGACGGGCGTCTCGCCCCAGACGGACAAGCTGGCGGCCACGCTTCTGGGCGAGGCGCTCGATGTCCTTGCCGACGGCAGCGAGCTGGGCGTCATCCTTGCCGTGCAGGACTCCTCCGGCGTCGTAGCGAGCTACGAGTTCGTCGATGACGGTCCCGAGGCCTGCCTCGACGGCGCTCGCACCCGCGTAAGTGCCACTCCTGATTCCGTGCGCTATGCGATTGCCTACGAGGGGGCTGTCGCCGACGATAAAGGGTCCTACTCCGACGCGGTTTTGCTTGAGTTTGGCGAACGCGGCTATCGAGCATACTCAGCGTTCTCTCTCATAGACGGCAAGGGCTCCGGAGATGGTTTCACGTGGACCGATCCTGCTCCTGCCGGCGAGATGGAGCCTCTGCTGTAGATGCTGCGAGTAGAGCTATTCCTTTCCTGTCTTTGTTCTAGCGCGGTATACTAATCCAGTTATAGAAAAGAATTTCCACTCGAACCGAGAGGGCCTTATGCGTCAGGAGAACATCAGGAACATCGCCATCATCGCTCACGTCGATCATGGTAAGACCACCATGGTCGACCAGATGCTCAAGTCGACCGACGCCTTCCGAGAGAATCAGCAGATTCAGGATCGCGTGCTTGACTCCAACGACCAGGAGCGCGAGCGTGGAATCACGATTCTCGCCAAGAATATTTCCATTGAGTACCACGGCGTGAAGATCAATGTCATCGATACGCCGGGACACGCCGACTTTGGCGGTGAGGTCGAGCGGGTCCTACGCATGGCAGACGGGGCCCTGCTGCTCGTGGATGCAGCTGAGGGTCCCATGCCTCAGACTCGCTTCGTCCTGCGTCATGCTATTGACGCAGGCCTTGCCATTATGATCGTGGTCAATAAGATTGACCGCGACGGAGCTCGGCCCAAGGAGGTCGTCAACGACGCCCTCGACCTCATGATGGACCTCGGAGCCACCGACGAGCAGCTCGAGTTTTCCATGGAGCACGTGATCTTTGCCTCTGCGGTCAATGGGTTTGCCCGTCTTGCGCCAGATGATGATAACGACAACATGTATCCCCTTCTGGACATGATTGTGGACGCTCTCCCGGCGCCCGAGGCTGATCCCACCGGGCCTCTCGCCATGCAGTGCGTAACCGTTGACCACTCCAGCTACGTAGGACGTATTGGCATCGGCCGTATCTATTCCGGCACCATCCACGATGCGGATAAAATTCTTGTGGTCAAAAACGACGGCAGTCGCGCCATGAGTCAGGTCAAGCAGCTCTTCACCTTCGACTACCTCGGGCGCAGGGAGTGCAGCGAGGTCAAGGCCGGGGACATAGCCGCCCTGGTGGGCGTTGACTCCACCGACATCGGCGATGTCTACACTGATCCCGAAAACCCGGTCGAGCTCGAGCCCATAGAGATTGACCCGCCCACCCTCTCCGTCATCTTCGAGCCCTCGACCTCGCCGCTCGTGGGTCGCGAAGGGGACATCGTTGGAGGCCGCCAGCTCAAGGAGCGTCTCATGGCGGAGCGCGAGAACAACGTCACCATGCGCATCGAGGAGCTACCCAATAAGACCGGCATCGAGGTGGCGGGTCGAGGCATCCTGCACCTCTCAGTTCTCATGGAGGCCATGCGCCGCGAGGGTTTTGAGTTTCAGGTGGGTCGTCCGCGCGTCCTGTTCAAGAAGGACAAAAACGGCACCCTCACCGAGCCCGTGGAGCAGTCGGTCGTCGAGTGCGCTGGGGAGTACTCAGGCAAGGTCATAGAGGTCTTTGGCAACGCTGGCGGAACCATGACGAATATGGAGTCGGGGACCACCCAGACGCACCTTGAGTTCAAGATTCCCACCCGCGGCATCATGGGTCTCAAGAACCGTGTCCTGAACGTCACCCATGGTGGCGCCATCTTCTACCACACGTTCCTTGAGTATGGTCCCTATGCTGGGGAGCTTGGTGTTCGTCAGAACGGCGCCATGATCTCCATGTCCACCGAGAAGGCCGTTGCTTACGCCCTGGGAACCCTTCAGGAGCGCGGCGCGCTCTTCGTGGGCCCGGGCGACGAGTGCTACGAGGGCATGATTGTCGGTGAGCGCAGCAAGCCGGGCGACATGGTGGTCAACATCGCTCGGACCAAGAGCCTGGGCAATCAGCGCTCCTCCACCTCCGACATCTCCGTCCAGCTCACGCCCCCGCGCACCTTTACGCTCGAGGAGGCCCTCGAGTACATCATGGATGACGAGCTCGTGGAGGTCACACCCCAAAGTGTCCGCCTGCGCAAGCGCCTTCTCACCGAGACCGAGCGCCGCAAGTGGGCCGTGCGCAACGGCAAGGTCAATAAGTAGGGCTGGGATTACGCACCTGATGCGCCGCCAGCGAGGATTCCTCTCGCTGGCGGCGTTTCTATCAGTCTGGATGGCCCGCGGCCCGCATAGATCGCATAGCTTGCAGCCGGCTGATCTCGTCTTGTATGGATAAGATAAATTCTTTATGTACGTTTCGATTCGATATAAAAATTACATTCAACTGAGAAACCCCTGTTGAGCCACGGGCAGGCGAGACTCCGCAACGATTTATATACGACTCGACTCGTACATAAATATTTTAATTTATCGCACAGGGGTCAGTGGAGCCCCGACCAACCGCTGTCTTTCCAACCGCTGTCTTTACTTGGTGTGGCGGACGATGCGGACGCCCTTGGTGAGCCGTCTCATGCGTCCTGCGACGCGCGGACCAAGGTTCACGTCATTGGGCGAGAGCACGTTGTAGCGAAGAGACCATCGACGCAGCGTCACGGTCACGCCCACGCACAGCGCGGCGCTCCAGAGCTTCTCGATCGAGGTCCCCACCACGGCCAGGTAGTATGTCGCCGACCCAGCGAGCGCGCACAACGCGTAGTAGTTGCTCGGCCTGAA
>CAYSIC010000006.1:0-10668 GCA_964430985.1 uncultured Atopobium sp.
CGTGTGCGCGATGTCGCATCGGGTGCGCGCCTCCGAGACCTCTGCCTTCGACAATCACGACCACGACGTCTGGGAGAACCCCTTCACCTACGAGAGGAGCCGTGCGAGCTTCTGGGACCTCTACGAGGGTGCCCAGGCAAAGGTCCTGGGTACCCTGGACGAGCTCTTCTCGGATGGGTTTGACCTTGAGGCGGCCCGCGCGCTCACGGGCGACGTGAACTTCGAGGGAGCGCACTCGACGCCCGACGCGCCGTTCGCGTGGTAGCGCGCTCGTGCACGCCTGCGGCCTCCTCCGCGGCCGTGCGCCACGTCATGCAGGCCAACCGAAGCAAGAACACCAAGCCCGAGCTTGCGGTCCGCGCCGAGCTGCGCGCCCGTGGGCTCACGGGTTATCGGATCCACTGGCGGGGCGCCCCAGGCCATCCCGACGTCTGCTTCGTGGGTCGTCGAGTGGCCATCTTCGTGCACGGTTGCTTCTGGCACCGTTGCCCGCACTGTGCGCCGTCCGTGCCCAAGTCTCATACGCAGTTTTGGGAGGAGAAGTTCGCGCGCAACCGCGCTCGTGACGCCCGCGACAACGCGCTCCTGGTGGAGGCGGGTTGGACGGTGCTGGTGGTATGGGAATGCCGCCTCAGGCCGGGTTACCTCGATCAGACGATGGAGGAGGTTGCCTCTGAGGTTCGCCGCGCCGCGGGGCCTGGGCATCCGGGTCGCCTCGTCGAGGTCGGATCGCCCGCCGCCTGGCGTCTGCGCGTGGCGCGCGCCCGGCTTCGCAGGCGCGGATAGGCGGCCCGCACACGCGGCCGCATCTGGTCTTCCGAGCATTACGGTGGTAGGCTATGCGGAAATGATTCGCAGTTCGCGTCCCGTGTCGTGGATGAGAGAAGAAAGGATGCACCCTATGTCCACCTATGTCTTCTCGGACGTGCACGGACATCGGGCAGCACTCGAGCGCGCTCTCGAGCGCGTCTCGCCGACCTCCGACGACCGCTTCTTCTGCCTGGGCGACATGATTGATCGCGGCCCCGACCCGGCGGGGGTCATCGCTGTCGTGCGCTCGCTTCCCCATGTATGCGTGCTCATGGGCAACCACGAGGACCTGATGCTCTCGTGTCGGGACAACCCAGATGATGGCGTCGCGGCTATGAATTGGGGCATCAACGGAGGCTCGACCACCTTGGCCGCTCTGGATGCGCTTCCAAGGGAAGCTGCCGAGGAGCTCGTCAGTTGGGTTCGAGGCCTACCTCGCTGGGCGTGGACGCGGGTGGGGGAGCGCCTCTACTTCTTCGTTCATGCTGGCGTTCGCCTGGATCTGCCGCGCCCTCCCTCCTGGGACGATGCATCCGTCGAGGCGTTCTTCACTCGGCAGGATCCCGAGGACCTGCTCTGGATTCGAGAGGACTTCTGGGGAGCCCGCAGGGGGCTCGCGGAATCGGACGGCACGGGTCCGACGGTGGTGTGCGGTCACACGCCGACGCCCTATCTTGATCGCATGACCCATGACCTCGATCGCCCCGCGCTGGGAGAAGACGGTCTCGCGCGCATGGTGCGCGTGGGAGGCGACCGCTGGGACGTGGACTGCGCCGCGGCTGGTGGCGCGGGCGTGGGCCAGGTGCTCGTCCTGCGTCTTGACGACGGCGAAGAGTTCTACGAGCCGGTTCGTGAGGGTGAGTAGCTCACGCGACGCGAGAAGGGCCTCGGGGCCACAGAGATGAGCGTGGACGCGGCGTGTCTGCTGCACGGTGCGCTTGACGTGCGCCTCGATGCGGACGGCCGTACGCGCCCGAGCCGCTTTCTTCCAGGGCAACTGCGCGCCCTCGCGAGCGTCCGGGCATGGCATCCAGGCTACTATCGCCAGCTTGCCGCCTGCACGTCCGGCATTGCGCTCGAGTTTACGACCGATGCCAGCCGCGCCATGGTCGAGGTCACCCTCGACGAGCCTCCGCGCGGCACGCGCTCCGTCATCGCCGACGTCCGCTCCTGGGGGCAGGTGCCCGCCGGACCCTACGACGGCGTTTCGGCAGAGGTCGACGGTCGCCGCCTGCCGCTTGTGTTGCCCGACGAGAGGGGAGGCGTGAGCTGGGATCTCGATGATCCCGAGGGCGTGCCCTCAGTTGGTCAGCGGCGCCTTCCCGGAATGGGGGAGCCGCATCATGTGCGTGTGTGGCTACCGTGTTTCACCTCGTGCTTGCTGGGCCACGTGCGCGCTGACGGCACCTATCTGGAATCCGTGGGACCTCGTGCGGCCCTGCTCGTGCTCGGAGACTCCATAGCCCAGGGCTACGTGGCACTTGACCCTGGCCGCAGCTGGCCGGCGCTGCTCGCACGCCGCCTGAACCTGGACCTCGTGAACCAGGGGGTGGGCGGGCAGGTCTTTCAGCCGGGAACCCTCCAGGGATTGGCCGCGCACCTCAAGCCTGAGGCCATCATCGTCGAGCTGGGAGAGAACTACCGCTACGAGCCCTGTCGGGCCTCGTACGTCGAACGAGACGTGCGGGACTTCCTCGATGAGCTCTCCTCGGCGTTTCCCGAGGTCCCCACCTGGGTGCTCACGACTCTTCCGCATCTGGAGGAGCGCTATCCCACGCATCCCAAAAGCTGCTTCTCCGCCGTGGACGACCTGATTCGCGCGGCTGCCGCCTCCCACTCGCAGATGCGCGTCGTCGAGGGCTCGACTCTGCTTGACCGCGAGCCGGAGCGTTTGGCCGAGCTTCTCGCGGATGGCTCCGACCATCCCGGTCCCACCGGCCACGAGATGATCGCCGAGCGCCTCGGCCATGCGATGGACCGCGCTGCCACGCCCGCCATGGCGCGCTCTACGCGGGTCGTCGAACCCGCTGACCAGCTGTGGTTTGTGCCCTAGGGGGCGTCGTGCCCTGTTCGTGTGGGTACAAATGCGCCAGGGGCGCGAGGTCACACGGCCAAGGTCGCAGGGCTTCTCGCCGCCGGTGACACGTACGTAAGACACTCGGCGCTCTTCGCGCGCAGGAAGGATGGCACTCATATGGCTCGGGAGAGGGAGAGGAACAACAAGCTCGCGCCTGGTCTTAACGGGAGGCTCTCGGACGAGGCGACGCGCCTGGTGGGCGAGCGCATCCAATCGGGCGCCCTGTCGCCCTTCGCCTGCCACGACGTCTCGGCCATTCGCCGAGACGCCTGCGAGCGCGACCGTGATACCTGCGTGCGTCCCGCCTTCGTGCGAGACTCCGAGAAGATCGTGCATCTGCCCGCCTACAACCGCCTGGCCGGAAAGACGCAGGTCTTCTCGTTTCGTGCCGATGACGACTTGACTCGTCGCGGCCTGCACGTGCAGCTCGTCGCCCGCGTCTCGCGCGACATCGGGCGTGCTCTGGGGCTCAACCTGGACCTCATCGAGGCCATCGCTTTGGGCCACGACATCGGCCACACCCCGTTCGGACATGCCGGGGAGCGGTTCTTGTCGGACGTCTACCATGAGCGTCGTGGCCGCTGGTTCTACCACAACGTCCAGAGCGTGCGCGTGCTCGACCAGCTCGCTGGCCGCAACATCAGCCTCCAGACCCTCGACGGTGCGATATGCCACAACGGAGAGTTCGAGCAGCAGATATTCGAGACGAGCGGGCTGGCCGAGTTCGACACCTTTGACCGCGTGGTCGAATCCTGCTGGGAGCGTGGTGACGAGGAAATCAGCCATCTGCGCCCCATGACGCTTGAGGGCTGCGTGGTGCGCGTCTCGGACATCATCGCCTACGTGGGCAAGGATCGCCAGGACGCAATCGTAGCCGGCCTGTGTTCCGAGGACACCTTCGACGACGGGCTGGGCGGCGCCTACAACGCATGGGCCCTCTCGGCCTTTGTCGCCGACGTCGTGGAGCACAGCGTGGGCAAGGACCGCATCGAGATGAGCGAGGAGGGCTTTGCCGAGATGCGTCGCGCAAAGCGCGAGAACTACGAGAAGATCTACGGTGCGGGCGAGGTCAACGGGGACTTCTCCGCGCCGGTGCGCGAGCTATTCGCCAGGCTGTACGCCCGCGAGCTGGACGCGCTGGAGACCGGCGATGAGTCTGCGGCCATCTTCGCGCACCACATCCGGCCGCTCGAGCGGCGCCTCGCCTTCTACGGACGGACCTACGACTGGGAGGACGACCTCGACCGCACGGTCGTGGACTTCATCTCCTCGATGACCGACGACTACTTCGTGGCCACCTGCGAGGCCGCCTTCCCCGACGCTCGGAGCCTCTTTCCCCAGCGGGGCTACTTCGCCGGTGTCCGACCGTAGGCTGCCGGCGCGAGTGGGCCGCCTGCCCACCCGGGCTCCCTCATCGGGCCTTTGCGGTTCTTTGAACGCCTTCGGCAGTTCGCAGTCGGTTTCCTGCCCTGAACTGCCGAAGGCGTTCAAAGAACCGTTATCACAGTGACGTTGAGGTGCCCTCGCGTCCGCTCCTGCCCACATGACGTACCATTGCTCCCATGGATACCTTATTCACGCACATCGAGCGCGCGCGCAAAGACGATAACGCACCGCTCGCGGTCCGCATGCGTCCCAGCGCGCTCGACGGCTTCGTCGGCCAGGAGAAGGCCGTGGGGCCCGGTAGCTGGCTGAGGCGCGCCATCGAGCACGACACGCTCTCGTCGGTCCTGCTCTTTGGCCCGGCCGGCACGGGCAAGACCACGCTCGCCCGCATCATCGCTCATACCACGCACGCCGAGTTCGTCGAGGTCAGCGCCGTCATGGGCACGGTCAAGGATCTGCGTCGCGAGATAGAGGCTGCCGAGAGCCGCCTCATCTCCTACGGCCGGCGCACGATTCTGTTCGTCGACGAGATCCACCGCTTCAACCGCGGTCAGCAGGACGCCCTCCTGCATGCCGTCGAGGACCGGACCGTTGTTCTTGTGGGCGCGACGACCGAGAATCCCTATTTCGAGGTCAACTCGGCGCTCATCAGCCGCAGCCGCGTCGTGGAGCTCCAGCCTCTGGACGACGACTCCATTCGCGCCCTGCTCGAGCGCGCCTGCGCCTCCGAGCGCGGTCTTAAGGGCGTCTTCGAGCTTAGCGAGGATGCCGAGCAAGAGATTGTGACCCTCTCGGCCGGGGATGGCCGCGCGGCCCTCACCTCGCTCGAGCTCGCGAGTCAGATGGTCGACTCAGATCCTGAGGCTGCGCCCGGCGACCCCCTCGTCATTGGCATCGAGCACGTGCGCGAGGCCAACCCGCGGCGGGGCCTGCCCTACGACAAGTCTGGTGACGTGCACTACGATGTCATCTCGGCATTCATCAAGTCGATGCGCGGCAGCGATCCGGATGCCGTGCTCTACTGGCTTGCGCGCATGCTCGACGCGGGCGAGGACCCCAAGTTCATCGCGAGGCGCATCATGATTTGTGCCTCGGAGGACGTGGGCAACGCCGATCCGCAGGCGCTGCTCGTGGCCGAGGCGGCCTTTCGGGCCACCGAGGTCATCGGCCTGCCCGAGTGCCGCATCAATCTTGCACAGGCCGCCACCTATCTCGCGCTTGCGCCCAAGTCCAATGCGGCAGAGGCCGGCATCGAAGCCGCCCTTTCCGAGGTGCGCTCCGGCCCGCTCCGCGAGGTGCCCAGTCACCTTCGCGACCGGCACCGCCCCGGCGCCGGCGAGTACGGCCCCTACCTCTATCCCCACAACTACCCGATTGGATGGGTGAGCCAGCGCTATCTGCCCGAGGGGCTCGAGCGCGGCAGCTTCTACCATCCAAGTCCGCGCGGCTGGGAAGCCTGGCGCGAGGAGACCGGTGCGCGAGACCGCGTGCAGACGGACCAGAACGAGGACCCACCGGTTGGGTAGAATGGATAAACGTGTGGGCGACGCCCGCACCAAACGAGACGCTCTAAGGAGGGCGCAATGAGCTACCTGGACATAGCGCTGCTGGTTCTTGTCTGCGTGGCCGTGTGGGCGGTGGTCGAGCTAGCCCTCACGCTGCGCGGCGCGCGGCGCGGCATCGACGAGGTCGCCGCCTCGGCCAACGAGGTCATAGAGCAGGCCCAGCCCATCGTTGCCAAGCTCGACGGCATGGCCGACGAGCTCGAGCCCGCCATCAAGGGGGTCGCGCCGATCGTCGAGAAGGCCGATGTTACCGTCACCTCGGCCAACGTCTCCCTCGAGCGCGTCAACGCCATTCTCGCCGACGTCTCGACCGTCTCCGGGGTCGCCTCGAGCGTTACCGACGCGGTCGGTCATGCCGCCGAGTCCGCTGCCTCCGGCGTGGCCAGCGTCGTCTCCAAGATCGGGGGCGGCGCGGGGAGGCGGAGGTCCGACGCCCGTCTGTCCGAGTCCGACGCCAGCGCCCCCGACGACCACGATGCGTCTCGTTACGTCGACTACGGCGACGCCGTCCCCACGGCGCCCGATGCCGACGCCAGCCCCGACGAGAAGAACACCACGACGAGCGTCCCCGCGGACGCCGAGTAGGAGAGATGATGGAAGAGAAGAACGTGAAGCTGAGCGTCCCTGCCGAGGCGGACTTCGCGCGTCCAGTGCGCATGATGGCCTCGAGCCTCGCCGCCTGCTGCGGCATGGGCGTCGAGGACGTCGAGGACGTCCGCATGGTGGCCGAGGAGGGCTTCGTCTACGCCTGCGCCACGGGTCTCTCCGAGCTGGGCGTCACCTTCGCGCTCTCGTCGGGCTCCATTGCGATGGACTTCTCGCTGGGCGTTGACGAGCCTGTCGGAGAGTCGATCGAGCTCGTGGAGGTGCTCCTCTCGGCAGTGTGCGACGAGTTCAACGTCTCTGAGGACGGCCGCGCCCTGCACCTTGCCAAGCGAGCAGGCGATGCCCATGCCGAGTAGGGACCTCGCCGAGAAGGCCTCCCCCCCACGCATCTCGCGGCGCATCCCCGAGGGCAAGGCCGCCTGGGACAAGGGCCGCACCCGCGAGCTCTTCAGGCGCTTCAAGCAGGAGGGTGACGAGGAGGCCCGCGAGCAGCTCATCGTGAGCCATCTCAACCTGGTGCGCTTTCTCGCCTCCAAGTTCAAAAATCGCGGTGAGTCCCTCGAGGACCTCGTCCAGGTGGGCACCATCGGCCTCATCAAGGCCATCGACCGTTTCGACCCTGGGCGCGGCCTCGAGTTCACCACATACGCCACGCCCACGATCATGGGAGAGATCAAGCGTCACTTCCGCGACAAGGGTTGGTCGGTGCGGGTGCCGCGCCGCCTGCAGGAGCTCTCCGCCAAGGTCAATCGAACTAACGACGAGCTCACCAACCAGCTGCAGCGCAGTCCCTCGGTGGCTGAGATTGCCGAGTACCTTGACGTGAGCGTTGACGAGGTCCTCGAGGCCATGGAGTCCTCGAGCGCCTACAGCTCGGTGCCGCTCGAGGGCGGTGGCTCGTCGGACGACGACGAGGCGCCCTCGGTCATCGATCGCTATGCGACGGAGGACGCCGACTTGGCCGCCTCCGACGACCGCATCGTGCTCGAGGAGGCCATCGCCGACTTCTCTCCGCGTGAGCAGGATATCATCAGGATGCGCTTCGTCGAGGGACTCACCCAGGTAGAGATCGCCGGGCGTCTGGGCGTCTCGCAGGTGCAGGTCTCGCGTCTTCTGCGTCGTACGCTGAGGCGCATACAGGACAAGATTGACCCCGGGGGAACGCTTGCACCCTAGGGGCTAGGCCAAGGAAGAGGAGCTCATGGACCACGATGACCCCTGTGCGGACATCCGCTCCCGGCGCGCTCACCTAGCCTGCGACAAGGTCTGGACCGTCGTTGGCCTTGTCGCCCTTGCCAGCGTGACCCTCTTCGTCTTGAGCAGGGTCTCGAGCGTGCTCGTCTTTCTCGCGGTCGGCTGCGTCGTGGCCTACGTGGCCACCCCGCTCGTGAGCCTGCTCGTGCGTCGTCGTGTACCTCGCTCGATCGCGGCGCTCGTGGGAATCGTGGTGGTGGCGCTGGGAGTGGTTCTGCTGTTCGCCCTGCTCGTCCCCCTGTTCGTCTCTCAGATGACCGAGCTCCTGAGCGACCTGCCCGCCCGCATCGCCGAGATGGGGACGTGGTTCACCAACCTTCAGCGGAGCTACGAGGTCTTTCAGACGATCGGCCAATACGTCGAGGTCTCCTCGATGGTTGACTCCCTGCAGAGCCTGCTCACCAAGCTGGTCTCGAGCCTGCTGTCGGCCGTGGGCACCGGTTTGATGCCGGCCGTGAGTAACCTCGCCTCCACGCTCTTTGTCACGTTTCTGGGGCTGGTCCTTGCGTATTGGATTGCCCTCGACTACCCGCGCATCAACGACGAGATCTGTCGGGTGCTCGGGGAGGGCCGCGCGGGCGGTTACCGCCTCGTGGTCGCTGTCATCTCGCGCTCCGTGGGCGGCTATCTGCGCACAACGGTGATAGACTCGCTCATCCAGGGCACGCTCGCGTTCGTGGGCTTCTCGCTCGCGGGCCACCCCTACGCGGGCGTCATGGGCGTGATATCGGGCGTATTGAACTTCGTGCCGGTGGTGGGGCCGGCGGTCTCGGCCGCCAGCGCCACCGTCGTGGCGCTCTTCTACAGCCCCTCCATGGCGTTTTGGACCCTCGTTGCCGCCGTCGTCGCGCAAAACGTCACCGATAACCTCATCGCGCCCAAGATCAATCAGTCGACCATGCAGATCCACCCCGTGCTCACGCTCACCGCGATTGTGCTCGGCTCCACCCTGCTCGGAACCGCGGGCATGATCATCGCGATTCCCCTGACCGCGGTCTTGAAGAGCCTCTTCGTCTTCTTCTTCGAGTCGAGGACCAAAACGCAGCTCGTCTCCTACGACGGAGCCCTGTTCAAGGGGACCCCCTTCGTCGACGCCACGGGAGCCCCCGCGCCCGCCGCGGACGCCCTCGGCGACGCCGAATTCAGCGTTGGCCACGCGGACCTGGAGGCGCAGCCCGCGGCCGCGGCGACCCCCCGGCCCCCACGCGCCCGGGGCCGCGCTGTGCGCTGGCGTCACGGCGACGAGGAGCGCCGCTAGCTGCGGCGCGCTATACTAACGCAGTTATGCATACGAGAAGCACCCGAGTGCAGGGGGAGCACCATGAGCACGCCTGACTACAAGACCATGACCACCGCCCAGATTCGCGAGGACTTTCTCGCCTTCTTCGAGGCCAAGGGCTGCACCCGCTACCCGTCCTCGTCGCTTGTCCCGGATGACCCGTCTCTTCTGCTCGCCAACGCGGGCATGAATCAGTTCAAGGAGTACTACCAGGGGACCAAGACCATGGAGGGACCTGGCGCCTGTTCCTGCCAGAAGTGCCTGCGCACCAACGACATCGACAACATCGGCGACTCCCGCCACCTTTCCTTCTTCGAGATGCTCGGCAACTTCTCCTTCGGGGGCTACAGCAAGGCCGATGCCATCGCTTGGGCCTGGGAGTTCATCACGAGCCCCGAGCACCTGGGCCTGCCGCCCGAGCGCCTTCACGTTACGGTCTTCACCGATGACGACGAGGCCGAGGAGCTCTGGCGCTCCCAGGGCGTGGCCGCGGACCACATCACTCGCCTCGGCGAGGAGGACAACTTCTGGGCCGCTGGTCCCACCGGCCCCTGCGGCCCCTGCTCCGAGATCTACTTTGACCAGGGCGAGGAGTTCGGCTGCGGAAGCCCCGACTGCGCCCCCGGCTGCGACTGCGACCGCTTCCTCGAGTTTTGGAACCTCGTCTTCACGCAGTACGACCGCCAGGAGGACGGCTCCCTGCCCGAGCTGCCCCACAGAAACGTGGACACCGGCATGGGCCTCGAGCGTATCGCGGCCATCATGCAGCACAAGGGGACTAACTACGATGGTGACCTCCTGAGCTCGCTCATCACGGTGGGGGAGCGCCTGTCCGGCGCCCCTTACGGCGTCGACGCAGCCCGTGACCGTAGCCTGCGCATCGTGGCCGACCACGCTCGCGCCGTGACCTTCATGATCTCCGACGGCATCCTGCCGTCCAACGAGGGCCGTGGCTACGTCCTGCGACGCCTTCTGCGTCGCGCCGTCTACCACGGCCGCCTCATGGGCGTGCGAGAGGCGTTCCTCACCACCTACGTCGACGAGGTCACGCGTCTCATGGGCAAGACCTATCCGTCGCTCGTGGAGAGCCATGCCCTCATCGAGGGCATCGTCCGCGCCGAGGAGGAGCACTTCGGGACCACGCTCGACGCCGGCGAGCAGAGCCTCGACTCCGAGCTTTCCTCGCTTCCCGCGGACGTCGAGCTGCCCGGCGCCGTGGCCTTCAAGCTTCACGACACCTACGGCTTTCCGATCGACCTCACGCGTGAGATTTCGGCCGCGGCCGGCCACGAGGTCGACATGGCGGGCTTTGACGCCTGCATGGCCGACCAGCGCGAGCGTGCTCGAGCCGCCGCCAATCGCGACGCCTGGGGCAGCTTCAACGACGTCTGGACCGAGCTCTCGGACCGTCTCGCGCCCACTCGGTTCGATGGCTATGATCATGACGAGCTTGAGGGTTGCCGCGTGCTCGCCCTCGTGGTGGACGGCGCGTCGGTCGACTGCGCGCATGTCGGCGATTCCGCCGAGGTCGTGCTCGACCGTACGACCCTCTACGCGGAGATGGGCGGCCAGTGTGCGGACACGGGCGTGCTCCGCGCTCCCCACGCCACCCTGCGCGTGACCGATGTACAGGCCAAGGAGGGACTCTACGCGCACGCGGCACAGCTCGAGGAAGGATCGATCTCGGTGGG
>CAYSIC010000006.1:10678-77514 GCA_964430985.1 uncultured Atopobium sp.
GACTGCCTCCATCGACCGGGGACGTCGCGAGCTCGTCCGGCGCAACCACACCGCCACTCACCTGCTCGACGCCGCCCTCAAGGAGGTCCTGGGGCCGCACGTCTCCCAGGCCGGCTCTCTTGTGGCCCCCGACCACCTGCGCTTTGACTTCACCCACTTCGAGGCCCTGACGCCCGAGGAGCTCGGGCGCATCGAGGGCATGATCAACGCAGAGATCTTCGCCGCCGAGCCCATCGTGACCCGCGTCATGCCGCTCGCCGAGGCCAAGGCCTCTGGCGCTGTGGCCCTGTTCGGCGAGAAGTACGGTGACGTTGTGCGCGTGGTCAGCGCGGGCTCCTCCGAGACGCCCTTCTCGCGCGAGCTATGCGGCGGCACGCACGCTCGCAACACAGCCGATCTCGGCCTGTTCAAGATCGTCTCCGAGAGTTCCGTGGGTTCTAACGCCCGGCGCATCGAGGCCGTCACCTCGATGGGCGCGATCGAGTACGTCGACGAGCGGCTCGAGGTGCTCAATCAGGCCGCACGTCTGCTCAAGTGCCGCCCAGACGATCTGGTCGATCGCATCGAGTCCCTGCGCGACCAGGCGCGCGACTCCGCTAGGAAGCTTCGTGACGCCCTCACCGGCGCGGGCGCGATCGCGGCTGCGGGAGGCGCCGAGAGGACCCTCGACTGTGGCGCGTACACGTGCGTGATCATTCGGCGCGACGGGTTGGACTCCCAGGGCCTGCGCGAGCTGTGGGACTCCGTCCGCGAAAAGGCGGACGGCCCCGTCGCCTGCGTCATAGCAACGCGGACCCCCGAGGGCAAGGTGGCACTGCTCGCCGCCGGCACCGATGCGGCCGTGCGCGCGGGCTTTGGCTCCGGTGACCTGATTCGCAAGATCTCCGGGCTCGTGGGCGGACGTGGCGGAGGCCGGGCCAACATGGCGCAGGCCGGCGGCTCGGACGTTTCCGGCATCGACGCGGCCCTTGACGCCGCGGCTAACGAGCTCTCTCATTAGCATGCGGGCCCTGGCGCTCGATATAGGCGCGGCGCGCATCGGCGTCGCCGTGAGCGACCCCGCTGGCCGCGTCGCCTCGCCCGTCTGTGTCCTGCCCGCCAACGAGGTCCTCGGCTGCGCCGCCTCCTTTCGCCGCGTCCTATCCGATTGGGAGCCCGATCTTCTCGTCTGCGGGCTGCCCCGGACCCTGGCGGGCCAGGAGGGACCGCAGGCCGAGCGCGTCCGGGCCCAGGCCGAGCAGGTGGCGCTCACCTGCGGACTTCCGCTGGAGTTTGCCGATGAGCGTCTCTCCTCGGCCGAGGCCAAGCGTATCCTAAGACGCCAGGGTCTCACCGAGCGCTCCATGCGCGGCAAAGTGGACATGGTTGCCGCGTCCCTGTTCCTGCAGTCCTGGCTAGACGCCCGACACGTCTGAGAGGCAATGATGGCCACACCCACCGGCAGGCCCCCCGCACACGGGGGATCTCACTTCGACGGCGGTGCCCACAATCGAAGCTCGTCGTCCTCCCGCTCTTTGCACGCGCACCCGCGTACGTCACGGCCCGCGCGGCCCGCGGCCTCGACGTCGCGCGTGGGCTCGTCGAGAGCGCGCGTTTCCGCGAGAAGCGCCGAGGCCACGCGCCGCGCTCAGAACCACTGCGTCCGGCGTGCCCCCAAGCCGTCCGCCCGCAGCCGGCTCCCACTGATCGCAGCCGGCGTGGCCGCGTTCGTGGGCCTCGTCTGCGTCGTGGTCCTCGTGGTGGTCCCGCGCCTCACGGGGGGCTCTGGTGACGGCGCGCCCAAGGTGGCGGCGGGCACCCAGGTCACGCTTACCATCCCCGAGGGGTCGGGCGCCAGCGAGGTGGCCCAGGCGCTCTATGAGGCGGGGGTAATCACGAGCACGAGCGAGTTCCTCTCGCAGGCGCATCGAACCGAGGCCGACCAGGGTCTCAAGAGCGGTACCTACACGTTCACGGCCGGCGACGAGCTCACGAACGTCATCAATCTGCTCGTAAGCGGCCCCAACGCCTCCTCCTCGCAGCTCACTGTCCCCGAGGGCTACTCGGTGGCCCGTACCGCCCAGGCCGCCCAGGATGCGCTCGGCATCTCAGCAGACGAATTCGTCGCCCAGGCCAAGGCCTCGAATTACGCGTCCGACTACGCGTTTCTCGCCGACGTCGCCGACGACTCGCTCGAGGGCTACCTCTTCCCCAAGACCTATGACTTCTCGGGCAAGGAGGTCTCGGCGGACGTCGTGATCCGTGCGATGCTCTCCCAGTACCAGAGCGAGGTGGCCCCGCTCGATCTTGCGGGAGCCGCAGCCACGCTCTCTTCACGTTACGGGGTCGAGCTCGACGAGAATGATGTCGTCACGCTCGCGTCTATCGTGGAGCGCGAGGCCCTGACCGATGACCAGCGCGGTCAGGTTGCCTCGGTCTTCTACAATCGTCTCGCGGCCGGTATGGACCTCCAGAGCGACGCGACCCTGGCGTACTCGCTTGGGCGCGAGGTCACGGCCGACGACCTCAAGGTCGACGACCCGTATAACACCTACACGCGCTCCGGCCTCACCCCCACGCCGATCTGCTCGCCGAGTCTGAAGTCTCTCGCGGCGGCGGCCAGCCCGGACGACACCGGCTACTACTACTTCTACATCTCGGGCGACTATGCCGTGTTCTCGGAGACCTATGAGCAGCACCAACAGGCCATCGACAACCGCCCGCAGTAGGCGGGCGCCGCAGTGCGGCCCCCTCGCGGCGACGCGCTACGTGGCGTCTTTGCCCCTCGTGGGCGTGGGTGAGCTCGCGCGCGCGGGCGTTCGCCTCGTGCTCGTCGATCGCGACAACACCTGCGTGCCACGCGACACCGGCCGCGCCCCCGTCGAGGTGCGCGCCTGGCTTGACGCCGCCCGCGCGACGGGTCTCTCGGTCTGTCTCGTCTCCAACAACTTTCACACTGCCGAGGTGACGGCCTCGGCAGCAGAGCTGGGGTGTGCCGTCGTCCACCGCGCCATGAAGCCAGCGCCCTTCGCGCTCAGGCGCGCCATGCGCATGGTCGGCGCGCGTCCCTGCGAGACCGTCATGATCGGAGACCAGGTTTTCACAGACGTCCTTGCCGGTAACCTCGCGGGCGTGCGCACGATCCTCGTGCGGCCCCAGTCGCAAAGTGACCTGTGGTACACCCATCTTCTGCGTGCCCTCGAGCGCCTCGTCCTGCGTGACGTGGAGTTTCTGGGGGAGGAGGGGGCAAAAACGGGGACCGGGATAACCTGATAGAATCTTCTGCGGTGTCAAGTCGTGGAGGTTCATGGTGTCAGGTGATGCGGGCTACGTGGTGCATGAGGGATGCGATCACATCTTCTTTGTGGGCTTTCTGGGTGCGGGCAAGTCGACTCTCGCCCGCAACCTGGGCTCCCTGTTTCATCGCTCCCACGTTGACACGGACCGCCTGGTCGAGCGCCTCCTGGGCAAGAGCGTCTCGGAGGTCTTCGCCGAGGACGGCGAGGGGGCCTTTCGCGATGCCGAGACCGGCGAGCTCACCGCCCTTGCACAGCGCAAGTCCCTGCTCGTGAGCTGCGGTGGCGGCATCGTGGAGCGCTCAGAGAACTGCGAGCTCATGCACGAGATGGGCGTCGTGGTCTACCTTGAGGGCGATCTCGCGGACTCCCTGCGTCAGATTCGCTGCCCCGAGCGCCGGCCCGACCTTGGGTCAGACGCTCATGCCGCCGCGGTTCTCAGCCGACGTCGGCCACTCTACGAGAAGGCTGCCGACATCACGGTCGATATCAGGAACAAGACGTTCGAGCAGGTCGCCCTTGAGTCGGGAGGACTGCTCTGGGAGAGGGGCCTGCTATGAGCGAGGCAAGCGAGGCGCATGCCGCAGAGGGGCGCGGCGCCGAGAGAAGCAGCGTGCGTCAGTGGGTCACGCTGCGCAACTCGTCGATGGACGTGCGAGCGGGCGTGGGCACGCGCGCTACCTTCGCGCACGATCTGCGCTCCTGCGTGGGAAAGCCGCACTGTTGCGCCCTGGTGCACGAGGGGCATGCCGGCGAGCTCGTCTCGCAGCTCCGGATCGACCTGCTCGCCGAGGGCTTCGAGGTCCACCTGATCGAGATGCCCGCGGGCGGCTGCGAGCTGGCCCGCGTGGGAGCACTTGACGCCCTCTTCGCCGACGCCGGCGTCACGGCCGACGACCTCGTCGTGGCCGTGGGGGGCGAGAGGGCCCTCTCCGTCGCCTCGTTCGCCTGCGCGTCGTGGTGCGGGGGCGTCTCCCTGGCCCAGGTGCCCCTCGATCTCGTGAGCGCTCTCACGGCTGGCACGACGCCGTTGGCCCTTGACGTGCCGGGCGTCTCGTCTCTGGTCGTTCAGGAGGGCTCCGCGCGCTTCTCGCTCGTCGATGTCGACCTTCTGGGCTTTGACCCCGCGCGGGAGCTGACCCGCCTCGCCTTCGCCCACATGGTCGCCACGGCCATGGACGATTCGGACAAGGCC
The DNA here is from genome assembly GCA_964430985.1 of uncultured Atopobium sp. GTDB lineage: Bacteria > Actinomycetota > Coriobacteriia > Coriobacteriales > Atopobiaceae > Thermophilibacter. The sequence continues at coordinate 15,149 of CAYSIC010000006.1, forward strand.
TTCGGACGGCTCTGGGACAGTGCCCCCGACCTCGTGTCGGGCGATTTCTCCACACTCGTGACACAGCTCCTCGACACGGTCAAGAGCCGCGGCAAGGTCGTCTCGTCCACCTCCCTGGCCACGCGGCAGTCGATTGCCTATGGTCGGGACTTCGCCCATGCGCTCGCCGGGCTCACGGGCTCCGAGGTACCCGCCTCGGCGATGCTCGGTGACGCCCTGCGCTTCTCGGCACGTCTGGCCGTGGGCATGGAGCAGCTCTCCATCGATGACATGCTCGCCCAAGACGAGCTGCTCGAGCGGCTCGGGGTGGGAACGACCGCAGCCGAGGTCTGCCCCGACGAGCTCGTGCGCGCGCTCAAGGCCGAGCGCTTCCGCCGCACCAGGCGCTTCATGCTGCCGCTTCCGCGTGCCATCGGTCGTGTGCGCCTGTCGAACGTCACCGACGACCTCATCGACGAGCACGTGCGTGCCTGGTGCGCGGCGCGCCCGATTGCCCCAGACAATCCTTCGTAGAACAAACTTCAAGAGAGAAGAGCAACTATGGCAGACCAAGCAATCTGCGCCGCCCGCGTGGGACGCCTCCGTGCCCTCATGGCCGAGCGCGGCTATGACGCTGCGATTGTGCGCAACAACCCAGACCTGCGCTGGCTCACCGGTGCGGAGCGCACCTTCGATGACGAGGTGGCCCACACGGCCGTGATCACCGCGCACGATCTGTGGCTCCATACTGACTCGCGCTACTACAACACCTTCCTTACCCGCCTGGGGTCACGGAGCGCCTGGCAGATCGATATGGACCAGGTCGATCCCGCCGCCTGGGCCGCACGGCGCGTCTCGAGCGCTCGAGCGCGTGTCGTGGCGATCGAGGATACCTGTGACCTCGCATTCTTTGACTCGTTTTCCGAGGAGTGCGCACACGCGTCGGTTGCCTGCCTGACGCCGCGGATGCATCAGGACCTCTGTGACCTGCGTATGGTCAAGGACGACGAGGAGATCGCCCTCATGCGTCATGCTCAGTCGATCACCGATGCAGCCTTCGAGCACATCTGCGGCTTCATCCGGCCGGGACTGACCGAGCAGCAGATTCGCGTAGAGCTCGAGAACTACATGCTCAGCCATGGGGCCGACGCCCTGTCCTTTGGCACGATTGTCGCCACGGGCGCCAACGCCGCCAATCCTCACGCCCAGCCCGGCGAGACCGTCGTCGAGCGCGGGGACCTCATCGTGATGGACTACGGAGCTGGCTACCATGACTATCATTCCGACATGACCCGCACCGTGGCCGTAGGCGAGCCGGGCGAGGAGAAGCGCCACGTCTACGACGTTGTACGTACCGCACACGAGACATGTGCCGCCGCCGCGAAGCCCGGCTGCATCGGCCGCGACATCCACGAGCTCGCCGTGAGCGTCATCACCGAGGCGGGCTACGGTGACTACTTCAAGCATGGTCTCGGTCACGGCGTGGGCCTGGAGATTCACGAGCGCCCCAACTTCGGCCGCGCGTGGGCCCGCCCGGTTCCCGCGGGCTCCGTTATCACGATCGAACCAGGCATCTACCTGCCGGGCCGCTTTGGCATCCGCCTCGAGGACTTCGGTCTCATGACATCTGCGGGCTTCGAGCCGTTCACGGCCTCCCCGCACGAGCTTCGGGTGATTGACTGCTAGACTGCCGTCGCGGTATGGCTCGGGTCGAGGGGCGGGTCCCATGTTGGGATTCGCCCCGTTTTCTGCCCTCTTCTCGTCCCCTCCGTCGACGATGGCGGGAATTGGAGCGAGCCTTTGATGCTGTGGGCCCTCGCCGCCTCTTGCCGTGCCCATCGACCTTTCTTAGGTCGCGAAGAGGAGTCGGTGCCCTCAGGCGTTCTGAATAAGAGGGTGCCCTCAGATTCTGCGATTGGTTGGGCGTGCGTGCCCGTGCGTCGGGACTCGCATCGAGTTTCGCGTCCGGCAGGGGAGGGCAGGCGAGATGCCCAAATCCCGGAGGTCAATATTGGGCCCCCGAACGGTGCCATATATCCCGTAAAGGACAAAAAGAAAATAATCGGTTGCATGGGTGGGCCCAAGGGATAAGATATGTATATCTCATGGAGCGGAAAAGGAGAATTCATGGGTAACTCTCCTTTCCGCTGTATGCGTATGTACACAGTTGCGTTGGGAAAAGGAGGCAAGCGGTGGTTAGTATTGTGCTAGCCAGTCATGGCACGTTCGCCGAGGGCATCAAGATGTCCGGCCAGATGATTTTTGGCCCGCAGGAGAACGTGGCATGCGTGACGCTCACGCCCGAGATGGGGCCCGATGACCTCAGGGCGAAGCTCCTCGAGGTCGTTCAGGGCTTCGAGGATCAGGAGCAAGTCCTATTCCTGGTCGACCTCCAGGGGGGGACACCCTGGAACCAGGTCAGTCTGCTGCTCGACGAGGAGGGGCACGACGGATGGGTCGCCCTGGGCGGCCTGAACTTGCCGATGCTCGTTTCGGCCTACGGGGCGCGCCTCGGAGCCGAGACCGCAGCCGACGTCGCCAAGGAGGCCTTCGGCGACGCCAAGGCCGGTATAGTCGTCAAGCCCGAGGATCTGGCACCCGCCGCTCCTGTGAGCGCGGCCGCCGCTCCCAGCGCCCCGGCTGGATCCATCCCCGAGGGGACCGTCCTCGGAGACGGCCACATCAAGTTCGTGCTCACCCGCGTGGATACGCGCCTGCTTCACGGCCAGGTGGCCACCACCTGGACCAAGACGACTGGTCCCGACCGCATCATCGTGGTGTCGGACGCCGTGGCTCACGACGAGCTACGCAAGTCCATGATCGAGCAAGCGGCGCCTCCGGGGGTCAAGGCTCACGTCGTCCCCGTCAACAAGATGATTGAAGTCGCGCATGACCCGCGCTTTGGGGCCACCAAGGCCATGCTGCTCTTCGAGACGCCGCAGGACCTCTTGCGCGCGGTCGAGGGAGGCGTGGACATCAAGGAAGTCAACATCGGTTCCATGGCCCACTCTGTGGGCAAGGTCGTCGTCAACAATGCGATCGCCATGGACAGCAATGACGTCGAGACGCTGGAGAAGCTCGCGGCCCACGGCATAAAGTTTGACATCCGCAAGGTGCCGGCCGACTCTGCGGAGTCGTTCGACGCGCTCATCAAGAAGGCAAAGGCCGAGCTGGCCTAGGAAAGGGAGGGACCAATGTCGGTACTCACCGTTATTCTCATTGCCATTGTGGCCCTGCTCGCGGGCATGGAGGGCGTCCTGGACGAGTTCCAGTTCCACCAGCCGCTCGTGGCATGCACCCTTATCGGGCTCGTGAGCGGCCACCCCACCGAGGGCATCATGCTCGGCGGCTCGCTGCAGATGATGGCCCTCGGCTGGGCCAACATCGGCGCCGCTGTCGCTCCTGACGCCGCGCTCGCGTCGGTCGCATCCGCGATCATCATGGTGCTCGCCCTCGACGGCGGCACCACGGATACACAGACCGCCATCAGTGCGTCAATTGCCGTGGCCGTGCCTCTGTCTGTGGCTGGCTTGTTCCTCACGATGATTTGCCGCACCATCGCTATTCCCATCGTTCACATCATGGACAAGGCGGCCGAGAGCGCCAACTTCGCCGCCATTGACGGTTGGCAGATAGCTGCCATCCTCATGCAGGGCGTCCGCATTCTCATTCCGGCCGTCGCCCTTTGCTTCGTTCCGTCCGAGGCCGTGACGGGCGCTCTGAACGCCATGCCAGCCTGGCTGGCGGGCGGCATGACCGTCGGTGGCGGCATGGTTGCCGCAGTCGGCTACGCCATGGTCATCAACATGATGGCCACCAAGGAGGTCTGGCCCTTCTTCGCCCTGGGCTTCGCCCTCGCGGCCCTCTCCGAGCTCACGCTCATCGCCCTGGGCGTCATCGGCGTCTCCCTCGCCCTCATCTATCTCGGTCTCAAGGAAGAGGCCAAGCATAGTGGTGGCATGGGCGCAGGCTCCGGAGACCCGCTTGGCGACATCCTGGACACCTACTAGGCCATGAGAGGAGAAGACAACATGGCAGACAGAATCAAGCTTTCCAAGCACGATCGCTTCTCGGTGGCCTGGCGCCATCAGTTCCTGCAGGGCTCTTGGAACTACGAGCGCATGCAGAACGGTGGCTGGTGCTACTCGATGATTCCGGCCATCAAGAGGCTCTACAGCTCCAAGGACGATCAGGCGGCGGCACTCAAGCGGCACCTCGAGTTCTATAACACGCATCCGTACGTCTCCGCGCCCGTCATTGGCGTCACGCTCGCCCTCGAGGAGGATCGCGCCAATGGCGCCCCCGTCGACGACGTTACCATCCAAGGTGTTAAGGTCGGCATGATGGGTCCTCTGGCCGGCGTCGGCGACCCGGCCTTCTGGTTCACCCTTCGCCCGATTCTGGGCGCTCTCGGTGCCTCGTTGGCCCTGTCCGGTAACATGGTCGGTCCCCTCTTGTTCTTCGTCTTGTGGAACGTCATTCGTTTTGCCTTCCTGTGGTACACGCAGGAGTTCGGCTACAAGGTGGGCGTCTCGATCTCCAAGGACCTCTCCGGCGGCCTCCTGGGCAATATCACCGAGGGAGCCTCCATTCTTGGTATGTTTATCATCGGCTCGCTCGTTGAGCGCTGGGTGTCCATCTCGTTCACCCCGATCGTCTCTACGGTTCAGCAGGCATCCGGCGCCTACATCGACTGGGACGCCCTGCCCGCCGGAACCGAGGGCATCAAGTCCGCGCTCACGCAATTCGCGGCGCTCGGTGCCAACGGTCTTGACATCAGCAAGGTGACGACGCTCCAGCAGAACCTTGACCAGCTCATCCCGGGCCTTGCGGCCGTGGGACTCACGCTTCTGTGCTGCTGGCTGCTCAAGAAGAAGGTCTCGCCGATCGTCATCATCCTCGCGCTGTTCGGGGTCGGCATCCTTGGCCGCCTCGTCGGCTTCATGTAGCCAGGGCGCGGGCGACCCCGAGTGCTCCTCGGGGACTTGAGTTCTGCGTTCGGGACCGCACCTGCTACGATACGGGGTGCGGTCCCTTTGACGGAAAGGTGCTCTTCGCATGGCTCAGTCTCTCAACACAAGCGTGGACCTCACGATTAGGGCGAACTCGTATCTGGGCCTGGGTTCTCATGGCGACATCATGGTGGGAGATCGCGCCTTCGAATACTACAACGAGAGGAATCCGGGGGACTTCATACAAATCCCCTGGGATCAGATTGACCACGTGGCCGCCTCCGTCCTGTTCGGTGGGAGGTGGATCTCTCGCTTCGCGGTGTTTTGCAAGGACGGACAGGGGACCTATTCCTTCTCCACGCGCGACGACAAGGCCACGCTGCGCGCGATGCGCGCCTACCTCGGCGCCGAGAGGCTCGTGCGCTCGCCGGGGTTCTTCCAGGTGATTGGCGAGGGGCTCGGTGTCCTGGCGCGGCGCCTGACAGGTCGCTAGAAGCGTCTCGGCCGTGTGCTAGAATACTTCCTCGTATGTGAGCGCTCGCATGGGCGAGCAGCAGGGGAAGAGAGCACATGGCAGCTATCAGCACCGCAGACTTCAAGAACGGCATGGGTCTCAAGATCAACGGGAAGTACTACACCATCGTTGAGTTCCAGCACGTCAAGCCCGGCAAGGGCGGGGCCTTCGTCCGCTACAAGATTCGCGACCTCAAGAGCGGCCGCGTGGTCGACCAGACCTGCAACGCCGGCACCAAGTTCGAGAGCGTGCAGCTCGTCACCAAGGAGATGCAGTACCTCTATAACGATGGTGACATCTTCTACTTCATGGACAACGACACCTACGAGCAGACTGAGGTCCCCGCTGACTTCATCGGCGATTCCGCGAAGTGGTTCAAGGAGAACGACAACGCTCTTCTGCTCTACGCGGATACCGAGCTTCTGGGCGTCGACCCCCCGATGTTCATCGAGGTCGCGATCACCAAGACCGATCCCGGCTTCAAGGGCGATACCGTCCAGGGCGGCACTAAGCCAGCCGTGCTCGAGACCGGCGCCCAGATTCAGGTGCCGATGTATCTCAACCAGGGTGAGGTCGTAAAGGTCGACACGCGCGACGGAGGCAAGTTCATCTCGCGTGTCTAAAGCAAGCGCAGGCAGTGAGGGCCCGCAGGACGACTCTTGTCCTGCGGGCTTTTTGTCGGGCGTGTGTCCCGGCGGCGAACGCGGCTATACTATCTTGGATATGACTGCACGTTTCGGGTCGCGTGCCCGGTTTCAACAAGGGGGTCCTTCATGGCCGAAAGCGAGCTCTGCATTTCTGGCATCGGCATATCTCGCGATGTCATCTCCGCCATCGTCTCCATCGCCGCTCGTCGCGTAGAGGGCGTCGCCTCCGTGGGGGGCAACGACATAGCCTCGAGCCTCATCTCCGTCTTCACGAGCAGAAGCGTGGCCCCTGATAAAGCCGTCGAGTCGAGCGTCGAGGGCGATCTGCTTCACGTGAGCGTCCATCTTGCCGTGTTCTATGGCTATCCCTTCACCAAGCTCGCTGCCGACGTCCGTCAGGCCGTGTCGGAGGCCGTCTGCGAGCAGATCGGCGTTGGCGTCTCGGCCGTTGACGTGTGCATTGACAGCCTCGTCTTTCCCAAGGAGTAACTTGAGCACTTATTTTGGCGGTCGTACCCTCGCCCGCAGCCAGGCCCTTCAGTTGCTGTTCCAGGCGGAAGTGAATCTTCGTAGCGTCGAGGAGGTGCTGACGGGGGAGTACGCCCTGTCCGAGGGCCCCCTCGATGAGTATGGCCGCGCGCTCGCACTGGGCGCCGACTCCCGTCGCCACGACCTGGACGCCATCATTTCTCAGCGTTCGACCAGGTGGGCGCTCGGCCGCATGAACGCCGTCGATCGCAATCTGTTGCGCCTGGCCCTCTATGAGATGCTCGACGTTAACGAGGTCGACGTTGCCGTCACGATCGACGAGTGCGTCGAGCTCGCCAAGGCCTATGGCACCGACGAGTCCTCACGCTTCGTGAACGGTCTTCTGGGTCGCGTCGCCGATGATCTTGACGCGGGCATTGACGTCGTCGCAAGAGCCCTTGCGGCGCGAGCCGCAGATAGGAGCGGCGAGCAGGGCTCCGAGGAGGGCGAGGAGTCCTCTTACGATGGCGAGACGTATGAGCGTGACGCCTTTATGGACGACGGTGAGTTCATCGACGCCTCCCACGGAGGGGAGGAGCTCTGATGGGACACGTCGACGTATCGCGCTACCAGACGTTCGGTGAGATCTCCGAGCGCCTTGACGGCATCGTCGGCCAGGTGCGCGACAAAGACGTCTCCCTCGAGCGCTCGCTCGATCTGTTCGACGAGGCCATCGCGCTCGGATCCAAGGCCGTGGGACTCGTTGACGCCACGGACTTCTCGCCCGAGGAGGAGGCGCGCCTGGTTCAGGAGGCGCCCGACGACCCCGACGACCCCGGTGCCTCGGGTGCCGGAGGCAACGGCGTGCGGGACTAGTGTGCGTGCGCGCCGCCGTCTTGACGAGGAGCTCGTCGAGCAGGGATTCTTCACAAATACGGATGATTCCCTGCGTGCCGTCATGGCAGGCGAGGTCTCCACGACCGATCGCCGTCTGACCTCGGCTGGCGAGCGGGTGATGCCAGGCATCGAGCTACATGTCCGTGGACGCGCCCCCTATGTGAGTCGCGGCGGGCTCAAGCTCGAGCACGGCCTCACGACCTTTAACGTGAACCCTGCGGGCCTGTCCTGCCTTGACGTGGGGTGCTCGACGGGGGGCTTTACCGACTGTCTGCTCGCCCGCGGCGCGGCCTCTGTCCTAGCGGTCGACGTGGGCTACGCGCAGTTCAGCTGGGCCCTCAGACAGGATCCGCGCGTCAGGCTTCTCGAGCGCACCAACATCGTCGATGTGCCAGGGGTCGTGGGAACCTCCATTGTTGATCTGGCCGTCTGCGACGTGTCGTTCACCTCCGTCCTCACGGTCCTGCCAGCCGTGCTCGAGCTCCTGCGCCCGCAGGGCGCGTTCCTCACGCTTGTGAAGCCTCAGTTCGAGGCCACGCGCGAGGAGGTGGGGGCAGGTGGCGTGGTGCGCGAGCGCTCGGTGCGCCTGGCCGCCCTCGAACGGGTCGCGAGGGCCCTCTGTCAGGGCGGCCTGGGCGTGTGCGGTGCCTGCGAGAGCCCGATCAAGGGTCACAAGGGCAACGTGGAGTACCTCCTTCTGGGTGTGCGCGGAGCCGTTGGCCTTTCTCTCGACGAGGTCATGGCTGGCCTCTAGGCGCCCGCCCAGGCCTGCCCCCTGAGGGCGCGCGCGTCGTGCGGGCGTGGCGCACGTACCCGGGAGGAGGGCAGACGTACCTGCTCTGGGACCCTCGCGCAGGGGATGGATGGGTGGCGTCGGAAGGCTCCCGACGGTCGTCCGCGAGGTGCTAGACTGGGGCTCCCATAGATGTTCTTGAGGAGAGGTGCGCTCGTGAAAGTCCTCATAGTTCCCAACCACTCGCGTGATGATGCCATGCGCAGCGGTCGCCGTCTCGAGGGCTGGCTGAATGACCGGGGCGTCGAGGTCCTTTGGGCCCACGACAAGCGACTTTATCCCTCTCTGAGCGTTGACGCGTCCGATTGCGACCTCGTGGTCTCCCTCGGCGGCGACGGCACGCTCCTTCGCGCGGCACGTATCGTGGGATATGCCGGCGTTCCCATCGTGGGCATCTCCTACGGGCACCTCGGTTTTCTCACCTCGGCGGGCCCGGATGACCTGATCGACACCGTAAGCGACGCCCTGTCCGGCGAGCTGCATGCCTCCAGGCGCGCCACCCTCGACATCGAGTGCACGTTCGATCGCCCAGACGGCAGCACCCACACCCAGCACCGGTTTGCGCTCAACGACTTCGCGCTCTCGCGCGGTGGCCTGGGCGACATGGTCGAGTTCGACGTGTCCGTCTCGGGAAGGCACATCGACCGCCTGCGTGGCGACGGGTTCGTAGTCTCCACGGCGACAGGCTCCACGGGCTACGCCCTCGCTGCCGGCGGCCCCATCGTGACCCCAGAGTTCACGGGCATGGTGTGCGTGCCCATCGCCCCGCACACCATCCTCGCGCGTGCGTTTCTCACTGCGCCGTCTGACGTCGTGGAGATTGAGATTTCGCCCGAGCGGCCTGTGATGCGCCATTTCTTTGCCGACGGCCGGCCCGTCCACGACGAGAAGGATAGCTGCGGCATACGCGCCTCGGTGCGTCGCGGCCCCGGCGACGTCATCCTGCTCGATCGCGGTCAGGCGAGCTTCTACGACTCCGTCTCGCGCGTCTTCTACGGTCAGGTGGGCAAGTAGATGATCGACGAGCTTCGCGTGCACGACGTCGCGCTCATTCATAAGGCGACCCTCGAGCCGGCCCAGGGCCTCACCGTTCTCACGGGCGAGACGGGAACGGGCAAGACGGCCTTGCTCTCCTCGATCAAGCTCCTGGTGGGGGAACGTGCTGATGCGGGCATGGTCCGCGAGGGGGCCTCGGCGCTCGAGGTCGAGGGCCGCCTGTTCGCGCGTAGGGGCGACGGACAGGACGTGGTGGTCCGTCGGCGTGTGTCCTCGGACGGGCGCGGCCGTGTGGAGCTGGACGGTCGCATGGCAAGCGTGCGCGAGCTTGCGGCCCAAGTGGGCTCGACGGTCGACCTCTGCGGACAGCACGAGCACCAGCGCCTCCTTGACACGAGGACGCACGTCGAGATGCTGGACGCCTGGGCAGGTCCGACCGCGGCCGATGCGCTCGCGGGGTATCAGGATGCGCTCGACGCAGCGTCCGAGGCGGCCGCGGAGCTTGAGCGCGTGCGGGAGCGCAGCCGTGCGACGAGCGAGAGGCTCGACGAGGCGACCTTCGTTACGCGGCGCATGGATGAGGTGGATCCCCGTCCAGGCGAGCTCGAGGAGCTCGAGACCCAGCTTCCGCGCGTCGAGCACGGCGAGGCCCTCGCGAATGCCTCCGCGGGCGCGCGCGAGCTCTTGTCCGGGGACGGGGGAGCCATCGACTCCCTGTCCGAGGCCGTGCGTATTCTCACCGAGGCGTCGCGCTACGATGCGGCTCTGGAGACGTGGGCCAAGACGCTCGAGAGCGGTCTTATCGATATCGAGGATGTAGCCTCGGAGCTGCGCTCCTATGCCGAAGAGGTGGACTTTGACCCCGACGAGCTCGAGCGCATGCAGGGGCGCCTGGCCCAGCTCGAGGGCCTCATGCGTGCCTATGGTCCCCGCATGGCCGACGTTCTCGCCCGGCGGGCCTCGGCGCGCGAGCTCATGGAGGCCGCAGGTGACGGCGGCGAGCGCGAGCGCGCGGCCAAGCGAGAGGTGGCCCTGCGCGAGAGGGAGCTGGCCGCCGCGGCCGATGCCCTCGATGCCGTGCGCGCCGAGGCGGCGCCGCGTCTGGCAACTGCCGTCGGTGCGCAAATGGAGTGCCTGGAGATGGGAGGCGCCGGGCTCGAGGTCTCGCAGAAGCGGCTCGCGCGCAAGGAGTGGAGCCGTCGTGGTCCCTCTCGTGTGGAATTTCTCTATCGTCCCGCCGCCGGTCTCACGGCGCGGCCGCTGCGACGCATTGCCTCGGGTGGTGAGATCAGTCGCGTGATGCTGGCCTGTAAGGTGGTCCTCGGAGAGGCCGACGACTGCGATACCCTCGTCTTCGACGAGGTCGACGCTGGCGTGGGCGGAGCGACCGCCGTGGCCCTGGCGGGCGTGCTCGCGCACCTCGCGGCCACCCATCAGCTCATCGTGGTCACGCATCTCGCGCAGGTCGCCGTCGTGGCGGACCGGCACTATCTCGTGGAGAAGTCCGTCGATGACATTCCCGAGACGAGCATCGTGGAGATAGACGGGGAGACTCGCGTCCGCGAGATCGCCCGCATGCTCAGCGGTGACGCCAGCGAGGCCTCGTGCGACCTTGCTCGCGAGATGCTGGCGGCGGCCCACAGGCCCAGCTAGCATGAGGGCCCGTAGAAACGCCTTGCACGACCACTGCGGGAGGGATTTCATGACCAAGCACGTCTTTGCTGCCGTGGCCTCCTTGCTTGGCTGGCTCCTTGAGACTCGCCGCCGCAAGGTCATGATGGAGAAGATCGACCCCCACTTCAACGCGGACCCGGGCACAATGAGCCCGTTTCAGTACGGCGAGGTCTTCGTGACTGAGGGTGGCCACGACCTCGACCTCGGCCTTTGCTATTACGCGCGCCATCGTTACCGTCACGGGGCCACGTCGCTCGCCTAGCCGTGCGTGTCAGAGGGGGGGGTCTGAGGAGGATGGAGCTTTCCCGCGCCCGCGAGGAGTATCTGGACTACCTTGCCGTGGAGAGGGGGAGTTCGCCCAACACGCTCGACGCCTACGGGCGCGATCTGGCTCGCTACGTCGCGTGGCTCGCCGAGCACGGGGTCACGGATCCGGCGGACGTTGATCGTGCGCTCATCGAGGAGCACGTGGCCGCCCTCGTTGAGGTGGGGCTCGCGCCCTCCTCGGTGGAGCGCTCGGTCTCGGCGATCAAGGGGTTTCACCGCTTCATGGTGGCCGACGAACTCAGCGCCGCGAGTCCCGCCGCAGACATTCCCCTGCCCGCCAAGCCCCTGCACCTTCCGGATGTGATCTCCGTCGACGCCGTCTCGGCCCTGCTCGACCAGCCATTCGCCTCTACGCCATGCGGTCTGCGCGACCACGCGATCCTCGAGGTGCTCTACGGCTGCGGCCTGCGCGCGAGCGAGCTCACGGGACTCGACGTGCGTTCCGTCGACCTGCCCCAGGAGGTGCTCCGGGTCTTGGGCAAGGGCTCCAAGGAGCGTATCGTTCCCATCATGGGCGCTGCCGCCCGGGCGCTTGATGCCTATCTCGAGCGTGGCCGGGGCGCGCTCTTGGGTCGTCGCATGGAGGCTGCCGTCTTTCTCAATGCCCACGGCGGGCGGCTCTCTCGGCAGTCGGTCCACGCAATCGTCGAGCGCTACGGGCGCGTCGTGGGAATCCATGGGCTGCATCCGCACACGCTGCGCCACAGCTTTGCCACTCACCTTTTGGAAGGCGGTGCCGACCTAAGAGTCGTCCAGGAGCTTCTGGGCCACGTCAGCATCGCGACGACGCAGCTCTACACGCACATAGACCGCACGCACCTGAGGAGTACCTACCTTGCCGCGCATCCCCGCGCTCACGTCGCGGGCGAGGGTGAGGACGGGAATCCAGGCCCCCTCGATCACTCGTAAATCGGGGGCTGCGGCACGCCGAGAGGAGCTGCGCCCATGAATTCGGGGGCACGGCATGTGCCACGGGGCTTGGGCATGCCGCAAGGGCCAATTCTTGGGCGTGCCGCTCGGTCCACGGGTATCCCGCACATTGGATGTCGTCCTTGGTATGGGATGATGCCCCACCACGCTGAGCTGGTATTTTTCTGCCTGATGGAGAATATTCTGCGGTCGACCTGCGCATTCATCCTCCGAACACAAAGTGTTTCGCTAAAAGAGGAACGTGCGGACGAACTTTAGTGCCCCCTTTGTATCCAGGCACAACATCTAGGGTCCCTCAGCGGTATCTCCGACCGCTTGGAGAGTAGTTCCAACCGTGAGGTGTCGCAAAGTGTTTTTTGGTGTTGGAAAGTGGGGCCAATGACGTATAGTGATTGACACGTTCCGCACGGGGTCCGTCCCTGCCGTCGGGGAAGGGAGATAAGACATGCTCATTGGCGCGTATCCGATGTCCGTGGATGCCAAGGCGCGTGTCACGCTTCCCTCCGCCTTCCGCAGGCAAATGGACAAGACGATAGTCCTCGTCCCCTTTGCAGGACACGTGAACGGCTTCACCCAGCAGGACTTCACGACGTGGCTGAACGGCCTGTTCGACCACGGCGAGGAGCGCTTCAACCCGCGCGATCGTCGCGACGCGAAGCTCAAGAGCGGCATACTCGGTGCCGCCCTGGAGGTTGACCTCGACAGTGCCGGACGCCTCGCGCTCGGCAAGCTCGACGCCTCCAAGCCTGGCTCGCGCGAGCGCCTTGGTCTCACGGCGGACGTCGTGGTCGTGGGCCAGGAGGACCACTTCGAGGTTTGGAACGCCCAGAAGTGGAACGCTGAGCAGGAGAGCTTCGAGGAGGACATCGACTCGCTGCTCTATGGCGACGAAGGGGCTCGGTGAAGGTCTTGACAAGAGAATATCGGCACGTACCCGTTATGCTCACCGAGGCTCTTACTGAGCTCGACCCCAAGCCGGGAGAGGTGGTCTGCGACTGCACTCTCGGAGGGGCCGGACACGCGGTGGAGCTTGCGAAGCGAGTGGCTCCCGAGGGTTTGCTCCTGGGCATCGACCAGGATGACGCAGCCCTCGAGGCGGCGGCCAAGCGTCTTGGGCGCGAGGCCGCAGAGGCGAGAGTACGTCTGCTCAAGGGCAACTTTGGCGATCTGGACGAGCTCCTGGTCGCGGCCGAGGTGCCCGGCGTGGACTGCTTCCTCTTTGACCTCGGCGTCTCGTCACCCCAGCTCGACGTCGGTGAGCGGGGCTTCTCGTACCATGAGGACGCCCCGCTCGACATGCGCATGAATTCGGGGAACCACACCCTTAACGCAGCAGAGGTCGTGAACACCTACACCGAAGCAGACCTCACCCGAATCCTTCGCGTCTACGGCGACGAGCGCTTTGCGAGCCGCATTGCCCATCGCATCGTGGAGACACGAGCCCAGGAGCCCATCGAGACGACCCTCCAGCTCGTGGACGTCATCAAGAGAGCCATCCCCGCGGCGGCAAGGCGACATGGCGGGCACCCGGCGAGAAAGACCTTCCAGGCCCTGCGCATCGAAGTTAACCATGAGCTCGACGTACTCGATCGCGGCCTCAGGTCGGCCGTTCGCTGGGCCAACCCGGGGGGGAGGATCTGCGTCATCTCCTACCACTCGCTGGAGGACCGCATTGTGAAGCACGTCTTCACGGAGCTCTCCCAGGGTTGCATCTGCCCACCGGACCTCCCGGTCTGCGTGTGCGGTCACGTGCCGATAGTCGAGGTCAGGACAAGAAGGCCTCTCGTCGCGTCTGACGGGGAGGTTGAGAGTAACCCGAGGTCGCGTAGCGCCCTCATGCGCGTGGCGGTCAAGCTTGACGCCGAAGGATGAGAGGAAGGATGTGGCCGGCCCGCGCCGTCTACATAGCACGTCAAACGAGGCAGCATGAAGTACCACGAAGCTTAAACGTAGCACCAACGCAGCACACATGTCGTAGAGGCCCCAACCTTGCAGTAACTTTCAAGGTCACTCAGGTAACCCTCAAGGAAAAGTATCAATCAGACCTTGAGGTCCCTGCGTACCTGCAACCGTAGCAAGCACAGCAGCCCACCGGCTGCGTAAAGACGAGGGAATTGTGATGAGGTACCAGGGGTCCGAGGCATACAACATGGAGACGCCCGTCCGCAGGCGCGAGCGTCAGGAGCTCGAGGCGCGCCCCTCCTTCGAGGTCGTCTCCGGCGGTGGCCTCGACGCGCGTGCGCGCCGAGGCGTCTCGGCCCAGTTCGTCTCCCGTCTGCGCGGCGTTGCGCTCGCGGCGGCCGTTCTCATCGTCTTGGGCGTCGCACGCGTTACGCTCGCGGCGGCCACCGTCTCGCTTTTGCAGGACAACGTTTCCACCAAGACGCAGATCAGCGAGGCCCAGAGCTTGAATGACGAGCTCAAGATTGAGCGTGCCGTGCTCTCGAGCAACTCTCGCATCAGTCGAATCGCGACCCAGAACTACGGCATGGTCCTGCCTGGCGAGCACGTGACGATCTCCTTGGACGAGGCGTCCTCGGACCAGGCTCGCTCGACTGATGGGGAAGATGAGCAGACTACGAGCGAGCTGTCCCCCCAGGGCGGCCTGGCGCTAGACTGACGAGCGTGACACGCAACGAGAGACAGAGCCGCCCTAGGCGGAGCAGGTATCCGGAGGCCTCGTATGACGAGGCCTCTCGTGCGCGGTATCGTGAGCGCGCCGAGCGACCTGGTGGTTCGGGCGAGGGAGGCTCGGAGCGGGGGCTCGTGGTCACGCGCCGCGCGCTCGTGGGCCTTCTCGGCGTGGTGGCGCTACGCCTCACGTGGCTCCAGGTGTGCTCTCCGGGTCTCGCCGAGGCAGCCGAGAAGCAACGCACCAATGCGGTGACCCTGCAGGCCAAGCGCGGCACGATCTACGATCGCAGCGGCAACGTCCTCGCCATGAGCGTGGAGTGCGAAACCGTCTATGCCAACCCCCAGGAAGTCAGCGACCCCTCGGGCGTCGCCGACGCGCTCGCCTCGAAGCTCGGTGGCCAGAAGGCCGACTACCTGAGTCTGCTCACACAGGACACGACCTTCGTCTACCTCAAGCGCAAGGTCGACCAGGACGTCGCGGATTCCCTGTCCGGCCTGCTCTCGGAGCGAAACCTGACGGGTGTCTACTTCCTCGCGGACACCAAGCGCATCTATCCCTACGAGACCACGGGTGCGCAAATCCTGGGCTATGTGGACTCCTACGAGGGCACGGGCCTTTCGGGCCTCGAGTACCAGTACGATGAGCTGCTCTCGGGCACGGATGGTCAGATGCTCGTCGAGACCGGCCTCACCGGCACCCCCATCGCGGGCGGGGCCTCCCAGGTCGAGGAGGCCCAAAACGGTACGGACATCGTGGTCGCCCTCGACATCGATCTGCAAGAGGTCTGCGAGAAGATCATCGCGGCCGCGATCGGGACCTACGACGCCGAGTCGGGCTCAGTCATGGTCGTCGACCCTCGGACCGGCGAGGTCCTGGCCGCGTGCTCGACGCCACTGCCAGATTTCTCCGACCTCACCGACGCCTCGGCCCTGAACCTCAAGCTCGTCTCGAGCTCCTTCGAGCCCGGCTCCGTCTTCAAGGTGCTCACGACCTCGATCGGCTTCGACCTGGGGCTGTTCACCCCCGATTCGACCTATTCCGTTCCTACCGCCGTGCTTGTCGGCGACGACTACGTCACCGACGACGACAGTCGCGACTATACGATGGAGATGACCGTGCGCGAGATGCTGAGGCGCTCGTCGAACACCGCTATGGCCCTGCTCGTCCAGGAGGTGATCGGCGCCGAGCGATTCTCCGAGGGGGTGGCGCGCTACGGTATCGGGGAGAAGACCGGCATCGACTTTCCCGGGGAGGAGGCCGGTCTCGTCAAGGCCCTTGATGAGTATGACGGGGCCACGGCGGGCTCCATGGCCTTTGGTCAGGCCGTCGCCGTTCCCATGATCCAGATCGTTCGCGCCTTCTCCGCCGTGGCCAACGGGGGCACTCTCCTGACACCGCACTTCCTCGTCTCAAAGGGGGAGGAGGAGGTCGCGTGGCCGGCTGGCGAGCGCGTCGTCTCTGCGGACGCATCCGCCATGGAGACGGACGTCATGCGCACCGTCATGCAGGAGGGCACTGGCAGAAATGGCCAGG
The DNA here is from genome assembly GCA_964430985.1 of uncultured Atopobium sp. Taxonomy (GTDB): domain Bacteria; phylum Actinomycetota; class Coriobacteriia; order Coriobacteriales; family Atopobiaceae; genus Thermophilibacter. The sequence continues at coordinate 31,494 of CAYSIC010000006.1, forward strand.
TCGACGACTACGACATCGCCGGCAAGACCGGCACGGGCGAGCAGGCCTCCGCCGAGGGCGGTTACGAGTCCTACAGCTATGTCGCGTCGCTGTGCGGCTTCGCCAACGCGAGCGACCCCGAGGTCCTCGTCTACGTGGGCCTGAACGGCCTGCCGCACCTGGCGTCCCAGTCATCCGCGCTCGTCTTTCATGACGTCATGTCCCAGGCCGTCAGCATCCTGGGCGTCACGCCGGCGAGCTAGCTTCAGGAGGGGTTCTTCGATGATTCGCATGTCCGTTACCGACCTCGCGCGCGCAACGGGGGCGTCCGTGCTCATGGGAGGCGCGGCCGACGTCGCCGGTGAAGCCGTCATCGACTCGCGCGAGGTGGGCCCGTTCGGCTTGTTCGTGGCCTTCTCCGGTGAACGCGTCGACGGAAACGCCTACCTCGCCTCGGCGGCCCGCGCGGGCGCCGCGGCCGTGGTGGCCACCAGAGAGGTCCCTTCCGAGGTGCTCGAGGCGGCTCGCGCGTGCGGCTGCTCGGTCCTGCGCGCTGCCGCCGACGACGCTGAGGAGTTCCTGCTGCGTCTTGCCGGCCACTGGCGCGCGGCGCATCCCGACTGGCTTGTCGTGGGCGTGACGGGGTCGGTGGGCAAGACCACGACCAAGGACATGCTCGCTGCCGCGGTGGGCTCCCAGCGGCGCTGCCATGCCACGAGGGGCAATCTCAACAATCTGATCGGCCTGCCGCTCACTTTGCTCTCGGCCCCCGAGGACACCGAGGTCGTCGTCTGCGAGCTCGGCATGAACCACCCGCACGAGATCGAGCGGATGGCTCGTGCCTGCGCCCCCACGCTCGGCGTCATCACCAACGTGGGAACGAGCCACATAGGGCTTCTGGGCAGTCGCGAGAACATCGCGCGCGCCAAGGCGGAGCTCGCGGGCGCCCTGGTGCCCCACGGCTCGCTTGCCCCCTCCCTCGTGCTCACGAGCGCGGGAGACTTCACCGACTTTATCGTCGACGGCTTCGCGCGTCCGGCCGGCGTGGACGTCGCGCTCGTGGGCCCCGGCCCCTCCGACGCGGTTCGCGCCGGGGGAGTCGAGCTCGACGAGGAGGGCCGCGCCTCCCTCGAGCTGGCCTGCGCTGACGGCTGGTCGCGCCCGGCTCGACTGCCCGTGCCCGGCAGGAGGGTCGTGGACGATCTCCTGCTCGCCGTGGCCGTTGTCTGGCGGCTCGGCCTCGATCGCGACGCCTGTGTGGACGCGATCGAGCGCATGAGCGCCCCACGCATGCGTCTCGAGGTGCGCGACGCGCCCTCGGACGTTCGCGTGATCGATGACTCGTACAATGCGGCCCCGGCCTCGATGGCCTCCTCGCTCGACGTGCTTCGCTCGATGAGCTGCGCCGGGAGGCGCGTCGCCGTGCTCGGCGAGATGGGCGAGCTGGGTCGCGAGGCCGCGCGCCTGCACGGCTACGTGGGGGCCTACGCCGCCGCGGCGGCACCTGACCTGCTCGTGCTCGTCGGCGGAGCGCTCGCCGACGAGATGGCCGAGGCGGCGCGCACGATGGGTCTCTCCGAGGATGCCATCGAGCGCTTCGACAACGCGCAGGACGCCCTCGACGTGATGGGCCCCGTGCTCGCCGCGGGAGACCTCGTGCTCGTCAAGGCGTCGCGCGCCGCTGGACTCGACAGCTTCGTGAGGGGAGTGCTCGCCCGATGATCGGAAATCCTGCCTATCCCACCTATCAGGTATTTCTTGCCATTGCCGTCGCCGCCGTGGTGACGGGGCTCCTGATGCCGCTCTTCATCAGGCTCATGCGCCATGAGGGGCTGGGCCAGCAGATTCGCGCCGACGGCCCCCAGCGCCACCTCGTGAAGCAGGGGACCCCTACGATGGGGGGGATCGTGATCCTCGTGGGCGTGCTCGCGTCCTGCGTGCTCCTCGCCCGCTGGACCACTGACTTGGTCCTAGCCGTCGTCGTGACGCTCGCCACGGGGTCTTTGGGCCTGCTCGATGACGTCGAGTCCGTAGCGCACGGCCGCTCGCTCGGGCTCACGCCCCTTCAGAAGATGGCCGGCCTCGTCTTCGTCTCGGTCGTCTTCTGCCTGGTTGCCGTCAACGTCTGCGGCATCTCGGCCGAGGTTCGCTTCCCGGGAGGAGCCGTCGTGGACTTGGGCGTCGTCACTTGGACCTTCGAGGTCGCTGACGCGAGCGTCCAGGTGCCCGTGCTCTACGTCGTCTTCGTCTTCCTGCTTATGGCGGGACTCTCCAACGCCGTCAACCTCACCGACGGCCTTGATGGCCTATCCAGTGGCTGCACGATGGTGGTCATGCTCGTCATGGCGATGGTGGCCTTCAACTACGAGGAGGTCAACCTCGCAATCTTCGCCGCCTCGATCGCAGGCGCCTGCGTGGGCTTTCTCTGGTACAACTGCTATCCGGCCACGATCTTCATGGGCGACACCGGCTCGCTCGCCCTGGGGGCGGCCTTCGCCGCTCTCGCCGTGCTCACCAAGACCGAGGTCACCTCGCTCATCATGGGCGGCCTGTTCATCGTCGAGGCCCTCTCCGTCATCATCCAGGTCGCGAGCTTCAAGCTCACGGGCAGGCGCGTCTTCCTCATGGCGCCCATCCATCACCATTTCGAGAAGAAGGGATGGTCCGAGACGAAGGTCGTCACGCGCTTCTGGATCGTCTCGGCGGCCTTTGCGGCGCTTGGCTTCGCTCTCTACTTCCAGCTCGGCTAGGGGGCTCACGTGATCTTGCACACTTCTCAGGCAGCTCTCGGCGACGTGCTCGTGCTCGGTCTCGGCCGCACGGGGGCCAGCGTGGCACGCTACCTCGCCGCGCTCCCCGAGGGCCGCGTGCGCTCCGTCACCCTGTACGGGGGCGCCTCCTCGCGACCCGACGCGGCCTCTCACGCGCTTGAGGAGCTCGGTGTCACCGTGACCTTGGGTACCGACGAGGTCCGTGGCAGCTTTGACCTCGCCGTGGCCTCCCCCGGCATTCCGGAGCACTCCGCATTCTTTCGCGCGGCCGCGTCCGCTTCGACCGAGGTCGTGGGCGAGCCCGAGTTCGCCTTTCGCGAGAGCCCGGAGCGCTGGGTGGCCGTCACGGGGACTAACGGCAAGACTACGACGACCTCGCTGACCACGCACGTTCTCTCGAGCGCCGGCCTTAGCGCGGAGTCCGTGGGCAACATCGGCACGAACGTCTGTGATCGCATTCTCGAGCGGCCCGCGGACGGCTGGTTCGTCGCGGAGCTGTCGAGCTTCCAACTGGCCACGACGCGTCTTCTGCACCCACGTGTCGCGGTCCTGCTCAACCTCACGCCCGACCACCTCGAGTGGCACGGGACCTTCAAGGCCTATGCTGCTGCCAAGGAGCGCGTCTTCGCTAACCTGGGCGAGCGCGACCTCGCAATCGTCTCGGTCGACGACGGGCCCTGCCGCGAGGTTCGCGACCGTCTCGTCGGGCGCGGCCTGCGTGTCTGCGAGCTCTCCGTGCACGTTGCACCAGAGTCTGCCTGCGCCGCCTTTCTGCGCGGAGGCACGCTCGTGGTGCGCCTCGAGGGCGTCGAGCACGTTCTGCTTGCGGTCGATGAGCTTAAGATCCGAGGGCTCCACAACGTCGAGAACGCGCTTGCGGCCGCGGCCGTTGCTCTCGAGCTCGGCGTTGGTCCCGCGGCCGTGGCCGCGGCCGTGCGCACCTTCTCGCCGATCGAGCACCGCATCGAGCCAGTCGCGACCGTCCGTGGCGTGAACTTCGTCAACGACTCCAAGGCGACCAACACCGACTCCGTGGAGAAGGCCCTCACGGCCTTTGCCGCTGGCACGGTCGTGGTGCTGCTCGGGGGCCACGACAAGGGGACCGACCTCACCTCGCTCGCGCGCGAGGTCTGCGCGCGCTGCCGCGCGGCCGTCTGCTTCGGGGCGGCGGGCGAGCGCATCGCCGCTGCTCTTGAGGACGCGCGAGGCGAAGGGGGCCCTGCCCTCGCTGTCCTGCGCGCGGCGCATCTGCGCGAGGCCTTTGCGGTCGCCGTGGGCGCCGCACGGCCGCACGACACGGTGCTCCTCTCGCCGGCGTGCTCGTCGTTCGACGAGTTCTCCAACATGGCCGAGCGCGGGAGCGTCTTCAAGGACCTCGTGCGTGATCTTGCACGGGCGGGGGAGTAGCATGGCAACAGCCAGGACACAACGCGCGGGTCGTCCTCGGAGCGTGCCCTCGAGGCGCGACGTGCGAACGGGTCGTGGCGGTCGCGGCACGTCCGTCGTGCCCGAGCGTTTCATGCGCCCGCGTCTGATTCTCTACGTCACCACGGCGATTCTCGTGGGCTTTGGCCTTCTGATGGTCTACTCGGCCTCCTCGGTCACGGCCCTCGCCGACACAGGCGACGCGGCCTACTACCTCAAAAAGCAGCTCAGCTTTGCTGCGGCGGGGCTTGTCCTGGCCTTTCTCCTCGCCCGAAGGGACTACCGTCTGTGGAGCCGACGACTCCTGCGCCCTCTCTGGTTCGCCACGCTCGTCGTCCTCATCCTGGTCTTCACGCCCTTCGCGGGCCAGGACGCGCTTGGCGCGAACCGCTGGATCAACATCGGGGGCTTCGGCCTGCAGCCCTCGGAGTTCGCCAAGATCACGATCGTGCTCACGGCGGCCAGTCTCGCCGAGAGCTACTTCGAGGAGCGCTCGATCGCATGGCGCGAGTTCGTGATTCGCCTGTGCTTTGGCGTGGGAATCCCGCTCATGTTCATCATCGTCCAGCCCGACAAGGGCTCGACGATGGTCTTGGGCGTCACCATCGTGGTCATGGGCTACCTCGCCGGCCTGCCCAAGCGCTACCTGATGGGGTTTCTCGCCTTCGGCCTCTTGGCCTTCTTTGCGCTCTCTTTCAAGGACGACTACTCGCGCCAGCGCTTCCTCACCATGTTTAACCCCTGGGCTGACCCCTACAACAATGGCTACCAGCTCATTCAGGGCTTTTACGCCTTTGCCTCGGGCGGTCTGTTTGGTGTTGGCGTCGGCTTCTCCAAGCAGAAGTACTCCTATCTGCCCATGGCCCACAACGACTTCATCTTCGCCGTCATTGGGGAGGAGTGCGGGCTGGTGGGCACGCTGGGGCTCCTTGTGGGCTTCGCGCTGTTTTTGTGGGCGGGCCTGCAAATCGCACGCCACGCGCCTGATCTGGCCGGCCGCCTCATCGCGGCGGGCTGCACCTCGCTCGTGATCGTCCAGCTTCTGCTCAACGTCGCGGGCGTCCTGGGCATCTTTCCCCTGTCCGGCAAGCCCATCCCGTTCGTCTCGTATGGCGGGTCCTCCATCATTGCGAGTCTCATGCTCGTGGGACTGATCGCGTCCGTGTCCCGTTGCTCCCGTCTGCCCGAGACCACCCATGACAGCGCCCGCCGCTCATGGAGGGTCTCCGAGGCCGCCGACGCCCCAGCCCCTTACGCCGCTCCGTCGCCTTTGGGCGAGCCACGCCGCCGTTCCGAGCGCTCGACGGGGGGCAGGGGCCCCTCGCGTCCGACGGGCCTCTCGGTCGTGGACGGGGGCGCGCGTCCGCGGGGGCGCGCGTCGGGCTCCCCCCGCGCCCGACGCGCGACGGGAGAGGGGTCACGCAGAAGAATCGACCTCGGACCAGGGGCCGCGGAGCGCCTGCGCAACGGCGGCTCCGGCCCGAGGACCAGATGAGAGGAGACGCCATGGGCGAGAGGACCCTCGAGGTCGCTATCGCGGCCGGCGGCACGGCGGGCCATATCAACCCGGCGCTCGCGCTTGCCGAGGAGCTGCGGGAGCGCGGCCACCACGTGAGGTTCTACGGGCAGACGACCAAGCTCGAGGGTCGCCTCGTCCCCGAGGCCGGCTTCGAGCTCGTGCCCATCGTGGTCTCGGGCTTCGATCGCTCGCGCCCGTGGACGCTGGTGACCTCGCTCGTGCAGATGCGTCGCGCCGAGCGCCAGGTGCGCCGGCGCTTCACCGACGAGGGCGCCCCCGACGTGGCCGTGGGCTTTGGCGCCTACGTCGAGATGGCCCTTCTCGCCTGCTGCCGCTCCGCAGGCGTCCCGTACGTCCTGCACGAGCAGAACTCCGTGCCGGGGCTTGCGAACAAGGCGCTCGCGCCCCATGCCGCCGCCGTGTGCATCTCGGTGCCCGCCGCGCGTGCGGCCTTCGAGCGCGCGGGGCTTGCCCCCGAGTCGATCGTGCTGACGGGCAATCCCGTGCGCCGCAGCGTCGTGTCGGCGACTCGCGCCTCCGGGCGCGCGGCCTTTGGGGTGTCGGAGGACCAGGAGATGCTCGTCGTCTTTGGCGGCTCGCTCGGTGCCCGCCACGTCAACGAGGCGGTCTGCCGCCTCAAGGACGAGCTCCTCTCGCGCGAGAGGCTCGTGATCGTGCACTCCACGGGCGCCGACGACTTCGACCATACCGTCTCCGCGCTCGCGCTTCCCCCTGCCGAGCAGCTCCGCTGGCGCGTGGCGCCCTACGTCTCCAACATGGGAGACGCGCTCGCGGCCGCCGACCTCGTGGTCTCGCGTGCCGGGGCGTCCTCGATCGCGGAGATCGCCGCTACGGCCGTGCCGAGCGTGCTCGTGCCGTACCCTCATGCCACGGCCGACCATCAGACCATCAACGCGCGCTACCTCGTGGACGCGGGGGCGGCGCTGCTCATCGCCGACGACCAGCTTGACGAGCCTGCCTTTCCCAGGGCGCTTCTCGACCTCGTCGACGACTCCGCGCGTCGCGCGAGGATGCGCTCGGCGGCGGCCGGGCTGGATCAGGACCGCGCCGCGGCCGCCCTCGCAGACCGCGTGGAGAGCGTCGCGTGCGCCGACGAGACCGTGGGCATGGGCTAAAGTGGAACAGTCTGCGCGCCCGGAGCGGGTCGCGCACAAAAAAGAGAAGACGGAAGGTAGACCCATGTCCGAGCAGACTCACATCGCAAGCGCCCATTTCATCGGCATCGGGGGCGCAGGCATGAGCGGCATCGCCCTCGTGCTCCACGAGCGCGGCTGCAAAGTGACGGGCTCGGACCTCAAGAGCTCCCACTACGTCCGCGAGCTCGAGCGCGCCGGCGTGGATGTGCGCGTGGGCCACGAGGCCTCCACGATCGACGAGGTGTCCCCCCAGGTCGTGGTCACCTCCACCGCCATTCCCGAGTCCAACCCCGAGGTCATGCGTGCCCGCGAGCTGGGCATCCCCGTTTGGCCGCGTGCCAAGATGCTGTCATGGCTCTCGGGTGCCGCGTGCACCGTGGCGGTGGCCGGCACGCATGGCAAGACCACCACGTCTTCCATGGTCGCCACGATGCTCGACCGCCTGGGCCTCGACCCGTCCTTTCTCATCGGGGGCATCGTGGAGGGCTACGACACCAACGGCAGAAATGGCTCCGGCGAGCACTTCGTCTGCGAGGCCGACGAGTCCGACGGGTCCTTTCTCTACCTCAACCCGAACGTGGTCGTGGTCACTAACATCGAGGAGGACCACCTCGACCATTACGGCACCCTTGCTAACCTCGAGAAGACATTCTGCACGTTCATGGGCCTCGTGGGCGAGGAGGGCACGGTGGTGGCCAACGGGGACAGCGCTCGCGTCCTCGAGCTCGCTCGCTCGACGGGCAGGCATACGGTGAGCTACGGCTTCGACGAGTCCTGTGACTACGTGTGCGTTCCCGAGGACTCTCACCACGGACTCGAGTCCAACTTCTCGGTGCGCCTGCCAGGTGGACGGAAGCCCGTTCACGTGACGATCCATGCCAACCCCGGCCGCCACAACATGGCCAACGCGACGGCCGCCATCGCGGTGGCAGACGTGCTTGGCCTCGACCCCGCGTCCGCCGCGACCGCGCTCAGCCAGTTTAAGGGCGCCCGACGCCGCTTCACGCACGTGGGCGACGTGGCCGGTGTGACCGTCATCGACGACTACGGCCATCATCCCACCGAGATCGCAGCCACCCTGGGAGCCGCGGCCGATCTCTCCTTCGAACGCGTGGTCTGCGTCTTCCAGCCCCATCGCTACAGTCGCACCCAGACGCTCGCCGACGAGTTCGGCTGCGCCTTCGACCACGCCGACGTCCTGCGCGTCATGGATGTCTTCTCGGCCGGAGAGCTGCCCATCCCCGGCGTGTCGGGCAAGACGATTTCCCAGTCGGTCCTTGCGCACGGCCACGTGGACGACGTGGCCTACGTGCCCAATCGCCGCCAGCTCATCGATGACCTCTGCGAGCTCGTCCGTCCCGGCGACCTGCTCGTTACACAGGGGGCGGGTGACGTGACCTCGATCGGCCCGTCGTTTATCGCCGCGATGCGCGAGCGAGAGAGCGGGCAGCGCGCGTGAGCGTCTTCAACGCCTACATGAGCCTGTCGGGTGCCGTCGACGCGGACGTCCTGCGCATGGAGGGCCTCGCGCGCAGGACCACCTGTCGCATCGGAGGCCCCGCCGCCCTTCTCGTCGTCGCACACAGCTACGCCGCGCTCGTGCGCACCCTTGCCGTTCTAGAGCAGGAGCGCGTGGCCTGGGTCATCGTGGGGAAGGGCTCCAACCTGCTCGTTTCCGACCGAGGCTACGAAGGCTGCGTAATCGTGCTGGACGGGGAGTTCGCGAATATCAGCGTGGGACAGGACGCGACCATCACCGCTGGAGCCGGCGTCGTGCTCTCCAAGGTGGTGAACGAGGCCCTCAAGTCCTCGCTCGGGGGCTTGGAGTGCTGCGCCGGCATACCGGGGACGGTGGGAGGCGCCGTCTCCATGAATGCGGGGACTCGTCGCGAGACGATCGGGTCCTGCGTCCGCGACCTCGTGGTCCTGCGCCCGGGTGAGGGCCTTCACCGCTACGCGGGCTCCAGCGTCGAGTGGGGGCAGCGCTCGACCTCGCTTCCCACCTCCGAGATCGTCCTCGAGGCGACCTTTGCGCTCGATCGCGCGGCACAGGTGGAGATCGCTCGGGACATGGAGTCGCACCTGCGTCGCAGGCGCGAGACGCAGCCGCTCGGCACCCCGAGCTCGGGGGAGGTCTTTCGCGATCCTCCCGAGCGCTGCGCTGCGCTGCTGATTGAGTCCTGCGGGCTCGGGGGCCTTACGGTGGGGGGCGCTCAGCTCTCCCAGGACCATCCCAACTTCATCCTCAACCGGGGGGGCGCCACGGCCACCGACGTCGTGGCCGTCATGGGGCGCGTTCACGACAGCGTCTCGGAGCGCTGCGGGGTGGACCTCTCCTGTGCGGTCAAGCTCCTCGGCTTCGGTGCGTAGGGGGATCCATGGCGAGAAGCGACTCAAGGCGGCCGACGCCGCGCCAGAAGCATCCCGCGAAGGCGAGCCCCTCGCGCACGTTGAAGACGCCCCGTGCGCCCCGGGAGAGACCCTCCTGCCATGCCGGCTCCCGTGCGCCCAAGGCCGCCCGGCCGCTCGTTTCCACCACGGCGCCAGCGGGCGCGCGTCCCGCCTTCTTGGAACGCGCCTCCTCGAGGCCCGTGACGAGCGCGCGCCCCACGTCCGGACGCGAGCGGCGCCAGCGCCATCAGCGCGTGCAGATCATACGGGTCGCGGCCCTGGTGGCCGCGGGCCTTGCCGCGCTCGCACTGGTGGGCCTCGTCGCCTTCTTCGTGCTGCGCGGCTCATCGACGTTCACGATCACGAAGGTCGAGGTCGAACCGACCGAGCACGTGTCCCAGGAGGACATCCAGAAGCTCGTGCAGGTGCCCGTGGGCTCGACCCTGCTCAACGTGGACACCTCCGCCCTCGAGGCTGACCTCAGGCGCAACCCCTGGGTCGCCTCGGTGAGCTTCGAGCGCGCCTTCCCCTCGACCCTCAAGATGACCATCACCGAACAGGATGTCGACATGCTCGTGGTGATGAGCTCCGGCTCGATTGCCTGGTACCTTGGGGACGCAGGGACGTGGATCGAGCCCGTCAAGATCAAGGCGGCCGAGGGCCAGTCGACCGACGACGCCGCCCTTGGCATGGCGAGCTCCGAGGGGTGCCTCTTGGTGACCGACGTTCCCGCCACGATCGACCCCGAGACGGGGTCGCAGGCGACCGATGACGTCCTGGCCGCTGTCCAGGCCTTCCGCGGGGGCTTCTCGGCGGACTTCTCCGCGCAGGTCGTGAGTTACGCGGCACCTTCGTCCGACAGCGTCTCGTGCACCCTCGCCAATGGCGTCGAGGTGCTCTTGGGATCGGCCACGGACATCTCCACGAAGGAACAGATTGTCTTGCGCTATCTCGAGAAGTACCCCGACAACCTGCTGTACCTCAACGTTCGCGTGGTGTCGAACCCCGCAGTGCGCACCGTTGAGTCCGATAACGTCCAGGCTGGCAGCGGGGAGACCGCCATGGGCGACGTCGCGTAGCCCGTCGTCACCCTCGACCTCCTCTCACGGGCGAGCGATGGGGCTCTCAACGTGGTGATTCCATGATTGCTCCATACGGTTTGACGGCGGACCCTCAAGTGTGCCAAGATACGACGCTTTATCTAAAGCGTTGAGCTTAACTTGAGCTTTAGGGTTTCTGCCAGCGCCGCGATAGGGCCGGGCATGAAAGAAATGCAAGCGCATATAGAGTTGCGAGAGGGTCCCAACGAGGAGGACACGATGATCAAGGACACCGACACGCTCAGTAACTACCTCGCCGTGATCAAGGTCGTGGGCGTGGGTGGCGGCGGAACCAACGCCGTGAACCGTATGATCGAGGAGGGGATTCGCGGCGTCGAGTTCGTCGCCGTGAACACCGATGCCCAGGCGCTGGCGATCTCGGACGCCGACATCAAGGTCCACATCGGAACCGATATCACCAAGGGTCTGGGAGCCGGGGCCAATCCCGAGGTGGGCAAGGAGTCTGCCGAGGATTCCCGCGACGAGCTCAAGGCTGCGCTAGCCGGCTCCGACATGGTCTTCATCACCGCAGGTGAGGGTGGTGGCACCGGAACCGGCGCCGCCCCGGTCGTGGCCGACATCGCCAAGAACGACGTGGGCGCTCTCACTGTCGGAGTCGTCACCAAGCCCTTCACCTTCGAGGGACGCAAGCGCTACGCATCGGCCTCCGACGGCATCTCCGCCCTCTCCGATAACGTCGACACGCTCATCGTGATTCCCAACGACCGCCTGCTCGACCTCTCCGAGAAGAAGACCACCATGCTCGAGGCCTTCCGCATGGCCGACGACGTCTTGTGCCAGGGCACCCAGGGAATCACGGACCTCATCACGGTCCCCGGCCTCATCAACCTCGACTTCGCCGACGTCTGCACCATTATGAAGGGCGCGGGCACCGCTATGATGGGCATCGGGACCGCCTCCGGCGACAACCGCGCCACGGATGCTGCCGAGGAGGCCATCTCCAGCCGTCTGCTCGAGAGCTCCATCGACGGCGCCACGCGCGTTCTGCTCTCCATCGCCGGCAACAAGGACCTCGGCATCCAGGAGATCAACGACGCCGCTGACCTCGTGGCCCAAAACGTCGACCCTGAGGCCAACATCATCTTTGGCACCGTCGTGGACGAGTCCCTGGGCGATCAGGTCCGTGTGACCGTTATCGCCACGGGCTTCAATGACTCCAACGTCCAGCAGACGCTGCCCTCGATGTCGATGCCCTCCGCGCGCCCGTCCTCCTCGCGCGACCGTACCACGCACGCCCCCGCGCCCGCCGCGGCAAGCCGCCCATCGAGCTCGTCTTCGTCCAACGACAAGGAGTTCGACATCCCGGACTTCCTGAAGCGTAGTCGCATCTAACGATGCCCTCCCTGAACAGATACCACGTGGGAGACGTGACCCTGCTCTCTGACGTCGTCGGAGGGGGGGTCTCGTTCGCCTTCACCGAGCGCACGGGTGGGGTCTCCGAGGCACCCTATGCCTCGCTCAACCTGGGCTCGCGCTGTGGCGACGATTCTTCCTGCGTGGCCGAGAACCGTCTCCTGGCCCTCGCGGCCCTGGGGGCGGACGACCTGGCCACACGCCTCGTATGTCCGCACCAGGTCCATGGCGATCAGGTGGTCGTTGTGCGCTCGGGCTCCCCGAGCGAGGTGTCGCGTGCCCAGCAGAGGGCTGAGGACGGCGCGGACGCCGTGGTCTGCGTGGCCGAGGACGTGCCGGTGCTCCTATGCTTCGCTGACTGCGTCCCCGTGGTTCTCGTGGCCCCGTGCGGCTTCGCCGTCGTGCACTCGGGCTGGCGGGGGACCCTCGCACGCATCTGTGCCACGACGGCACGTGCGCTTGCGAACGAGGCCGGATGCGCGACCTCGGAGCTTCTCGCCTACGTGGGGCCGCACGTGAGGGTCCGTGACTACGAGGTGTCGGAGGAGCTCGCGAAGCGCTTCATCGCGGAGTTCGGCGAGGCCGTCTGCCAGGGACGTCATCTCGACCTCTCCTACGCCGTGCGAGCGGCCCTCACCGAGGTGGGCGTGGGCGCGCAGGCGGTGGCCGAGGCCGATGTCTCGACGGCGTCGAGCACGGATCGGTTCTTCTCGTATCGGGCCGAGGACGGCGCCTGCGGGCGTCACGGGGCCCTCGCGCTCATGAGGTCTCGTCCATGGACGTGGGCCGCAGGTGCACGCGTCGAGGAGGGGGAGCGGTTTCAATGACCACGAGCGAAGAGACATACGCGGACTTCCTTCTGCGTCGGCGCCAGGAGATTGGCGCGCTGATTTCTGAGGCGGCCGAGCGCTCGGGTCGCGATGCCTCCGAGGTCCTGGCTCTGGCGGTCTCAAAGACCGTCGGGCCCGAGGAGGTTCTCGCCGCGTGGCGCGCCGGGTGGCGCTCGTTTGGCGAGAACCGGCCCCAGGAGCTGGTCCGCAAATTCGAGGCCGCCCGAGCGACCCCCGAGATGGCCGGCTTCCGCTTCGACATGATCGGCAATCTGCAGAAGAACAAGATCAACCAGGTGATTGGCCGCGCGACGCTCGTCCACTCCCTATCGTCGGTGCACCTCGCCGAGGCGGTCTCTACGCGTAGCGAGGCGCGCGGGCTCACGATGGACGTGCTCTTGGAGGCAAACGTCTCCGGGGAGGCCTCCAAGTCGGGCTTCTCGCCCGATGAGCTGCGTGCGTCCGCGGAGCGCCTTATGGGCCTTCCGGGCATTCGCATGCGCGGCCTTATGACGATGGCGCCCGCGCATGACGACGCCGCCGCGCGCAGAACCTTCTCGGGCCTGCGCGAACTGGCCGAAGATCTGCGCGAGCGCACGGGTCTTGCCCTCGACGTGCTCTCGTGCGGCATGAGCGACGACTTCAGGATTGCGGTGGAGGAGGGCTCTACCCTCGTCCGCTTGGGCAGGTGCGTGTTCGACCAGGAATATCGCCTGCGCTAGGATGACGTTTGCGCGTGCCTGTCGGCGCGCGACAGAAAAAGGAGAAGACCATGGGCTTCCTCGACTCTCTCAAGCAGCGCATTCACGGGGACGCGGATGACGACTACTACGAGGACGACTACTACGAAGAGGGCTACGAGGGCGACGAGGGCGACTATGCGCCCGCGCAGCACGAGCGTCGCCGGGATACGGGCTCGAGCCCGCGCCTTCTGGGAACCACGCCGCGTCCCGAGGCCGAGAGCGTCTCGGTCTACACGCGCTCGGGGCGCCCGGTTGGCCCTGCGACCACCGACTACGAGCCCCGTACGACGCGCGCCCCGCGCACCTACGCGGAGCCCGCTCCGGTCGAGCCGCACGCCTCGAGCTATGACGCGCCCCTGGGCGGCTCCGGCGCGCCCACGCCCGGAGACCTGGGTCCCAAGACCATCCCCCGCGTGAGCTCGGGCCAGCTGCCCCCCTACGTGCTCAAGCCCGTCTCCTACGACGACGTGCAGACCGTCGTGCGCCGCGTGCGCACCAGCCAGCCGGTCGTCATCGTGTTCCGCAACACCAACATCGAGACGGCCAAGCGCATCCTCGACTTCTGCTTCGGGCTGTCCTTCGGCTTGAACGGCGACGTGCGCGAACTGGGCGACCGCGTCTTCGCGGTGCTGCCGGCCGGCATCGACCTCTCGCAGTCCGATCTCGACAAGCTCGTCGCCGACGGCGACCTCATCCGCTAGGAGGCTCCATGACCGAGAAGGGCGCGCTGGGCGCACGGGCCGTGGGCATCGTCGGGGGAGGCTTCATGGGGGGCGCGATCGCGCGCGGCCTCGTGGACTCGGGCTCGCTCGCGGCTGAGCGCGTGCTCGTCGCCGACCATGGGCAGGAGCGCCGTCGTGTCCTGGCCAAGCTTGGCATCCGCACGTTTCCTGACGAGGGGGCGCTTCTCGCCGAGGAGCCCGATGTGGTGGTGCTCGCGGTCAAGCCGCAGACTCTTCCTCAGGTGATGGCCTCCGTCGCTTCATCGTGCGCGGACAAGCTCGTGATCTCCATTGCGGCTGGCGTGCCCCTGTCCGCCCTCGAGGCGGCGCTTCCCGGTGCGCGCCTGGTGCGCGCCATGCCCAACCTGCCCGTCCAGGTGCGCTCGGGCGCCACGGCGCTCGCCGCCGGCCCTACGGCCACGCCTGCCGACGTCGAGCTCGCACGCGAGCTCTTCTCGGCACTGGGGGCCGCGAGTGTCATGCGCGAGGACCAGCTCGACGTCGCCGGCGCCGTGGTGGGTTGCGCGCCGGCCTTCTTCGCGCTGTTCGTGGACACCCTTACACGTGCCGGGTTGCGCGCCGGCCTGCCAGCCGCCGGCTGCCGCGAACTCGTGGAGACCACGATGCGCGGCTGCGCCGAGCAGCTCTTGGACGAGGGGGTTCACCCGCGCGCCTACCTTGAGCGGGTGACGTCTCCGGGCGGGACCACCGCGGCTGCCCTCTTCGCGCTCGAGCCCGCCCTCGTCGAGGGATCGTACGCTGCCATCGATGCCGCCCTCGCACGCACCCGCGAGCTCGCCGACGCGTAAGAACGCCCAGAAAGGTAGGCTCATGACGCCCTACACCGTCATTTCGCTCGTCCAGAAGATCTTTAACCTCTACGAGGGCCTCATCGTCGTATGGGTTCTCATGTCGTGGATCCCGATCCGGCCGGGCGGCCTCGTCGAGGACATTCGCGGCGCCCTCGGCATGCTCGTGGAGCCATACCTCAACCTCTTCAGGCGTCTCATCCCGCCCTTCGGCGGCATCGACTTCTCACCGATTGTGGCAATATTCGTCCTTGACCTGATCGAGCGCCTCATCTTATCTATCATTTTGTAGAATTATGCATTGTGCACGGTTGCGCGGGTTTCGTTCCGCGCCCCGACGAAGCGAAAGGGAACAAGAATGGCAATCACACCCGCAGACATCGAACAGCAGACCTTCTCTCCCTCCAAGCACGGCTATGACACCGAGGAGGTCGACTCCTTCCTTGAGCAGCTCTCCAGTGAGATTGACGCCATGCTCCAGAAGATAGCGGATCTCAAGGGCCGCCTGACCAGCTCCGAGCAGCAGCTTGCCTCCGCCCAGGCGCAGATCGCCAACCTCGAGGAGCAGGGCACCGTGCTCGCCGCCCCCGTGCCCGCGTCTGCGCCCGTCGTGTCTGCGTCCGTCGATTCCCTGGGCGCCTCCGAACGCCAGATCTCCCAGGTCCTCATCGTGGCACAGCAGTCCGCCGATAAGCTCGTCGCCGACGCGCGCGATAACGCCGAGCGCATCCGCAACGAGGCCGACGCCAAGGCCCGCGAGGTCATTCGCCAGGCCCTTGCCGAGAAGCAGAACGAGCTTGACGAGATCGACCGCCTCAAGCAGTCCCGTGAGGACTTCCGTGGCGAGTACCACAAGCTGCTTCAGAAGTTCATGGATGACGCCGAGGCCGTCTTCCCCACGCAGATGGCGCTCTCCTCGTCTCCCACCGGATCTGCGGGTAGCACGCATGATGCGACCCCCGCGCCCGTCGCGATCTCCGCGCAGGTGTCCACACCCCCCACTATGCCGCCTGCGAGCCTTGGTGACTTTGGCGACCTCGACTAGGAGCTTTCCCGCACGTCTTCGGAGCCGCCCTGGGCAATCGCGCCCGGGGCGGCTTTTCTTGTCGTGCGCCTCGCTGCTCTTCTCGCTATTCTTCTCGCCGAGCCTGCCACCGTGCACAAAATGTCACTCTTGACGGGCTGTTCCGTGCGAGATGGCAGCCTCGCGATGAGTGCGGTCTGCTCGCTGCCAAGCAGGAGTCCTCCGTGAGGTACCGCTCGCCGAAGTGTTCCCTTGCCCGAGGCGCGAACGGGGGAGAATGTCGGGCCACGACGGCGCACGGGAGGGGGGAGCATGGGCAGGAGTGTCAGCGAGAGAATTGCGGCTTTGCTCGACGAGGCCGAGGCCTCGGGCAGCTGCCTGACCCCCTTTCGTCGTGCGGACGCGCTTGCGCTCGAGCGGCGCCTGGGCACGAGTGACCCTCTTGTGGGGAGGCTCGTCTCACCTCGGCGCGGCCTCTACGTGCGCGCGGCTCACTGGAGTGCGCTCAAGCCCGGTGCCCGTGAACTGCACGTTATTCGTGGGCTTGCGCGAGCGCACCCCGAATGGGCGTTCTGCGGGACGTCGGCAGCCCTTGCGTGGGGCCTGCCCGTCTCGTGGCACTGTTTGCGGCAGACGCAGGTGGTCTGCGGTCCGCGTGCCGGGCGCCGTCTGGGACGCTCGATCGCACGTCATGAGCTCGAGGAGAGCGAGCTGGTGGTGGTCGGCAGCCTGAGGGTGACGTCCCTGGAGCGAACCGTCCTCGACTGCCTGAGCACGATGCCCTTTGCCGACGGGCTCGCCGTGGCCGACGCTGCGCTGCGCCTGCGGCAAATCTCGTGCGACGAGCTGCGATCACGCCTCGAGAGGAGCTTCTCCGGGCATCGGGGCATCGTGCGGGCGCGGGCGGCATGCGCCTGGGCCGACCCGCGCGCCGAGAGCGGCGGGGAGTCGATCGCGCGAGCCCTCATGATTGAGCGGGGCGTGGCCCTACCGGCGCTGCAGGTCGAGCTCGCCGATCCCCTCGATTCCTCCCGCGGGTTTCGCGTTGACTTCTCCTGGGCCGACGTGCACGGCAGGCCCATCCTTGGCGAGCTCGATGGCCGACAGAAGTACGACGACCCCGAGCTCATGGACGGGCGCAGCCTTGGGCGGGTGCTGGTCGACGAACGTCGCCGGGAGGCGCGCCTGACGGCCTACGGCGCTAAGATGATGCGGTTCTCGCTAGGGGAGGTGCGCAACGAGCGGACGTTTTGGTCCCTGGTCAATCTGTACGGCATACCGCACGGGGAGCCGCCCGAGCTTCGCGGCGAGATTCCCGTCAGCGCTCGCGTAGGTGGCTGGAAGCCCGGTTGCGGGGCAGGAGGTCTCCTCCTGCCTGGTGGAGAAAAGATCTCCTACCTTGCCGTTGCGGTCTAGGCTGCGGTTCTTCTCGGCGAGCCTGCGTCTGCGTACAAAATGACGTTCTCAGAGGGTCGATTCGTGCAGGACGGCAGGCTCGCTCGGCAGAACCCGAGGGGGAGCTGCTCAAACTCCTCGAATCTGCCACTATGCACAAAATGACGGCGGTGAGAGGCGATTCCGTGCAGGACGGCAGGCTCGGCAGCAAGAAGAGAGCACCGAGAGGAGCAAGAGACGCGAGGTGGGCCGATAAGCCGGGTTCTGTCGTTGGACGACCATTTATCTAGGACGACCGTCGCCGGTCGCCTCGAGCGCGCAACCCGAGCGCGGTGCGGGCCACACCATGGCGCTCCTATTTGCGTTTGCTCCGGATGGGGCTTGCCAAGCCGCCGTGTTGCCACGACGCTGGTGGTCTCTTACACCACCGTTTCAGCTTTTCCCTTTACGCCCGAGGGCGCAGGTGGGAGTCTTCTTTTCTGCGGCGCTTTCCGTCGGATCGCTCCGCCCGGCCGTTGGCCGGCATCCTGCCCTGTGGAGCCCGGACTTTCCTCATGGTCGCGTCCGCCTTGCGGCGGCGCGGCCCCGCGGTCGCCTGGCCCACCTCGCGCAGACGATTCTAGCACGAATAGCTCTGGGCCCTGCCGCGCGCTCTCGTCTACAATGGCCCGTGATCGCGTCGTCTGTCTGGAAAGGTCGTGCCCATGAGTCTGCCAGAGGAGGAGCCCGTCGGCACCGGCCGGGCTGCGGGATTTCGCACGCTCGCGACGGGTGCGGAGGCGACCGGAACGTGCGAGGACTGCCGCAGCCGCTTCATCGCGCAGCTCGTGCGCGTCTCCGACGAGCACGAGGCCGAGGCGCATCTCGCCCGGGTTCGCGCCCACTATCATGACGCGCGCCACCATGTCTGCGCGTGGATTCTCGCGGACGGGCGCGAGCGCTGCTCGGATGACGGTGAGCCCTCCCGGACCGCTGGCATGCCCGTTTTGGACGTGCTGCGTGGCGCCGGACTCGCGGACGTGTGCTGCGTGGTCACTCGCTACTTCGGGGGAACGCTTCTGGGTCCGGGCGGCCTCGTGCGCGCCTATGCGGCTGCCGCCTCGCAAGCCCTCGCGGCAGCCGAGAAGGACGGCTCAATCGTGGAGATGACGCTCGTCACACCCGTGGTGGCCCAGCTACCCTATGCGCTCTACGAGCGCGTTGCGCGTCTCGCCACCGAGGCGGGCGGGCATGCGCAAGATGCGCTCTTTGCCGAGGACGTCCAGCTCACGTGTCTGTTTCGTACAGGTGACGAGGAGCGCTTCCTTGTGGCCGTTCGCGAGCTCGCGAACGGCGAGGAGCTCTGTCGCACGCTCGAGCCGCGCTTTGCGGAGCTCTAGCACCTGAACTACGATGGGGGAGAATCCGACGAAGGGAGCCTTTCCATGAAGGCCAAGCTCATCCACCACAACATCCACGTCCTTGACCTCGAGGCCTCGATCGCATTCTACGAGAGGGCCCTCGGCATGCGCGAGCTGCGTCGCAAGGGTCCCGAAGACGGCTCGTGGGTCATCGCGTTCATGGGTAACGACGAGTCCGACTTCGAACTCGAGCTCACCTGGAACCGCGGGCGCACCGAGCCCTACGACAACGGAGTCGGTGACACGCACATGGCCGTGCGCGTGGACGACTACGACGGCTTCCACCGCCTGCACGAGGAGATGGGCTGCATCGCAAAGGAGAACCTCGCCGTGGGCCTCTACTTCGTGGCGGATCCCGATGGCTGCTGGACTGAGGTTCTGCCGCCAAAATAGGGGGAGAGCGCCCCCTGCCCCTACAAAACAGGGCAAAGGGGACTTGTCAATAGATTTAGCGAGATACCCTGAGTAGCTCGATTTTTGTCAACGCTCTGACCAGCGGGTTTGTGATTCGACTAAGGCCTGCTACTCGGGGAACCCGGAAAAATCTATTGACAAGTCCCTTCAGAGAGGGCGCGGACGAAACCTTCCCGTCCGCGCCCTCGTTTTGCCCTCGATGACGCCTGACAGCCGCTAGTCCTGGCGCGGCAGGCAGGTCCCGATGGAGTCCCAGGGGGCCACGTCGGTCGCGGGCTTCTCGTCCCACAGGGCGAGCACGTCGGCCGGCACGAACTCGCGCTTCACGACGACCTCGCCGCCGTAGGTGCGATACCAGTCGGCGCTCGCCACGAGGTAGCCGTCCTTGCAGGCCTCCTTGCCCCAGCTGTTCTCGATGCGCCACGCCACGGGGGAGCCGTCCGCCCCCAGCTCCACGCCCTGGAAGGTCATGGCATGGGTGAGGCTCGTCTCGCGCAGGTCGAGCATGTCGGTGCGGCCCATGCCCAGCTCCACGCCGAGAAGCCCCTCGTAGTCCATGGTGTCGCAGCCGAGCACGCCGGGGAAGTCCTCGATGTGGCGGGGGAAGTCCTGGGCCACGTCGCACGACATCGAGCACGGCTGCCCGGCGCGTAGGGAGGCCACGGCCGCGGCCTCGAGGACGTCCTGCCCCACGTTGAGCCAGCGCACGGGGCGACCGCCCTCTACGGAGTCAGTGAGCGTGGGGTGCCACACGCTGCCCCAAGGGCGTTCGTCGCCCGGCATGCAGACG
This sequence comes from uncultured Atopobium sp., assembly GCA_964430985.1. Classification (GTDB taxonomy): domain Bacteria; phylum Actinomycetota; class Coriobacteriia; order Coriobacteriales; family Atopobiaceae; genus Thermophilibacter. The sequence goes on from CAYSIC010000006.1 coordinate 51,337, forward strand.
AGGTCGACGTAGTCGGCGGGGTCGAAGGGCACGTAGCGCTCGCAGAACGTGCGCGGTGTGAGGCCGCGGTCCACGAGGAGCCAGCGCTCGTCGTCCTTCTCCGCACCTGCGTTGCTGACGGCATCGATGGGCGCGCCCTCCTGCCGCACGAGCCGGTTGCGGTCGAGCCGGCACTTCTTTCCCACGGGGACCTCGAGGTCAAAGGTCAGGGGTGGCTCGCCCAGGCAGACGCAGAGCACGCGGTGGCAGGCGGCGACCATCTGTCGTCTGGCGTCGTCGAGCTCGGCGGTCGTGGCGCCAGCCGCGGCCCGCGCGCGAAGCTCGCCCGCTGAGCGATGGAACAGGCGCTTGATCTGCTGGTTCATCTGCGAGGAGTCCTTGGAGCAGGCGGTCTCGGGCATGGCGTCCTTGGGCACGACGCCCCACTTGGCGATGAGGTTCATGGCGAAGGGATAGTAGCCGCCATCTCCCATGGCCTCGTCCAGCACGTAGGCGACCTCGCGGTCTGAGGTGGGCCGCTCGGCGGTCGCCACGACGCGCCCGAGGCCGGAGTTGAACTTCTCGAGCTTGTCATAGAACATTCCGTAGACCTGCGAGAACTCGAAGCTGTCAACGTCGAGCAGCTCCATGGTGGCCGCGCGGGCCACGTTGAGCGCCGAGAACATCCAGCAGCGGCCGGAGTGGCGCTGGTTGGTGACCTCGCCAGTCCTAGGTCGGCTCACGCCGAAGGTGTCGTGGTAGGCGCGCAGCGTGGAGACGTTGCGGGCGGCCTTCATGAGGTTCGAGGAGGTCGCAGCGTTTCTGGCCACGCGGTTGGCGCGCTCGTCTCCGAAGCGAGCGGTGAGGTCGTCCGACCAGGCGGGATCGAGGGCGCTGTGGCCCATCTGGTCGGACTTGAGGGTGTTGGTCACAGCCGCCCCCTAGCGCGCGCGGGCGAGCGAGCCCATGGGATCCCAGGGGGCCAGGTGCGTCGGCTCCTCGGTCTCATAGGTGTGACGCTCCTCGTCGGTGAGATACTTCTTGTCAACGACGACCTGGTAGACGTACTCGTCGAACCAGGGGTCGGAGAGGGTGTCAAAGCCGCTCCTGCCGTGGTCCTTACCCCAGCTGTTCTCGACCTTCCAGAGCGTGGGCGCGCCCTTCTCGTCAAGGTTGACTCCCTCGAGGACCATGGCGTGGGTCATGAGCGACTCGCCGTAGTCCAGGCGCTCCGCCTTGTCCATGCAGCCCTCGACGTCAAAGCCCAGAAGGCCGTCCACGTCGAGCGCGGCGACGTCCATGATGCCCTCGTCGCGCACGTAGGACTGGTCCACGTCGCAGCCGAACCACACGGGCAGGTCATCCTTGAGCTGAGCGATCGCCACGCGCTTGAGTTCGTCAGGCGGCAGGTTGAGGTAACGCACGCCACCGGCCTCCACCACGTTTCCCAGCCGGTCGACCGTGTAGACGTGACCGAAGGGCTTGTCGGTCGTGGGGGCGCTGATGAGCGAGACGTAGTCCTCGAGCTTCATGCCTACGGTCTCGGCGAAGAACTCCTGGGGCGTGAAGGTGCCGGAGAGGACGAGCTTGTCGTCCTTGTCGCGCAGACGCGCCGAGAAGGACGCGGGAGGCTCGCCCAAGCAGGTGACGAGGAGGTGGTAGACGTCGCCCACCATCTCCTTCTTCATCTGGGAGAGATCGGCGGCGCCTACTCCGGCAGCGTGGCTCTCGCGTAGGCGCTTGGCGGCTCCGCGCAGGTAGCGCGTCAGATACTTGTCAAGCTCGCGGGTGTTCCGGGAGCAGGCGGTCTCGCCCATGGCCTCCTTGGGAACCACGCCGTACTTCTTAACGAGGGCCTTGAACATGTCCCACTGGCCGCCGTCGCCCACGGGGTCCGTGAGCAGGTAGCTCACGAGACGTCCGTCGAGCGGCTCGTCGAGCGTGTCGAGGACGTTCTCGAAGAACCAGTTGCTCTTCTCGAGCTTGTCCCAGAACAGGGGATAGGCCTGGGAGAGCTCGAAGGTCTTGAGGTTGTACTTCTTGATGATGCGGTAGCGCATGGTGTTGAGGCTCGCGAACATCCAGCAGCGGCCCGAGCGCTCCTGATCGGTGCGCTCGCCCTGGCTGACCTCAACGTCGAAGGTCATCGTGTTGGCGGCCACCTGCTCGGGCACGCGTGCGGCGGCGCGCAGCCCCGAGGAGCTCACGGCGTTTTTGGCCACCACGTTGGCACGCTCGGCGAGAAAGTCCTTCTGGGCCGCCGCGAGGTCGTCGGCGGTGATGCTGCTGGTGATGCTGGACGTCTGGTCCATGGTTTCCTCCCTGGCTCGGGTTGGGTATTTTCCGCGTTCGAGCATAGCACGCGAGGTGGCACGGCGCTTGTCATCGAGCATGTTGTCGCTCTGCGTCGCCTGGCGCCGATGCCGACTCTGCCACACTGCACAGAATGGAGCTCCAAGACCTCAGATTCGTGTAGAACGGCAGACTCGCCGAGAAGGAGACGCACGAGAAGGACGTATGTATGGGCGCGCCGGGGTTTTGCGTCCGGCATGTTAGAATCGGCGACATGGAGAACCTGCCAGAAGAGACAGAGGGCGCGCTCGAGACGCGCCTGGCGCGCGAGCTGCCCGGCTACGCGCGGCGCGTCCTGGACGCCCTCGAGGCGGCCGGCTACGAGGCCTGGGTCGTGGGCGGCTGGGTGCGCGATGCGCTTCTCGGCGTCTCGGGACACGACGTGGACGTGACCACGCGGGCTCCCTGGCCCGAGGCCGTCCGGGTTCTGCGTGCGGCGGGCATCGCGGTTCACGAGACCGGCACGGCGCATGGTACCGTGACCGCCGTCGTGGATGGCATGCCCGTGGAGACTACCACCTACCGCGTCGAGGGGAGCTACTCCGACCGACGCCATCCCGACGAGGTGCGCTTCGTGGACGACGTCCGCGCCGATCTCGCTCGACGCGACTTCACCGTCAACGCGATGGCCTTCCATCCCGTGCGAGGGCTCCTTGATCCGTATGGCGGCCGCGCCGACCTCGCAGCCCGCGTGATTCGCGCGGTGGGGTCACCGCGTCGACGCTTCGAGGAGGACGCCCTGCGCGTGCTGCGGGCGGTGCGCTTCGCGTGTCGGCTCGACGCGACGATCGAGCCCGCCACGCAGGAGGCGCTCGTCGCCTGCGCGGGCGAGCTGGCCGACATCGCCCAGGAGCGCATTGGCCAGGAGCTGGACGGCATCCTGGCAACGGGGCGCACGGCCTGGGCCCTGCGCCATGAGTTCGTGGTGATGGAGGCCGCCCTGCCCGAGCTGGCTTCCCTGGCCGGCTTCGATCAGAGGAGCCCGTACCACGCCTACGACGTGCTCGAGCACACTGCGCGTGTCTGCTCGGGCGTGGAGGCGTTCGCGGGAGGCCTGCCGACAAGAGCGCTCAGGTGGGCGGCCCTTATGCATGACGTAGCCAAGCCCGCGTGCTGGAGCGTTGACGACTCTGGTCGCGGCCACTTCTTTGACCATCCCCGGCAGGGGGCGCGCACGCTGCGTGCCGTTATGGGCCGCATGGCGCTCCCCACGGAGGTGACCAGGGCCGCGTCGGCTTTGGTTGAGCTGCACGACCTCCCGGTGTCCGCGGCGGTCGTCTCGGTGCGCTCGCTGCTCGCTGAGCTCGAGCGTCGCGCGCCGGGGCAGGCCCGCTCGCTCGCGTTCGCGCTTCTGGACCTCAAGCGCGCTGACGCCGTGGCCAAGGCTCCCGCCTTCAGAGGCTATGCCACCAAGCTCGACGCGGTGAGCGCGACCCTGCGCACGGAGCTTGCGGTCGGGCCGGTCTACCGCGTGCGCGACCTTGCCGTGGGCGGTGCGGACGTGCTGCGCGAGTGCGGAATCGAGCCAGGGTCGGGTGTGGGCATGGTGCTCGAGCAGCTCTTCGCTGCGGTGATGGCCGACGAGCTGCCCAATGATCGCGAGACTCTCCTCGCCCAGATGCGCAGGTAGAGGAGAGAGGGGCCGGGTGGGCCACCTTTGTGCTGTCTCTTATCGTGCCGTGCAATAAGTTCGTTCTCTCGGGTATAAGTTAGCTTAAGTTAACCAACGATGGAAGGAGCACCATGTCAGACCTCAAGGATAAGTTTGTAGGCGTCGCTGAAGCCGTTAAGGACGCCGCCTCCACCGCTGGCGAGGAAGCCAAGGACGTGGCCGTCGACGCGGGCGAAAAGGCCAAGGACGCGGCCGTGGCGGCAAAGGAGGCCGCTGGTGACGCTAAGCGCGGGGCCAAGGAGGCCGCCGGTGACGCTAAGCGCGCCGTTAAGGAGGCCGCCGGTGACGCTAAGCGCGCCGTTAAGGAGGGCGTCGACAAGGCCAAGGACGCAGCGGACTAGCCTTTGGCTGCGATAGTCCGATTTGTGACAGACGGCTTCGACGAATGCGCCGGGGCCGTCTTTTGGTGGGGGAGAGCGTCGAAGGCTGCTGCTCGCTGAGGATAAGCGCCAAGAGAAGGGATCTGCTTCACATTATGCGAATCACCCCTTGCACGTTGTGGCGAGTCCTGTATACTATTTCCTCGCGCTGAGAAGCGTGAGGGCAGTTCTTGGGATGTCGTCTAGTGGTAGGACAGCGGATTCTGGTTCCGTCAACGGGAGTTCGACTCTCTCCATCCCAGCCAGTGCCCACAATCGCATATGTGGCCCGTTCGTCTAGCGGTTCAGGACGCCGCCCTCTCAAGGCGGAGATCACCAGTTCGAATCTGGTACGGGCTACCAATGCGCTTCGGCCCGTTCGTCTAGCGGTTCAGGACGCCGCCCTCTCAAGGCGGAGATCACCAGTTCGAATCTGGTACGGGCTACCAACTTGTATGCAGGCCATCGGGGAGACCCGGTGGCCTGCTTTTTTGTGCCGACTTTGACTTCTTGCAAGTCAGCACAAACACGTTATCGATTCTCGTTCGCTCTATTCTGGAAGATCTGGATAATCATCCGAGCTGGAATTGTGAGCTTGATGGGACGGAGCAACTGTAAAGACAAAGATATGCGTGGGGCTGTCCTAGTTGGAAGCCCTCCCTAGCTCCACGTCTCCTCGAGTACGTCAGCCAGCCTCCCACCGCGCTCACGGTCTACGAGACCGAACTTGCGAGTTCGTTTGACATCTGCGGCAGGCGCCCGGCCACCAGCAGCCATGTCCCCACGCAGTCGGCAAGGTAGACGAGCCAATCCATGAGCCGCCTCTTTTCTCGGTGCAGCGCTCTCTTGTGTCCAGAGTCATGAAGGGTATAGCCGCAAGCTCGAGAGTGGGGGAGACGCAACTCGGCCAAGGACGAGTCCCCTGCGAGCTTCTCGGCCCAATGCACGTTGCTTGCGAGAAAACGCGTTGCGTGCGTCGCAGGGGGCGGAGTTCCTCACAGGCAGCCGTGCATCGGGGGGGCACATCCTCGAGAGTTAGATACTTTGAGCGTGCATCCTTGAATGAGACTGCGCGCTCCAGCCACACGCTTGAACGCAGGCCGGAACACGATCAGGGCGGCGATAGCTGCTCATAAATGTGGCCCTGGGGCAGCAAAGAGCCGTCTGGCGGCTGCCCTACCTCGGAATTCTTGAGCAAACTCGACAAAAATGTGCCCTAGGGCCGGATTCATGAGCAGCCAGCGCCAGAGCCGGCGAGAAAAGCGCCCCGCCCGACCTCAACCGCCCATCCTCACCCGCACGCCCCACACGCCGCGCAGGCGGCGCGCGCGGAGGGAGCGACCGCAAGGCCCCCGCGGGCGGTCTCGCGCAGGGACGACGGCATCGCGTGGCCCACCTCGGCCATGGTGCGCACGACCTCGTCAAACGGGACGAGTGATCCCACTCCGGACAGGGCGAGCTGCGCGGACGAGAAGGCCGCCGCCACGCCGATGGCGTTTCTCGCCTGGCAGGGCACCTCCACGAGGCCGCCCACCGGGTCGCAGACCAGGCCCAGAAGGTTGGAGAGGGCCAGCGAGCTCGCGGTCAGGGCCTCCTCTGGAGTCCCGCCCATGAGCTCGACCAGGGCCGCGGCCGCCATGGCCGCCGCGCTTCCCACCTCGGCCTGGCAGCCGCCCTCGGCGCCGGCCACCGAGGCCGAGGTCTGGATGTTGAGCCCCACGGCCGCCGCGCACCACAGTGCCGCCGCCACGGCGTCGTCTTCCGCTCCGATCGCGTCGGCGCAGGCGAGCACGCTGCCCGGCACCACGCCGGAGGCGCCCGCCGTGGGCGCGGCCACGATGACGCCCATGGCGGCGGAGCGCTCGAGGACGGCCATCGCGCGGGCCACGGCGTTCGTCTGGGCGGCCCCCATGAGCGCGGGCGCGAGGGTCGGCGCGGCCGCGTCCACGCGCTGGGCCTCGCCCCCGATGAATCCCCCGAGGGAGCGCCGGGGCCGCTCGATCGGCTCGCTCGTCTCTTTTCGCATGACCTCGAGCACGCGTGCCATGGCCTCGTCGGCGCGCTCGGTCCCCGTGAGCCGCGTCTCGCGCAGGCGCATGAGCGCCCCGATGGTGAGTCCGCGCTCCTCGCAGGCTGCGAGGAGCTGAGCCCCGTTGTCAAAGAGCTCGGGTGCCGTGACGCCAGGGGAGAGCATAGAGGCCGAGCCCGGCACTTGGATGAACGTCGCGTAGCTCACGTGGCGCAGCCGGCGCACCATGGGCACCACGGTGGTGTCCGGCGCCCCGTCGGTCTCGAAGACGGTGTAGGCCTGTCCGCCCTGCTCGGTGCGGTAGGTGCGGCAGTAGGCTATGTTCACGTTCGCGGAGGCGAGAAGTGCCGTGAGGTCGGCCAGGGCTCCGGGGGCGTCCTCGTGCGCCACGAAGAGAGTGGCGTAGGCCCCCGTGATGTCCACGCCCACCCCGTTTATGCGGCTGATGCGCACCCGGCCACCGCCGAGGCTCTCGCCGCGCACCTGACAGCGAGAGCCATCCGCGCCCTCGAGATCGATGTCCACGGTGTTGGGGTGCATCGAGGCGTCGTCGCCGCCGATCTCGAAGCTCACGTCGAGGTCGGCCTCGCGGGCGAGGTCGAGGGAGTCCTTGATGCGCTCGTCGTCGGCGTCGAGCCCCAGGACCCCGGCAACCAGCGCACGGTCGGTACCGTGGCCCCGGTGGGTGTGGGCGAAGGAGTTCCACAGGGTGAAGCACACGCGCTCCACGCGGCCCTCCACGAGCGAGGCGGCCACGCGCGCGCAGCGCAGGGCGCCCGCGGTGTGCGACGAGGAGGGGCCTACCATCACGGGTCCCAGGACCTCGAAGGCCGATGTGGTGGCAAGCGTCTGTGGCGTTGAGGACACGTCGTCTCCCTTCGTTGACGGACGAGGTCGTTCTTGGTGCGTGTGGGAGCGGGCCACGACGCCCGGCGAGCGAGCTCGACGCGCCCCGGGGACGTCCTAGAGGGTCATCGAGCGAGCTCGAGAGATCCGGGCGAGGCAGTCGTCCTTGCCCACGAGTGCCATGGTCTCGCCGAGGGGCGGGCTCACCAGGTTGCCGCACACGGCCACGCGCACGGCCTGGAAGACCGGGCGCTTCTTGAGGCCCAGCTCCTCGGGCAGAGTCTCCAGCGCGCCGTCCACGGCCTCGGCCGTCCAGGCGGCAGCGTCCACGACGTCGAGCGCCTCGGAGGCGGCGTCCAGGATCGCGCCGACGCCGTCCTTGGCGAGTCCCTTGGACACGGACTTCTCGTCGTAGGCGAGGGTGGCGGCCGTGGCAAAGACGGGGGCCGCCACTCGTGCGGCGTCGGCGGACATCTTGGTGCGAGGCTTCACCACGTGGGCGAGTGCGCACAGCCAGGCGGGATCGCGCTTCTCGCCGGGGGCCATGAGGTGCGCGCCGACGAGCTCGGGGACCATGACCTTCTGCGCGAACTCTTCGTCCGTCATCGTGTTGAGATAGGTCGCGTTGATCCAGTCGAGCTTGGCCGGGTCAAAGGTGGCCGGGTTCTTGGAGACGTGGTCGAGCGAGAAGCGCGCGGCCAGGGTTGCGCGCGGCACGATCGTGGTCTCGCCGTCGAGGGACCATCCCAGAAGCGCCAGATAGTTCACGAAGGCGTCGGAGAGGTAGCCCGCGTCGCGGTACTCCTCGACGTTGGTGGCGCCGTGGCGCTTGGAGAGCTTCTTGCCGTCCGCGCCCAGGATCATCGAGAGGTGCGCGAAGGTGGGAACGGGGGCTCCCAGAGCCTCGTAGACCATGATCTGACGCGGGGTGTTGGAGAGGTGGTCGTCGCCGCGGATGACGTGCGTGATCTGCATGGCGGCGTCGTCGACCACGGTGGCGAAGTTATAGGTGGGGGTGCCATCGGTGCGCTGGATGACAAAGTCGTCGAGCTCCTTGGCGTCAAAGGTCACGTCTCCGTGGACCGCGTCGTGGACCACCACGTCGCCGCGATCGAGGGGAACCTTGATGCGCAGGACGTATGGCTCTCCGGCTTCGACGCGGGCGCGCGCCTCGGCGGGGTCGAGGTCACGGCAGCGGCGCTGATAGCCCTGGAAGGGGTCTTTGCGCTCCTGAGCGGCGGCCTTGTCGGCCGCGAGCTGTTCGGGCGTGCAGAAGCACGGGTACGCCCTCCCCTCGTCCCAGAGGCGACGTGCGGCCGCGCGATAGAGCTCGGCGCGCTCGGTCTGCTTGTAGGGGCCAAAGTCCCCGCCGACCTCGGGACCCTCGTCCCAGTCCAGGCCCAGCCAGCGCATGGCGCGCAGGATGATTTGGGTGTTCTCCTCGGTCGAGCGCGTGGGGTCGGTGTCATCGATGCGCAGGATGAAGGTTCCGTGGTTGGAGCGGGCGAAGGCCCAGTTGTAGATTGCGGTGCGCGCGCCGCCCACGTGGAGCTTGCCGGTGGGGGAGGGCGCGAAGCGAACGCGGACGGGAATGGTGCTGTCGGACATGGATGCTCCTTGGAGTGCCGTCTTCACATACGCTGGCCAGTATAGCGCGGGGAGGGTGGGGGCGAGACAGGCGTACGACGCGCCCCGAGCCGTTGGGTGGTGCCGAGAGCGGGCCCGCCGGGTCGAGCTGCCCGGCGGGCCGCGATTACATGAGCTTGGTGCCTTCTAGCTTGCGCTCCGCCCATTCGTTGACGTGAATGATGGGCACGCGCAGCACCAGGCCCAGGAGCAGCGACGCCACGACGAAGACGAGCAGGGCCCCGAGCGAGGCCCAGAGGTCGTTGGCGTATGTTCCAAACATCGCTGCCCGCATGGCGCTCTCCGCGTGAACGAAGGGCAGCCAAGGGTAGGCGGCTTGGAAGGCCGCGGGCAGCATCTCGCGGGGGAACGTGCCGCCCGAGCCCGCGACCTGGATGACCATGAGCAGGACCGCCACAGCCTTGCCCACGTCGCCGAACGAGGCAGTCAGGGAATAGATGACACTCACGAACGCGAAGCTCGTGACCCAGCACGTGAGGAAGAGCAGCAGGGGGCTTTCGCACTGCACGCCCAGGTAATAGAGATCGCCCGCGCAGATGAGCGTCGACTGCAGCAGGCCGGTGGCCACGAAGAGGCAGAGGCGTCCCACGTAGGCCTGGCCGTGGCTGCACCCCGTCTCGCGCAGCGCCTGCTCGCTCGGGTTGGCCCTCACGAGTGCGCAGAGAATCACTCCGCCGATCCAGATGGCGAGGGTCGTGTAGAACGGTGTCATTGCGGAGCCGTTGTTCTCGGTCGCGTAGATGGGATTGCGATCGATCGCCACGGGCTCGGCGATGAACGAGGCGAGGGCATCGGGTCCGGACGAGAGAATCGTGCGCACCTGGCTCGCGTCGTCCGCATCGAGCGCCGCTCTCAGACGGGAGTGCAGGTCCGCGAGCTTGCCCGCGGCCTCGTCCAGGGTGTCGGCCGCACCAGCCAGCGACTCCGACGCGGTGCCGAGCGAGCCTGATGCGGCGGCCGAGCTCGAACCTACCGAGTCGAGCGTGGAATCGACGCCCTCGGTGAGGCTCTCTGCCGTGTCGGCTGCGGACTCGATCTGGTCGGCGAGGTTCACGAGCGACCCGCGCACGTTCGACTCGTAGTCATCGCTCACTGATCCAAACCCGGCCTTGGCATCGGCTACGAGCTCGTCGAGCGCGTCGCGGGCGGCCTTGGCGTCGGTGGCTCCCGACGCGAGGTCGTCGGCGGTCTTCCCGAGCTGAGCCGAGAGCTCCCCGAGCTTCGCGAGCGCGGACTGGACGCGGGCGTTCAGCCCCTGGACCTCGACGCGCGTCTCGTGGATTTGGTCGAGGTCCACGTGTACCTTGCCGTTAAGGTAGTCCTGACTGAAGCGGTCCTCGTATGTGTCATAGAGCTCGTCGGTTCCGTCGAGCGCATCGCTGAGCTTGGTGAGCTCGCCGATCTGCCACTCCACGGAATCCCTGATGCTGTCGAGGGCGCCCTCGAGCTTCTCGGTCTGGCCGCCTGCGGTCAGGAACGCGTCGTCGATCGCCGCGCTCACCGAGTCGAGGCTGGCCGCGCTCCTGCTCAGGGTGGCGCTGAGCGAGGACGTGGTGCCGTCGAGCGCGTTGCCTAGGTCGCGCACGCCCGAGGCCGTCTCGCGCAGCGTCGCGCTTACGGCGAGCGTCGAGGAGAGCGAGGTATCAAAGTTCGAGGAGCCGGTGTCTAGGAGCCCCCGCGTCGAGTCCATCAGGGCCGAGAAGCTCCTCACGTCGTCCGCAGCGTCGCCAAGATCGGACTGCGCGTCCGTCACGGCCCCGTCGAGCCTGGCCGCGACCTGTGAGACCCGCTCGTCGTCGAGACTGCTCCCGAGCTCGTCGCCCACCGTCGTGACGCTGCGTGCGAAGGACGCGTCAATGTCTTGTTGAACCGCCGTCGAGGCCTTGCTGGTCACGATTTCGGCGATTGCGTTGGCCTTTTCGTTCTGATAGAAGTCGACCTGCGCCTGGGAGGGCGTGTCGGAGAGGACGGTCATCATGCTTCGCGAGAAGTTCTCGGGAATCACGATTGCCGCGTAGTACTCGCCCGAGCGGACTCCCTCGATGGCGTCGTCCTCGCCCGTGACCACATAGCCGATTGACGAGGACTCGCGTAGGTCCGCGACGACCCGCTCGCCGAGGTTGAGGCTCACGGGCATGAGCTCGGAGGTGTAGCCCTCGTCTGAGTTTGCCACGGCCACCTTGAGGTTCCTGGTGTTGCCGTAGGGGTCCCAGCTACCGGCGATGTTGAACCAGGCATAGAACGTGGGGACCACTATGATGCCCGCGATTACCACGAGACTAATGACGTTGGCGTGCAAGTGCCGGGCGTCCCGGCGGATGAAGGCCCAGATCTTGCCCACTAGTCATCGCCCCCTCTCTCGGTGTTCTCGGGCGTGTGGAGCAGCCTCTCGGCATCCTCGGCCTCGGGGCCGGGGTCGTTCGTCTCGGTTCTGCCGGCGAGTCTCATTTTGTCAAGAGGGGCGAACGCCATGAGCTCGTCGCGCAACTCGTCGTCGAGAAGCGCGTAGAGCTCTTTGCGATTCCTGTCCGCAAGTCCGACCTTCTCGCCCACGCGGTCGTGGAGATACTCGACGACGATGAGAAACGCGCAGATGACGATCAGTGACAGGATCCAGCAGACGAGTGCCGCGAACTTTGCCGGCGCCACAAAGAGCAGGGCCAGGAGAATCAGGGGCACCCAGACGAGCGCGGCGAAGCCACGCCTTACGAGAGTGGGGTACATGAGCTCGAACTTGGCTGCGCGCTTAAGGAAGGTCGCCCGATACTCCTTGGAGTCCATGATGACCTTGACGATCGTGGAGAGGCGGAAGCGGGCTCCCTCTGGACTCGTGCGCTCGGAGATCATGAGATCGGTCTCCGCGAGCTTCCGATCGAAGAGGGCGTTCACGTTTAGGAGGTGCCGGCGCGCCGTGACGCCAATGAGAAGCGCCGGGATCAGGTAGACGAGCAGCACAAGCAGGCTCTGCGCGTAGTAGGCGCCATAGTACCCCGCGATTGCCTCGCGCATCGCGTTGATGCCGTAGGTGAAGGGAAGCCACGGGTGGAGCGCTCGGAAGAAGCCCGGCATCATCTCTATCGGGTAGGTGCCCGAGGCACCGGGGATCTGAAGGATCACGAGAAGGACCCCGAGCGCCTTGCCGATGTGCTTGAAGGCCGTGCTGATCGAGTAGATGAAGAACACGTAGACGAGGCTCTCGACCATCCCCGCGAAGACGAACGCGACCGGATGCAGGCACTGGATGCCGAGCATGATGTCACCGATGCAGCAGACGAGGGCCTGCACCTGGCCGAGAAGACCCAAGAGGAACCAACGGCCGAAGAAGCCCTGCCAGGGCTTGAAGTGGCCGATGCCCTCGTCGTCGACCTCGAGCTTGTAGATCGCCACCAGGACGAAGCCACCGACCCAGAGGGCGAGATTCGTGTAGAACGGCGTGACCCCCGAGCCGTAGTTCACGACGGGATAGACGGGAGCCAGGACCATCTCGACCGGGGAGCCCATGAACGAGCCCACGGCCTGGGGGTCAATCGAGAGCAGGTCCTCGATTCCCGCGAGGTTCTCGGCGCTCTGGACGGCGGCCGCGTCGTCGGCGAGCGACGCCAGGTGCGCGGCGGTCGCACGCAGGGAGGACAGCGTCTGCCCCACGGCGTCGGAGCTCTGCGCGAGCACGGCGTCGAGCTGCTTGAGCGTGCCGTCGGCCTGCGTGAGCAAGGGGGTGATCGCCGAGGACGTGCCTGCGAGCCGCCCGCCCGCGTCCGAGAACGAGTCGAGCGCACCCGAGAGCGCGGGCACGGTCGTCTGCGAGAGGTCTGTCTGAAGCTCGGAGAGGCCCTGGGAGCTCATCTGCACGGCCTCGTTCATCGCGTCGGAGAGCCCAAGGACCGCGTCGTTTCCGGCCTTGACGTCATCCGAGAGGGCCTCGAGCTCGTCGAGACGAGCGAGCTGGGCGTCCGAGAGCTCCACGAGGTAGCTAATCTCCGTGTCAAGCTGGTTGACGGCCTCGGTCTGGAACTGGGCAGATGCGCTTCCTAGCTTGAGCGAGAGTATCGTGGTCCTCGTGTTCTCAAGTGAGGTCCTAAGCGTCTGGACCGTGCCGTTGAGCGCGCGAACCTGCGATAGGGCGGCATCGATCTTGCCCTGCGCCCAGCCGATGTCGCCCGTGATCTGGCCGATGTCGTAGGAGGCCGTCGACGAGACGCCCGAAATAGAGGTGCTCCCCGTGACGAGGGCTGAGTTGAGCTGCGACGCGAGCGTTCCCGCGTCGCAGCGCGTGGTGGAGAGCTGGTCGAGAGCCTCGTTGAGCGAGCTGGTGAGCGAAGTCGATGCTCCGTCGAGCTCCGCGAGCGTCTCGCGCGCCTCGGTCACGGTCTTGCGGGTGCCTTCGATCGTGCCCTGGGCGTCTTCGAGGTCGTCGGCGAGCGCTCCGACCTCGTCCCCGGCGTCACGCAGGTCGGCCTCGGCGCTGGCACGCACCTCGTCAAGGCTCGCCGCGGCGCCCTTGGCGCCTTCGCGGAGCTCTTCGGTCACCGTCTGGCTTGCCAGGGCTACGAACTGGTTGGCGATCTGGTTCTCGAGCGTCGTGGCGCCGGTGTCGGTCACCTTCGGGGCGATCGCGTTTTCTTTCTCGTTCACGTAGTACGCGATGTGTGCCTGGCTGGTGTCCCCCTGGAGGACGTCAGCGAGGGAGTCGGTGAAGTCCTCGGGGATCACGAACGCTGCGTAGTAGGTGCCTGCCTCGACGCCTTCTCGGGCGTCGTCTTGGGAGTCGACGAAGGTCCAGCCAAGCTGGGTGTTCTCCGCGAGGCGCTCGCGGACCATCTCTCCGGCGTTGACGTGGCCCATGCCGGCGACGTCGGCGCCCTTGTCCTCGATGGTCACGGCGATGGGTACCGTGGAGGTATTCTCGTAGGGGTCCCAGTTCGCAAGGATGTTGAGCCACGCGTAGAGGGACGGGATGATGCATACGCCAATCGCCACGATCGTGGCGACGGGGTTTTCGAGTATTCTCCTGAGGTCTCGGAGGAAGATGCGTGCTGCTAGTCTCAACGTAGGGCCCTCTCGACGAATCGGTTCGGACGGTACTCTAACAATTTGGTGGGGGAGCGCGAGGCTCGTTGTCCATTTTTTTGAAATGAGCTCAAAAAAGTTAGTCTTGATGGTAAAATCGCCCTGACGAGTAAGAGAGAGAGGGTTTTCTTGGGCATTTTGAACGAAAGGGTTACCTCCCGACTGGCCTCTGATGTCCAGGAGGCCCGTGTCGCGGCGCGTGACGGCATCGAGAAGACCGTTGCCCGTCAGGGTGCCCGTCTACGCTCGGGCACCAAGACGCGCAAGAGCGCGGCCACCCGCGAGAAGATCATGTCCGCCGCCACCGAGCTCATGGTCGAGCACGGCAGCACCGACTTTCAGATGAGCGAGGTCTCGGAGCGCTGCACGATGTCGAAGGGCGCCCTCTACTATTATTTCGCCGACAAGACCGCGCTCGTGCGCTCCGTCTTCGACAGTTCGGTCGACGCTCTCGTGGAGGACATCGAAGCTGCCGTGGCCAAGGCTCCCTCCTCTGCAGAATCGGTCTTTGGCCTCGTCCAGGCGCTCGTCGAGGGACTGCGTCCTGGGACGCCCCTCATGCTCGCTATGACGCGCGGCTCCGCGCCAGACGCCCGGGACGTGCTCCCGAGCGTGGAGACGCACCTCGCGCGCATCATCTCGATTCTCACGGCTCAGTTCGAACGGGCCAAGGAGGAGGGGCTCGTACGCCCCGAGGCCAACAGCCGCCTGAGCGCCGTAGGCGTCGTCGGCGCGTTCCTGGTGTACGAGTACGCTGACCCCGACGTCACGATGCGCGAGAGCTCCGAGCTCGTGCGCGAGATGCTCGATTTGGTCTTCTCGGGCGTGGGCACCGCACGGGCACGCGCGATCTTCTCGGCCAAGAGCCCCGCTATGTTTGATGCCTCCTTATCAGGAAAGGATGAATGAATGTCTCACCGCACGCACTTCTTCACCTCCGAGAGTGTTACGGAGGGCCACCCCGACAAGATCTGCGACCAGGTCTCCGATGCCGTCCTCGACGCGATCATCCGCAAGGAGACTGAGCTCGAGGCCGCGGGCTACGTCTCACCGTCCGGCATGCCTGCCTGCGTGAACAACATCCGTTGCGCCTGCGAGACCTTCGTGACCACGGGTACCGTGATCGTGGCCGGTGAGATTCGCACGGCAGCCTACGTTGACGTGCAGAAGATCGCCCGCGAGGTCATTCGGCGGATTGGCTACGACCGCGCGAAGTACGGCTTCGACTGCGACACCTGCGGCGTGCTCAACCTCATTCACGAGCAGAGCCCCGACATCGCCATGGGCGTCGACGAGTCCTTCGACGCTCAGGCTGGCCACGCAGAGGATCCCATCGACGCCATCGGTGCTGGTGACCAGGGCATGATGTTCGGCTATGCCTCCGACGAGACCGACGTCCTCATGCCTATGCCCGCCTACCTCGCGCAGCGGCTCTCCGAGCGTCTGTCCGCCGTGCGCAAGGACCACACGGTGGACTACCTGCGTCCTGACGGCAAGACCCAGGTGACCGTGCGCTACGAGGACGATCGTCCCGTCGAGGTGACGGCCATCGTCGTCTCCACGCAGCATGCCGACAAGATCAGCGACATGGGCGTCATCAAGCGCGACATGATCGAGCACGTGATCGCGCCGGTCCTGGACGAGGTGGGCATCCGCTGGAGGGACGCCGACATCTACGTGAACCCCACCGGACGCTTCGTGGTCGGTGGGCCCATGGGCGACACGGGTCTCACGGGCCGCAAGATCATCGTGGACACCTACGGTGGCATGGGACGCCACGGTGGCGGGTGCTTCTCGGGCAAGGACTGCACCAAGGTTGACCGCTCGGCCGCCTACGCGGCGCGCTGGGTGGCCAAGAACGTGGTGGCTGCCGGTCTGGCGCACAAGTGCGAGATCGAGCTCGCCTACGCGATCGGCGTCGCGCATCCGCTGTCCATCATGGTGGACACCTTCGGCACGGGCGCAGCGGACGACGAGACGATCGAGCGCGCGGTTGAGCGCGTCTTCGACCTGCGCCCGGGTGCGATCGTGCGCGACCTCAGGCTGCACCGCCCCATCTTCGAGAAGACTGCGGCCTACGGCCACTTTGGCCGTGAGGACCCCGACTTCACCTGGGAGAGGTGCGACCGCGTCGAGGAGCTCAAGCGCGCCGTCGCCGAGGCGCGGGTGGCGTAGGGGCCTCTCGATCAATCCTGACGCGCTTCTTCTCAACTGCGGCATGCGCCCCGCCGAGCTTCTCCTACGAGTGCCCGGCGGGGCACTTCACGTGTTTCGACGCCGGGAAGTGCCGCATGCGCCCCGTCGGAGAATCCCCGCCTCTGCCCAGCGGGGCGTATGCGGCATTCCCATGCGAGAAGCACCCCACCTGTTCCACGTCCCTTGTGACCACATTCACTCTATTGTGGTCACGGGAGGTGCGCTAGGGACACATCCATTTCCTCTGTGGGCGTTCGAGAAATGAAAGCCGGTTCAGTTCCCTCACGGCGGCGTGAACGAGTCGGGCAGCCTAGGGTGGTGCTGGACACCAGCATCGTTCTCGACTATCTAAGCGCGACGCGTCCCCGCCATCAAGAATCGACTGACCTGCTTTTGGGGAGCCCCTTGATGACTCCGCATGGGAGATGATGGTTCCCGCCTCATCTCTCAAAGACGTGTACTACATCCTGTGCCGCCATTTTCGCAACGAGGCCGTCGTGCGTGAGCGTCTCGATGCCTTTCGCCAGATTGTCACTGTCGTTGATCTGACAGGCACGGTCCTTGATGCGGCCTTCTCATCGAACGAGTCCGATCTGGAGGATGGCATCGTGCGCGCCACGGCCGAGCTCCTGGGCGCCACGGCCATCATCACGCGTGGCGCAGCGGCCTACGGGGGATCGCCCGTCCCCAGCGTGGACGCCCGCGCGTTTCTCGCACGGCTGCGCTAAGGCTTCCCCGATCCGAATCTGCCATAACCTGGTCGCCGCCCCGTTCTTTGAACGTTTTCGGCAGTTGATGCGGAGAAAAACGGCCTCAAACTGCCGATAGCGTTCAAAGAACGGAGCACGCTGCGGCGACGTTGGCGACGCTCCAGCCCAGCTACTTCGCGCCGCGCACCCGCAGGATGCCGTGCAGGGTGCCCGCGCACAGGGCGACCGCGACTAGGCCCAGCCCGACCGCGCAGACTACGAGGCCCACGCCGAGATCTAGCCCCTCGAAAGGAGCTACCCCGAGGGCCAGAGACGTGAAGAAGCTCGAGACGAGAACGGCAAGAACCCCCACGATCAGGGCATTGAGCATGTGAAGTGTCGCCTCGATGAGACTGACGCAGACAGTCTCCGCCGGGGTCGCTCCCAGAGATATCAGGGAGACGGTGCTCTGACTGCGGTCCGCAGCGGACATCAGTGCGCTTGCCGTCGCGCCCACCACGCAGATGAGAAGAGGTCCACCCAGCATGATGACCGTCGGCGTCCAACCCACCGTGAAATCACCGTCTGAGCCCACATGCGTGGCATACCACACGGCCAGAGGACCTAGAGCGGAAGAGAACCCACAGATAATCGCGTAGCCTACCATGACGGGAAGCTCCATGGAGGAGCTGCTGGCGAGGGAATAACGAGCCTCCTTTCCTGCTAGGTCGGACAGGACGAAGGGTCTGAGCAGGATGGACCACGCTCGGAGCACGGCCGGCAGGATCCAGGGAGAGAGGGCGGAGAAGATGCCGATGATGGGAAGGGGGAAGACGAAGCCCCAGGTGATTACATCCTTCGCATCAGCGGTCTTCATAAGGTCATAGAACCAGACGGCGCACGCGATAGAGAGACCCAGCAGGGCGATTCTGAGCAATGGAATCTTAGACGTAGTGCGCTCCAGCTCCGAGAGAGCAGCCAGGGGCTTTGTCTTTGAGGCCCTTCGGGCGGCACCGAATCCCCCACATAAAAAGATGAGTGCGGACCAGAACGCCACCAGGGGAAGTCCGGTGGCATCCGGAGTCACGTTAAGCGTCACGACCGATGGACCGAAGTCGCTAAAGAGGAGGGGAAAGAGAGGGGGATAGAGAGCGAGTGAGATCAGGCCACCGACGAGCGAGCCGACAAGGCCACAGACAGCAAGCTGCAGAAGAACCACCCACAGCACGATTCGGGGAGACGCTCCAGCCAGCTGCCAGAGTGCATATGAGATTCGCTGACGGGTAATTACCAGGTTCGCAACCGAGGCAACTATGGGAAGCCCAGCGATGACGGAGAAGAACAACATCATCGTTCCCGCAGTCTGCAGATTCGTCTGTAGCGCATCGGTCACTCGATGCGAGGAGGAGGTCAAGCAGAAGGCGTACTCTCCGACCAGCCCGCAGACAATAGCAACGGCGAAAGCTCCTATCCATACGTTGGCATGGCGGACGAGGTCCGAGGCGGCAAGCTTGAACATCCTAGGCCTCCATCAGTTCGAGGAGGTGCTCGGCGGTAGGATGCCGCTTCTCCGAGCCGATGAGCCCGTCGCGTATGACGACGGCACGGTCCACGAGCTTGGCTGCGGACAGGTCGTGGGTGACCAGAACCACGGCCTTTTTCGGTTTCCCGCTGAATTTCTTGAGAAGGTCAAGCACGTGTGCTCCGTTGTGGGAGTCCAAGGAGCCCGTGGGCTCGTCGGCGAAGATGACGTCGGGATCCGTCGAGAGGGCGCGCGCAATGGCCACGCGCTGCTGCTCGCCACCGGACAGCGACTGGATGCGCTCCTTGCCACGACCACCAAGGCCCACCTCGATGAGTAGGCTCTCTACTGCATCGGTGGACAAGGACCTTCTCAGGAGCCGCGACGGTAGGGCGACGTTGTCCGCCACGTTCAGGGAGTCGATGAGGCAGAACGACTGGAAGACGAAGCCCACGTGTTCGCGCTGGAGCCTGGACAGGGCCGAGCGGCCCATCGAGGTGAGCTCGTTGCCCAGCATGTTGACCGAGCCTGCCGACGCCTGCGTCAGCCCCGCCATGCAGTGCAGAAGGGTCGACTTTCCCGAACCGCTCGGGCCGAAGATTCCCACGAACTCCCCCTGCTCAACGCAAACGTCGATGCCGTGGAGGATTTCGATTTCCTTATGCCCCCGGCGGCCCCCAACGGGGAATGACTTCCTCAGATTCTGCGTGACTATGACCGATGACATGGACGACACCCCTCTGAAAGTTGCTCATCAACGATGGATTCCTTTCAGAAACAATATAGTACAAAATCAAACAGAGTATTCATTTTTCAATGAATACCGCAGGGACAGTGAGAGGGACAAACCCCCTATTCACTTTGCTCGGCGATTTGCTGAAGGGATGAGGTCGCCGGGCGGTACTCGCAGCCCAGCATCCGTCCTCACGAATCTCCACTACAATCGAGATTCCCAGAATCTACGGCGCAAACGGAAACGGAGGTGCCCATGCGCTACGCGAGCGTCGCGCTCGACATACCCACGCGCGCGCTCGAGGGCACCTTCGACTACGCCGCGCCCGCCGCGCTCGGCCCCGAGCTCGCCGTGGGGGCCACGGTTCTCGTGCCCTTCTCGCATCGCGTGGCCGTGGGCTACGTCATGGCCGTCTCGGACGAGCCTCCCGCGGGCGTGGCCGCCCAGAAGATCCTGCCGGTGGCTCAGGTCCTGGCCCCGCCCGCCTTCGACGAGGTCTCGGCGCGCGTCGCGGCCTGGATGGCACGCGCCTACGCCTGCCCCCTGTGCGACGCGGTTCGTCCCTTCCTGGCCCCTGGTCAGAAGGTCAGGGTCACGCGCCCTTCCCCTGACGCTCCGTGGGAGCTCGTGAGCGAGAAGGCCGGGCCTCGCGACGCGCGCTGGGCGAGCCTGACGCCCGAGGCCAATGACTTCACGCCCACGCGCTCCGCGAGCCGCCAGCGTGCCGTGCTGGCGGCCCTGGCCGCCGGCCCGCAGCGCGTCTCCGAGCTCTCGGCGACCATCCCTGGCGCCGCCAGCGCAGTCACGGCCCTGGCCAAGAGGGGCGTCGTTGCCGTGGCCACCTGCCGCGAGCTGCGTGGCGTCGAGTCCACGAGCCTCTCCTCGGCGGCCGCGCCGCGCCCGGAGCGCCTCACGGACGGGCAGGTCGAGGCCCTGGCCGCCATCGAGCGCGCCCGCGCGGCCGCGTCCGGCGACGTGGTCCTGGTCGACGGGGTCACGGGGTCGGGCAAGACTGAGGTCTACCTGGCCGCCATCGAGCGCGCACTCGCGGACGGGCAGGGGGCCCTGGTCCTGGTGCCGGAGATCTCTCTCACGGCCCAGACCGTGGGGCGCTTTCGCAGCCGCTTCGGCGAGGAGGTGGCCGTGCTCCACTCCCGACTGTCGGTGGGGGAGCGCTTCGACCAGTGGGACCTCGTGCGCGCCGGGCGCGCCCACGTGGTGGTGGGCGCCCGCTCGGCGCTCTTCGCGCCTCTCGCCAGCCTTGGCCTCATCATCATCGACGAGGAGCACGAGGGCTCTTACAAGCAGGACAAGTCCCCGCGCTACCATGCACGCGAGGTGGCCGCGCGCATGGCGGCCGAGCGCGGCTGCGCCCTGGTCCTGGGCTCGGCCACCCCCTCGCTCGAGAGCCTCGAGCGCTGCCGGGAGGGGCGCTTCGCGGGCGCCTCCTGGACGTGCGCTCGGATGCCCGAGCGCCCGGGCGAGGCCGCCCTCCCCCGGGTCACGGTCGTGGACATGGCCGAGCAGTTCCGTGGTGGCGGCCGCTCGATCTTCTCGGCCCCGCTCGTGCGCGCCCTGGAGGGCGTGGTCGAGCGCCGCGAGAAGGCCGTGCTCCTGCTCAACCGCCGAGGCTTTGCCAGCTTCCTCATGTGCCGGGAGTGCGGCTGCGTGCCCGAGTGCCCGCACTGCTCGACCGCGCTGACCTACCACGAGCGCACTCACGCGCTCGTCTGCCACACCTGCGGGCGCAGCTGGCCGGTCGCGGCCTACCCCGACCCGTCCACGCGCTGTCCCAATTGCGGCAGCCGCTACCTCGCCGCCTTTGGCGTGGGCACGCAGCGCGTCGAGGACGAGCTGGGGATGCTTCTGCCCGAGGGCGTGGAGATCATCCGCATGGACGCCGACACGACGCGCGTCAAGGGCGCCCACCAACGGCTTCTCGAGCGCTTCGATGCAGCCGAGTGCGCCGTGCTCGTGGGCACGCAGATGATCGCAAAGGGGCTCGACTTCCCCGAGGTCACGCTCGTGGGCGTCGTCAACGCGGACACCATGCTCAAGCTGCCGGACTTTCGCGCCGCCGAGCGGACCTACGACCTGCTTGAGCAGGTCGCGGGCCGAGCCGGGCGCGGCGCGCGGGCGGGCGAGGTGGTAATCCAGACGTACTGGGCCACCCATCCCGCCATGCGGGCGGTCGCCACCCACGACCGAGCGACCTTTCTAGTCCCCGAGCTTGCCGAGCGCGCCGAGGCGGGCTATCCGCCCTTCGCTCGTCTGGCCAACGTGATCGTGTGGGGGCGGCAAGAGGTCATGGTGCGCGAGGTCTCCGCCGCGTTCGCCGACGCCGTCCGCGCTCGCACGAGGGGCCTCGCGGGCTGGGAGGTGCTGGGCCCGGCCGACTGCGTGAAGGCGCGCGCGAAGGACCAGGTGCGCCGCCACGTAATGGTCAAGGCTCCCGTGAGCGCGGATCTGGGCGGTGTGCTCGGTGACTGCGCGGCATCGATCCGGCGTCCGGTGGGTAGTAACATGGCAGTGGACATTGACGCATACGACCTGATGTGACGCCGACGGCGTGCCCGCCGGCAGAAGGAGATAGACATGAACGACTCAAGAGACGTCGTGCTCTCGCCCGACCCGCGCCTCTTCACGGAGTGCACACCCATCGAGAAGATTGATGACGACGTGCACGGTCTGGCCGACCGCATGCTCAAGGTGATGTACGCCTCGGACGGCTGTGGCCTGGCCGGCCCGCAGATTGGTGCGATGAGCCAGATCGTGGTCGTCGACGTGGACTACGCTGGCAGGGGCGGCAAGAAGAACCCCTATGTGCTTATCAATCCCCAGATCGTGGTCGCTGACGGCCCCGAGCGCGAGACCATGGAGGGCTGCCTGTCCTTCCCGGGTATCAGCGTTCCGGTGAGCCGTCCGAGTCATGTGGTGGTGCGCGCCAAGAACCTTGACGGAGACCTCATGCAGTACGAGGCCGAGGGCAACCTCCTGGCCGTGTGCCTGCAGCACGAGATCGACCACGTCCACGGCAGGACCATGGTCGACCACCTGCCGCCCTTGAAGCGCGTCGAGGCCATGCGCGCCTGCGAGGAGGCCGTCGAGGCAGGCGCTCGACCTGGCGAGACCGCGGTCGAGGAGTAGGGGGGGGCCATGCGCATCGTCTTCATGGGGACGCCGGAGTTCTCCGTCTCGTCCCTCTCGGCCCTTGCCGAGCGCCACGACGTGACGCTCGTGGTCACGCGCCCGGACGCCGTGCGCGGGCGCGGGCGCGTCCTCGAGCCGTCCGCCGTGAAGGCACGCGCGCTCGAGCTGGGCCTCGACGTGCTCGAGACTCGTCGCATGGACGAGGCCGCCATCGCGGCCGTGCGTGCGGCGAAGCCGGACGTCATCTGCGTCGTGGCCTTCGGCTGCATTCTGCCCGACGAGCTTCTCTCGGTCGCGCCCCTGGGTGCCGTGAACGTGCACGCGTCGCTCCTGCCGCGCTGGCGCGGGGCCGCCCCCATCCAGCGTGCGATCCTGGCGGGAGACGAGCGCGCGGGCGTCTCGATCATGCGGGTGGCCCACGACCTGGACGCAGGAGCCTGGTGCGCCCAGGCCTCGGTCGAGGTGGGCGAGAAGGATGCCGGCGAGCTCACGGCCGAGCTGTCCGGCCTGGGCGCCTCCGAGCTCGTCGGCGCGCTTGACGCCCTTGCAGATGGCACGGTCGTCTGGCATGAGCAGGACGTCTCCCAGGTGACCCTCGCGCCCAAGCTGACCAAGGCCGAGATGCGCCTGTCGCCCGAGGATTCGGCCGCGGCCTGCGTGAGGCGCGTGCGGGCCTCTGGGGACACGGCGCCGGCGCGCCTCGCGCTGTCCAGGCGCGGCCTGCGCGTGCTTGGGGCGCGCGTAGCCGACGAGTTCGTGGAGGCCGGTGCGGTGACGGTGACGCACGGTCGCGTGCTTCTGGGGTGTGCCGAGGGGACCCTCGAGCTCCTGCGCGTGCGTCCCGACGGCAAGGGTGATCGAGACGTTTCCTCCTGGGCGGCTGGACTGCGTGGCGAGCTCTTCTGGGAGCGCGTCTAGGTGGCGCGCGCCGCGAGGGCGCGGACCTGTGCGCTCGGCCTTTTGGGCGAGCGTCGTCGCAGGGATGCGCGTGCGCGCGATCTCCTGCGCGACTCCGAGGCGCTGTCGGGGCTCTCCGAGCGCGATCGTGCCCTTGTTTTTAGGCTCGTCATGGGTTGCGTGGCCGCCACCGGGGAGCTCGATCGCGTAATCGGCGCGCATCTCGCGCGCACCTCGCGCTTGGAGCCGCGCGTGCGCGACGCCCTGCGCCTGTCCGCCTTCGAGCTGCTCTACCTCTCCACGCCCGACGAGGTCTGCGTGAGCCAGGGAGTCGAGCTTGTGCGCGGCGTGGCCTCGCACGCTGCGGGGCTGGCCAACGCCGTCTTGCGTCGCATTGCCGAGAAGGACGTGCCCGTGCTGGCCGCCGCGCGCGAGCGCGTGGAGGGCGGGACGTTCGGTGCGGCGGATTTGGCCCGCGTTGGCGCGCTGCCGGAGTGGCTCTGCGAGCGCGCGCTTGCCTCGCTCGGGTCGAGGGGTGCGTCTACCTGGGCATCTGAGGCTCTCGCGCCATCCGCGGCCACCGTGGCCGTCAACCGTGCGCTCCTCTCGACCAGGCAGGCCGAGCGCCTGCTGGCAGACGCCGGCTGCGAGCCGGTTCTGGGCCCTCTGCCGGGGTCATTCTCCCTTGGTCGTCCCGGGGCGCTTGCGGGATCGAGCCTGGTCGAGCGAGCCCTCGTGCTGCCGTGCGACCTATCCGCACAGGAGGTCGTGCTCGCGGACGCGCCTGCGCCCGGCGCGCGCGTGCTCGAGGTGGGGCAGGGTCGTGGGACCAAGACCGTGCTGCTCGAAGGAGCAGCATGCGCTGCCGGCGGCCCATGCGAGATCGTGGCCGTGGAGGTCGACGCGCGCAGGTCCGATCGTGCAGCGAGGCGCATGGAGACCGCCGGCGTGGCCGACCACGTCCGGTGCATCGTGGCTGACGCTCGTGCGCTCGACGCCTCTCTCGGCAGCTTTGACCTGGTGTTCGTTGACGCACCATGTACGGGGACGGGCACGCTTGCGCGTCATCCCGAGATTGCGTGGTCCTTGAGGGCCACCGCCGCCCGCGAACTCGCCGACCTCCAGCTTCAGATCGTGAGCGCCGTCTCGGAGCGCGTGGGGGAGGGTGGGACGCTCGTCTACGCGACCTGCTCGATCCTGGTCGAGGAGGACGAGGGCGTGGTCGAGGCGTTTCTCGCCAGCGAGGCCGGGCACGGCTTCGAGCTGATTTCTCAGAGGCGCACCCTCCGGCCCGGCTCGGACACACACTTTCACGCTCGTCTGCATCGTCGCGTCTGACGCATCCGGGGATGTGCCCAAGGGCTCGCTTGATTGAGCGGAAGTGAGCGCCTTTAGCGCGCGATTCAGCGCTTGTGAGTGTGTTGACGCACTCACATCCGCAGAGTCAAGTGTGAGGAACACTCACATCCGAGAAAGCCCGCGCCCGGGAGGCGCTCACACACTCACATCCGAGAAAGCCCGCGCCCGGGAGGCGAGCGCCGCGCGGGACATGCGCCGCACCCGCGCGCTAGCGATCCGGGGCGTCCTCGAGCGAGCGAAGCATGCCAAAGTAGACGTCGTCACGCGACATCGCGCAGAGCGTCTTCATGAGGTCGCGCGCCACGCCGAACAGCTCGCTGTCCACGGCCGCGCGCGCCGCCTCGAGAAACGTGTCGGAGACCTCACGGGTGGGGGCGAGCGGGATCTCGGCAGCCTCGAGTGCGGCGTCGGCCTGGTCGTCGGGAAGTTGCGCGTTCCCGGAGCCGCTCGCCTGTCCCACGAAGGTCACGAAGGCGAGACCCGCCATGATGGTGGGCGCGGGAAGGTAGCGCAGAGCGCGCTGATAGCATGCCTGTGCCGCGAGCACGCGCCCCCGTTGCCACTCGAGCTGCGCCACGCGCAGGTAGCCCAGGCCGATCGACTCCGGGTCGTGTGCGAGGGAGAGCAGGCGGCAGAGCTCGCGCTCGCTTCCCTCGACGTCGCCTGCGGCCTCGAGGCAGTGGGACAGGTGCAGGCTTGCCTGGGCAGAGAGTGGCGCGACCTCGACTACGTGACGTGCGTGGGCGAGGGCCTCCTCCACGCGGCCCTGAGCGAGCGCGGCCGCCGAGGCTATGGCATGCGCGTCGACTGATGCGTTGGGCGCAAGCTCGCAGAGAGGTCCCTCTGGGGCGACGAGGCGATTGTACAGCGCGCGGTCAGCGTAGCTTCCGAAGGCGCGTGCCGGCCGCTCGCCGTTGCTCGCAGGAGAGCCTGCATCCTTATCCGCCTGTGCGAGCCCCTCCTCGGAAGCCTTCTGGGCGTCGAGGAAGTCACGGGAGACCAGGAGGTCGCTCGCACGTGCCGCCGCGCGTGCGAGCGGGTCCCCGTTCACGAACTCATCCTCAATGGCGAGGGGGTCGTCGGCGAGCGTGCCGTCTATGAGCTTCGCCACGCAGCGTCGGGCTGCACGAGCTACGTCGTCGGGCGCCCCCTCGCCAACGACGGAGAGGAGCAGGCGGACGTTGTCCTCGGTGGAGCTGGTGAGCCCGCGGGAGAGCTCGGAGGCCACATGTCGCCGACGCCGGCCCTCGTCGATGGAGAGCCCGCTCGCATGTGTGCAGCCCAAGGCTCTTGAAGCGCTTGCGTCCAGGACGGCGTCGGAGAGCTCCACGGGGTCGTGTCTGCGTGCGGGGCAGAAGAGCTCGTCCTCGAGCGAGAAGCCCTGGCGCACGGCGGCGAGCCCCCGCTCGTCGCCACTGAGCGTCGCCCCGGCGGCCTGCAGCACGTCGAGAGGATCGAACGTCGCCGTGAGGTCGATGCTCGCGAGCGCGGCGCGCGTGAGGCGCACTGAGTAGTAGCAGGCATGGCCGGACGCGGTGTCCACGACCCCGGCCACCCATGCCTCTTCGAGCTCGGGGGCCACCGCAAATGCGTAGCCGGCCAGAAGGAGGGCGAGTCTGAGGTTGTAGTCGGTCGTGGAGGCACGTCGCATCTCGGAGGTCGCCGGTACGACCCCAAGGCC